>CAZCUW010000049.1:0-23286 GCA_964502035.1 uncultured Sphingopyxis sp. | reverse complement strand
CATGACCCCCGCCCCCGACGCCCCCATCCTGTTCTTCGACTCCGGCCTTGGCGGCCTGACCGTCCTTGGCCCCACGCGCGCGCTGCTGCCGACCGCGCGAACAGTCTATGCCGCCGACTATGCCGGGCTGCCTTATGGCCAGAAAAGCGAGGCTGAACTGGCAGCGCGCGTCCCGGCGCTGCTTGGCCGCCTCGTCGAACGCTACCAGCCGCGGCTGGCGGTGATCGCGTGCAACACGGCCTCGACGATCGCGCTGGCGCATGTTCGCGCCGCGCTCGATCTGCCGATCGTCGGCACCGTCCCCGCGATCAAGCCCGCCGCCGCGCTGACCAGGAGCGGCGTCATCGGGGTGCTCGGCACCGAAGCGACGGTGCGCCAGCCCTATGTCGATGCCCTCAGCGCGCGGTTTGCGGGCGACAAGATCGTGCTGCGCTACGGCAGTCCGGGCCTGGTCGCCGGGGCCGAGGCCAAGCTGCGCGGCGAGCCGGTCGATCCCGCGGTGATCGCCCGCGCGGTTGCGGGCCTCCGCGATCAACCGGGCGGCGATGCGATCGACGTCATCGTCCTCGCCTGCACCCATTTCCCGTTGCTGGCGGAGGAATTGCAGGCCGCAGCGGGTCCGAACGTGAGGTTGATCGACGGAGCCGAGGGCATCGCGCGGCGGATCGCCGATCTGACACAGGGCCAGCCATGGCCCGCCGCCGTTACCCCCGGCCTCGCGGTGTTCACCCGCAGCGCCGACCGCCCGCCACCACCGCTCGCAACGCTGGCTCCCTATGGCATCGACCGGATCGAGACGATCTGATTGCTATTCGCGTCCTGCGGTGCAGGACGCCAGCCAGGCGCGCTCGATTTCGTCCGGGCCGTCGCTTTTGGGTAGCCGACGAACTTTGGGCATCCCGGCATCGCGGACCGCCGTCGCACAATCGAAAAGCTGGTCGTCGGACCTGCCGTGAATCCGGCCCTTGCAAACATAGAATTTGTCGCGCGACGTCCCCCAGCCGACCTTTTCGCTCGGATCGAGGTGGCGCGGCGCCTGATCGGCGCAATGGGTGTCGGTTTCCGATCCGGGGCGTCCACAGATTTTGTCGATCCGCGCCGACGTTCCTTCGGCGGTCCCCACGAACCGCGTGTGGTAAAAGCTGTTTGTCGCCACATAACCCTCGATGCCGCAAACACGCTGCCCGCGCTGGGTCGTCTGCGCATAGCCACAAACGCGGTAACCGGCATTGGTATCGCAGCGCAGCCACGATCCCTCGAACGGGGCGGGCGCCGGTTTAGAGGCCGAAACGCCCAGCCCAAGTGCGGCGATCGACAGCGAGACAATTGTGACCAAACGCATCGGATAGCTCCTGCGAACCGCGTCGTGACGGCATGGTCAAAAACGATCTCAACCGCAATTTCCATATCGTTGCAACGCGGGTCGGCGGACCGGTACGCGACGACGCGACGATAATAGGGTGTGGCAACGCATCGATCACACAGATCGATGGAATAGTTTGCGAATCGTTCGCACTGGATTTCAGCCCGATTCACCGTTATTGGGCCGCCTGTTAACTGCCGCCCTGAAGGAGCGGCAAACATGCCTGGATTTGGCACCTGACTGCGGGGCTGCAAATTGAACTATAACGATATCTTCGCTCGCGCGATCGACCGGCTGCACGAAGAGGGCCGCTACCGGGTCTTTATCGACATCCTGCGCAACCGCGGCTCCTTCCCCAATGCGCGCTGCTTTGCCGGTCATAACGGGCCGAAACCGATCACCGTGTGGTGCTCGAACGACTATCTTGCGATGGGCCAGCATCCCAAGGTCGTCGAAGCGATGGAATATGCGCTGCACGACGTCGGCGCCGGTTCGGGCGGCACCCGCAACATCGGCGGCAACACCCATTATCACATCGACCTAGAGCATGAACTCGCCGACCTGCACGGCAAGGACGGCGCGCTGCTGTTCACATCGGGCTATATATCGAACGAAGCGACGCTCGGCACGCTCGGCAAATTGCTGCCCAACTGCATCATCTATTCGGACGAACTTAACCACGCGTCGATGATCGCGGGCATCCGCAATTCGGGCTGCGACAAGCGGGTGTGGCGCCACAATGATCTGGCGCACCTCGAAGAATTGATGGCCGAGGATGATCCCGAAGCCGCCAAGCTGATCGCGTTTGAAAGCGTTTATTCGATGGACGGCGACGTCGCCCCGATCCACGCGATCTGCGATCTGGCCGACAAATATAACGCGCTGACCTATTGCGACGAAGTCCATGCCGTCGGCATGTATGGCCCGCGCGGCGGCGGCATCACCGACCGCGACGAAGCCGCCGACCGCGTGACGATCATCGAGGGGACGCTGGGCAAGGCGTTCGGCGTGATGGGCGGCTATATCGCCGCCGACAAGAATATCATCGACGTCATCCGCAGCTATGCGCCGGGCTTCATCTTTACCACCAGCCTCTCGCCGGTGCTCGTCGCCGGGGTGCTCGCCAGCGTCCGCCATCTGAAAAGCTCAAGCGCCGAGCGCGAGGCGCAGCAGGCCAATGCCGGCTATCTGAAGCAATGCTTCCGCGACGCCGGCCTGCCGGTGATGGATTCGACCACCCACATCGTCCCGCTGATGGTCGGCGATCCGGTGCGCGCGAAAAAGATCAGCGACATATTGCTCGCCGAATATGGCGTGTACGTTCAGCCGATCAATTTCCCGACTGTGCCGCGCGGCACCGAACGGCTGCGCTTCACCCCCGGCCCGGCGCATGACGAAGCGATGATGCGCGAACTGACGTCTGCGCTGGTCGAAATCTGGGGTCGGCTGGAGCTGGGGCTTCAGAAAGCCGCGTGAGCGAGACAATCGGTTTTGACGATGTCGTGCTGGGGCGCCGCTCGATCCGCGGCTTCCTCGACAAACCTGTTCCCAAGGACCTGATCGCCGAGATCATCGCGGTCGCGATGCGCGCACCCTCGTCGTTCAACAACCAATGCTGGAATTTCTCGGTCGTCACCGGGTCGCCGCTCGACGCGATCCGCCGCGGCAACACCGACGGCATATTGGCGGGGACGGCCGACAGCCGCGAGTTTCGCCGCTTCACCACGATCCCCGACGAACATCGCGGCCGCCAGATCGAGGTCGCCAAGCAATTGTTCGGGGCGATGGGCATCGACCGCGACGACAAGGACGGGCGGCAGGATTGGGTGCTGCGCGGTTTTCGCCAGTTCGACGCGCCGGTCAGCATCGTCGTGACCTATGATCGCGTCCTGCTCGGCAGCGACATCGCGCCCTTTGACTGCGGCGCCGTCACCAACGCGCTGGTCAACGCCGCCTGGTCGCGCGGGCTGGGCTGCGTCATCAACAGCCAGGGCATCATGCAAAGCCCGGTGGTGCGCGAACACGCCAAAATCCCCGATGATCAGGTGATCATGATTTGCGTCGCGCTCGGCTGGCCCGACGAGGGCTTTCCCGCCAATGCGGTGGTATCGAACCGCAAGAGCGTCGAAGCCGCTGCGCGCTTTGTGGGGTTCGACGAATAGCCCATATGGTGTTGATTTAACCCGCATTCGCGAGCGAAGGCGAGGGACTAAGTCGAGCGCAGTCGAGACGGCGGCGTTAGCGTTCTCGCTACGCTCGAACCCGTCCCTCGTCTTCGCTCGGGAAATCGGATCGTAATCCGGTAGCGATCCGCGACGACTTGGCTCCCGCAATGCGGCCCGTCCCGGGAGGGAAGTGGACGGACCGCACCTGTGCCGGGGAAAGGGGTCTCAGCCCGGCAGCAATACGCCATCGACGACGTGGATCACGCCGTTCGACTGCCGGACGTCGGCGATGGTGATCTGTGCCTGGCCGCCCTTGGCATCGGTGACATACCATTTGCCATCCTTGCCCCACACGGTCAGCTTGGCGCCCTGCACGGTGGTGAGCACGGCCTTGCCGCCGTTGGCCTTGGCATTGGCGGCCAGATCGGCGGCGGTCAGCGTGCCGGGCACGACATGATAGGTCAGGACCGCGGTCAGCGTGCCTTTATTCTCGGGCTTCAGCAGCGTGTCGATGGTGCCGGCGGGCAGCTTGCCGAACGCGGCGTTGGTCGGGGCAAAGACGGTAAACGGCCCGGGACTGGCGAGCGTATCGACCAGCCCGGCAGCCTGCACTGCCGCGACCAGCGTCGTGTGATCCTTTGAATTGACGGCATTTTCGACGATGTTCTTGGTTTCGTACATCGCGGCCCCACCGACCATCGGGTTGGCCAGCGCGGCGCCGCCCCCGGCAACCATCATCAAAGCAGCGAGCGACGCGGAGAGTTTGGAAAGTTTCATCATACGATCCTCTGGTTTCTGGCAGCCCGGAAATGCGGGATGCGCCGCAGCTACGGCGGCGCCCCGGCGGCGGATGCACAGCAGCGTCAGATTGTGATGATTTTTCCGGAAGCGACCGCGACGCCGCTGGGTGCCGGATGCGGCGTCTTTGACACCGGCTCCATCGTGATCGCCAGCGTCGCGCCTTCGGTCATCAACAGGCGGTGCGGCGGCGGCATCGTCATTTCGGCCTTACCCGCATGGCCGATCTGCCCGAGCGAGACGGGCGGACCGCCTTCGGGAATAACCCACAATTCAGGGGCGAGCGCCCCGGGCTTAAAGCCATGGATGCGCAGTTGCATCAGCCCATTGCTCTGGTCATAGCGCGCCAGCACCAGTGGCCCCGCCGCATCGCTTTCGATCCGCGCCACCGCGAGTTGCGGCGCGGCGGATACGGGCGTCGGCACCGGCTGGGTGATCAACACAACCGCCAGCGCGGCCGCGACGGCCCCCGACAGCAGCGCTCCGGCGCGCCAGCGGCGCAGCCGTGTTTCGATCGCCGTGACGCTCGCGGCGGGCCGCTCGACCAACTGTCGTTCGATCGCGCTCCACACCGCATCGCCGGGCTGAGCATCGGCCCATTCGCCGTGCAACGGCGCCAGCTTCGCCTCCCACGCCGCGACCAGCGCCGCAAATTCGGGATCGCTGAGCGACAGCCGCAGCGCATCGGCGCGCGCCTGCCCCTCAAGCAGGCCAAGCGCCAGTTCGGCGGCAAGCGCGTCGCGCTGCTCGGCGGGCGTCAGATGGTCATCCATCGCCAAGACAATCCTTCAGGCGCAGCAACCCGCGCCGTATCCAGCTTTTCATCGTCCCCAACGGCACATTTTCGCGTGCCGCAAGATCGGCATAGGTCGACCCGTCGAAAAAGGCTGAGCGGATACACAGGCGGGTCCGATCCTCAAGTTCGCCCAGACACCGGTGCAGCTGCTCGCCCTGCTCCGCAACGACCATCGACTGGTCCGCGAGCGGGCTGTCGTCGGCCACCGCAAAGGCTGCATGTTCCGGCAAAGTATCGCGCACCGTCCGCCCGGCAACAGACCGCCGCCAGTCGATCGCGCCGTTACGTGCTATCGTCGCCAGCCAGGTGATCGGGCTGGCGCGCGCGGCATCGAACTGCCCTGCACGCTCCCACACCTTGATATAGACGGTCTGCAAAACATCCTCCGCACTGGCCCTCTCGCCACAGATACGGAGACAGATTCCAAATAGTTTCGCGGCGGTCATGTCATAGACCCGGCGCAGCGCCGCGCGGTCGCCGCGCCCGACGGCGGTCAACGCCGCCGTCAGCTGCGCGCGCGCCTCGTCCGCGCCTGATGACCATTGAGTGCCGTCCACGCCGTCAAGTCGTAGAGAGGTGGCGGGAATATTCAAGCGGCTGGCGGCCGCATCATTCCCCAGAAATGCGGCCCGCCACCCGCCACGTCCCATTCGACCTGCGTGACGAATCCCAGCCGCTCATAAAGCGGGATATTCGGGGGCGTCGCGGTTTCCAGCCAGCACGGTAGCCCCTCGGTGTCGGCGATCGCGGTTTGCGCGCGAATGATCCGCCCGCCATGGCCTTTGCCCTGATGCGCGGTGCGCACCCCGACATAATGGAGATACCAAAAGCGTCCCGCGGGACAATGCGCGTCGATGCCGCCTTGCACCTTGAGCCCGCGCGGCAAGGCGGTGCCGAAGGTCGCGATCAGCGGCACGACGGTGCGCAGGAACTCCAATGTGCCACCATGCGCTTGCCCCGGCGCGCGCCACAGCGCCGCCGCTTCGTCGCCGCTCGCTCGCAACGCCACCCCGGCGCGCATATCGGCGGGGACAAGGGTACGGAACAAGCCGCGCAGCGCCCGCGCGCGGTGGGTGGGGTCGGGCAATATCCATGACAGCGCCGGATCGGCCTGGAACGCCTGCGCGAGCGTTTCGATCAGCGCGGGTTGATCGGCTGCCAAAGCAATGCTGATTTGGTCCATTCCCACCCCCTCCATCGTCATTGCGACCCCGGACGTGATCCGGGGGAAGCAATTCAGAGCGGTTACCGCCTACTCTGGATTGCCGCGTCGCTTCGCTCCTCGCAATGACGACGAATTTACCAGATCAATCGCGGCAATAGCCTTCGCCATCCTTGACCTTCAGGCAGTCCTTCTTGCCCGCCAGATATTTCAGACCGGTCGCGTCGCCAGTCGATGCTACCAGCGTCAGCGTCTCGGCGCCGCGCTTGAACATGATGCCGCCGTCGCTGTCGCTGCCGTCATACGTCCCCTTGGTGTCGAGGTCCGACTGCATCTCCAGCTTGTATTTCCCCGGCTCGGCGGTCGTGATCATGACATACATGCCCTCGACCCCCGTCCATTTGCCCGCCCATGGGGCAAAGCGATGCGGCGCGATTGCCGCGTCGGCCGTCTCGGTCGGCGCTGATTCGTCGGGTACTTCGGTTGTCGTCGTGTCGGCGGGCGCAGGCGCCTCTGCCTTTTCGCAGCCGCTCAGCACCAGCAGTGCCGCGGCGCCGATCAGAAAGCTCTTTTGCATCACGCTTCTCCTTTCCCGTCCCAACGCATCTGCGCCGATAAGTATCCGCTTAGCCCGCCAAAATCTCCGCATAATGTTGCGGGTCGACATTGCCGCCCGACAGGGTGACCAAAGTCGCCTCGCCCAGCACAACCTTGCCCGCCAGCACGGCCGCCAGCGCCGCCGCGCCGCCCGGTTCGACCACCAGATGCAGCCGCTCGAACGCGACGCGCATCGCATGGCGCACCTCATCGCGGGTCACGACGACGCCGCGCACCCCGCGCGCCTGCAGCACCGCAAAATTGATCGGCCAGGTCTGCGGCGTCTGCAGCGCATCGCATTCGGTCGGATAGGCCAGATCCTCGACCGACAGGATTTCGCCTGCGGCCAGACTGCGCGTCACATCGTCCCACCCCTCGGGTTCGACGGCGATGATCTCGGCATCGGGGCAAGCGAGCGCCAGTCCCGCCGACAATCCGCCGCCGCCGCAGCACGCGATCACCTGGTCGGGTCCGGCTATGCCGCGCGCCGCCAGCTGCGCCCGCGCCTCGATCCCGGCGCTCCCCTGTCCCTCGATGATCCACGGGTCGCCATAAGCATGGACCAGCGTCCCGCCGCGCTCGGCCAACAGCTGCGCCGCCACCGCATCGCGCGATTCATGCACCCGATCGTACAGCACAACCTCGGCCCCCAGCGCGCGCGTCGCCGCCAGTTTCATTCTGGGCGCATTGCTGGGCATCACGATCGTCGCCGGAATGCCCAGCCGTTTCGCGGCCCAAGCGACCCCCTGCGCATGATTGCCGCTCGACACGCCGACCACCCCCGCTGACGCCTCTTCGGGGGTCAGGTCGGTCAGCCGGTGCCAGGCGCCGCGAATCTTGAACGCCCCGACGGGTTGCAGGCATTCGGCCTTGCACCAGATGGTCCGACCGTCGACCTCCATCGGCACCAGCGGGGTCAGCGGCAGCAGTTCGGCGACCTTGGCGGCGGCGCGTTCGACCCCCGCCAGCGTCGGGGCGCGGGCGGGGCTGAGGAGGGGATCGGGGCTTTGCTGTGTCATCGCTTCGTCCTATAGCGCCCGTCATACAAGACAAGGCGGCAAAGGTCCGCGACAGGAGATTTTCGATGAGCAAGGTTCTGGTGATCGGCGCAGGCGGCGTCGGTTCGGTCGCGGTGCACAAAATGGCGATGAACGCCGACATCTTTCCCGACATCACGCTGGCCAGCCGCCGCAAGTTCAAATGCGACGCGATCGCCGATTCGGTGAAGGAACGCACCGGCGTCACGATCAAGACGGCCGAAGTCGACGCGGACCATATCGATGCGACCGCGGCGCTGATCCGCTCGATCGGCGCGACGCATGTCGTGAACCTCGCGCTCCCCTATCAGGATCTCACGATCATGGAGGCGTGCCTGTCGACCGGCGCGCATTATCTCGACACCGCCAACTACGAACCGCGCGACGAGGCGAAGTTCGAATATCACTGGCAATGGGCCTATCAGGACCGCTTCAAGGACGCGGGGCTGATGGCGCTGCTCGGCTCGGGCTTCGACCCCGGCGTGACGAGCGTCTTCACGACCTGGCTTAAAAAACATCATTTCGACCGCATCGACACGCTCGACATTCTCGACTGCAACGGCGGCGACCATGGCCAGCATTTCGCGACCAATTTCAATCCGGAGATCAACATTCGCGAAGTGACCGCGGTCGCGCGCCACTGGGAAAATGGCGACTGGGTCGAAACCCCGCCGATGTCGGTGAAGCAGCAGTTCGATTTCGAGGCTGTCGGGCCGAAGACGATGTACCTCATGTATCATGAGGAAATCGAAAGCCTCAAAACGCACTTGCCCGAAATCAAGCGCATCCGTTTCTGGATGACCTTTGGCGAGGCGTATATCACCCACCTCACCGTCCTCCAGAATGTGGGCATGACGCGCATCGATCCGGTGATCTACGAAGGCCGCGAGATCGTTCCGTTGCAGTTCCTGAAAGCCGTGCTGCCCGAACCGTCGAGCCTGGGCGAAACGACCAAGGGCAAGACCAACATCGGCGTCATCGCCACCGGTTTGGCCAAGGACGGGACGGAAAAGACGCTCTATCTCTACAATATCTGCGACCATGAGGACGCGTTTGCCGAAACCGGCAACCAGGCAGTCAGCTATACCACCGGTGTCCCTGCGATGATTGGCGCCGCGATGATGGTGACGAACACTTGGGTTGGTGACGGCGTGTTCAACATGGAGCAGATGGACCCCGATCCGTTCATGGCGATGCTGAACAAGCATGGCCTGCCGTGGCAGGTGAAGGAACTCGACGGGCCGCTGGATTTTTAAGGCGCCCAACTTTTCCCCATTCCGTTTGTGCTGATCCTGTCGAAGCACCGTTCTTTCTTTCGACATCAAAAGAAAGAACGGCCCTTCGACAAGCTCAGGGCGAACGGCGTATGGGTCGTCGGTCCGCGATCCGCGGCGGACAAAGGAAAAGCCATGACCGCCTTTCTCGCGCCCATCGGGCTGCTTATCATCTCGAACATCTTCATGACTTTCGCCTGGTATGGGCATCTGGGTGATATGTCGCGGCCGTTGTGGCTCGCGGTGCTGATCGCTTGGGGCATCGCTTTCTTTGAATATTGCCTCGCCGTGCCTGCCAACCGCATCGGCTATGGCGTTTACACCGCCGCCGAACTCAAGACGTTGCAGGAAGTAATCACACTGATCGTCTTCGCCGGCTTCGCGGCCTTCTGGCTCGGCGAAAAGCTCACCGTAAACCATCTGGTCGGCTTCGGCCTGATCGCGGCGGGGGCGTTCTTCATCTTCAAGGGACCGATTGCGGCTTGATCGGCACCCCGCTAGCCTCGCGATCAGGAGGACGGGCGATGGCAACAGATGACACGGGTATTTCGCGGCGGGCGTTCGGCGCCGGGGCGGCTGGACTGGCCACGCTCGGCGCGGCGCAGGCATCGGCGAAACCGGCAAAGCCGAAAGCGATTCCGACCGGCAAGCCCTTCATCCTGACCACATGGGATTTCGGCCCCGGCGCCAATGCCATCGGCTGGCCGATGCTCGCCGCGGGCGCGTCGGCGCTCGATGTCGTCGAAAAAGCGATCAACCATGTCGAACTGCTCGGCGATTATTGGGTCGGCGCCGGCGGCGTTCCGAACGAGGTCGGTGAAACCACGCTCGATGCGATGATCATGTGGGGGCCGACCCACGATGCCGGTGCCGTCGGCTGCCTGAAACGGGTCAAAAAGGCGATCTCGGTCGCGCGCAAGGTGATGGAGGAAACCCAGCACAGCCTGATCGTCGGCGACGATGCGACGCGCTTTGCGGCGCGCATGGGGTTCGCCGAAACCTCGCTCACCAGCGTGGTGTCGCAGCAAGCGTGGGACAAATGGGCGGCGAAGGGCGAGAAAACGAACGCGTTTGACCCCGAACCGATCGGCAAGGATCCCAAGCTGGTCGGCCACGACACCGTCGGCAGCATCGCGCTCGATGCCGCCGGCAATCTGTGCGTCGGCTGCTCGACCAACGGCCGCGAATTCAAGATCCCGGGCCGCGTCGGCGATTCGCCGATCATCGGCGCGGGCGCCTATGTCGATCAGGCGGTCGGCGCCGCGGTCGCGACCGGCAACGGCGACGTGATGATGCGCTTTCTGCCGACCTATCATGTCGTCGAACTGATGCGCGGCGGCATGGAGCCGCAGGCAGCCGCCGAGGCGACGATCAAGCGGATCGCAGACGCGGGCTACCGGATCGACGGCGGCATCGCGGTGATCCGCCGCGACGGCGTGCATGGCGGCGCCAAGACGGGTTGGGCCGACACGCCCTTCAGCTATTCGGTTCACACCGCGGCGGGCAATGTGAAGGTGCCCGTGGCATAGTATCGCGGCTTTAGCGGAGGATTCGGACCGGCCCGGCGCCGCCCTCTTCCTTCGCGGCTGCAAACCGCCTACATGCGCGCGCATGGAAACCAGAGCCGGCGACCCCGGGGCTTTTGCCCATTTCGACCTCACCCGCGTCCCCTCGCCCGCGTTCGTCATCGATGCGGCAAAGGTGCGCGCGAATCTGGCGCTGCTGCGTCACATCGGCGACGCCTCCGGCGCGCGGGTTCTCGCGGCGCTCAAGGCGTTTTCGATGTGGTCGCTGGGGCCGACGGTCGCCGACTATCTCGACGGCGTCTGCGCCTCGGGGCTTTACGAAGCGAAACTCGGCCGCGAGGCATATGGCGGCCCCAACGGCGACAAGGAAGTTGCGACCTATTGCGCGGGCTATAAGGAAGCCGACCTGCCCGAAATCGCACGGCTGTCGGATCATCTGATCTTCAATTCGCCGGGCCAGATCGCCCGCTTCCGGCCGCTGCTCGACGATCTTCGCGCGCAGGGCGTCACGTTCGATATCGGCCTGCGTATCAACCCGATGCACAGCGAAGGTGAAACCGCGAAATACGACCCCGCGGCGCCGTGCAGCCGCCTCGGCTTTCCGATCACCCAGCTGCTGCCCGAACATATGGAGGGTATCGACGGCATCCATATGCACAGCCTGTGCGAACAGGATTTCCCGCCGCTGCAGCGGACCTGGGACGCCGTGCAGCCGATGCTGCGGCCTTTCTTTGGCCAGCTGAAATGGATCAATTTCGGCGGTGGCCACCACGTCACCCGCGCCGACTACCAGATTGATGACCTGATCGCTTTCCTGAAACAGGTGCGCGCCGCGACCGACTGCGACGTGATGATCGAACCCGGCGAAGCGATCGCGCTCGACGCCGGGATCCTGGTCGGCGAAATTCTCGACCTGTTCGACAATGGCATGCCGATCGGCATCACCGATATTTCGGCGACCTGCCATATGCCCGACGTGATCGAGGCGCCCTATCGCCCCGCAATGCTGGGCGAAGGCTCAGAAGGAATGCCGACCCGCCTTGGTGGCCCCTCTTGTCTCGCCGGCGACGTGATCGGCGACTACCGTCTGCCCGGCGGCGCGCGCATCGGACAGCGCTTCGCCTTCCTCGACCAAGCGCATTATTCGATGGTCAAGACGAACACATTCAACGGTGTGCCACTGCCGTCGATTTGGCTGTGGGACAGCGAAACCGACGCGCTGGAATTGGTCCGGGCGTTTGGATATGAGGATTTCAAGACGCGGTTGAGCTGATCTCAGCCAGCGCCTGATGAATGTCGCTGACCACGACCGATCCCTCGCCGACCGACGAAGCGACGCGCTTCACCGACCCTTTGCGGACATCGCCGATCGCGTAGATGCGCGGCCAGCTCGTTTCATAGCGGCTCGGCATGCGGTCCAATGACCAGCCTGCCTTGACCAGTTCGAGCGGCGCGATATCGGTCCCGGTTTTGACGAAGCCGCGCTCGTCGCACACCATTTCCTTGGGCAGCCAGCCGGTGTTCGGACTGGCGCCGAGGAAGAGGAACAGGAAGCGGCAGTCGCAGCCGCTCTCGGCCCCGGTCTCGCGGCAACGATAGGTGATGCCGTCGAGCCAGCCGCCCGAAACATCGGCGCCGTGCAGCGCCACGACGTCGGTCATCGCGTGCAGTTCGATGTTCGGATGCTCCTCCAGCCGCTTGACCAGATATTCCGACATCGTCTCGCGCAAGGACGGGCGACGGAAGATTACATGGACCTTGCGCGCCGCATTGGCGAGGTAGATCGCCCCCTGCCCCGCCGAATTGCCGGCGCCGACGACGGTCACCTCGGCATTGCCGCACAGCTGCGCCTCCATCGGGGTGGCGCCGTAAAAGATGCCGCGGCCCTCATAATGTTCGATGCCGTCGATCGGCAGGCGCTGATATTGCGCCCCGCTGGCGATCACCACCGCGCGGCTGCGCAGCTTGCGGCCGTCGGCGAGCTTGAGGCAATAGGCATCGTTGTCGCGGTCAATCGCCGCGGCGCGCACCGGCGCGACCAGCCGCGCGCCGAATTTCTGCGCCTGCACCGTTGCCCGCCGCGCCAGCTCATTGCCCGAAATGCCGGTCGGAAAGCCCAGATAGTTTTCGATCTTTGACGACGTTCCCGCCTGTCCGCCCGGCGCCAGCGCGTCGATCGCAATCACGGCCAGCCCTTCGGATCCGGCATAGACCGCCGCGGCAAGCCCGCCCGGCCCGCTGCCGACGACGATGACGTCGGCGGTGGCGCCATCGGGCAGCAGGTCGAGCCCAAGGCTCGCGGCGAGCTGTTCGGGGGTCGGCTGGACCAGCACGTCGGCGGCCCCCACAATCACCGCCGGCAGTTGCTCGTCGATCAACCCGCGCTCGGCCATCAGATGCCCCGCAACCGGGCCATCGGCGGGATCGAACCAGCGATGCGCGACGCCATGCTTTGCGAGCAGGTCGCGCAATGCATAAACGCTGCGGTCCATCGCCGCCCCGATCACGATCACCGCCGCAAAGCCGCGACGGCTGCTGAACTCGCGCCGCGCCGCGAAAATACGGACGAATATGTCCGAAAAATGCGAATTGCCCGCGATCAGCCGTTGGAAATCGGCATGGGCGATCCGCAATATCTCGCCGTCGCCCCCCATCTCGACACGCGACAGGTGCCGCTGCCCGGTCAGCACCGACAGATCGCCCGCAAACTGCCCCCGCTCCATCCAGCCGACGCGTTTCGATCCATCGTCGGTCATCGCGAAAATGTCGGTGTGGCCCGCAAGCGTGACAATGCAGTCAGGGGCCATCGTGCCTTCGGCGACGAGCAATTCGCCCGCCCGGTGCGCTTCGACCACGCCAAATGGGCGCAGTTCGTCGAGCTCGGCGTCGCTAAACGTGTGATTCACATCGGCGGGAGAGACCATGACGTGCATGTCCTTTATCGGATTTTGGTTCGTACTGTCCTAACGCGGAACCGCCGCCTTGTCGCGCTTTTGCCCGGCTCGGCGCACATCGGCCCCGGTTCGCCCATCATGTTACCGCTCTATTACAAAATTGCGCGATAGGGACTTTACAGGGGGGGACCCCCTCCATATATGCGCTCTCCGCTGCCCCAGGGGGACTTCCAATAACCGCAAGGCAGCCTTGTCGTTTACCGTTACACTTTTGGGGGTCCCTTGCATTGCACCAGCATCATAGCGCCCACGGGCTGATTCAGGCACTTTCGCCGGTCGAACCTGTTACGCTTGTCCGTCCGCACGCCGCACGGCGCGCCGCGCGTTTCTTCATCGACCGGTTTCCCGGCACGACCCTGTATGCGGTCAAGGCGAATCCGTCGCCCGACCTGCTGCGCGTGCTGTGGGATTCGGGCGTCACCCATTATGACGTCGCGTCGATCGCCGAAGTGCGTCTCGCCGCGCGCACCCTGCCCGAAGCGACCCTGTGCTTCATGCATCCGGTGAAAGCCGAGGAAGCGATTTCCGAAGCCTATTGGAAGCATGGCGTGCGCACTTTTTCGCTCGACACGCTCGACGAGCTCGAAAAGATCGTGCGCGCAACCGAAGGCGCGGCCGATCTCAACCTGCTCGTGCGCCTGCGCGTCTCGTCGGACCATTCAAAGCTCAGCCTCGCCGCCAAATTCGGTGCCGAAGCCGACGAAGTCGTCGAGCTGCTGATGGCAACCCGCCAAGCCGCCGACGCACTCGGCATCTGCTTCCACGTCGGCAGCCAGGCGATGACGCCCCATGCCTATGCCCAGGCGATGGAACGCGTCCGCGCGGCGATCGTCGCGGCCTCGGTCACCGTCGATATCATCGACGTCGGGGGGGGCTTTCCGTCGTCCTATCCGGGCATGGAGCCACCGCCGCTGGGTGCCTATTTCGACACGATCCACCGCAGCTTTGAAAGCCTGCCGATCAGCTATTCGGCCGAACTGTGGTGTGAACCCGGTCGCGCGCTGTCGGCCGAGTATAGCTCGCTGATCGTCCGCGTCGAAAAGCGCCGCGGCGAGGAACTGTACATCAACGACGGCGCTTATGGGGCGCTGTTCGACGCCGCGCATGTCGGCTGGCGCTTCCCGGTGTCGCTGCAACGCGATGTCGAAAGTGATGCCGAGATGGTGCCGTTCAGCTTCTACGGTCCGACCTGCGACGACCTTGACCATATGGCGGGGCCGTTTTTCCTGCCGGCGGACGTCAAGGCGGGTGACTTCATCGAGATCGGGATGCTCGGCGCCTATGGCTGCGCGATGCGGACCAAGTTCAACGGCTTTGGCGCCGACGAGACCCATGTCGTCAGCGACGAGCCCATGGTCAGCCTCTACACCGGCGAAGTCGAACAGGAACGCCGCAGCGCGACGGTAACCAAGCTGTTCTGATCGCCGCCGATCGGATGGATACAGGAAAGGGCTGGCGCAGCGATGCGACCAGCCCTTTTCCTTTGGAACACAAAGAAGCCCGCCGGGTTGAGCCGACGGGCCTGAAGCGAACAGGATGGTCCCTGCGGACCACCCTGCCCTTGGGTCGCACCCGATCCATGCCCGATACAGCGCGCGCTTTCGCTACCCATCCGGGTAGGGAAACGCATTTTTTGCGCTTTTCAGGCAAGATATTGGTGTATCGCGGCGAGAGTATGGACCGATATGCCGCCTGCTGGGGAAGCGTGTGCCGAGTGATGTTCCGATCTTTGCGCGGGGTCACAACCAACCCGCCGAATGGGAAACGCTGAACGCGCTGATCGGGCTCATCTATGATTCGGTGCTCCAGCCCGAACGCTGGAACGACACACTCGCCCGGATCACCGGCGCCCTGTGCCCGCTCAGCTGGGAGGCGGCGTTCATCCTGTGGGAAGGCAGCAACCCGCCCCGCGCGCGCTTTGTCGCAGCGACCGGGCTCGCCGCGGGGGTGCAGGAAATCTACACCGCGGTCTATGCCGGAAACCACCCCTGGTCGCGAAAGCTGATGCGCTATGGCAATGGCAGCGTTGTCGACAGCAACGACATCATGACCCGCGAGGAATTCGCGGAATCGGCCTTTTTCCAGAATTTCCTGGCGCCGTGGGGCATCGACCGGCTCGTCTGCGTCCTGCTCGACCGGCGCGGCGGCGAGCGGCTGGGGTTGATGCTGCCTGGACCCGGCGACCGCGACGTCGAAACGCTCAAGCGCGGGCTGCGCGTGCTGGCGCCGCATATCCAGCGCGCGATGCGGATCAGCGATCGCATCGCATCGCTCGAACTCGCCGTCGGCGCGGCGCGCGCGGCCGCCGATGCCGCGCCCTTCGCGATCTTCAGCCTCGACGACCAGTTGAACATCCTCGCCGCCAATAGCCGCGCCGACCAATATGCGGCGGCGGGGGTGATCCACCTCGCGCAGGACCGCTTCGCCTTTACCCACCCTGCCAGCCAGAAAAAGCTGCTCGATCTGGTCCGGAGCGACAAGGCCGCCGGGCTCGCTTTTCAGGCGGTCGGCACGTCGGGGGCCGAATGTCCGGTGCTCGTCGCCCGGATAACGCCGCAAGCCGCGCAGCAGATCGGCGGTTTCAGCGCCGGTGCTTCGCTGATCATCACGCTGGGCAGCGCGCCGGGCGAAACGCCGGTCGTCGAGATCGACCGCGTCGCCCAATGGTTCGCGCTGACCCCGGCGGAAGCGCGGCTCGCGGTTGCGCTCGCCGGAGGACAGTCGCTGCAAAGCTACGCCGCGCTGCGCGCCGTCAGCCTCAATGCCGTGCGTTTCCTGCTCAAAGGCATTTTTCGGAAAACCGGCGTCACCAGCCAGGCGCAGCTGGTCGCGATGCTCGCCCGGTTGCCGGCTGCTGGTGAAAGCTAGGGTCAGGACCCTAGGAACGACCACACCGCCTTTTCCGTCCCTGCTGTTCATGCTAGCCCCCGCCGGGGCGGTATCGCAGCGCACCCTATGTGCGCCAGACAGAATGCCATGTTCATGCAGCCCTTCCACCATCTCCTGATCAACAATCTGGTTGCCAACATCACCAATTTCACGGTGTGGTTCGCGATCACCTTCTGGATCTTCCTCGAGACCCAGTCGGTTTTCGCGACGGGGATGATCGCGGGCATCTATCTGGTGCTCACCGGGGCGCTCGGGATCTGGTTCGGCAGCCTCGTCGATCATCACCGCAAGCGCAGCATGATGCTCGTCTCCAGCCTGGTATCGCTCGCAATCTATACCGCGGCGCTCGGTGCCTATGCGCTGGACCCCACCATTGCCGCCGCGCGGGTATCCAGCATCACCCTGTGGCTGTTCGTCCTTTTGACGATGCTGGGGGTGATCGTTGGCAATATCCGGATGATCGCCCTGCCGACGCTCGTCACCCTGCTGGTACCCGAGGACCGCCGCGACAAGGCGAACGGCCTGGTCGGGATGGTCAGCGGCATCGGCTTCCTGACCACCTCGGCGATCAGCGGTTTCCTCGTCGCTTGGGGCGGCATGGTCGCAACATTGGCGTTCGCGATCCTGTTTTCGCTGCTCGCCGCGCTGCACCTGTTGTTCGTTCCCGTCGACGAACCGCGCGACACCGGAGCGCATGACGCCCCGCGCCGCATCGACCTCGTCGGCACCTTTCGCATTGTGACCGCCATTCCCGGGCTGTTTGCGCTCATCCTGTTCGCCACGTTCAACAATCTGCTCGGCGGCGTCTTCATGGCGTTGATGGATGCCTATGGCCTGTCGCTGATGAAAGTCGAGCAATGGGGGCTGCTCTGGGCCTTTGTCTCCTGCGCCTTCATCCTCAGTGGCGCCTTGATCGCGCGCACCGGGCTGGGCGCCAATCCGGTGCGGACGCTGCTGCTGGTCAACCTGATCTTGTGGGCGGTCGCCGCGCTGTTCACCATTCAGTCGTCGATCATCCTGCTGACCGTCGGCTGCTTCATCTGGTTGTTCCTCGGCCCTTATGCCGAGGCGGCCGAGCAGACCACCCTGCAAAAGGTGGTGCCGTTCGAGCGGCAGGGGCGCGTTTTTGGCTTTGCCCAGTCGGTCGAGCAGGCCGCCTCGCCGCTCACCGCCTTCCTCATCGCGCCGCTGACCCAGTTCATCTTTGTCCCGCTGATGACCAGCGGCGCCGGGGCCGACATGATCGGCGACTGGTACGGACGCGGCGCCGAACGCGGCATTGCGATCGTGTTCACGATCACCGGCGTGCTCGGTGTGCTCGCAACGATCGCTGCCTTCCGCTCGACATCCTATCGCCAGATTTCCGGCGCCTATGCCGCCGGAAACGCCGCGGCAACCGCAACCGCCCCTCCCCAATAATAGCAGGCAATCGCCTCTTCCGTTTCACTTCGAAATCATTCTATCCTTGGCGAAAGAGCAAAGGGAGGGATGCCGCGTGGCCGTTGTGATTCTTGGAAACGCAGTGACAGCAGCATGACCATGTTGTCCGGCATCCGCATCATCGACCTGACGACGGTGATCTTCGGCCCCTATGCGACGCAAATGCTCGCCGATCTGGGTGCCGAGGTGATCAAGGTCGAAACGCCCGGGCTCGGCGACATCTCGCGCTATTTGGGCAGCGGGGTTCCCGATCCGACGATGGGGTCGATCCACTTGACGGTGAACCGCGGCAAACGCTCGATCGCACTCGATCTCAAAAAACCTGAAGATGCCGCGGTGCTGCGCGAACTGGTCGCCGGTGCCGACGTGTTTTTCCACAATGTCCGCGGCAAGGCGATCGCCAAGCTCGGGTTCGATTATGCCGGGTGCCGGACGATCAAGGATGACATCATTTATGTCCACGGCACCGGTTTCGGACAGGATGGTCCCTATGCCGATTTGCAGGCCTATGACGACGTCATTCAGGCGGCGACCGGCACCACCAGCCTGCTGCCGCGCGTCGATGGCGACCCGCGCCCGCGCTATTTTCCGTCGCTGATCGCCGACAAGATCGCGGGACAGTTCGGCGCGCAGGCGATCCTGGCCGCGCTGATCCACAAACTGCGCACTGGCGAGGGGCAGGCGGTCGAGGTGCCAATGTTCGAATGTTTCGCGTCGTTCATGCTGACCGAACATTTGCGCGACGCCGCGCTCGATCCGCCGCTTGGCCCGGCGGGCTATCCGCGCCAGCTCGATCCGACGCGCCAGCCCTTCCCGACCCGCGACGGCTATCTGGCGATCGTCCCTTACACCCCCGAATCGACCGCGCGGCTGATGGCGTTGCTCGGCAGCGAAGGCCTCACCGAAACCCCCGAGTTCGAGGCTGCCAAGGCGGCGGGACAGCACATGCCGATCGTCTATCGCGAGATCGCCCGCAAAACCCCGGCAAAGACCACCGCCGAATGGCTGGCGCTGTTTGCCGCGAACGATATTCCCGCGATGGCTGCGCGCGACCTGCAAGACGTCAAGGAGGATCCGCATTTCGCCGCGACGGGGTTTTTCCGCCACCGCACCCACCCCGATGTCGGCGCCTTTCACGAAATGCAGCCGCCGGTGAAATATGGCGCCGCGTCCGCGCGCGACCTGGGGTTTGCGCCGCGGGTCGATGGCGACGGCGCCGCGATCCGCGCCGAACTGGCCGAGCGGCGCGGCTGAATATCGATCATTGCATTGCCGCCCGCGCGCCCTAGCATCGCGCGAAAATAAGGAGGGGGAATGATATGCCTGAAAACCTGCTCGCGCCCGGCGCGGTGCTCGCGCTTTGGACACTGGTCATACTCGGATGGCTTGCGGCCAGCCGCGGCGCCGCCATTAAAAAGGCCGGGATCGATCTAAGCAAAGCGCAGCCCGGCGGTCGCGGCGCTGACCTTGAGGCGGCGCTGCCCGCAAGCGCCAACTGGAAATCGCACAACTACACGCATCTCCTCGAACAGCCGACGCTGTTTTATGCCGTCATCGTCTTTCTGCATTTGTCGGGCGGCAGCACCGATCTGACGCGCGTCCTGGCGTGGGCCTATGTGGTGCTGCGCATCATCCACAGCCTGTGGCAAGTGACGGTAAACCGCGTCCCGGTGCGCTTTACCATCTTCATCTTATCGACTGCCTGCCTGATAATATTGTCGATCCTGGCGGTCATTGCGACTTTGGGTTGAGGGGAGAGAATCATGGAAACCAATGCAATTCTAGGGCCGGTTGCCACGCTTGCCCTATGGTCGATGATCATCTGGGTGTGGATGTACGCCACGCGCATCCCGGCAATGAGCCGCGCCAAGATCGATGCAAAAAATCTGGTGGGCACGACGGGCAGAGGCCTCGACGACGTTTTACCGCCCGAAGTGCAATGGAAGGCGCACAACTATAATCATCTGATGGAACAGCCGACAGTATTCTACGCGGTCGCGCTGGCGCTCGCGGTCGGCGGGATGGGCGGCGGGCTGAACACCCAGATCGCCTGGACCTATGTCGCCCTACGCATCATCCACAGCCTGATTCAGGTGACAGTCAACCGCGTGTTGTGGCGCTTTGGCGTGTTCGCGCTGGCCAGCCTCGCGCTGCTCGCGCTGTGCGTGCATGCGTTCATGGGGTTTGTTTTGCATTGATGACTTCACGCCCTCCCCTTCAGGGGAGGGCAGCGAGACTTGCCAGCTTGCTGGCTTAGTCGCAGCGGGTGGGGCTCCGCGACCTTGCGCCAACCCGACAGACCCCACCCCAACCCCTCCCCTGAAGGGGAGGGGCTTATGCTACCGCGAAAACCGCCCTGCCAGCTCGACATGCGTCGACCAGCGGAACTGCCCGACCGGTTGCACCCAATCGAGGGTGTAGCCGCCATCGACCAGCAGCTTGGCGTCGCGCGCGAAGCTCGCGGGGTTGCAGCTGACATAGGCGATGACCGGCGTGTCCGATGCCGCCAGCTGCGCCACCTGTTCCTCGGCGCCCGCGCGCGGAGGATCGAGGATTACCGCGCCAAAGCGATTCAATTCCGCCGGGATCAGCGGCCGCCGAAACAGGTCGCGATGCTCGGTCGCGACCAGCGCGCGGGCGCGGTTTGCCGCCGCCTTCAGCGCCGCAATCGCATCGCGCGCGCCTTCGGCGGCATAGATTTTCCGCCCTTTCTGGAGCGACAGCGCAAACGTCCCGACCCCTGCGAACAGATCGGCAATCGCCCCGGCGTCACCGACCGCGCGCGTCACGGCGTCGACCAGCGCCGCCTGCCCCGCGGTCGTCGCCTGCAGAAACGCGAATGCCGGCACCTCGACCGTGACGTCGCCAAAGCGGACGGTCGGCGGTTCGGGCTGCCACAGCGTCTCCAGCCCATGCCCCTGATCGACGGCAAAGCGCGCCAGCTTATGCGCGCCGGCGAAATCCTGTAGCGCCATCGCGGCGTCGAGCCCCTCGGCCTTGACGCCCTCCAAAATCACCTCGACGCCCTGATCGAGCATCTGGAGCTTGACCTTCACGGGCCTTTTCTGCTGCGCGATGGTCGCCAGCAGGTCGCGCAGCGGCGCGATCAGCGCGAACAATTCGGGCAACAGCAGCGGACATTGCCGCATATCGACGATCTGGTTGCTCTGCGACGCGTTGAACCCGATCGCGACCTGCTTGCCGGTGCGAAGCGCGGTCAGTGCCGCGCGGCGGCGGCTCTGCGGCGGCGACAGATGGGCGGTCAGCACGTCGCCCGCTTGCACGTCCTGCGCCGCGAGCGCGCCGACCACCCGGTCGCGGACAAAATCGGCGAGCGCCGGTTCGGCGACATGCTGCAACTCGCAGCCGCCGCATTTGCCGAAATGGCGACACGGCGGCTGCGCGCGGTTTGGCCCCGGAATGATGATGCCGTCGTCGCGCACCCGGTCGCCCGGCACCGCGCCCGCGACATGGCGGCCATCGTCGGTGACGCCGTCGCCGCGCGCGGCAATGCGGGTAATCAGGGCGGTTTCGGTCACATCATGCTTTCACGAGATTGTCGGCGACCAGATCGTCGGCGACAAGGCCGGGGCCTATACGCGCGGCCTGCGCGATATGCCACCCCACCGCCGCGACCGCCGCGTCAAAGGCATCGGCGCCGCGCGCCAGCATCGCGCCGCACGCCCCCGCCAGCACATCGCCCGTCCCCGCGGTTGCCAGCCACGGGCTGCCGGGCCAAGCCGCGACGACGCGGCCATCGGGCGCCGCGATGATGGTGTCGGCGCCCTTATAGACGATCACTGCTCCCGTGCGCACCGCCGCCGCCTTCGCCCGGTCGATCTTGCTGCCGTATAATTCGGGAAAGGTGCGGGCGAATTCGCCCTCATGCGGGGTCAATATCGCCTGGCATGGCGTTTCGCACAGACGCGGCAAAGCAGCCGCGATCGCCGCGGCGTCGAGCACCAGCGGC
Source organism: uncultured Sphingopyxis sp. (assembly GCA_964502035.1). GTDB lineage: Bacteria > Pseudomonadota > Alphaproteobacteria > Sphingomonadales > Sphingomonadaceae > Sphingopyxis. Next base: position 1,315 of record CAZCUW010000049.1, on the reverse strand, counting down.
TTGCCCGAATCGAGCGCGACCTCGACGTCGAACAACAGCGCATCGCTCGCCGGAAAGCCCGGTCCGATCACCACCGCGCCGACGCGCGGGTCGCTCAGCCGTTCGCCAAAGCGCGCATCGCTTTCGGTGATGATCGCGGCCAGCGGGGCACGCGCGCTGCCCTCCAGCACCACATAACCCGTCCCCGCGCGCAGTGCCGCCGCGGCCGCGAGCCCTGCAGCGCCCGGCATCGGCCCGGCGAACACCAGCACCATGCCGCGGCTGAACTTGTGCGCTGCCGCAGAGGGCGTTGCTACTTTCGCCGATGGCAATGTTCGCATCGTACCGCGCGCGGCGATCCCGATCGGTGCCAGCAGCACGCGGCCGCAGGCGGGCGCGGTCGGCAGCAAGACATGCGCGGGTTTCAGCGCGCCAAGCGCCAGCGTGACGTCGGCGACCAGCGGCGGCAGCCAGTCGGCGCTACCGTCGCTGCCGATCCCGCTCGGCACATCGACCGCCAGCACGCGATGGTCGGCGAACCGCCGCAACGTCAAAGCGAGATCGTCGGCCAGCGGCCGCGACAGCCCCACGCCGAACAACGCATCGACGATCACCGGCGCCGTGGCCAGTCTGGCGTCGATCGGTTCGACGGGACCGCTCCACCCCGCGCGCGCCGCCTTCGCCAGATCGGTGGTGGGTTCAGCCAAAGCCGCCACCCGCACCGCCGCACCGCGACCCGCCAGCAACCGCGCCGCGACATAGCCGTCGCCGCCATTGTTCCCGGGTCCGCACAGGATCAGCACCGGCGCCCCCGCCGCCATTCGCCACGCGGTATCGGCCACCGCCGCGCCGGCGCGCTCCATCAATTCGGACAGCGGCGTTCCTTGCGCCGCGCAGGCAGCCTCGGCCTCGCGCATCGCGGCGCTGGTCAGGATCGGGGCGTCGGCGGGAACGGACATGGCGCTGAGACTATCACGGCCAGCGAAAAAGTCGCGATGGAAGCGTTCTGTTATCCCGCGTCGTCATTGCGAGCGAAGCGAAGCAATCCAGAGTGGCGTAAACCGTTCTGGATTGCTTCGCTGCGCTCGCAATGACGATGTTGCTATTTCGCGCCGCCGGTGTTGGCGGGCAAGCGATAGCGGTCGCTGCCGATAGCCACTTCAATCATGCCATCGCCGACGATCGTTACTTTCGCCTGCTCGGCCCCGTCGGCCGACACCACGCCGCGGCCGTCGGTCGTGATCTGCAACCGGCGATACCCGACATTGGCGCGCCCGACGACCAGGACGGCGCCGTCCTGGCCGCTCATCTCTTCGACGGTGCAGGTGCGGTCGAA
>CAZCUW010000048.1:0-23498 GCA_964502035.1 uncultured Sphingopyxis sp. | reverse complement strand
ACGGTCAGAAACCCTCTTGCATCACGGGCGGCAACCACAGAAGTCCTGACCCTAGTCGCAGCGGGGTGGGCTTGTGTGCCGAGAACCCCACCCTAACCCTCCCCTGAAGGGGAGGGGCTTTAAGCTACCCCGCTTTCGCGACCCGCCAGATCACCCCGCCGGTGTCGTCGGCGACCAGTGCGCTGCCGTCCTTGGCGACCTTCACATCGGCCGGACGGCCGCGGGTGGTCGTGCCGTCCTTGCCCAGAAACTGGTCGAGCAGGGTGACGGGCAGCGCGTCGACCGGCTTGCCGTTCGCACCGAACTTGACGAATACGACGCTGTAACCCGACACCGGTTCGCGGTTCCACGACCCGTGCAGCGCGACCAGCGCGCCGTTCGCCCAGCGCTCGCCCAGGTCGAGACCCTCGGTAAAGGTCATGCCCAGCGGCGCGGTGTGCGCGCCCAGGCCATATTCGGGGCGTTTCACATATTGGCGGCGATCCTCGGCCTCGGGCTCGACCCGCGGGTCGACGAAGCCGCCCCAATAATACCAGGGCCAGCCATAAAAATCGCCCTCGGTGACGTCGGTCAGATAGTCGGGGACAAGGTCGCTGCCCAGCATGTCGCGTTCGTTGACCACGGTCCACAGCCGCTCGCTGCCGGGATAGAAGCCCAGCCCGACCGGGTTGCGGATGCCCGCGGCAAAGGTGCGGATATATTTCTGGTCGGGGCGCACTTCGAGCACGCTCGCGCGGCGGAACTCGCGGTTCATGCCCTTTTCTCCGATATTGCTGTCGGCGCCGACCCCGATATACAGCCAGCCGTTGGGCGCGGCGACAAGGCTTTTGGTCCAGTGGCGATTGCTGCCCTTGGCCGGCAGGTCGACGATCTTGACCGCCTTGCCGCTCATCTTCGTCTCGCCCGCGACATAGGGAAAGGCGAGCAGCGCGTCGGTGTTGGCGACGTAAAGCGTGTCACCGACCAGCGCCATGCCATAAGGCGAGTTCAGCCCGGTGAGATAGGCGGTCTTGACCTCGGCCCGTCCGTCGCCGTCGGCATCGCGGAGCAGGGTGATGCGGTTGGCCGACGGGCGGCGACCGGTGCCGCCCTTGGTCATCAGGTTGCTCATGATCTTGCCCTCGACACCCGAGGTGTCGCGCGGCGGGCTCTGCGATTCGGCGACCAGCACGTCGCCATTGGGCAGGACGAGCATGGTGCGCGGATGGTCGAGCCCTTCGGCAAAGCGCTGGGCCGCCAGTCCTTGCGCGGCGCGCGGCGCCTGACCCGCAGGCCAACTCGTCGCTTCGGGGACGTTGACGGTCGGGAAGGTTTCGGTCTTCTGCGACGCCATCACCGGTACCCGGCCGCTGAGTTCGGCGGTCGAGAAGCGGGCGACGTCGGGCCGCGACATGATGTACAGCGTCACGCCGCCGACGATAATCAGCAGCAACAGGGCGAGGGCGACATATTTCAGGATCTTGCGCATCATGCTTGTCTACACGGCTGATGCGCGGCGGCAAAGAGGTGAAACATCGGCGGGACGACGGCGAAGAGGGTTAACGGCGGATGCGCTGCGATTAACCTTACCCCGATCTTCATCACGGTTGGGAACGGGGCGGTGAGGGCCGCGGGCTAGGAGGATCGCTCCAAGGCAAAGACGGGGACTCCATGCATCTGCCTGCACCATTTCTATCCGATCGCGCTGCGGTCGAGGATGCCCATGCGCTGATCCGCGTGCATGGCGAAGAAGCGGGTTTCGCCGCCGCCGCGCGCGCTGAGCAGTATCGCGTGCTCGGCAACCATGTCCATTTTGCACGCTGGCGCCAGATCGAACGGTTGATCACCTATCTGGCGGTCGAGGATATTCTCGACACAGTGCATTGAGGATAGGCACTACAACATTTTCGTCATTGCGAGCGAAGCGAAGCAATCCAGGGCGGGTTACGCCACGCTGGATTGCCGCGTCGCTTCGCTCCTCGCAATGACGATGGAGCGTTAAAGCCGCAACCCAGCCGTCTCCGGCAAGCCCGCCATGATGTTGAGATTCTGGACGCACGCGCCGCTGGCGCCCTTGCCCAGATTGTCGAGCCGCGCGATCAGCCGCGCCTGGCTGGCGTCGGCATTGGCGAACACGAACAATTCGATCCGGTCATCGCCCGCGTCCGATGCGCGGAGCAGCATTTCGCCGTCGGTCGGCGCTTCGCCCATCCCGACGATCGGGCTGGCGGCATAAAAATCGGTCAGCGCGGCGCGCAGCGCATCGGGCGCGCCCGCACTCGGCATCGCCGCCAGCGGCAGCTGGACATCGACCACCATCCCGCGATGCGCGGGGATGACCGACGGCGAAAACAGCGGCGCGACCGACAGGCCGCAGCGCGCCTGCATCTCGGGCACATGCTTGTGGCCAAGGCCGAGCGCGTAGCCGCGCCAGGCGATGTCGCGGTCCTGCTCGAACCGTTCGATCAGCGCCTTGCCGCCGCCCGAATAGCCGCTCACCGCGTTGCAGGCATAGGGCCAGTCGGCGGGGAGCAGTCCGGCGCGGACGAGCGGCGCGACCAGCGCGATGAAGCCGGTCGAATAGCAGCCGGGGTTCGACACCCGCGCCGCTTCGGCGACCGCATCATGTCCGCTCACTTCGGGAAAGCCATAGACCCAGCCCGGCGCGACGCGGTGCGCGGTCGATGCGTCGATGACGCGGGTGCGATCATTGGCAATCATCGCCACCGCCTCGCGCGCCGCATCGTCGGGCAGGCAGAGGATGACGAAATCGGCCTCGTTCAGCGCCTCGCGCCGCGCACTCGCGTCCTTGCGGCGCGCGTCGCCCAGCGTCATCAGCGAAAACTCGCTCCGTCCCGCCAGCCGCTCGGCAATTTCCAGGCCCGTTGTTCCCGCCGCGCCGTCGATGAAGACCGTCTTTGTCATGGTTTATCGCAGTCGTTTATATCCGCTGACCGGCGGATTGTGATCCTTGGCCGCCGAACGCGCGATGACGTCGGCGAGCGGTTCTGTCTTCACCGCCATCCATCGTCGGCTGGCGTGGATGATATTGCGCTCGTCGGCCATGATCCCGACATGGCCGGGAAAGAACACCAGGTCGCCGCGCGCCAGCGCCGCCGGATCGACATCCTTGTCGGCGCCGAGCGAGGCGAGTTGCAGATCGCTGTCGCGCGGCAGCTGGATCCCCGCGGCGGCCCAACTCAGCTGGACCAGCCCCGAACAGTCGATGCCCTTCGACGTGCGGCCGCCCCACAAATAGGGGGTGCCGATCAGTTCCTCGGCGCGTCCGGCGGGGTCGCTATCTTCGCCGCCGACCTCGACCAGCGCCGCGAGCGGCAGATAGCCGTGCGCGCTGACCAGCCACTCGCCCTCGACCTCGCCCATCACCAGCGCGCCGCGCGGCAGGACCGCGGGGCCGCCGCTCGCCGCGTCGGGGGCGCTGTGGAGGATGGCCTCGATCATTTCGACACGGTGGGTCGGCGCAATCGGTGCGGCCAGCGCGTCGGCGGAAAGATAGCCGACATAATGGTCGGCGAGGCAATAACCCCAGGCCCAGCCGCCGGTGAGGTCGAGCAGGGCAAAGCCTTCGCCGAACAGCAATTCGCTCGTCTGGTCGGCGTCCAGCGACGGCGCTCCGCGCAGCACCGCGGCAGGCAGCACGCCGCTGCGCATCATCGGCGCGGCATAATGCGGCGCGAAATGTTGTCCGGCGACCGCGATGTCGGCCAGGTCGGGGCGGATGGCGACGATGCGCGGGTCATAGGCCTGCGACGTGCCGGTCAGGCCAAAGCGATCGCGGCCCGCGCCCGCAGCGCCGGGGCGTCCCATGCGAACGCGATGTGCCGCTGTATTATCGCCGCTTTGACCTGTCACGTGCCGTCCCGCAAATAGCTGTTCCGCGCCCCCGGCGGACAATCGCGCGCCATTAGACCAGCCGGACCCGCTTTATCAAGAATGTTCAGGGCTTGCCGCGCCGGTCGTAGCGCGCCTGCAACATCGCCCACGCGGCGCGCAACCCCAACGCCGCGCCGCCCTTGGGGCGACCGGGCTTCGCCGACGGGCGCCAGGCAAAGGTGTCGAGATGCGCCCATAGGGCGCCCTCGGGCACGAAGCGCTTGAGAAACAGCGCCGCGGTGATTGTCCCGGCAAAGGCCGAACTGCCCGCGTTGCCGAGGTCGGCGATGTCGGTTTCGAGCAGGTCGGCATAGCCGTCCCACAGTGGCATCCGCCACAGCGGGTCGTCGCGTTCGATGCCTGCGCTCAGCATCGCCTCGGCGAGCGCGTCGTCATTGGCGAACAGCGGCGGCAAATCGGGGCCAAGCGCGACGCGCGCGGCGCCGGTCAGCGTTGCGAAATCGACGATCAGTTCGGGCTTGTCCTCGCCCGCCTTTGCCAACGCATCGCCCAGCACCAGCCGTCCCTCGGCGTCGGTGTTGCCGATCTCGACCGTCAGCCCGAGGCGGCTTTTGAGCACATCGCCGGGGCGGAAAGCATCGGCCGAGATCGCATTTTCGGCCGCCGCGACCAGGCAGTGCAGCCGCACCGGCAGCCCGCTCGCCATCACCAGTTCGGCGAGCGCCAGCACATGCGCGGCGCCGCCCATGTCCTTTTTCATCAACCGCATGCCCGATGCCGGCTTGATATCCAGCCCGCCGCTGTCGAAACTGATCCCCTTGCCGACCAGCGCGATGCGCGGATCGCCGTCCTTCCCCCACTCGATCTCGATCAGGCGCGGCGCGTGATGCTTGGCCGCGGCGCGCCCGACCGCATGGATCATCGGGTAACCCTGTTCCAGCGCCTCGCCCTTGGTGACGGTCAGCTTGCCGCCATGCGCCTTGGCGATGCGGTCGGCGGCTTTTTCGATCGCGGCAGGCCCCATGTCGGCGGCGGGGGTGTTGACCATGTCGCGGACCAATGCGACCGCGCGCATTTCGGCGACGAGCGGCGCGATCGCGCCGACATCGGTGGTCAGCAGCACGCGCGGTCCCTTGGTCTCGACCTTCGCCCGATAGGCGTCGAAGCGATATTGCGCGCTCATCCAGCCGAACAAGGCCTTGCCCGGTTGCTGGCCATCCACCCGATAACGGCCCTCGGGCAGGATTTGCCCCAGCTTGGCGAGGCACCAGGCCGACAGGCTATCGGTGCTGGCGACGGTCGTGACGACCGCCCATTGTTCCGGATCGTCACCGGGCAGGATCGCGTGAACATAGGCATCGGGCTTGAAACCCACCGCGGCGAGGTGCGCGCGTTCGCGCCGACTGCGGCCCTTCAGCCATTCGGCATAGCTCTTTTTATCGACAAGGTGAATCGTGCGGGCGTCCTGTCCCTTGTCGGGCTGGATCAAGTTGGAATAGTCGGTCATGCGGCTGGTGCTAGGCCGCCGTGGATATTTTGTCGATTCCCGGCGTTATGCTGGCATGACGACCGCACCATCGCTTCGCACCGCCATGCTGATCCTGACCAGCGCGACCCTCTTGGCGGGCTGTTCCGACGATCCGCCAACCCCGGCCGAAAAGGCGGCTGCTGCCGCGGTTCCTGGTGCTCCGCCGGGCGGCGCGGCCGACGTTGCGGCCCGCAATGCCACGGCACCGAACGTCAAGGAAAGCAATGACCTGGTCGAATTCGCTTATGCCTATCCGCGCGAGGCAGCGACAATCCCCGACCTTGCCGCGTGGCTTGCCAGCGACCGTGCCACCAAGCGCGACGCGCTGATCGCCGCCGCCCGCCGCGACAAGGCGGCGGCGGAAAAGGCGGGTTTCCTCTATCATGCGCACAGCCATTTGCAGACATGGCAGCGGGTGACGAGCACGCCGCGGTTCCTCAGCCTGTCGGCCGAAATCCAGACCTATGCCGGCGGCGCGCACGGCATGACCGGATTTGAAACGCTGCTGTGGGACCGCAACCGCGCGAAGCGGCTTAAACCGCTCGACCTGTTCACCAGCGGCGAGGCATTTGACGCGGCGATCCGCGACCGGTTCTGTGCTGGCATCAAGCGCGCCAAGGCGGCGAAGGGCATCCGGCGCGAAGAGGCGCCCGACAGTCCGTTCGCTCAATGCCCGCCCGCGTCGGGGCAGACGGTGTGGCTCGGGTCGTCGGACGGGCGCTATCTCGACCGCATGACCATCGCGATCGCGCCCTATGAGATCGGCGCCTTTGCTGAGGGCAGTTACCGGATCAATGTGCCGGTGACCGGCGCGCTAGTTGGCGCGGTGAAAGACGAGTTCAAGCGCGACTTCCTCCCCATCAATTGAGATCGAAGGACAAGGACATGGCGAAGCAGCCCAAGGCCGGCAAGGTCGGTGAAAGCCCGCAGGAACGGAAGGGCAAAATGAAAGCCGCCACTAAACTGCGGCGCGAGGTTGGCGGCAGCAAAACGATCGCGAAGCCGCCGTCGGATCGCGAAGCCGATCTCGATCGCGCGCCCAAATGGCAACCGCGTTATCCAGGATCGGAACGGCTAAAGGACAAGGTCGCCATCGTCACCGGCGGGGACAGCGGTATTGGTCGTGCGGTCTGCGCTTTGTTCGCAAGAGAAGGCGCCGATGTTGCGATCGTATATCTCGACAACCGCTCCGATGCCGTCGCAACGGCCGCGATCGTCGAAGGTGAGGGACGCCGCGCAATCGCGATCAAGGCCGACATCAGCAAAGTGAAATCGGGCGAAAAGATCGTCGCCCAAACGGTCGCGACGCTCGGCCGCCTCGACATCCTCGTCAACAATGCCGGTGAGCAGCATCCCGCTGACGATATTCGCGACATCAGTCCCGAGCAGTTACAACAGACGTTCGCGACCAATATTTTCGGGATGTTCTATCTGGTGCAGGCGGCGCTGCCCCATCTCGAAAAGGGCGCGGCGATTGTCAACTGCACCAGCGTTACCATGTATCAGGGGGCGGGCGGCTTGCTCGATTACAGCGCCACCAAGGGCGCGATCACCGCCTTTACCCGGTCGCTTAGCGAGAATCTGGTTGAAAAGGGCATCCGCGTGAACGCCGTCGCGCCGGGGCCGATCTGGACCCCGCTCAATCCGCGCGGCGGCGCGCCCGCGGAGAAGGTCGCGACCTTCGGTGAGGGTACGCCGATGAAGCGTCCCGGCGAACCGAACGAAGTCGCGCCCTGTTTCCTGTTCCTCGCCTGCGACGACAGCAGCTATATGTCGGGCCAAGTGTTGCATCCCAACGGCGGCACGGTCGTTAATGGGTAGCGGGGCGGCAAAGGAGAAAACCCATGCCAGCCAAATCCAAGGCGCAGCAAAAGGCGGCCGGCGCCGCGCTCAGCGCCAAACGCGGCGATACGCCGAAATCGAAACTCAAGGGCGCATCGAAAGAGATGGTCGCCAGCATGAGCGAGGCCGAACTGGAAGAGCTCGCGTCAGGCTCGACCAAGGGCAAACCCGAACGCGTCGGCTGACTATTCGGCAGCTTCCAGTTCTGCGGGCGCCGAAGTCACCGCGCGGGCATGGCCGAACGTCAGCACGCCATCGTCGATCGCGCCGGTCTTCATATCGATGCGGTCCTGGATGTAATTCTGGTTGAGCCGCCACGGCAGCTTGTCGGCATTTTTCGGCATGATGTGTAGCGAACGCTGGATATAGCCCGACGAAAAATCGAAGATATTCTCTTCGGTCAACGTCGCCGGGTCGGCGAGGGCAGGGGTCGCGACCTGGGTGCCGGTCGCCTGCATATGGTTGAGCACGCGGCAGACATATTCGGCGACGATGTCGGCGCGCAGCGTCCAGCTGGCGTTGAGATATCCGAACACCGCCGAAAAATTCGGGACGTTCGAGAACATGCACGCCTTATAATAATAATGTTCGCTCCAATCGACGAGGTCGCCGTCGACGCGCACCGGGATTTTGCCCGCGACGGCCAGGCTGAGGCCAGTCGCGGTAATGATGATGTCGGCATCCAGATGTTTGCCTGACTTCAGCAGGATGCCGGTCGCGTCGAACCTTTCGATATGGTCGGTGACGACCGATGCCTTGTCGGCCTTCATCGCCTCGAAAAAATCGGCATCGGGGATCAGGCACAGCCGCTGCTCCCAGGGATTGTAGGGCGGGGTAAAGGTCGCCGCGTCATATTTGTCGCCCAGGCTCTTCTGGATCTGTTTGGACAGATATTCCTTCACCTTTTCCGGCTTGTCACGCGCCTTGCGGAAAACGACGTCCTGCATCTTCACATTCTTGTAGCGGGTAATCCTGTACGCCAGTTCCTCGGGCAGGATCTTGCGCAGGAAATTGGCGATCGCGTCTTTTGCCGGGCGGATCGCGAACCAGGTCGGGGTGCGTTGCAGCATCGTGACATGCGCCGCCTTGTCCGCCATCGCCGGGACGATCGTCACCGCGGTCGCGCCCGATCCGATCACCACGACCTTCTTGCCGGTGTAGTCGAGGTCCTTGGGCCAGAATTGCGGATGGATGATCGGACCCTGAAAATCCTCGCGCCCGGTAAAATTGGCGTCGAACGGCGCGTCATAGTCATAATAGCCGGCGCCAAGATACAGCCAGCGCGCCGTCGTCGTCGATGTTGCGCCGGCGGCGTCTTCCAGCGTCACCGTCCAGCGCGCCGCGGCGCTGTCCCAGTCGGCGCCGACCACCTTGCGGTCAAAGCGGATGCGCTCGCGGATATGGCGTTCGTCGACGATACGATTGAGATACTCCAGGATCGCGGGGCCGTCGGCGATCGTCTTTTCATGCTTCCACGGTTCAAAGACGAACCCCAAAGTGTGCATGTCGCTGTCTGACCGGATGCCCGGATAACGGAACAAGTCCCAGGTGCCGCCCAGATTGGCGCGGCGCTCGACAAGGGCAAAGCTGCGGTCGGGGCTATATTGTTGCAGGTGCACGGCCATGCCGATCCCCGAAATGCCCGCGCCGACGATCAGCACATCCTGATCCACCGGCGCAGCATTTGCGTTTGCGGGGCGCTCCATCGTCGTGGTGCCTGCCATCATCCTGTCTCCCGACTATGTTTGGCCGCAGCTTACGCACCACGTTGCATTTTGCAATCGAATTGACGTTTACGGAAAGCCGGGCCGGGATGAAGCCTGCTTGTCGCTGTCACAATATTGTCATAGGGGCGTAATTATTTTGTCACTTTGGTCCGTCTTGGCCATGAAATTCCAGAAAAAAGGTCGAGTTTGTGCGTCAGATCGCTGTCCTCCCTTATCGATTCGGTGGACCGGCGCAGGACGGTCCAACCGAAATCCTGCTGATCACTTCGCGCGAAACCAAGCGCTGGGTTGTGCCAAAGGGCAACCCACTGACGGGAATGACGCGCCATGCCGCCGCGGCAGTCGAAGCCGAGGAAGAAGCCGGCGTGACCGGCGCGGTGTGCCCGACGCCGATCGGCAGCTATGAATATCGCAAGCGTCGGGCGAATGGCGCGGCAATTATGTACAATGTCGAAGTGTTTCCGTTGGCGGTGACCAATGAGCTCGCCGAGTGGAAGGAAATGGACGAGCGCGAGCGCAAATGGTTCTCGTTTCGCGACGCCGCGTCGGCGGTCGAAGAGCCCGATCTGCAAGCACTGATCCGTTCGTTCGGGGATGGCGGTTTTCGTGCCGTCGCCGCGCCGCGCCGCGCCGTTCAAAATGTTGCAGAAAGAGCAGGGGTAAGCCGGATGTTCGCATGGTTTCAGCGATTGCTGCCGCGACAGGGTAATTTCTTTGAATTGTTTGAAAGCCACGCCGCGACACTTGTCGCCGGCGCCAATGCGCTGTCGCGAATGCTCCAGGGCGGCGAGGGGATGGCCGACCATATCCAGGAAATTGTCGAGCGCGAGCATGACGCCGATGCGATTACCCGCGAAGTGTTGCAAACGGTGCGCCGCACCTTCCTGACCCCCTTTGATCGCAGCGCGATCACCGACCTGATCGCGTCGATGGACGATGCGATCGACGAGATGCAGAAGACCGCGGGCGCGGTCGATCTGTACGACGTCACCGATTTCGAGCCCGAAATGCGCGACATCGCCGGGATCATCGTCGACGCGGCGCGGCTGACCGCCGAGGCGCTGCCGCTGCTCCGCAACATCGGCGCCAACGGTCCACGGCTGCACGAGCTGACCGAACGGCTGGTCCGGATGGAGGGCCATGCCGACGAAATCCACGCCGCCGGGCTGAAACGCTTGTTCCGCGAAATGGGCGAGGCGCACACCACGCAGTTCATCATCCGGCGCGAGCTGTACAGCCACCTCGAGCGTGTCGTCGACCGCTTCGAGGATGTCGCGAACGAGATCGACGGCCTGGTCATCGACCACGCTTAAGCGGGGGCGCTCACGATGCACGAACTCGCTTTCCCCCTCCTCGTCGGCCTGGTCATCCTGGCGCTGGCGTTCGATTTTCTGAACGGTCTGCACGATGCCGCGAACAGCATCGCGACGGTTGTCGCGACGCGGTTGCTGCGCCCGGTCCAGGCGGTGATCTTTGCCGCCTTCTTCAACTTTGCCGCCTATTTTCTGTCGGTGATCTTTCCCGAGTTGCACAAGGTCGCGGAGACGATCGGCAAGGGGATCATCGACAAGGATCTGGTAACCCCGGCGGTGGTGTTCGGGGCGCTGGTCGGCGCGATGTTCTGGAATGTCGTCACCTGGCTGAAAGGCATTCCGTCGTCGTCGAGCCACGCGCTGGTCGGCGGCATCGTCGGCGCGGGGGTTGCCCATGCCGGGTTCGAGGGGATCGAATGGACCGGGCTGAACAAGACGGTGATCGCGATTTTCCTGTCGCCGATGCTCGGCATGTTGCTGGCGATGCTGGTGATGCTGCTCAGCAGCTGGGCGCTGCGCCGGGCGACCGCGAATTTCGCCGAAAAGACCTTTCGCCACCTCCATCTGTTTTCGTCGGCCGCCTATTCGATCAGCCACGGGCTGAACGATGCGCAAAAGACGATGGGGATCATCGCGGTGCTGCTTTATTCGACCGGTTATCTGCAGGGCGAGTTTCATATTCCGCATTGGGTGGCGTTCAGTTGCTACGTGGCCATCGCGCTCGGCACGCTGTCGGGCGGGTGGAAGATCATCGAGACGATGGGCGGCCGCATCACCAAGCTGTCGCACCATCAGGGGTTCGCCGCCTCGACCGGCGGGTCGATCATGGTGTTCACCGCCAGCCTGCTCGGCATCCCGGTATCGACGACGCACACGATTACCGGCAGCATCATCGGCGCCGGCGTAGCGCGCCGAGCCAGCGCCGTCCGCTGGGGCGTCGCGGGCAATGTCGTCGCGGCCTGGTTCATCACCATCCCGGCGAGCGCGGCAGTGGCGGCGGTTTTTTACGGGATTACGCGGCTGTTCTGATAGCGATCGTCAAGCCGCTCTGATTCTCTGTAAAAAATCGTCAAACATCGGAACGGTAAAGGCAATGTCGCCATGCGCGGGGCTATAGATCATGCCTTTGGCGATGATCGATGCGCGGCGAGGGCCGAGAGTGCGCATGTCTTCACCCAGTTCGGTAGCGACATCGGCTGATCGATAGGGGCCGCCCCCAAGCCGTGCCATGGCGAACACATATTCTCGTTCCTTGGGAGTCAGGCGATCGAACCGGACGCGAAAGAAGCTCTGGTCCAGTCGTCCAATGGCTCCGCGCGTTGCATTCTCGACGTCATTGCGATCGATCGGCGACGCATCGGCGGTATTCCATGCCTGATAGCCCCATTCCTGTAGAAAATATGGATAGCAGCCTGTTTGCTCGATCAGCGCCTCCAGCGCATCATCGTCGATTCGTTCTTGCTCCGCTTCGATCGGTTCGCGGATCGCTGCACGGGCCGCCTCCTTTGGCAATGGGCCGACCGACGGAAATTCGAACAAGCGCTCGGCATAGGATTTGGCGTTACCCGAAAGCGCGGCGATCTGGGGCAAGCCCGCACCAAAGAATAATATGGGGAGCCCCAATTGCGCGCATCGATGCAAAGCGACAATCAGAGATGCGAGGTCGCTTTCGTCGACATATTGCAGCTCGTCAATCAGTAACGTCCAGCCACTGTCGGCGGCTTTGGCGGCCTCTCCGATTTTCGTAAACAGGTCGATCAGATCATATTCGAGATTGCCGCTGTCAGCGACGCCTGGTTCAGGATCGACTGACAGCGAGACATCGCCAACATCGATTTTGAACACTGAGGCAAATCCGCGAAGGGCGCGCATTGCGGCATGGGCGTGTTGCTTTGCCCTGTCGGACAACGACACGCGCCGAAGCGTCTGTGACAGTTTTGGATAGAGAAGATTGACGAGCGCCTTGCCTTCGGGAGCTTCGATGAACGAGGTGTGCATACCCCGTTCGACCGCCAGCCGTTCGATCCGGTTCAGGAGAACCGTTTTTCCTGTTCCGCGCAGCCCAAGCAAAATCTGCGACCGCGAAGGTTTGCCGAGAAGGCTGCGGCCGATCGCAGTGTCAGAATTTTCGATGATCTCGTCGCGACCCGCCAGCTCCGGGGGTTGCGATCCGGCGCCAGGAGCGAAAGGGTTTCGAACGGGATCCATTGGGTAAGGATAGAGTTTTTATGCGAGTATAGCAAGATCACCTTATACTCGCATAAAAACTCTATCCTTACCCGATCGTCAGTCGGCAACCACCCCGAACAGGTCATGCTCGTCGGCGTCCTCGATTGCGACGTCGACAATATCGCCGGCCTTCAGCGTCGCCGCGACGTCGCGCAGATAGACATGGCCGTCGATCTCGGGCGCGTCGGCCTGTGAGCGGCCGGTCGCGCCGATGCTGCCGTCCTCATCGGCTTCGCCGACTTCGTCGATGATCACCGGCAGCGTGCGGCCGATCTTGGCTTCGAGTTTCGCGGCGCTGATCGCGGCGGTTTTTTCCATGATCCGCTGGTAGCGTTCTTCCTTGAGTTCCTCCGGAACCTGATCGTCGAGCGCGTTGGCTTGCGCGCCCGCGACGGGTTCAAAGCGGAAGGCGCCGACGCGGTCGAGCTGCGCTTCGTCGAGCCAGTCGAGCAGGTATTGGAAATCGGCCTCGGTCTCGCCGGGGAAGCCGACGACGAAGCTGGAGCGGATCGCGATGTCGGGGGCGATCGCGCGCCAGTTCTTGAGCCGTTCGAGCACTTTCGCCTCATTGGCGGGGCGCTTCATGCGCTTGAGGACGCTGGGGCTGGCGTGCTGGAAGGGGATGTCGAGATACGGCGTCAGCAGCCCTTCGGCCATCAGCGGGATGACCGCGTCGACATGCGGATAGGGGTAGACATAGTGGAGGCGCACCCATGGGGCGCGGCCTTCGCTGGTCTGCAGCTGGCCGAGTTCGCGCGCGAGGTCGGTCATATGGGCGCGGACTTCGCGGCCCTTCCACTGGCGCGGGTCGTGGCGGGTATCGACGCCGTAAGCCGAAGTGTCCTGGCTGATCACCAGCAGTTCCTTGGTCCCTGCGGCGACGAGCTTTTCGGCCTCGCGCAGCACCGCGTCGATGCGGCGGCTGACGAGTTTACCGCGCAGATCGGGGATGATGCAGAAAGAGCAGCTGTGGTTGCAGCCTTCGCTGATTTTCAGATAGCTGTAGTGGCGCGGGGTGAGCTTCAGCCCGCCTTCGGGCACCAGATCGACGAACGGACCTTGCGTCGGCGGCGCGGCGTCGTGGACGGCATCGACGACCTGTTCGTACTGATGCGCGCCGGTGACCGCGAGGACGTTGGGGAAGCGCGCGCGGATGACATCGGCTTCATTGCCCATGCAGCCGGTGACGATGACGCGGCCATTCTCGGCCATCGCTTCGCCGATCGCCTCAAGGCTTTCTTCCTTCGCCGAATCAAGGAAGCCGCAGGTGTTGACCAGTACGACGTCGGCGCCCGCATAATCGGGTGACAGGCCATAGCCGTCGGCGCGCAGCTTGGTCAGAATCCGTTCGCTATCGACCAGCGCTTTCGGACAGCCGAGCGACACCATGCCGACCTTCGGCTGGGAGGGGAGGGTTTTGGTTGCCATGATTGGCGGGGCGCATAGGGGATTTTTTGGAGTTTGTCACCATCATGTGCATCCCCGCGAAGGCGGGGATCCAGAGCGGCCAGATGCAACGGCTGCTTTCCAACGCCCTGGGCCCCCGCCTTCGCGGGGGAGCAACTAGTTCCTCCCGGCCAACGTCTCCGCCACAATCCGCCACACCTTCGGGTTGATCCCCAACCCCAGATGCGTACTATCGACTTTGATGTTGCGCGCCTGGTCGTTGTAGATGTCGACCGCGATATCCGGCCCGACGATGCCGTCGCGGTCGGAATAGATGACGGTGAGCGGCTGGGTCAGGCCTTTGAGGTTGCGGGCGTGGATTTCGCGCTCGATCGCGTCGAAGTCGCGCCCGGCAAAGCGCTGCGCGAGCGCGGTATATTTGGGGCCGCCGATGATCGGGGTGCCCATGGTGATGATCTCGCGGACGAGGCGCGGATGGGCGCGCGCGGTTTCGCGGGCGATGACGCCGCCGAGGCTCCAGCCGATCAGGGTCAGCGGCGCGCCGTCGGCCTTGACCCATTCGGCTGCTTGCGCCGCGAAGCGTTCGACGTCGGCGGCGACGCGGCCCTGGTTGCGGCCCATGCCCCAGTCGCGGACCTGATAGCCGAGATGGCGGAGATACGCCTCCAAGGGCCGCATCGACAGCTCGCTGGCGCCATAGCCGGGGAGCAGCGCGACCGGGCGGCCGTCGCCGCGCGGGGCGCCGATCAGGTGATAGCCGCCAAGGCCGTAGCGCAGCAGGTCGAGCGGCAGCGCCAGCTCGCCGAGCTGCGTCAACCGGCTGGGCGGCTTCAACCCTTGGGGTAGCGGAACGTCGCGGGGCATCGCCTTCTCCCTGTCATAGGGTTACAGCTTGGCCGATTGGTGCAGCATTGCAAGCGGATAGGGTGACGAATGAGCATAGGCGTATTTGCGGCAGTTTCAGCGGCGATCGCGGTGGCGGCGGGCGCGTTCGGCGCGCATGGCGCGGCGGGGCAGCAGGAGGCCGAGTGGCTGCGCACCGGCGGGCTGTACCAGCTAATCCACGCGGTCGCGGCGATCGCGATCATGGGCTTTGCGCGCGGCCCGGCGATCATGTTGCTGGTCGGCGCGGCGATTTTTGCCGCCACCCTCTATGCGATGGCGCTCGGCGCGCCGCGCTGGCTGGGCGCGGTGACGCCGATCGGCGGCGGGTTGCTGATCATCGGGTGGCTGTGGGCTTGTTGGCTTTACTGGCGGGGCTAACCGCCCGGCACGCTCGCTTCGCATTCTTCGCAGCGAATGACCTCGACGATCATGTCGCCGGGGGCGAGGCTTTGGGCTTCGGCCTCCCAAAAGCCGAAGGGCTTGCCGCCGCGATAGATGCGCAGGCCGCGGCCTTCGCTGGCGAGTTGGTCGATGCTGCGCCCGACTTCCTCCGCCGCAACCGGGCGTTCGCGCAGCTGGACGCGGCCGCCGATGCTGGCAAGGTCGGCCATATAGTCGGCGACGTGCGCGCCCTGCGCCGATCCGGCGAGCAGCAGGCCGGTGAAGCTGACCGGGTTGATGACATTGTTCGCGCCCGCCTGGCGCGCGAGCAGTTCGTTATCCTGCGCGCGGATGACGACGCTG
Source organism: uncultured Sphingopyxis sp. (assembly GCA_964502035.1). Lineage (GTDB taxonomy): Bacteria > Pseudomonadota > Alphaproteobacteria > Sphingomonadales > Sphingomonadaceae > Sphingopyxis. The sequence goes on along the minus strand of CAZCUW010000048.1, from coordinate 7,989 downwards.
ATCGGCACTTTGGGCGACAGGTGGCGGACGGTCAGCACCATCAGGATCGACGTGTCGTCGCGCCCCGCCGATACCAGCACCGCCTGAGCGCGCGCGATATGGACGTCGATCAGCGTGTCGTCGTTCGACGCGTCGCCCTGCAGCACGTTGCAGCCCATCGCCTCTGCCTCTTCGATCCGCGATCCCGACTGGTCGATGACGACGATGCAGGTCGGGTCGGTGCCGCGCGCGATCAGTTCGCGCACTGCTTCGCTGCCGCTGATGCCGAAGCCGAGGACGACGATATGGTCGGTGAGCTGTGCCTGGATGCGGGCCATGCGCCATTTTTCCCATGTGCGTTTGAGGACGAAATTATAGGCGGTGCCGACGAAGATAAAGAGCACCATGATGCGGATCGGGGTGACGATCACCGCCTCGATCAATCGCGAACGGTCGGAGACCGGATGGATGTCGCCGAACCCCGTCGTCGTCACCGAAATCATCGTGAAATAGACGACGTCGAGAAAACTGATCTCGCCGTCATAATTGTCCTTCAGCCCGGCGCGGTCGATCCAATGCACCAGCACGACGATGCCGATCAGGAAAAAGGCCAGGCTGAGCCGCGCAAGGACGTCGGCCCACACCGGCCACTTGCTCGCGCGTTTGAGCGGCTGAAAGCGGTGATGCAGTTTCAGTTTCGAGCCGGGACGCTCGCTCATCGGGGCGGGAGCTGCTTCATCGGATCGACGGGTATGCGATTTTTGCGTAGCTGGAAATGGAGTTGCGACGTCTGGACCTGTCCGGTCGCTCCGGCGCGGCCGATGACGTCGCCGATCCGCACCGCCTGACCGCGCTGGACATCGATGCGCGCGGCATGGCCATAGGCGCTGACCCAACCGCCGCCATGGTTGATCAGGATCAGCCCGCCATAAACGCCGATCTGGTCGCCGGCATAGGCAACCACGCCGTCGGCCGCAGCGCGGATCGGGGTGCCTGCCGCCGCGGCGATGTTGATTCCGTCGCTGACCTTGCCTGGCGCGAGCGGACCGAAGCGGGCGAGGATCGGGCCGTAGAGCGGCCATTCAAAGCGGCCCGCAAACCGCGCCGGGGCGGCGATGGCGGTGGTCACCGGCTGGCGCGGCGCGGCGCTGGCCAACGTGGGGCGCGCGGCCTCGGCCAGCGCGGGCTGGCTGCCGGTGGCGATATCGTCGATGTCGAGGGTGAAGGCGGCGGCGCGGGCGCCGACATTGACCGGTCCGGGTGCGGCAGGGCGCGCGTCGGAGGGCAGGCGCAGCCGCTGGCCGACGCGCAGGATATAGGGTTCGGCGAGCGCGTTGATCGTGATGATCTCACCCCAGTCGGCGCCATAGGCGCGCGCGATGCCGATCCCGGTCTCGCCGGTGCCGACGCGGTGATAGAGACCGGCGGGGATGCGCAGCATCTGTCCGGCGCGCAGGGTGAAGGGCGGCGTGAGGTCGTTTTCCAGCGCGAGGGCTTCGGACCCGGCGCCGCTCATCTCGCCGATCGCGCGCAGCGTGTCGCCGGGGCGGACGGTGTAAGCGCCCGCGGTCACACGCACGGCGTTGGTGGCGACGGGTTCCAGCGTCCAGGTCGGCCGGGCATCGCCGCCGACGACATCGCTGACCGAACGGCGTTCGAAGTCAAAGCTGTCCGGAAGGGGCGTCTGCACTGGCGTTGGCGCGATGGGCCGTGGCGGCGGGGCAGGGGCCGCGGGGATGCAACCGGCAAGCAGCACGGCGCCCAGCAACACCCCGACATGATGTCTGATTTCCCCCACGCGCCGCTTTTGCCAAAGGAAGCGGGCGGTGGCTAGACCCAAAGCCGTCGCCCCCGCGAAGGCGGGGGCCGCGAGAGGCCATATGCCTTCGTCGCCGCGTAAACCGACAGCGGCCCCCGCCTTCGCGGGGGCGACGATTTAGACCGCGTAAGCCACCCGCAGCGCCGCCAGCGACGCATCATGCGTCAGGTCGAGCTGGAGCGGAGTGACCGAGATATAGCGATCGTCGATCGCTTCCAGGTCGCTGTCATGTCCCGGCGAATGTTCGATGCCGTGCAGCCCGAACCAATAATAGCGATAGCCGCGCGGGTCGGTGCCCTCGACGATCGAGCCGCGGCCATAATCGTGGAACCCTTGCCGCGTCACGCGGATGCCCTGGACGTCGGCAGCAGGGATCGCGGGGAAGTTGACGTTGATCAGCGTGCGCGGCGCCATGTCCATCGCGAGCAGCGGGCGCAGCACTTTGGCGCCCCACATTTCGGCGGCCTCGAACGGCACGGTGTCACCCATGCCTTCGCGTGCATAGACCTGGCTGAGCGCGATCGAGCGGATGCCCGCCAGCGCACCTTCGATCGCCGCCGAGACGGTGCCCGAATAGGTGACATCGTCGCCGAGGTTGGCGCCGCGGTTGACCCCCGACAGGATCAGGTCGGGCTTATCGGGCATCAGCTTGCTGATCGCCATCATCACCGAATCGGTCGGGGTGCCGCTGCACGACCAGCGTTGCGGCCCATGATCGCGAATCCGCACCGGGCGCGACAGGGTAAGCGAATGGCCGGCGCCCGACTGTTCCTCGGCCGGGGCGCAGACCCAGATGTCGTCGGACAGCTGGCGCGCGATCGCTTCGAGCACGGCCAGGCCGGGGGCGTGATAGCCGTCATCGTTGGTGAGGAGGATGCGCATCGTCTTGATCCAAACAGAGCGTCATTGCGAGGAGCGCAGCGACGAAGCAATCTCCAGCGTGGAATGTTGCGCATGGTCGAAGGCTGGAGATTGCTTCGCTGCGCTCGCAATGACGAATCAGGGAGTCAGTTTCGTGATCCCGCCCATGTAGGGAAGCAACGCCTGCGGAATATCAACACTGCCATCGGCCTGCTGGTAGTTTTCAAGAATCGCGACCAGCGTCCGTCCGACCGCCAGCCCCGACCCGTTGAGCGTATGGACGAACGCGTTGCTCTTGCCGCCCTCGCGGCGGAAGCGGGTGTTCATGCGCCGCGCCTGGAAATCGCCGCAGTTTGAACAGCTCGAAATCTCGCGATAGGCGTTCTGGCCGGGCAGCCACACCTCCAGGTCATAGGTCCTGCGCGCCGCAAAGCCCATGTCGCCGGCGCACAGCAGCATCTTGCGATAGGGCAGCTCGAGCGCCTCGAGGATCGCCTCGGCGGCGCGGGTCTTGCGCTCCAGCTCGGCATCGCTGTCCTCGGGACGGGTGATCGACACCAGCTCGACCTTCCAGAATTGATGCTGGCGGATATAGCCGCGCGTGTCGCGCCCCGCCGATCCGGCTTCGGAACGGAAGCAGGGGGTCAGTGCGGTCATGCGGATCGGCAGGTCGGCCTCGGGCAAAATCTCTTCACGCACCGCGTTGGTCAGGCTCATTTCGGAGGTCGAGATCAGCCAGCGGCCATCGGTCGTCTGGAACAGATCCTCGCGGAATTTGGGGAGCTGGGTGGTGCCGAACGCCGCTTCGTCGCGGACCATCAAAGGCGTCGCGCATTCGGTATAGCCTGCGTCGATCGTCTGCTTGTCGATCATGAACTGGCCGAGCGCGCGTTCGAGGCGCGCCATCTGGCCGCGAAGAAATGCAAAGCGCGCGCCCGACATCTTGGCCGCGGTTTCGAAATCGAGCCCGAGCGCGGGGGCGAAGTCGGCGTGCTCCTGCGCGGTGAAATCGAACGTCCGCGGGGTACCCCAGCGCGCAATTTCGACATTGCCGTCCTCGTCTTCGCCCTCGGGAACGTCGGCGGCGGGCAGGTTGGGGAGCGCGGCGAGGGTGTCTTGCAGCGCGGCAAGTTGCTCGCGTTCGGCATTTTCCTTTTCGGGGAGCGAGGTCTTGAGCGTCGCGACCTCGGCCTTCAGTGCTTCGGCCTTGTCCTTGTCGCCCTCTGCCATCGCCTGACCGATCAGCTTCGACGCTTCATTACGGCGTGCGAGCGACGCCTGAACCTCGGTCTGCAGCGCGCGCACCGACGCGTCGGCGGTCAGGATTGCGGCGGACAGGGGTTCGAGACCGCGGCGCGCGAGGCCGGCGTCGAAGGCGGCGGGATTTTCCCGGATCAGGCGAATATCGTGCATGGGCGCGCTATGGCGTTGCCGGGCGGGGGGTGCAAGCCCGATCGCGACCATAAAAAAGGGCCGCCTCGCAAGGCGGCCCTTCAGTGTGGTGGTCCGGGTTAGCCCCCCCGACCTCCAGTGGATCGCTTACGCCGCGTCGGCGTTTTTGTCGTTGCGGTTGGCGGCGCGGCGGCGCGCGACGAGCGCCGCGGCGGCGGCGCCGAACAACAGCATCATCGGCGGTGCCGGCACCGGGGTCGGCGGGTTGCCCGACGAGCTGCTGGTGCTGCCGCCCGAGCTGGACGACGACGAAGAGGATGACGAGCTGCTGCTCGACGACGAGGACGAACCGGTGCTGCCCGTGCTGGTGCTGCCGGTCGAGCCCCAGCTGCTGCTGCCGCCGGTCGCGCCCGATGAGGTCGCACCGCTCGACGTGCTGCTGCTGCTCGACGACGAAGACGAGCTGGACGACGAGCTGCTCGAACCGCCCGAGCTGCTGCTGGAGCCGCCCGAGCTGCCGCTGGACCCGTTCGAGCCGCCCGAGCTGCCGTAGGACGAGCTGCCCCAACCCGAACTGCCGTGCGACGAACCGCCCTTTGACGAGCTGCCGCCCGACGAGGACGAGCTGGACGAGGAAGACGACGAGGACGAACTCGACGACGAGCTGCTGCTCGACGACGACGTGCTGACGTTGCCCGATGAGGTCGAGACGTTACCCGAGGACGTCGAGACATTGCCCGAAGACGTCGAGACATTGCCCGACGAGGTGCTGACATTGCCCGAAGACGTCGAAACGCCGCCGGTCGAAGTGCTGACCCCGCCGGTCGAGGTCGAAACGCCCCCCGTCGACGTCGACACGCCGCCGGTGGAGGTCGACACGCCGCTCGAGGTGCTGACGCTGCCGGTCGAGGTCGACACGCCGCCGGTCGACGTCGAGGTGCTGACTCCGCCGGTCGACGTCGATACGCCGCCCGAGGTGCTGCTCGATGTGGTGCTGAGCCCGCCGGTCGTCGTCGAGGTGACGACGATGCTGCCGCTGCTGCCGCCGCCGCTGCCGCCGCCTTCAAAACCGCCGCGCGGGAAGGGGGCGTAGGGGATGGGAGGCAGCGGGATCGTCTGTGTCACCACCTGGGTCTGCGGGGTCGCGGTGCGGATGATGCGCTTGGTCGTGACGACGCGGCGGATCCGCTTGACCGGCTTGCGCGCGGCGTGGCGCTTGCGCACGACTTTTTTGCCGGCGCAGGGCGAGCAGGACTGGACCGTCTGAGCGCGCGCCTTCGGCACGTCGGCAATCTGCATCGCGCCGCTACCGATGATCGCGCCGCCGCAGGTGCAGGCGCAGAGCTTGGCGAGGGCCATTCGGACAGACATAGGTTTCTCTTTCTTTCCCGTTGCAGGTGCGAAGCATCACCGACCGACGCCCAATCTCACCTTCGCTATACCCCAAAAGGTCAAAGGTTTGCGAACGCGGCAATTGCGTTAACCGCGTTTGCCTGTCCGACAGCGGGAAAAGGGCGCCGGAATCAACCCCAATGGCTGTTATTGTCCCAAAATAGCACGGAAACGGCAATGATTCTATGCGATTGGTTAATCTTCGGCCCTAAATCGGCGTCGTCAACGGCGCGCCGCGGGCCGTGCAGAACCGATGGGAATCACCCTGAGCCCGCTCGCCGTTCAGCCGCGCTTCACGCCCCGTCGCTATCGGCTGCTTAGGCGCTTGTATCGAAACCAGCGGCTGGTTATAGGCGCGCCACTCCCCGAACCGCATGAGACGGCCAACGGGGTGACAGGAAAGGACGCGAGAGCCCCTCATGCCGACCAAGATTGCCGACGTTGGCGCTGACGCGCTTCGCGCAGCGAAATCCAATCTCGATACGGACTATGTTCCTGGCGACGACGAAGAGTTCATGAACGAGCGGCAGCAGGAATATTTCCGCGGCCTGCTGCTCGCCTGGAAAAAGTCGATCCTGTCCGAATCCGAATCGACCCTGGCCCATTTGCAGGACGGCCCGCTGCGCGAACCCGACTTGGCCGACCGCGCGTCGAGCGAGACCGACTGGGCGATCGAACTGCGCACCCGCGACCGTCAGCGCAAACTGATCGCCAAGATCGATTCGGCGATCCGCCGCATCGACGAGGGCGAATATGGCTATTGCGCGGTGACCGGCGAACCGATCTCGCTGGCGCGGTTGCAAGCACGCCCGATCGCGACGATGACGCTGGAGGCGCAGGAGCGCCATGAGCGCAACGAGCGGATTTCGCGCGAAGATTGATCCACTTTGGGGCGAATGTCCGATTTCCCCATCGGCAGTTTACATTTCCGCAATGGCTGCGCTCTAGATTCGCGACCCTGAAACGCAACGCGGGGAACAGGTCGCAATGGAATCGCGCGGACCAATAACGACAGATGAAGAAGTGGCGGCGCTGTCGCGCGGCGCCGATCGGGACAGCCTGTTCCTGCAGGCCAGCCTGATCCAGCCAGGTCGTCCCGATCCGGTGGTCGTGCGGGTGCGCAACCTGTCGCCAGGCGGCATGTTGGCCGAGGGCAAGGTCCGCGTCGAACAGGGAGCGACGATCCAGATCGACCTGAAAAATGTCGGCCCGGTCTCGGGCCGCGTCGTATGGGCGGGCGAGGGCAAGTTCGGCATCGCATTCGATCATCAGATCGATCCGCAGGCGGTGCGTCGTCAGGTGGTATCGCAGTCCGATTTGCCCCCGCATCTTCGGCGCTCGGGGCTGGAGCGGGGACCGCTGTACCGCCGGCGCTGATGCGTCCTGCATAGGGCAGCACCAGCGGGGGCGGTAGCGGCAGGCGATCGTCAGGCGATCGCGAGCATCTCTTCCTTGAGTTTCAGCTTCTGTTTCTTCAGTTGCGCCAGCGCCGCCATGTCGGGCGCCGGACGCCGCTCTTCATTCGCAATTTTCTCGTCGAGGTTCGCGTGGCGCGACTTCAGGGCGGAAAGATGCGACGTGCTCATGGGCCATTCTCCTTTTCGACTCGATTGGCAGGACCGAGTAAATCACGAATCGGGGCGAATGTCGTTGCGATTCGGCCAGCCGGTCCCCGTTGCGGACCAGTGGTGAACGTGGCAGGGAAGCGATGGTGAGCCCCGACGAAATTACCCAGCGCCTGGAATTGTTACGGATCGAGCATCGCGACCTTGATGCCGCGATCATTGCGCTTGGCACCGCGGCAATCCCCGACCAGTTGCAACTGGCGCGGCTGAAGAAGCGCAAGCTGCGGCTGCGTGACGAGATCGCCTGGTGCGAGGATCAGCTGGTTCCCGACATTATCGCTTGAATCAAAACGGGACGCCGCGGCGCCCGAATTTCATGGTTACCGCCATTGCATTGCGGCGCAGGCATGGCATCCCTTGGCACATGGTCGCCCGGCATCCAGACATGATGGCAATCGCAGCGCCGGTGCAGCGCGCGCAGATCGAAAATCTTTATGTCGAGGCGATGGTGCTCGCCGATGAAGCGCACGCCGCCTTTGCCGCGCAGCGCGACCTGGGCGACATTCGGCGCGACGGGCTGATGCAGATCAGCCTCGCGTGCGAATCGCTCAAGACCACGACGCGGCTGATGCACGTCATCGCCTGGCTGCTCCATCGCCGCGCGATGATCGCCGGCGATCCGGGGGCGGGGCCGCACGATAGCGCGGCAAGGATCGGCGAACCGGTTGCTGCCGACTGGGATATTTGCGCGGGGTTCGAGGCGTCGATCTGCCGCATCATCGCCGCAAGCGAGCGATTGTTCGAACGCATCGCGGCGCTGGAGGCGGGGTGGAACGCGCCGGTGGCGATGACGCCGGTGCAACGGCTGCTGGCACAGCTGGAGGCGCGGCTTTAGTCTTGCGGTACGTCGTTGGGGCGTCCGCTACCGGTCGATGCTGTTGAAAAAGTCCCTCTTGCAGTGAAGCGCCGATCCTGATTCAG
>CAZCUW010000047.1:0-23797 GCA_964502035.1 uncultured Sphingopyxis sp. | reverse complement strand
TGGCTGGCGGGTGTTTTTTGCGGGTGGGGGGATTGCCGGGGCGGGGACGGGGCTGGGGTGGCCGGCGCGGTCGGGGAAGCTGGTGCTGGGGCTGGCGCTGGATCGGCTGGCGCGGTTTTATGGGGTGGGGTGACAATGGCTGGAAGCCATCAGTTGCAGATGTCATGCAACCTCAGCGCCATACCGCGAGTTTGATTTTCAGTGGATTTACGGAATTGATTCGGCGAGGCGTTGGATTTCGATCAATTACGCATCGACACCGGAGATGCGTAATTGATTTGAATGCAGCTGTCAATTCACTATATATTCACCGCTGTGGTGACATTTATTGTCAACCGAGCTGGCAACCCGTCAGCTCCCAGATAGGAGGCTCATATGGCAGCACAGTTGGCTGACAAGGGGCACCCGCCCTTGCAGACCGTTTCTGCCGATAGCTTCGCAAAGCTGCTGGCGGAATGCAATAGTTCCAAGGCCCCGACTGCGGGCATGTTGAAGCTCATTGCCAACGGGAAAAAGTCTCTGCAAAAGGGCTGAGTGTCCGATACAGCAATCACAATAAACATTGAGCCCCTCGATCAGGATCATGATCGGGGGGTTTTCTGTTGTGGCGTCAAATTCATTGATCACTTCATCGCGAAGAAGTGCCTCGACACGCATGATCGCTATAAGGCGCGCGTCTATGTCGCCACCGAACAGGGCGCGAAAAATGTTATTGGGTTCTATACCCTTTCCCTCACAGCGATAAAACCACAGGAGACGTCGCCTGAAGAGGCTCACGAGAAATTCGGGGCTTGGGTTGTGCCGCTAGTCTATCTCGGTCAAATCGGCGTGCACGAGGCTTTCCAGAAAGGAAAGGGAGTCGGGTCGGCGCTTATGCTTCATGCATTCGAGCGCACTCTACAGATTGCGGAAATAGCGGGAACGTTCGGGCTTGCTCTCGACGCGATCGACGAGGAGCGCGCCACTTGGTACGAGAAAATCGGCTTCACAAGGTTCGATATAGAACCCGATGGCCGTATAAAAATGCTCTGCCCCCTCACTACTATCCGGGCCGCATTGGAGGCCGTCTAGATATCCAGTCGCAAACCTTCGCATCTGGCATCACTGGCCAATCCCACTTTACCAGAACTGGTCAACAGCCCAGCACACGAAGGGTCTTTTGGTGTCGGACCTCTTGGTGTTTGCCGATGGTGCCCGATCAAGCGTATTATCGCTCGATGGCGAACGACATAGATGATATCCCACCAACCAGTAGGTGGTCCGAAAGCCGCTCAAATGCCACCATCGTAAGTGTGGGTGCGCCGCGCCGTTTACTGCAGCGCCTCGACCTCTTCGGCGAGTTCCAGCCAGCGATCTTCCGCCGCGACTTTTTCCTCGCGCAGCTTTTCCAGCTTTTCCGTCAGCGCGGTGAACCGCGCATGGTCGCGGGTGAACAAAGTGCCGTCGGACAGCTCGGTTTCCGCGGCAGCCATTTCTGCCTCGATGGCCTCGATCCTGCCCGGCAGCAGGTCATAGTCGCGCTGGTCCTTGTAGCTCAGCTTTTTGCGCGCGGTTGGCGGGGGCGGCGCGGCGGCGGTTGATGCTTTGGCTTTGACGCTGTTCGGCTTGACCCGCTTCGCTTCCCAGTCGGCGTAGCCGCCCGCGACGATGTCGACCTTGCCCGATCCGTCGAGGCCGAGGGTGACGGTGACGGTGCGGTCGAGGAAGTCGCGGTCGTGGCTGACCAGCAGCACGGTGCCGGCATAATCGGCGATGACTTCCTGGAGCAGGTCGAGCGTTTCGAGGTCGAGATCGTTGGTCGGCTCGTCGAGCACGAGGAGGTTCGATTCGCGGGCGAATTCGCGCGCCAGCAACAACCGCGAGCGTTCGCCGCCCGACAGCGCCCCGACGCTGGCCTCCATGACGCCGGGATCGAACAGGAATTCCTTGAGATAGCCTTGGATATGCTTCTTCACCCCGCGCACCTCGACCCAGTCGCCGCCGTCGGCAAGAATGTCGCGCACGGTCTTGTCGGGCGACATCAGGCTGCGTTGCTGGTCGATGATGATGCCGTCGAGGGTCGGGGCGAGGGTGATCTTGCCTTTGTCGGGCTGGATTTCGCCGGTCAGCAGCTTGAGCAAGGTCGACTTGCCCGCGCCATTGGCGCCGACGATGCCGATGCGGTCGCCGCGCTGGACGCGGAAATCGAAGTCCTTGATGACGACGCGGTCGCCGAAGCTCTTCGACACGCCCTCGGCGACGATCACCGATTTCGAGCGCACATCGTCGTTGGCGAGGCCGAGCTTGGCGACGCCGGGGCCGCCGATCATCGCGGCGCGGGTGGCGCGCATTTCCTTCAGCTTTTCCAGCCGGCCCTGGTTGCGCTTGCGGCGCGCGGTGACCCCGCGTTCGAGCCAGTGCGCTTCGAGCCGCAGCTTCGAATCGAGCCGCTGCGCGGCGCGCGCTTCCTCGGCGGCGATCGCCTCGGTCCATTCCTCGAAGCCGCCGAAACCGATTTCCTTGCGGCGGATACTGCCGCGGTCGAGCCACAAAGTCTGGCGGGTCAGGCGGGTGAGGAAGGTGCGGTCGTGGCTGATCGCCACAAACGCCCCGGTGTAGCGCGCGAGCCAGGATTCGAGCCAGTCGATCGCGGCAAGGTCAAGGTGGTTGGTCGGCTCGTCGAGCAGCAGCACGTCGGGGTTCTGCGCCAGCGCGCGGGCGAGCGCGGCGCGGCGGCGCTCGCCGCCCGAGGCGCTGGCAGCGGTGCGGCTCATGTCGATGCCGAGCTGGTCGGCGATCGCGGCGACTTCAAATTCTTCGGGGGCTGCGGGCGCCGCGAGCGCAAAATCCATCAGCGTCGCAAATGGCGCGAAATCGGGCTCCTGTTCGAGCATCACGACGTGCGTCCCGGGAACGATCACCCGCTTGCCCTTGTCGGCGTCGATCTGGCCCGCGAGCAGCTTGAGCAGCGTCGTCTTGCCCGCGCCATTGCGCCCGATCAGCGCCAGCCGGTCGCGTTCGCCGACATAGATGTCGAGATCCTGGAACAGCCAGCCGCTGCCCTGCACAAGGCCGAGGCCTTCGTATGAAAGAATGGGAGCTGCCATGATGAACGGCGCGCTACCGATACGTTCAGCATCATGCAAGCGCGCTGAGAGCAAAGGCCGGAACGGGTCTGCTCCGTCAGCGTTACGGAAACGGATTTCACAAGTGGCCGGGGGTCCGGCCGACAGGAGAATGAAATGACGAAACAATTGTTCACCGTTATGGCCGCTGGAATGGCTTTGATCGCGGCGGCGCCCGCCTTTGCGCAGCAGGGAGGATCGACGGTGACGGCAGCAACGACGCAGGGGCCGATTTTGAGTTTCAGCGTCAGCGAGGAAGTGCGCTCGCGTCCCGATCAGGCGACTGTCGGTGCGGGCGTGACCACCACCGCACCGACCGCGGTCGAGGCGATGCGGCTGAACGCCGCCGCGATGGACAAGCTGATCGCCGCGGCGAAAAAGCGCGGCATTAAGGCCGAAGACATTCAGACGAGCGGTATCAGCCTGTCGCCGCAATATGATTATAACAACCAGGGCAACGGCCAGCCGCCGCGCTTTCTGGGCTATCAGGTGTCGAACACGGTCCGCGCGACGACGAGCAAGATCGATGACATCGGCCCGCTGCTCGACGCGCTGGTTGCGGCGGGCGGCACCAACATCGACGGGCCGTCGTTCGGCATGAAGGAGCCCGACGCGCAGCTGGTCGGCGCGCGCGGTACCGCGATCAGGGCGGCCGAAGCCAAGGCGGCCGACTATGCGCGGCTCGCGGGGTTCCGCGGCGCCGAGCTGGTGTCGCTGAGCGAAGGTGCCAGCTTTGGCCCGAACCCGCCGATGCCGATGGTGCGGATGCAGGCGATGGACGCGGCGGGCAAGGCGACCCCGGTCGAGCCGGGGCGCGTTTCCAACACGCTGACGCTGAATTTTCAGTATCGGTTGGTGCGGTAACAACCATTCGTCATTGCGAGCGTAGCGAAGCAATCCAGGGCGGTTACCGCAGGCTCTGGATTGCCGCGTCGCTTCGCTCCTCGCAATGACGATCCGGGGTCGTGCTCTATTGCGCTACTCCAACTCCCCCGCCGCCCACGGCCACGGCCGTTCGCGGAACCATTTGGTGATGATGTACTTCCGCCCCTTGCGCACCTTCATTCCGTGGTGGAGCGTGTCGGGGTTGGCGGTGCCGTCGGGGCGGACATTGTTCCATGCGAGCAGCTTGCCCATTTCGGGCTGGTGCAGCTTGCCGGTCGCGAGGAAGCGCGTCGCGCCGCCCGCGCCCGGCTCGTTCAGGTAGATCATCAGCGTCCAGCTGCGCTGCCCCGGGATCGCGCAATAGGTTTCCCAGTCGGCGCCATGCGGGTCGAAATAATCGGTGTGCGCCTTGAACTCCTGCCCGACGTCGTACCGCTGGCCCTGCATCGGCTCGCCATATTGGGGCGGGATGCCGGTGAGGTCGTGGAGCCGGTTGTTGACCGCGATGACCAGCGGGTCGCGGTGGTCGAGGTCGCAGGTCGTGCTGGTGCGAAAGGCGGTGTCGCCGTTCGGATCGGCGATCGTCGAGGGGCGCACGTCGCGGTCGATTTGTGCGACCAGCGCGGCACAGGTTTCGGCGTCGAGAAAGCCCGATAGCATGAACTGTTCGAGCTTTGGCGTCGGCGCGCGGCGGATGCCGGGAACCGCGGCGAGTCGCGCCGCGGCGCGGTCGGCGCCCGACGTCGCCATGTCGACAGGATCATTTGCGGCCATGGCGCGCTTTTTAGCAGGGATGCGCGTGCGAACAATGCTTGACGAACGGGGGCGCCCGCGCCTATCGCCGCGCGCTGTCGAGGCCGCTTCTTGCGCCCTCTTCGTGTGTGTGGCGATCATAGCTCAGTTGGTTAGAGCGCCGGTTTGTGGTACCGGAGGTCGCGGGTTCGAGCCCCGTTGGTCGCCCCATTTCCCTGATTATCGATCGAAAATTATTTCGTCGTCGAAACGGCGTGACTCTGCGCTTGCGTCTGATTATTACGTCTTCACGTAATTTTTTAACGCGAGGGTTTGCCATGTCCGCAGTCTGGGATTTCGCCGATTTCGACGATCATGAGCATGTTCACATGTTCCGCGACCGCGCCAGCGGGCTGACGGCGGTCATCGCGGTTCACTCGACACATCTCGGCCCCGGCGCGGGCGGGGTTCGATATTGGCATTATCCGCAGCGCGCGGCGGCGATCACCGACGCGCTGCGCCTGTCGCGCGGCATGAGCTATAAAAATGCGATGGCGGGGCTGCCGATGGGCGGCGGCAAGGGCGTGATCCTGGCCGATGAGGGCGCGGCGAAGACCCCCGAACTGCTCGCGGCGTTCGGACGTTCGGTCGAATCGCTGGGCGGCGCTTATGTGACCGCCGAGGACGTCGGCATCACCGACGCCGACATGGTCCAGATCGCCAAGCACACCAAGCATGTCAGCGGGCTTCCCGTGGAGAGCGGCGCGGCGGGCGGTGACCCCGGTCCGCTGACCGCGCTCGGCGTCTATCTGGGCATCAAGGCGGCGATTCTGCAGGGACTGGGCACCGACAGCGCCGCCGACGTGCGCATCGCGGTCCAGGGCGTCGGCAGCGTCGGCGGCGGGGTCGCGCGGCGGCTGGCCGCGGAGGGCGCGAAGCTGACCCTGGCCGACGTCAATCTGGCGCGCGCCAAGGCGCTGGCCGACGAACTCGGCGCCGACCTGGCCGATTCGGCAGCGATCATGGAGATCGAGGCCGATGTGCTCAGCCCCAACGCGCTGGGCGCGATCCTGACCGAGCGCAGCATCGAAAAGCTGCGCGTGCCGATCGTCGCGGGCGGTGCGAACAACCAGCTGTCGACCGCCGCCGATGGCCAGCGCATCCACGACCGCGGGATCACCTATGCCCCCGATTATGTGATCAATGCCGGCGGCATCATCAACGTCGCGCTGGAGTATCTGGGGCAGGGGAGCCGCGAGGAAGTCGAAAGCCGCATCCACCTGATCCCCGGGCGGCTTGCCGAAATCTGGGCCGAGAGCAAGGCGAGCGGTACCCCGGCGTCGGCGGTGGCCGACCGCATGGCGCAGAAACTGATCGGGCGGGGGTAATCTCGACGGCCCGGGCCGTCCTGTTGTGACGCTCTGGATTGCTTCGCTTCGCTCGCAATGACGAAGAGTTAAAATGCTTCGTCATTGCGAGGAGCGAAGCGACGAAGCAATCCAGAGCGACCACGCGCCAGCAGCAGGGCTGGCGCGCGTCGTCAATTCCGCTAAGCCACCGCCAATGAAGCGGCATTTGTTTTTGGTCGGCGGCTGGGCGTCGCTCGCGCTGGGCGCGATCGGGGCGTTCCTGCCGCTGTTGCCGACGGTGCCGTTCGTCATTCTCGCTGCCTTCTGCTTTGCGCGCTCGTCGCCGCGGCTTGAGGCGTGGCTGCTGAACCATCCGACCTTTGGCCACCACATTCTGGCGTGGCGCGAAAAAGGCGCGATCAGCCGCAAGGGCAAGGTCGCGGCGAGCGCCGCATTTGCGTTCAGTATCGTGCTGGCGTTGCTGTTCGCGCCTTGGCCGTGGATGATGGCGCCGATTATCGCCGCGGCGGTCGGCGGCAGCTGGATCTGGACGCGACCGGAGGGGTGATTCAACTGTACGGCAACGGGTCATCGGCTTCTGTTTCCGTTCGTGTCGAGCGAAGTCGAGACACCGTGAAGGCTTGCACGATCGATGGGTGTCTCGACTTGGCTCGACACGAACGGGATCGAGGGGCGTGTTGAAGGCAACGCCAGCAACTTGTCGCGGTGGGCTTGACCTTGCTCATTCAGCAGGCATGACAAGCGCCGCCGGGGTCGCATCGGGCAAATTGCTGGACCCCCACGCCGGGCTCCCCTAAGGACGCGGACCGATGCACGCTTATGCGAATCCGACCCGTTTTCTGGCGATTGCCAGGCCGCTGACGCCATGGCTGCTCGGCGTCGGCCTGCTGCTCGTGTTGGTGGGCGCGTGGGCCGGGCTGACGCAAGTGCCGGGCGACTACAAGCAGGGCGAGACGGCGCGTATTCTCTATATTCATGTGCCCGCCGCGTGGCTCGGCATGGGCGGCTGGACCAGCCTTGCCATCGCCGGACTGATCCAGCTCGTCTGGCGCCACCCGTTGTCGGGGATTGCGGCGCGCGCGATTGCGGTGCCGGGGATGTTGTTCACCGCGCTGTGCCTCGCCACCGGATCGATCTGGGGCAAGCCGACGTGGGGCACCTGGTGGGAATGGGATGGGCGGATGACGTCGATGCTGGTCCTGCTGTTCCTCTATGCGGGCTTTATCGCCCTGACCAACGGCGACGGCGAACGGCGCGGCGGCGGGTCGTTGTCGCGCGGCGCGGCGATCTATGCGCTGGTCGGCGCGATCAACATCCCGATCATCAATCGCAGCGTCGTGTGGTGGAACAGCCTGCATCAGGGGCCCAGCATCACGCTGCGCGGATCGAGCATCGACAATGCGCTGCTGTGGCCGTTGGGCTTGACCTTGCTGGGTTTTTCGCTGTTATTCGGCGCTATTGTCCTGATGCGGATGCGGCGGATCATCGCCGACAACCGCGTCGCGGCGCGGCTGCGGCGACTGGCCGACGACGAGGGGAGTTGAACGTGACGGGGGTGATCAGCGGCAGCGGCCAATGGGCCTATGTGGCGGCGGCTTATGCGCTGACCGCGCTGCTGACCGGCGGCGTGCTGTGGTCGAGCTGGCGCGCGATGGCGAAGGCCGAGCGGCGTAGCGACGCGCTGCGGCGGGACCGCAAATGAAGGCGAAGTATCAGCGGCTGGTGCTGGCGCTGGTCGCGCTGGCCGGTGTGGCGGGCGCGGGGGTGCTGGCGGCGAGTGCGCTGCGCGATGAGGCCGCCTATTTTCGCACGCCGGTCGAGATCAAGGGCGGCAAGGCCGAGGTCGGCGAGCCGATGCGGCTGGGCGGCATGGTCGCCGCGGGCAGCATCAAGCGGCAGAGCGACGGCCTGACGATCCGCTTCGTCGCGACCGATGGCAAGGCGTCGCTACCGGTCGAATATAAAGGCATCGTCCCCGACCTGTTCGGCGAAGAATCGGGCATGGTCGCCGACGGCCGGATGCGCGCCGACGGGACGTTCGTCGCCGACCGTATCCTGGCCAAGCATGACGAACGCTATATGCCGCCGCAGATGGGCGAGATGCCGAAGAATATGAAGGCGCCGAAAGCGTGAGCGGTTTCCATTGGTCGTCATTGCGAGCGAAGCGAAGCAATCCAGAGCGGCGCAACGCAGCCCCTGGATTGCTTCGCTTCGCTCGCAATGACGAAGTTTTTGGTGGGTCGGTTGGGACGATGAACGCGTGATCGCCGAACTCGGCCTCGCCCTCCTCTGGATCGCGGCGGCGCTCGCCTGCCTGTCGCTCGTCGCGGGCACGCTGTATCTGCGCGGCGGGCAGAAGGATCTCGCGGCGCTGGTTCGTCCGGCGAGCGTCGCGCAGGGGGTGCTCACCGCGACCGCGTTCGGCCTGCTAATCGCGCTGTTCGTGCGCTCCGACATGTCGGTCGAGCTGGTCGCGCGCAACAGCAACAGCCTGAAACCGACGATCTTCAAGATCGCCGGGACGTGGGGCAATCACGAAGGATCGATGCTGCTGTGGCTGACGATCCTGTCGCTGTCGGGGGCGCTGATCGCGCTGTTTGAAAAGCGGTTGCGCGAAGATACGCTGATCGCGACCCTCAGCGCGCAGGCCGCACTCGGCCTTGGTTTCTTTGCTTTTCTGATCTTTTCGTCGAACCCCTTCAACCGGCTGCCGGTGGCGCCGCCCGATGGGCAGGGGCTCAACCCGCTGCTTCAGGACATCGGGCTCGCCTTCCATCCGCCGACGCTTTACGTCGGCTATGTCGGGCTGTCGGTCGCGTTCAGCTTTGCCGTCGGCGCGCTGATCACGCGCGAGATCGGCCCGGCGTTTGCCCGCGCGATGCGGCCGTGGGTGTTGTTCAGCTGGATATTCCTGACCATCGGGATCACCGCGGGCAGTTACTGGGCCTATTATGAGCTCGGCTGGGGCGGCTGGTGGTTCTGGGATCCGGTCGAGAATGTCTCGCTGATCCCCTGGCTCGCAGGCGCCGCCTTGCTCCATTCGGTCGCGGTGACGGCGACGCGCAATGCGTTGCGGGCGTGGACGGTGATGCTGGCGGTGATTGGCTTTTCGATGTCGATGGTCGGCACCTTCATCGTGCGCTCGGGGCTGCTGACGAGCGTGCACAGTTTCGCGGTCGATCCCGAGCGCGGCACGTTTCTGCTCGTGCTGATGGCGATCTATATCGGCGGGGCGCTGACCCTGTTCGCCTTGCGCGCGGGGAGCGTGGCGGAGGGAAAAAAATTCGCGCTGCTCAGCCGCGAAGGCGCGCTGGTGATCAACAATCTGCTGCTGACGACGATCCTCGCCCTCATCCTGCTCGGCACGCTCTACCCGATCGTCGCCGAGGCGATGGGCGAAAAGATTTCGGTCGGGCCGCCCTATTATAACCGCGTCGCCGGGCCGCTCGCGCTCGCGCTTTGTCTGGTGATGGTCGCCGGACCACTGCTCCGTTGGCGCAAGGATGACGGCAAGCGGCTGTGGTCGCGGTTGCCGCCGGCGGTGTTCGCGGGGGCGGCGGTGCTGTTCGCGCTGATCCTGTTCGGCGGGAAGGTCGGCATATTGCCGCTGCTCGGGATGACCGTCGCGGGCATCGTCGCGGTCGCCAGCCTTGCGCCGCTGTGGGGCCGCAACCTGCGCCGCACGCCGCTGCCGACCTGGGGCATGGTGATCGCGCATTTCGGCGTCGCGGTGTGCCTCGCCGGGATGGGCGCCGAAAGCGCGTTCATCAAGGAACGGCTGGTCGCCGCGGCACCCGGCGATGTCGTCAAGGTCGGCGATTTCGCGGTGAAATTTGTCGGCGTCAAACCGGTCGCCGGGCCGAACTTCACCGCGATCGAAGGCACTTTGGTCGCGACGACATCGGCGGGGGCGTCGTTCACGATGCGGCCCGAGGCGCGGACCTTCCCCGGGCTGATGGGCACCGCGCCGACCGAGACCAACGAGGCAGCGCTGCTGACGCGGCCGGGCGGGCAGCTCTATGCGGTGCTGGGGCAGCCGGTGAACAGCGACGACGGCAGCGCCGACCGCTACCAGATCCGGCTGTGGTGGAAGCCGCTCGTGTGGTGGATATGGCTTGGCGGCGCGCTCATCGCGATCGGTGCGTCGCTGTCGCTGCTCGGCCGCGCGCAATTGCTGAACATCTGGCGCGCGCGGCGCAGCCGCAAATCACAGGAGCGTTTCGCGCCATGAAGAACCGCTGGGTCCTTTTCGTACCGTTGGCGATCATGGGGCTGTTGTTCGGCGCCTTCATCTATCGGCTTGTGACGCCCGCCGAGACGCTGATCCAGTCGCAGTGGATCGACAAGCCGATGCCGCTGTTCGACCTGCCGCCCGCGACCGCCGGGGTCGAAGGGCTGAAGAGCAGCCAGCTGGCCGACGGTCGGCCGCGGCTGGTCAATGTGTTCGCCAGCTGGTGCATCCCTTGCCGCGCCGAGGCGCCGCAGCTGGAAGCCTTGAAAGCCGCGGGGGTGCCGATCGACGGCATCGCGATCCGCGATCGGCCCGAGGATGTCGCGATGTTTCTGCGCGAATATGGCAATCCGTTCGACCGCATCGGATCGGACATGCAGAGCAGCGTCCAGATCGCGCTCGGGTCGTCGGGGGTTCCCGAAACCTTTCTGATCGACGGCAAGGGCGTTATTCGCGAGCAGATTCAGGGCGTGATTTTGGCAGAGCAGGTGCCGGAAATCATCGCCAAGCTGGAGGCGATGAAGTGAGGGGTGCGGTCCAACGCTTCTGCGCCCCTGCGAAGGCGGGGGCCCATCACCGACCGCAGCGCCCCGAAACGACCGGCGGCTTGATGCCCCACCGACCGGTGATGGGCCCCTGCCTGCGCAGGGGCGCGGTGTTTTTTTTGGCGATGATGCTTGCTATCGTCGGCGTTACCCGCGCCACTGCGCAAGACCGCCTGCCGCCCGCGCCCTATGCTTATGAACAGCTGCGCGATCCGGCGAAGGAAGCGCGCGCCAAGGCGCTGATGGAGGAATTGCGTTGCCTGGTCTGTCAGGGCCAGTCGATCGCCGACAGTGATGCGCCGCTGGCGGGCGACATGCGCCACGAGGTGCGCAGCAAGATCGCCGCGGGCGAAAGCCCTGATGAAATCAAGGCGTGGCTGGTCGCGCGCTATGGCAATTGGGTGAGTTATGATCCGCCGTTTGACGGTGCGACGGCGTTCCTGTGGCTGGGGCCGCTGCTCTTTCTGCTGCTCGGCGGCTGGCTGGCGTTCGGACGCTTCCGCCGCGGCGCGAGTGACGATGCGGAGGACGGCGCATGATCTGGCTGTGGGTCATGCTGGCGGCATTGCTGACCGTTGCCGGAATGTTTGTGCTGGGCAAGCTGCCTGCGACGGCGCGACCGCTGGCGGGTGCCGCGGTCATGCTGGGGCTGGCGGGCTATGCCTTGCAGGGTAGCCCGGCGCTGCCGGGCAAGCCCGTCGCCGCGCCCGAGGAGCCCGCGGGGTTTGGTGAGGCACTGACCGACCAGCGGCAGGGCATGGCCGATCGTTTTGGCCCGGCGGCGCAGTGGCTGGGCATGTCGGACGGTTTCGCGCGCACCGGCAAGACCGAATTGGCGGCGCAGACGCTGGAAAAGGGTCTCGAAACATATCCCGACAATGTCGACCTGTGGGTCGGGCTGGGCAATGCGCTGGCGGCGCATGGCGGCGGGATGATGTCTCCGGCGGCAGCGCTGGCGTTCGACGAGGCGGCGCGCCGCGACCCGACCCACCCCGCACCGCCGTTTTTTGCCGGACTGGCGCTGGCGCAGGGCGGCGATCTGAAGGGTGCGGAGGCGGTGTGGAGCCAGTTGCTCGCGCGCAGTCCCGCCGACGCGCCCTGGCGCCCCGACCTCGAAATGCGGCTGGCGCAGCTGCGGCAGGCGCTCGGGCCGCAGGTGCCGCCCGTGACGGGACAAACCCCCTGATATGGACGCTATTCCAACCCCGCCGGCTCGTCTAAAGGCTCGCGATGACTGCTGAGTCTCCAACCGGGGCGGGCGGCGCCGAGAGCGCCGCCAACGCCGGCCATTATGGCCAGAGCCACGCCAGCGATGGCAAGCTGAAGCTGGCGGTCGGCGCGGTCGGCGTCGTGTTCGGCGACATCGGCACCAGCCCGCTTTACGCATTCCGCGAAACCTTTGCCGGGCATCACCCGATCGAGCCCGACCGGCTGCACATCTATGGCGTGCTCAGTCTGGTGTTCTGGTCGATGATGCTGGTCGTCACGTTCAAATATGTGATGACGATCATGAAGGCCGACAACAAGGGCGAGGGCGGCAGCCTGGCGCTGCTCGCGTTGATCAGCCGGTCGTCGGGCGAAAAGCGCTGGACGTGGCCGATCATCCTGCTCGGGGTATTCGCCACCGCGCTCTTCTATGGCGACAGCATGATCACCCCGGCGATGTCGGTGCTCTCGGCGACCGAGGGGCTGCGGTATATCGATCCGGGCTTTGCCCCCTATATCGTGCCGATCGCGCTCGCCATCCTGATCGGCCTGTTCGCGATTCAATCCTATGGCACCGCCAAGGTCGGGGCGTTGTTCGGGCCGATCATGCTGCTGTATTTCGTCACTCTGGCCGCGCTCGGGATCATGCACATCGCCGATAATCCCTGGATCATCGCCGAGACGATCAATCCGGTGAATGCGCTGCGCTTCTTTTACGTCGACGGGTTTACGGCGTTTATTGCGCTGGGCGCCGTGGTGCTCGCGGTTACCGGCGCCGAGGCGCTCTACGCCGACATGGGCCATTTCGGGCGCGGACCGATCGGGATCAGCTGGCTCGCCTTTGTGCTGCCCGCGCTGATGCTCAACTATATGGGGCAGGGGGCGATGGTGCTGGCGGCCGAAGCCGGGCCGCGCGCCGATCTGATTTCCGACCCGTTTTTCCAGATGATGCCTGAGTTTCTTGAGGTGCCGGTCGTCATCCTCGCGCTGCTCGCCACGATCATTGCCAGCCAGGCGGTGATCTCGGGCGCCTTCTCGCTGACCCAGCAGGCGATCCAGCTTGGTTTCATCCCGCGCCTGCGCGTCGAGCACACCAGCGCGTCGGCGGCGGGGCAGATTTATATCCCGGTGGTCAACTGGTTCCTGATGATCATGGTGATCATCCTGGTGCTGTTCTTTGGCTCGTCGAGCAATCTGGCCGCCGCCTATGGCATCGCGGTGACCGGTGCGATGTTCATCGACACCTGTCTGCTGTCGGTCGTGCTCTTCACGCTGTGGAAATGGCCGGCGTGGAAGGCGCTGCCCGTGCTGGCGGTGTTCTTCATCGTCGACATCGCCTATTTCGGCGCCAATCTGATCAAGGTGCCCGACGGCGGCTGGGTGCCGCTGGCCATCGGCCTCGTCATCTTCACCCTGCTGACGACCTGGTCGCGCGGGCGCAAGCTGATGCAGCAGGAAATGGCCGAAGGCGCGATGCCGATCCCGGTGTTCGTCAAATCGGCGGCGAACAGCGCGACCCGCGTGCCGGGCACGGCGGTGTTCATGACGTCGAGCAGCGATGGGGTGCCGCACGCGCTGCTCCACAATTTGAAGCACAACAAGGTGCTGCACGAACGGATCATCCTGCTGACGATCAAGGTTGCCGACGTGCCGTTCGTGCGCGAGGAAAGCCACTGCGCGCTGGAGGACTTGGGCCAGGGGTTCCACCGCCTGATCCTGAACTATGGTTTCATGCAGCCGGTCGATGTCCCCGCGGCGCTAAAGCGCGTGACGAGCTGCGGCGGCGAGTTCAAGATGCTCGAGACGAGCTTTTTCCTGTCGCGCCAGACGCTGATCGCGGCGAGCAAGCCCGGGATGCCCATCTGGCGCGAAAAGCTGTTCGCGTGGATGCTGCGCAATTCGGAAAGCGCGATGGAATATTTCCGCCTGCCGACCAATCGCGTGGTGGAATTGGGCAGCCAGGTCGCGATCTGATCTGCTCGCGAATATTAACTTACCGATATGTTGGATTAAGCGTTTGAACATTGCCGCCAGTCTTGCAATGCAAGCGCGAACCGATGGAGGTCGGCGAGCGATATGGACGTGGGCAACAACGACGCTCTGATCCTGCCGGTGCCGCCGGAACCCTTCGCGCTGATTGTCGGGGACGCGATGCAGCGCGGGTCCGCCGATGCGCTGGAAACGGTCCTGCGTCATATGGGATTGCGGCCGGAACGGGTCGATGATGGCCCGTTCGGGGCAGGGGCTCTGATCGCCGCGCCGTGTTTTCGCCTGCGGTTCGGGGCGGTGTCGGTTTTGGCCGGCCGCGCTGCCGCCGCCGCGTTGGACACCGCCGATCCCGATCACCCGTCGACCAGCCTGCTGGCCGCAAGCCTGCCGCGCGACTGGCGTCAGGGTGGACATTGCTGGATGTTCTTCCCCCAAAGCGACGACGATGCCGCAACTTCAACCGAGCTGCCGACGCGGCTGCGCGAGTTGTTCAAGATGATGGTGCTGCTGATCGACCTGTTCGATGCCAGCCATATTTTTTGGTCACCGGCGCGGCTGTGGTCGGACGCCCAGCAATTTAGGGGTTCGATTGCCGAGATGCTGGCCAGCGGGATGCCGCCGGTGCTGCATCTCATCGCTTTCCGGCGCCGCGAGGACGCCGCGGGCGCCACTATGGGGACGCGGGGGCTGGCGTTGTTTGCCGGGCAGGAGCTGGAGGCACGGATACCCGGTGGTTGGACGGTGGCCGAAATGGTCCGGCGGCTGTCGCGTCTGGCGCTCGACATGATGCTGAACGGCCCCGTTCGTTACGAACGCTCGATGCGCGGGTTGGAAGCGGGCGAATGGATCGACTTGGTGCCGCACACGGCGGCGGGTGGTCAGCGATCGACCGTGGTGGTCGAGTTCGGCACCGATCGCTGATGCCGCGCCGCGGGTGGCAGGGCGCGCCGCCGCCGCAACCCGGGTTCCAGCGTCACCACCTCGTTCCGATCGCCCTGCTGCACCGCGGACAGATGATAGCAATGTTCGATCAGTTGCAGGGCGAAGGTTTCGCACTCGAACATTTCCCCCGCAACGGGGTGATGCTGCCGGCGTGTGAGCCGGCCGCACTGCTGTCGGGGCATGCGCTGCATCGCGGACCGCATCGGGGGTATAGCGATGTCGTCGCGGCGCGGGTCGAGCGGATCAGGGCACATTTTGCGCTGCACGCGCCGACCGACGTGCGCACCGCGCGGCGCACCGCGGTGATGCGGTTGCGCCTGTTGCAGGATGTAACGCGCCGCGCGCTGACCGACCGGCACGGCGCCGGGTTCTGGCTCAACCGCCGCGACCCGATGCGGCTGTTCGTCGACCGCCCCTATCTGGACGACGCGATCGAGCGGCTGTTCGGGGGCGTTACAGCCTGACCTTTGCCTCCAGCTCGCGGCGCGCGGCAAGATATTGCACTTCGAGTTCGGCGACGAATTCGGCGACGGGGCGCACCGCGCTGACCGGGCCGATGCCCTGGCCCGATCCCCAGATGTCCTTCCACGCCTTGACCTTGGTATTGCCGCCCGAGCCGAAGTTCATCGTCTTGAGATCGCCCTCGGGCAGATTGTCGGGGTCCATGCCCGCCGCGACGATCGATTGGCGGAGGTAATTGCCGTGCACCCCGGTGAACAGGTTCGAATAGACGATGTCGCCGGCGCGGCCATCGACGATGCCATTTTTATATCCCTCGTCGGCGTTGGCCTCGGCGGTGGCGATGAAGGCGCTGCCGATATAGGCAAGGTCGGCGCCGCATGCCTGCGCCGCCAAGACCGAGCGACCATGGCCGATCGCGCCCGACAAGGCGATCGGGCCGTCGAACCATTCGCGGATTTCCTGGACCAGCGCGAACGGCGACTGTCGCCCGGCATGGCCGCCCGCACCCGCGGCAACGGGGATCAGGCCGTCGGCGCCCTTTTCGATCGCCTTGCGCGCAAAGCGGTCGTCGATGATGTCGTGCAGCGTGATGCCGCCCCAGCCATGCACCGCCTGGTTGAGTTCCTCGCGCGCGCCGAGCGAGGTGATGGTGATCGGCACTTTCCATTTCGCGCAGGTCGCGATGTCCGCTTCGAGTCGGTCGTTCGATTTATGGACGATCTGGTTGACCGCATAGGGTGCCGACAGCCGGTCGGGATTGGCGCGGTCCCACGCGGCGAGTTCTTCGGTGATCTGGTGCAGCCATTCGTCGAGCAAAGTCTGCGGGCGCGCGTTGAGCGCCGGGAAGCTGCCGACGACGCCCGCCTTGCACTGGGCGATGACGAGCTCGGGACCCGATACGATGAACAAAGGCGAGCCGATGACGGGCAGGCGCAGACGGTCGAAAATCGGGGGCAAGGCCATGAATCACTCTCCGGTAGCAGTTTGCAACTGACCTTAACGTAAACGGAAGGTGGTGCAAGAGGGGTTGGCGCGGCCGCAACAGGTAAAGGCGGCCGAAGCCGCCCTTGCCCGCGATGCCGCTGGCGGTCAGGCTGCGGTGGATCGACGCCGTGCCGCCTTGAAGGCGGCGTAGGCGAACGCGGCCGACGCGATGAGCAGCACGCCCTGGGCGATAGCAAAGGGCGGTTCGGTTCCCGTCGGGCCCAGCGCGTTGAGCGCGGGGACTTTCAGGAACGACTGCACCACCAGCACGAACAGGTTGAGGTAGAGCGCGAGGGTGGCGGTGATCGCATAGGCGGTCGCCGCGCGCCCGGCGAGCTTGCCGCGATAATAAGCGGCAAAGGCGACGATCAGGATCAGCGTCGAGAGGATACCGACCCCGAGCGCCGGGGTGAAAGCGACGATCGGGAACAGAAACCCCGTCAGGCTGGTGAGCAAGGTCGTCCATAGAAAGATGCCGGTGGTGCGCGGCAGGACTAGGCCGCGGGCGAAGGCGGGGAGAGCGATCAGGCCGGCAGCGATGCCGACAAGGCTGATCGCAACATGGAGCGCGGTGAATTGCGGGATGGTCAAACCGAGGATCATGGCACGTCTCCTTTACAGATAGCGCGGCGCGGGGCGCGAGCGCGAGAGGTTGGGGCGGAGCGCCGAGCGGGCGGCGATATAGGCGTCGTAGTCGGCCATGTCGGGGAGCGCCGGGATGGTGACCACCTCACCCGCATCGAAACCGGCGAGCGCCGCGTCGACCATGTCGTTCACGTCCATCACCATGTCGGCGGGGATATTCGCCAGCTGCGCCTCGTCCCAGATCGGGGTGCGGGTGATGCCGGGCAGGACCGCCTGGACACGCACGCCTTGGGCGCCGAGTTCGACCTGCAATGCTTCGGTGAAAGCGAGAACATAGGCTTTGCTGGCCGGATAAACGGCGGTGAAAGCGTCGGGCATCAGCGCGGTGACCGAGGTGATATTGACGATTGTGCCCGCGCCCTTGGCTGCCAGCCGCGGTGCGATGGCGGCCGAAAGCCGCGTCACCGCGACGATGTTGAGATCGATCATTCCGGTGAGATAGGCGGGGTCGGCCTGGGCAAAGCCGGTTTCGCCCGCGATCCCGGCATTGTTGATCAACCCGGTGATCGTATCGTCGTCGCGGAGGCGCGCTTCGACGCGGGCGAGGTCGTCGGGCTGGGCGAGATCGGCGGCGATGACATCGACCATGACGCCGGTGTCGCGGCGCAGCTGGTCGGCGAGGGCGGCGAGTTTGTCGGCGCGGCGCGCGACGAGGATGAGATTATGGCCGCGGCGGGCGAGGCGGTCGGCATAGACGGCGCCGATGCCGTCCGATGCGCCGGTGATGAGGAAGGTTTGCTTGGTCATGATGCGTCTCCTTGATGAAGGAGGAAGCGCGGCCTGGCTGGACCGCGCTTCCGCTGCATCAGCTGTTGATGAAATCCAGAAGGTCGGCGTTGAACCGGTCCTGGTGGGTGACGGTCAGGCCATGGTCGGCGCCTTCGTAAATTTTGAGCACCGCCTGTTTGACGATCTTGACGGTCGAACGGGCCGAAGCGTCGACGGGAACGATCTGGTCATCGTCACCGTGGAGGACGAGGGTCGGAACGTCGAATTTCGTCAGGTCGGCGTTGAAGTCGCTTTCCGAAAAGGCGCGAATGCTGTCGAGCTGGCCTTTGAGGCCGCCGTTCATGCCCTGCCGCACAAAGTCGTCGCGCACCGCTTCGCTGATTACCGCGCCGTCGCGGTTATAGCCGTAGAAGGGGACGGTCAGATCCTTGAAGAACTGCGGGCGGTTATCGAACGTCCCCTTGCGGATGCCGTCGAAGGCGTCGATCGGCACCCCGCCCGGATTGGCTTCGGTCTTGAGCATCAGAGGCGTGACTGCGCCGATCAATGCGATCTTTGCGACCCGCGCCGTGCCATGACGGCCGATATAGCGGGTGACTTCGCCGCCGCCGGTCGAGTGGCCGACGAGGATGACGTCCTTGAGGCCCAGCTGTTCAATCAGTTCGGCGAGGTCGTCGGCATATTGATCCATAGTATTACCCTCCCAGACCTGGTCCGAGCGGCCATGGCTGCGGCGGTCGTGGGCGATGGTGCGAAAGCCCTGGCCCGCAAAATAGACCAGCTGGGCGTCCCAGGCGTCGGCGCTGAGCGGCCAGCCGTGCGAGAAGATGATCGGCTGGCCATCCTTCGGACCCCAGTCCTTGTAGAAGATGTGCGTGCCGTCCTGAGTGGTGATCGTGGTCATGGCGTGGTTCCTTTCGGTTGAGGGGGCGAGGTGTCCGTCCCGATGAGATTGATTTAGGCCGGGCCGGGCTTGCATGGGATTGGCGGACGCGACATTATGCGGGTCAAATCCGACAAACCAAACGACGGGGAGCCGATATGCCCAAGCTGAAGGTGGCGGACGCCGCGACGATGCCGCTGATCGAGGTCGGCATGATGACCTACCCCGATTGCCAGATCGGGATGGTCCACGGCATCACCGACCTGTTCGACATCGCCGGGCGCTTTGCCGTCGACCATGGCCGCCCGCCGATCCGCGCCAGCCATTGGCGGTTGCAGGACGGCGGTTGCTTTGCCCGCTGTTTTGACAGTCACCCGGCTGAGCCCGCGGGCAATTCGCCCGCGGTGCTGATCGCGCCCGGCAGTCTGCACAAGCTGCTCGAACCTGGCGAGGTCGAGCCCTATGCGCGCTGGCTGCTCGACCGCCATGCCCAAGGCACTGTGCTGGCGTCGAATTGCGGCGGGGCTTTTGCGCTTGCCGCCACCGGACTGCTGGCGGGGCGGCCAGCGACGACGCACTGGTTTTTCGCCGAGCAATTTCGGGAGCGGTTTCCCGATGTGCGGCTGGAGGTTGACCGGATGGTGATCGACGATGGCGACATCGTCACTGCCGGCGGGTTGATGGCCTGGACCGACCTGGGCCTGCGGATCGTCGAGCGGTTGCTGGGGCCGACGGTGATGATGGAAACCGCGCGCTTCCTGTTGATCGACCCGGGCGGGCGGGAGCAGCGGAATTACGCCAGTTTTGCCCCCCGACTGACCCATGGCGACGAGGCGATATTGCGCGTCCAGCACTGGTTGCAGGCGCGCGGTGCCGGTCCGGTTGCGGTCCCCGCCATGGCCAGCGAGGCGGGGATGGAGGAGCGCACCTTTCAGCGCCGGTTCAAGGCCGCCACCGGCATGACCCCGGTCGAATATGTCCAGCATCTGCGCGTCGGCAAGGCGCGCGAGTTGCTGGAATTCACCCGCCGCACCGTCGACCAGATCGCGTGGGGCGTCGGATATGAGGATGCCGCGGCGTTCCGCAAATTGTTCCACCGCATCATCGGCCTGTCACCCAACGAATATCGCCAGCGTTTCGCAACCCCGCAGTCTTTGGCCGAAGTCGCGTAGAGCCGCCGCTAATAGCCCCCGTCCGACCCCGGCGCGCGGTAAAAGCGGTGGCGGGTGACGGCGCCATCGATCAGGCTTTTCTTCAGTTTCTTGCGCATCTTGTCGGCGCCGTCGGGGGAGACGCAGACGAGGCGGGTGCCGCCGTCGGGCAGCGGCTCGATCGCGCTGATGATGACCCCTGCGCTCTTGCACAGCGCGGTCACCTCGGCCTCGGCCAGCGTGACGTTCATCGCGCGGCTCATGCTGTGTCGGCGCCGGGCGCCATGGCGCGGATCGCGGTCGCGACCTGTTCATACCCTTCGGCGCTGGCGGTCGCGACCGCCAGCGGGCGGCCGCCGAGCGCCGGATTGTCGGTGTTGAGGAAGGCGACGGCGGGGTCGCGGCCCCCCATGGTCAGGAAGGCGAGCTGGCTGATGTCGCCCTGCCGCTTGGCGTCATCGCGGGCGAGCGGGGTGCGGTTGCGGCGGAAATGATTGTTGGTACGCGCGCGGGCCGGGGCCGCGGTCGCGGCGGCGTCGGTCTGGTCGGCTTGGCTGGGGTCGGACGTCATCGGGCGCGGCTCCTGTACGGATGGGGGCAGGCAAGCGGAAGCATGATGTCTCCCAGCCGCGGCGGCTCGTGAAAAACGCATGCCGCGATCCCGAGGATATGGGGATGCCGGCCGCAAATTGTAAGGCGGCGGGGCGCGGCGCGGCACAAGCCAGTCGGCGTGCCAGGCGGACCGTTCGTCGATGAGCGGGCGACGCTCGTCGAATGGCGACCCGCCGCCCGGCCGGTCTATGACAATGAAAAGACGTTGAATTTCATATTCTCCCGGATTGTCACCGCGGTCCCGTTTGCAACGGCCGGTGCGGTTCGGGCGTTTGCGTGGTGAGGAGACGCATCGCCAACCAAATTCTTTCGCCCCCGGCGGCGGTCCTGGCCGAACTGACCCGCGGCACTGCCCCTTCGCGCCCCCCAACGAAGGTTTCCCCCATGAAAATTCCCCTGCCACCGCCGCATGGCCGCGCCGACGGCGATTGCGATTGCCTGCCGCGCCCGGCCGATTCCGAGCCCGATTCCGAGCCCAATTCTGATTTTGGCCCGCCGTCGACGACCTTTGTCCTGCGCTACCAGGATGCGTGGTTCGGCGTGGAAAAGCGCGTCGCGTTCGAGGCCGCCGATGTCGCCGCGGCGCTGACCATGATGGCGCGCGAACCGGTCGGCGCATGGGCCGAATTGCTGCACGACGGCGCGGTAGTGTGTCGCCGCGGCAATGAGCCCGGCGGGGCGCCCGATTATTGGGTGGTGGATTGACGCGATAATCGTCCTCCCCATGGCCTGCGGCCGCAGGGGGGATTTGTCACTTGCCGCTCAGGCGCTTCCCCATACGGATAAGCGGAACGCTCGCACCATTCGGACCCGGCGCTTTGACATGCTCGATCGGGGTGTAGCCGCAGGCGCGGTAGAGGGGTTCGCCGGATAGGGTCGCCATCAGCTCGGTGCGGGCGAAGCCGGCCTGCTGCGCGGCGGCTTCGCAGAGCGCCATGACCATGCGGCCGACGCCTTGGCGTGCGAAGGCGGGGTGGGTGTACATCGCGCGGATGCGGGCGGCGTCGGTGGCGGGGTTGAGCGGGGCGGGGTCGCGCAGGGTGGCGGCGTGGTCGCCGCCGTAGAGCGTCGCGCGGTGCGACCAGCCGCCGCAGCCCGCGATCCGACCCTCCGCCTCGATGACGAAATAGGTGCCGTCGGCGATCAGCTGGGTGTCGAGCCCCATGACGGCCTGGCTGGCGGCGATCTGGGCGTCGTCGAGAAAGCCCTTTTGCAGCTCGGCGATCGCGAGCGCCATCACCGCGCGCAGCGCGTCGAGGTCCGACGGCTGCGCGAGGCGGTGGGTGAGCGTCATCGCGCGGTCAGGCGCCGTTGGCGGCGCTCAGGATCGCGCGCACGCTGGCGGTTGCGACGTCGGTGTCGAGGCCGCAGCCGAAGACGCTTTTGCCGCCCGCGGTGCGGCATTCGACATAGGCGGCGGCCTGCACCGTGCTGCCCTGGCCGATCGCATGCTCGCTGTAATCGACGATGTCCATGACCGGGCCGCCGCTTTCGGCGAGCGCGGCGATGACGCTGCTCATCAGGCCGTTGCCGCGGCCGCTGACGCTGCGCGGGGTGCCGTCGATGGTGAGCTTGCCGGCGAAAATGCGGTCGGTGCCGGAATGGCTTTCCGACCAGTCGACGAGCTGGAAGCGTTTGTCCTCGACCTTGAGATAGGCGGTTTCGAAGGCGCCCCAGATGTCGTCGGCGGTCAGCTCGCGGCTGGTCTCATCCGCCAGCGCCTGTACGACATGGCTGAAGCTCGCCTGCATTTTCTTGGGCAGTTTCAGTCCCTTGTCCTGTTCGAGCACCCAGGCGACGCCGCCCTTGCCCGACTGGCTGTTGACGCGGATCACCGCTTCATAGCTGCGGCCGAGATCGGCGGGGTCGATGGGCAGGTAAGGGACTTCCCAGCGTTCGTCATTCTGACGCTCGCGCGCGGCGAAGCCCTTCTTGATCGCGTCCTGATGGCTGCCCGAAAAGGCGGTATAGACCAGCTCGCCGCCATAGGGGTGGCGCGGGTGGACGGGGAGCTGGTTGCAATATTCGACCACCCCGATGACTTCGTCGATGTTCGAAAAGTCGAGCCCGGGGTCGACCCCCTGCGTGTAGAGGTTGAGCGCGATGGTGACGAGGCAGCTGTTGCCGGTGCGCTCGCCATTGCCGAACAGGCAGCCCTCGACACGGTCGGCGCCCGCGAGCAGGCCGAGTTCGGCAGCGGCAACGCCGGTGCCGCGGTCGTTGTGGGTGTGCAGGCTGATGATCGCGCGGTCGCGGTTCGGCAGGTGCTTGGCGAAATATTCGATCTGGTCGGCGTAGATGTTGGGGGTCGACGCCTCGACCGTCGCAGGCAGGTTGAGGATGATCGGATTTTCGGTCGTCGGCCGGAGGATGTCCATCACCGCGGCGCAGCATTCGATGCTGAAATCGAGTTCGGCGGTCGAGAAGGTTTC
The DNA here is from genome assembly GCA_964502035.1 of uncultured Sphingopyxis sp. Classification (GTDB taxonomy): domain Bacteria; phylum Pseudomonadota; class Alphaproteobacteria; order Sphingomonadales; family Sphingomonadaceae; genus Sphingopyxis. The sequence goes on along the minus strand of CAZCUW010000047.1, from coordinate 895 downwards.
GGGGCTGTATTGAAAGCGCCAGTCGGTGCCGGGGAGGCGCGCGGCATTGTCGCGCAGCTGCTTGGCGCCGTCGATCGCGATCGCCTTGATCTCGGGCATCTCCAGGCCGAACACGATGCGGCGCCACGCGGGGCTGACCGCGTTATAGACGTGGACGATCGCGGTTTTGGCGCCGGCGAGGCTGTCGAAGCTGGTGCGGATGAGGTCGGCGCGCGACTGGGTCAGCACCTGCGGGGTGACGTCGGCGGGGATGCGGCCCGATTGGACGAGGCCCGAGATGAAGTCGAATTCGGTCGCGCCGGCGCTGGGGAAGCCGACCTCGATCTCTTTCAGCCCGATGCGGCAGAGGAGGTCGAAGAAGCGCGCCTTTTTCTCGGCGTCCATCGGGTCGATCAGCGCCTGATTGCCGTCGCGCATGTCGGTGGACAGCCAGATCGGCGCGGTGGTGGTGACGCGACTGGGCCAGTCGCGCTGGGTCAGCGAAACCTGCGGGAAAGCGCGATATTTGACCGAAGGGTCGCGGAGCATGGTCATGGTTTCGGGTCTTCTGCGAGAAGGGAGGATGTGGCCGGTTACCCTTGGGCGGTCGCGCGCCACAGCGGACGCAGCGTCATCGTCACGCCCAAGGGCGTGTAAGTCGCAGAAGCAGGAGGGCGTTGCCGCGCATGGGCAGGCTATTGGTTTAAAATGTCGCGCTTGGCAAGGGGGGAGTGTGAAAATTGCGCGATTTTAGCCTCCGTCATTGCGAGCGCAGCGAAGCAATCTCCAGCTATCGTCCCGTGAGCCGATAGCTGGAGATTGCTTCGTCGCTACGCTCCTCGCAATGACACGTTTTGTTGCGCTAGGTCACATACCCATAAACAGGATTCCCATGGAGGGTAATTTCTGATTCAGT
>CAZCUW010000046.1:0-24290 GCA_964502035.1 uncultured Sphingopyxis sp. | reverse complement strand
GCCGCGCTGATCGACCAGCCCAGCCCGATCTATGGCCGTGCCCCCGACGCCAAACCGATGCCAAAGTCGATCAGCGCGGCATGACGGGCGACATCCGCCTTGCCACCGCGCGCGTCGGTGATCTTGCCGCAGTGATGCGGGTGATGGATGCTGCCTTCGCGCCGACCTATGGCGAGGCATGGAGCGGGGCGCAGCTGCTCACCCTGTTCGCCTTGCCCTCGGCGCGCGTCTGCATCGCCTGGGATGACGACCAGCCGTGCGGATTTTCGGCATCGCGCATTGCCGGGCCCGAAAGCGAACTCCTGCTGCTTGCGGTCGATCCCGCCTGGCGCGGCCGCGGGATCGGCAGGCTGTTGATCCAGGACTGGCAGCTTTGGGCCAGCGCGCAAGGCGCCGATGAGTATTTCCTCGAAATGCGCGCCGACAATGATGCGGTTCACCTTTATGCGCGCGCCGGGTTTTCGGAAGTTGGTCGGCGTTCTGCCTATTACCGCGGTAATGATGGCGTGATGCGCGATGCTATTACCATGCGGCGGTCCAGGATTGCGACAGGCGCGGACTGATCGGTCATTGCGGAATTGCACCGAAAGTGGCAGTAATCCTCGTGGCGGAACAAATATTTCAATATTCGCCAACCAATCTTCTGGGTAAAAATAATAAGGAACAGTCTCATGTCCGATCAAGCCGATACCAATGAGATGCTGGTTACCCTGACCGCCGACATTGTCGCCGCGCACGTCAGCAACAACAGCGTCGCCATTTCCGATCTTTCGCTGCTCATCAACAATGTCCACGCCGCGCTCTCGGGACTGGGCACCGCTCCGGTCGTCGAGGAAAAGCTGGTGCCCGCGGTGTCGATCCGCACCTCGGTCAAGCCCGACTTCATCACCTGTCTCGAGGATGGCAAAAAGCTGAAGATGCTGCGCCGCCACCTGATGACGCATTATGGCATGACTCCCGACGACTATCGCGCCAAATGGGGTCTGCCCGCCGACTATCCGATGGTCGCACCCAATTACGCCGAAAAGCGCCGCGCGCTGGCCAAGGAAATCGGCCTGGGCACCAAGGGTCGCGGCGGCGGGCGCAAGCGCAAGCCGAAAGTCTGACGCTTTTGCATCGGTCCGGCGCAGCGATGGAATGGGGCGCCGCCGCCGGGTGCCGCCCTTGTCCTATCGCGGGGCCGACCCTATACACTTGTCATAACAAAGACACGGCTGCATCTTGCAGGAAAGGCCAGCATGTCCGGTACCATCGATCTTGAAGCCCTGTGCCACGAAAAGGGGCTGCGCATTACCGAGCAGCGCCGCATCATCGCGCGGGTGATCTCGGATTCCGAGGATCATCCCGACGTCGAGACGCTGTACGAGCGCGCGTCAAAGGTCGACAGCGGCATTTCGATCGCCACCGTCTATCGCACCGTGCGCCTGTTCGAAGAGGCGGGCATCCTCGATCGCCATGATTTCGGCGACGGCCGCTCGCGCTACGAAGCCGCGCCCGAGGCGCATCACGATCATCTGATCGACGTCGAAACGGGCAAGGTGATCGAATTTGTCGATCCCGAACTCGAAGCGTTGCAAAAGGTGATCGCCGAACGGCTGGGCTTCCGCCTCGTCGACCATCGCATGGAGCTTTATGGTGTCGCCCTCGATCGCAAGCGCGACTGATCGCGCCGCGATCACCTGGCGGACCGTCGCCCGCCTGACGCTGATGGTGCTGGCGCTGCTGTTTCTGATCGTCCCGCATCTCCTCTACCGTGCCGTCGGGCGGCCGTCGCCGATGGTGATGGCGTTCCTTAATGCCGCGGGCTGGATCGCCGGACTGCGCATCCGCACCACCGGCACCCGGCTGCGCCGCGACGTCCTGTTCGTCTCGAACCATGTCAGCTGGCTCGACATCCTCGCGCTCGGCGGCGCGGCGCGCTCGGCCTTCGTGTCCAAGGCGGAAGTGAAAACGACGCCGTTCGTCGGCTGGCTCGCCGATCAGAACAGCACCATCTATGTCCAGCGTGACGCCCGGCGCGACATTCACAGCCAGGCGAACAGCCTGCGCGACGCCCTTGCGCGCGGCCGCCCGGTGACCCTGTTTCCAGAGGGCACGACCGGCCCCGGCGACGGCCTGCTGCCGTTCCGCGCCTCGCTGTTCCAGGCGGTCATCCCGACCCCGCCAAAGCTGCGCGTCCAGCCGGTGTTCCTCGACTATGGGCCGCAAGCCAGCGACATCGCCTGGCTCGATCCCGAATCGGGGCTGGACAATTTCAAACGGCTGCTCGCTCACAAGCGGTCGATCGCGCTCACCATCCACTATCTCGATCCCTTGCCCGATCAGGCCGAGCACGACCGCAAGGCGATCAACGAGGCGGCACGCGCCGCCATCGCCGCCAAAATCGTGGCGGCTTCCGCCGCGCCGCGGCATCGCCTATAGCGCGCCGATGACATCCGACTCCCCCCAGACCGCCAAAACCTTCCACGTCAAATCCTTCGGCTGCCAGATGAACGTCTATGACGGCGAACGCATGGCCGAAATGTTGGGCGCCGAGGGCTATGTCGCCGCCGCCGACGGCGCCGACGCCGACCTGGTCGTGCTTAACACCTGCCACATCCGCGAGAAGGCGGCGGAGAAGGTCTATTCGGACATCGGCCGGTTGAAACGCGCCGACGGCAGCCGCCCGACGATCGCCGTCGCGGGCTGCGTCGCGCAGGCCGAGGGCGCCGAAATCGCGCGCCGCGCGCCGAGCGTCGATGTCGTCGTCGGCCCGCAGGCCTATCACCGGCTGCCCGACCTGCTCGCCCGCGCCGCGCGCGGCGAGAAAGCGGTCGATCTCGACATGCCGGCGATGAGCAAGTTCGGCGCGCTACCTGCCCGCGGTGCTGGTCAGCGCCCGACCGCCTTTCTGACCGTGCAGGAAGGCTGCGACAAATTCTGCACCTATTGCGTCGTTCCCTACACCCGCGGCGCCGAGATCAGCCGGCCCTTCGCCGACCTGCTGGCCGAGGCGCGCGCGCTGGTCGCTGGCGGGGCGCGCGAAATCACCCTGCTCGGCCAGAACGTCAACGCGTGGGACGGCGATGACGACAAGGGCAGGGCGATCGGCCTCGACGGGCTGATCCGCGAACTGGCGCGCGAGGACGGGCTGGAGCGGATTCGCTACACCACCAGCCATCCCAACGACATGACCGACGGGTTGATCGCCGCGCATGGCGAGGTCGACAAGCTGATGCCCTTCCTTCATCTGCCGGTGCAGGCGGGCAGCGACCGCATCCTCGCGGCGATGAACCGCAGCCACAGCAGCGAGAGTTATTTGCGCGTCATCGAACGCGTCCGCGCGGTGCGCCCCGACATCGCGATCTCGGGCGATTTCATCGTCGGTTTCCCCGGCGAGAGCGAGGCGGATTTCCAGGCGACGCTCGATCTGATCCATCAGACGCGCTACGCCATGGCGTACAGCTTCAAATATTCGCGCCGCCCCGGGACTCCGGCGGCGACGATGGATGATCAGATTCCCGAGGAGGTGATGAACACCCGCCTCCAGCGCTTGCAGGCGCTGCTCAACGAGCAGCAGCAGGCGTTTAATGAAGCGAGCGTCGGCAGCACGACGCGGCTGCTCCTCGAACGCAAGGGCAAGCTCGACGGGCAGCTGATCGGCAAGACGCCTTGGCTGCAATCGGCGCATGTGATCGCGCCGGGGCTTGCGATCGGCGATATGATCGATGTGCGGATCGTGTCGGCGGGCGCCAACAGCGTTGCCGCCGAGCGGTTGATGGAAGAGGTCGCTTAGTGCGGTCAGCCGACCTTAAAACCGTTTGTCCTGAGCTTGTCGAAGGACCGTTCTTTCTTTCGACGTTGCAAGAAGGGCTGTGCTTCGACAAGCTCAGCACGAACGGATTCGGATACCGCGTCTTTTGACTGAAAGAGCCTTGCCCATATGTCCAAACGCCCGCTGACCGCCTCCACCCCCGCCGAACCCGGCGACCGCGTCCGACTGACCGCGGAATTTGAGCGAACGCAGCTGTTGGGCATTTTGTTCGGCGAGTTTGACCGCAATCTGGTCGGCATCGAAAACCGCCTCGGGGTCTATATTTCGGCGCGCGGCAACCGGGTCCAGATCGAGGGCGAGGCCGAAGCCGCGGCGCGCGCCCGCGACGTGCTCGTCGACCTCTACAACCGCATCGAACAGGGGCAGGAGGTTGACGCCGGCATGGTCGATGGCGTCATCGCAATGTCGGCGCAGCCGACCCTCGACGGCATCATCCGCCACGAGGCGAGCGAAGCGCCGCCGATCATGATCCGGACGCGCAAAAAGACGATCGTGCCGCGCGCCCCGTCGCAGATCCCCTATATGCAGGCGCTGGCGCGCGAAGACATCATCTTCGCCCTCGGCCCCGCGGGCACCGGCAAGACCTATCTTGCGGTCGCGCAAGCGGTCGCGCAGCTGATCACCGGCAGCGTCCAGCGCCTGATCCTGTCGCGCCCCGCGGTCGAGGCGGGCGAAAAACTCGGCTTCCTGCCCGGTGACATGAAGGAAAAGGTCGATCCCTATCTGCGCCCGCTTTACGACGCGCTCCACGATTGCCTGCCCGCCGAACAGGTCGAGCGCCGTATCGCGAGCGGCGAAATCGAAATTGCGCCGCTCGCCTTCATGCGCGGGCGCACCCTCGCCGACGCCTTCATCATCCTCGATGAAGCGCAGAATACGACGATCCCGCAGATGAAGATGTTCCTGACCCGCTTCGGGGTGAACAGCCGCATGGTCGTATGCGGCGATCCCAAACAGGTCGATCTGCCGATCCCCGCGTCGTCGGGGCTGGCCGATGCGGTCAGCCGACTGGAAGGCGTCGAGGGCATCAACGTCAGCTATTTCACCAGCGCCGACGTCGTCCGCCACCCGATCGTCGGCCGCATCGTCGATGCCTATGAAGGGCCGGGCGCCTGACAAAGGCGGAGGTTGCGCGGCGGCGTCCGGGCGGCAGCCTTTGCCGCTTGCTCTGACGACCGCTATCCGCAAAGACGGATCGAAAGCGGAGGATCACCCCGAATATGCGTCTGACCTGGCCTGAAATCCGCGCCCGTGCCGCCAAATTCAGCGACGATCACCAGCTCGACCATTATGAAAAGGGTCAGACGCAGACCTTTTACAACGAATTTTTTGAATGCTTCGGCGTCGATCGCAAACAGGTCGCGGTGTATGAACAGCGCGTCAAGAATCTGCCCCAGGATCGCAAGGGTTTCATCGACCTGTTCATGCCGGGCAAGCTGATCGTCGAACAGAAGTCGGCTGGCCTCGACCTGCGCGTCGCCAATGACCAGGCGCTCGATTATTACGAAGGCCTGCCCGAGGCGATCAAGCCGCGCTATATTCTGACCTGCGATTTCCAGCGATTTGAACTGCTCGATCTGGAAACGCGGCGCGAATGGCGCTTTCCGCTCGCCGACCTCAAAAAACATGTCGAGGCATTTGCTTTCATTGTCGGCGTCGAAACGCGGCAGTTCCGCAATCAGAAACCCGCCAACCCCAAAGCGTCCGAGCTCTTGGGCAAGCTGCATCGCCAGTTGGAGGAGGACGGCTACAGCGGCCACAAGCTGCAATTGCTGCTCGTCCGGCTCCTGTTCATCCTGTTCGCCGACGATACCGGCATCTGGCCCAAGGATCAGTTTCTGGTCTGGCTGGAACAGCGCACGCAGCCCGATGGCCGCGACCTGGGTGAGAAACTGACCGCGCTGTTCGGGGTGCTCGATACCGCGGCTGACGATCGCCAGGCCAGCCTCGATGCCGATCTGAATGCCTTCCCGCATATCAACGGCGCGCTGTTCGCCGAACGCATCGACACCGCGTCGTTCAACAACGCGCTGCGCGACATATTGCTCGATGCCAGCGTGTTCGATTGGGGCAGCGTGTCGCCCGCGATCTTCGGTTCGCTGTTCGAAAGCGTGATCGACAAGGTCACCCGCCGCAAACAGGGCGCGCATTACACGCCCGAGGAAGCGATCCAAAAGGTGATCGGCCCGCTGTTCCTCGACGATCTATACGCCGAGTTTGAAGTGCTGAAAGCGCGCAAGGATGGCGCCCGGGCCAAGGCGCTGGCGGCGTATCACGACAAGATCGCGGCGCTGACCTTTTTCGATCCGGCGTGCGGGGCGGGCAATTTCCTGGTCGTCGCATACCGCGAGATGCGCGAGCTGGAACGGCTCTTGCTGCGCGAAATCCATCCGCCCGAAAGCCGTCAGCTGGTGCTCGACGTCACGCTGCTGTCGAAACTCAACGTCAACCGCTGTTACGGGATCGAAATCGACGAATTTCCCAGCCAGATCGCGCAGGTCGCGCTGTGGATGACCGATCATATTGCCAACACCAATTTGGGCGATGATTTCGGCAAGCCGTTCGCGCGGGTGCCGCTGGTGACCGCGCCCAATATTCGCCACGGCGACGCGCTGGAAATCGACTGGGCCGACGTCCTGCCGCCCGCCGAATGCAGCTATGTGTTCGGCAATCCACCCTTCATTGGGTCCAAGATGCAAAGCGAGACGCAGCGCGCGCAGGTGCGCCGGATCGCGCAGCTGGGCGGATCGGGCGGTACATTGGATTATGTCGCCGCCTGGTTCTTGAAAGCTGGCACATATCTTGCGGGGGGGGGGTATTGGCCGCATTGCCTTTGTCGCGACCAATTCGATTTGTCAGGGCGAACAGGTCGCGCAATTATGGCCAAAGCTGTTTCACGAACGCCGCCTCGAAATCGCCTTCGCGCACCGCACCTTCGTCTGGCCGGGACGGGCGGCGGTGCATTGCGTTATCGTCGGGCTGGCGCAGCGCGGGGATGAGCCGGTCGAGAAGCGCCTCTTTTCGTACAGTTGGAATGGCAAAGGTGCAGCGGTCGAAACGCGACACGCTGCACTAACCGCCTATCTGTTTGACGCTTCGGAGGTGGATCGATTTCGCGTTGTAAACGAAAGCACTTCTCCGTTGTCGCCTCGACCGGCAATACAATTTGGGAACATGCCAAATGATGACGGCAACCTGATAATTTCTCCTGTCGAGCGCGCGCAAATAGTCGCCGATTCGCCAGCACTGGCAGATTTTATCCTGCCTCTGATTGGCGCCAAAGATTTCATAAATGGAGGTGTCCGATATTGTCTTTGGCTGAAAGACGCTCCCCCAAATCTGCTCAACACGTCGCCAGCGGTAGCCGAACGGATAAGAAAAAATCGGGCTTATAGATCAAAGAGCACCCGTTCCGGAACTCGCAAGTTAGCATCGTTTCCTAGCGTGTTCGGCGAGATCCGGCACAATGATAGACCCTTTGTGCTTATACCACGTCATTCGTCTGAACGACGTGAGTATGTGCCGATGGGATTTTTTGATGCGACGAACGTCGCCCATGATAGCTGCTTGTTCGTTTCAAGCGGGACGCTGTTTGATTTTGCCTTACTTACAAGCGCAGCGCAGATGGCGTGGATGAGGGATATCGGCGGACGACTGGAAAGCCGATATCGCTACTCCATCGGCCTTGTTTACAACACATTCCCCTGGCCCGACGCCACGCCCGCGCAGCGCGCCAAAATCGAAGTGCTGGCGCAGGCCGTGCTCGATGCCCGCGCCTTGCCCAAAAATGCCACCTCGACCCTCGCCGACCTCTACGATCCTGACCGGATGCCGGGCGAGCTGTTCAAGGCGCACAAGGCACTCGATGCCGCCGTTGACCGGCTCTACGCGGCCAAAGGCTTTGCCGACGATCGGGCGCGGGTCGAACATCTGTTCCGACTCTATGAGGCGCTGGTCATGCCCACCACTGCCGCACCTGCCGCCAACCGGCGAACCAGTCGGCGGGTCGCGCGCCGGGATACCAGGCCGGTTTAGGCATCGGGCCTAGGGACGGCGGCGACGCGGCCTCTTCCGCGGACGCTCTCTCTTCGGCGCGGATCCACGCCGTCGCCAACCCGCGTCATTGCGCGCGCAGCGAAGCAATCCACAGTGGCGGCAACCGCCCTGGATTGCTTCGCTGCGCTCGCAATGAAGTCTCAAATTTGTGGCAAACGAGTCGCAATAGCATTAATCTTGACGTCGCGATTCCCCGCGCCTAATGCGACGCTATTGCGAATCACTCGCAATCAACTAGGGGAAGCATTTTGACTATCGACCGTTCGCCGTCCGTCATCCGCCTTGCTGCGGGCACCGCGCTGGGCCTCGCGCTCGCTGCGACCGCAACGCCGGTCTTTGCGCAGGACAATGACGGCGATTATTGGGCGCAGCGCAAGAGCCAGATCGTCGTCACTGCGACGCGTACCGCGGTGAAGGCGGAGGACATTCCGGTCACGGTCACCGTCAAATCCGACGAGCAGATCGCCGACGAGCTGGTCACCGACATCCGCGACCTCGTCCGGTTCGAGCCCGGGGTCAGCGTCCAGCGCCAGCCCGCGCGCTTTGGCGCGGCGCTCGGCGCCACCGGCCGCGCCGGCAACGACAGCTTCAACATCCGCGGCATCGGCGGCAATCGCGTCCTGATCCAGGTCGACGGCGTCCGCGTTCCCGACGGCTTCAGCTTTGGCGCGCAGGCATCGGGGCGCGGCGACTATGTCGATCTTGGCCTCGTCAAATCGGTCGAAATCCTGCGCGGTCCGTCGTCGGCGCTCTACGGCAGCGACGGGTTGGCGGGTGCGGTCAGCTTTATCACCGCCGATCCATCCGATTTCCTTGAGGAGGGCCAGCGCGTCGGCGGCCTGATCCGTGCCGCTTACAGCAGCGCCGATGACGAGTTCAGCGAAACCGCGATCCTCGCGGGGCGCAGCGGCGACTGGTCGGTGATGGCCGCCTACACCCGCCGCGATTATAGCGAGCTCGACAATCAGGGGGCCAACGCCGGCACCGTCACCGCGACCGGCACCTCGGGCCTGCGCCCCGGCACCGGCCCGCTGCGCACCTTGCCCAACCCGCAGGACGGCCGCTCGAACGCGGCGCTCGCGCGCGTCGTCTATGATCCCGCGAACGGCCACAAGCTGCGCCTGACCGGCGAATATCTGGACACCCGCGTCTTTACCGAGGGGCTGACCGGCGTGACCGCGACCCGCAACGCGCTCGGGGTCATCACGTCGAGCGTCGACCGGCTCGAGGGCACCGATACCGGGAAGCGCAAGCGCGTCTCGCTCGACTGGAGCTGGGAAGGCGAGGGGGCGATCGATTTCGCCCGCCTCGCGCTCTATTGGCAGGACGGCGAGGACCGCCAATATACCGAGGAGGACCGCACGCCGCTCGCCGATCGCACCCGCCTCAACAGCTTTGAAAACCGCATCGTCGGCGCCTCGGCCGATGCCCGCGCCGACTTCGCCACCGGCGCGATCACCCACCGCCTGGTGTTCGGCGGCGATATCAGCCAGACGCGCCAGCGCGGCCTGCGCGACGGCACCGTGCCGCCGTTCGGAGAGGTTTTTCCGACCCGCGCCTTCCCCAGCACCGATTTCACCCGCGCCGGACTGTTCGTCGGCGACGAAATCTCGGCCGCGGGCGGCAAGCTGTTGCTTTACCCGGCGCTGCGCTTCGACTGGTACGACCTGTCGCCGCAGGACGACCCGCTGCTGCCAAGTTTCGCGGGGGCGAAGCAGGACGGCGCGCGCGTGTCGCCCAAATTCGGCGCGGTGTGGAAACTGACCGATCAGGTGCGGCTGTTCGCCAATTACGCGACCGGCTTCAAGGCGCCCGAACCCGGGCAGGTGAACCAGTTTTTTGAAAATCTCGCCTCGGGCTACACCTCGATCCCCAACCCCGATCTGGGTCCCGAACGCAGCGAAAGTTTCGAGGGCGGTCTCCGCTTGTCGAACAACGCCATCAGCCTCGACGTCACCGCCTTTTCGGCGCGGTACAAGGATTTCATCAGCCAGGAAGTGGTCGGCGGCGGTTTCACGCCGGCCAATCCGGCGATCTTTCAATTCGTGAATCTCGATCGCGTCCGGGTCAAAGGGGCCGAGGCGCGGTTCGAGGGGCGAGCGTCGTCCGGCCTGTATGCGACGCTCGCCCTATCCTATGCGAAGGGCAACGTGATCGAACCGACCGGCGCGCGCGCGCCGCTGTCGACGATCGATCCGCTCAAACTCGTCGCCGGGGTCGGCTATCGCGACGCGCAGGGACGCTTTGGCGGCCAGCTCATCATGACCCACGCTGGGCGCAAAGAGGCATCGCGCACGACCGGGCTGTGCACCCCCGAATGCTTCCGCCCCGACGGCTTCACCATCCTCGACGCGACGGCCTTTGCCCGTCTCAGCGAAGGACTGACGCTGCGCGCCGGGGTCTTCAACCTCCTCGACAAGACCTACAGCTGGTGGAGCGACGTCCGCGGCCTCGCGTCCACCTCGGCGATCACCGACGCCTATACCCAGCCTGGCCGCAACGCGAGCGTGTCGCTCAGCTTCCGTTTCTGATCCGCAACGAAGGACTGCACCCCATGAGGAATATCCGCCATCTCGCCGCCGCGCTGCTGCTCGCCGCCGCGCTCCCCGTCGCCGCCTTGGCGCATCCCCCGATCGCCGCCGACACCGCGGCGGCCAGTTTTGAACAGGACCGCGCCGACATCCTGGCGATGGCGGGCAATTACCGCGTCAGCTTCAACATGCAGGAATCGACGCGCTGGGATCCGAATTACGACGTGCTCGAACCCAAACGCTCGGGCGGCAACGAGGTTGTGCGCGTGATCGAGGACAGCGGCCGCAAGATCGTCCTCCAGCACATGCTCGTCATCACCACCGACGACGACAAGAGCATGATCATCAAACATTGGCGGCAGGATTGGGAATATGAGCCCGCCAAGCTGCTGGTCTATTCGGATCGCAACGCCTGGACGTGGGAAGACGTCCCCGAACGCATGCGCACCGGGCGCTGGTCGCAGACGGTGTATCAGGTCGACGACAGCCCGCGCTATGGCGGTTGGGGCCAGTTTGAAACACAGGGCGGCATCCGCCGCTGGCGCTCGAACTGGACGTGGCGCCCGCTCGCGCGCCGCGACGCCGTAAGGAACCCAGTGTACGATCGCTATCTGTCGATCAACCGCCACCAGCCCAGCCCCGACGGCTGGGTCCACTGGCAGGACAATACGAAAATGGGGACGAAGGACGGCAAGCTGGTGCCGATCGTCCAGGAATATGTCCTCAACACCTATATCAAATATGACCAATATGACGTGAAGGCCGCCGACGATTATTGGGCGGCAACGAAAGACTATTGGGCTGCGGTGCGCGCCGAATGGGACCGCGTCGCTGTGGCCAAGGGCGGCATCGCGATCAACGAGGAAGCGCAGACCGGCACCGTGATCAGCGGCCGCCTGCTCGAAATGGCCGACGAGGTGCAGGACAAGACACTGGCCACCGCAAAAGCCATCGCCGAAGCAAAGAAACTGATCGAGACCAATACGCGCAAGCTGTGAAGAATTTCACCATGCGAAGCCGCCGCGTTTGAGCGCACAATTGGCCCCTCCCCTTCAGGGGAGGGGTTGGGGTGGGGTCTGTCAGCGTTGCGCAAGGCCGATGGACCCCACCCGCTGCGACTAAGCCAGCAAGCTGGCAAGTCTCGCTGCCCTCCCCTGAAGGAGAGGGGCTGAATTAGGCCTTTTTCATCGCCCCATCCACGCTCCATATCCCCGCCCCGCGCGTCGCGATGAACAGGAAGAGGAAGCAGTAAAGCGCGATCGTCTCTCCGCCATTGGCAATCGGGAAGGGGCTTTGCATCCCGTGCGCGACCCAGTAACCGACCGCCGCCATGCCGCTGGCAACGAACGCGGCGGGGCGGGTGAGCAGGCCGATGGCGATCAGCCCGCCCGCGATCAGCTCGATCGCGCCCGCGGCCTGCAGCATCGGATTCAGCGGATAAGGAAAATCGGCCGGGAAGTTGAAGAATTTCTGCACCCCGTGCGCCAGGAACAACAGACCCGCGACGATGCGCAGCAACGCATAGGCCTGTTCGCCGAAACCATCGAGAAACTTCATGACTGGACCCCTCCTCATCATTGTCGAGGCGGGCAGGCTATCGGATTTTTGCGCCCGTGCGAAATTTTTTTGCGCGCCATGTCACACCCGCCGATCCTGTCTCGTCAAGTCGGTACAAACCAAGCAAAGGAGACAGACCATGACCACCGTAACCGACCCCTTCGCCGCCGCGCCGCAGCTGATGAAACAGTGGATGGGCGTTTCGCTCGCGGTCGAAGCAAGCCTCGAAAAAAGCCTGATCGAACTGGTCAAGATCCGTGCGTCGATCATCAACGGCTGCGCCAATTGCATCAATATGCACAGCATCGACGCCCGCGCGCACGGTGAAACCGAACAGCGCCTCTATCTGCTCGCCGCCTGGCACGAAGCGCCCGTCTATACGCCGCGCGAGCGCGCTGCGCTGGCGTGGACCGACGCCTTGACCCGCCTGTCGGCCGGTCACACACAGCAGGCTGCGAAAGAAGGCCTTGAAGCGCATTTCACCCCGGAGGAACAGGTGAATCTCACCCTGATGATCAACATCATCAACGGCTGGAACCGCCTCGCGGTCGGTTTCGACCTTTGGTACGAACAGCCGGCGGCCAGGGCGGCCTGATGACGCGGCAGGGTTCGCATGATGCGGCGGACGCGGCGGCCAGTTTCGACCCGCTGCGCCCGCTGCTCACCCGCGTCGCCTACCGCATGCTCGGCTCGGTCGCCGATGCCGAGGATGTGGTGCAGGACGCCTTCATCCGCTGGCTCGCCGCCGACCGCGCCGACGTGCGCGAGCCCGCGGCGTTCCTCCGCCGCACCGTGACCCGGCTCTGCCTCGACCAGATCAAATCGGCGCGCCGCAGCCGCGAGACCTATGTCGGTCCCTGGCTGCCCGATCCGCTGGTCGAAGACGAGGAGGCGGACGATGTCACCCTGCCGCTGATGCTGGCGCTCGAACGCCTGTCGCCGCTCGAACGCGCCGCCTTTCTGCTCCACGATGTCTTCGGCGTCGGCTTTGACGAGGTCGCGGCGACGATCGACCGCGATCCCGCCGCAACGCGCCAGCTCGCGGCGCGCGCCCGCACCCATATTCGCGACGCGCGCCCGCGCTACAAGCTCGAAAAGGCGCAGGGGCTTCAGATCGCCGACGCCTTCTTCGCCGCCTCGCGCAGCGGCGACATGGCCGCGCTTGGCGCGATGCTCGCCGCCGATGTCGGCCTGTGGTCCGACGGCGGCGGCAAGCGGCCCGCTATCGACCGGCCGGTGCTGGGATTTGCGACCGTGCTGAAACTGCACCGCAGTCTGGCCGTGCTGTTCGGCAAATATGGCTCGGCCCTGCTCCACGTCGGCTTGATCAATGGCCTGCCGGGCTTTGTCACTCGCGAGGCCGATGGCGAATTGCAAACGACGGCGCTCGAGATCGCCGACGGCAAGGTCGCCGCCATCTATGTCATGCGCAACCCTGACAAGTTGAGCCATATGCACTGAATGGGATGACGAGCAAAGGATTGGCAGCTTCCCACCCCAAAGTCGCCATCCGCCGTAAAAAACGCTGTCCTACATTATTTCGCTGTGCCAGCCTTCATCGCAGCTCTTTCAATTTGTAGGCAAAAGCGGTCGCCGCCCGGATTCCGGATGCGGCCAAGATCCGGCCGTCCTCGGTCCGCCGACTACGACAAATCGGGCGCTGCATTAGGCTGAACTTTACTGAACTTTGGCATGATGGCCCGGTCCATGCGCTGACCGGATCGCGGCCCCGGCCCGGGATGACCGACGACGGCAATGGCAGCTTCCCACCCCAAAATCCGACCTCCCCGAAACTTTTTCGTTGTCCTACGTGGCGCCGCCGCGATAGCGTCGCTGCATGATCAGCCCCCTCCATCTACCCACCTTGTCCGCCATCCGAAAAACGCGATTTGCGCGTGAAGTTGCACAGTTTTCCGCCGTTTTTCTTGTCCGGCATTTTTTATGCTGAGCGTCGAAACCTGCGCTGCGACGCCGTGGCCCGACGCGCTTGATTGGGATGCGCGGGCGGGCGAAGCGGTCGCCGCGGCGCTCGCGCTGACGCCTTACGCCAGCCTTGCCGACGCCGCGCCGCTGGTCGAGGTCGCGGTGCGGCTGACCGACGATGCCGAGGTCCAGACGCTCAACCGCGATTTCCGCGGCAAGGACAAGCCGACCAATGTCCTGTCGTTTACGCAGGTGCAGGATGATCTGCTCGAAGGCCTGGCCAACAGCGATGACGGCGAGATATTGCTCGGCGACATCGTGCTGGCGCGCGAAACCTGCGCGCGCGAGGCCGATGAAAAGGGGATTTCGCTGACCGACCATGCGACGCATCTGATCGTCCATG
This sequence comes from uncultured Sphingopyxis sp., assembly GCA_964502035.1. GTDB lineage: Bacteria > Pseudomonadota > Alphaproteobacteria > Sphingomonadales > Sphingomonadaceae > Sphingopyxis. The sequence goes on along the minus strand of CAZCUW010000046.1, from coordinate 10,006 downwards.
GCCTGCTGCATCTGGTCGGATATGACCATATCGACGATGCGAGTGCCGCCGCGATGGAGGCGCTCGAGGTGAAAGCGCTTGCATCGCTGGGCATCGGCAATCCATATGCAGAGCTCGATTAACAGGGAAAAGTGCCACATCATGCCCGACGACCAGGGATCTTCGACCCGATCGGAAGAGGACAGTAGAACCGGCCTGTTGGCCGGACTGAAGACATTTTTATTCGGCGGCGACAAGGAACCGTCGCTGCGCGAACAGATCGAAGAGGTCATCGATGAGGCCGAGGAAGACGGTCAGGAACGGCGCGGCAGCAATATCGTCGGCGACCTGTCGCTGACCGAGCGCAAGATGCTGCGCAACCTGCTCCACTTTGGCGAACAGACGGTTGACGATGTCGCGGTGCCGCGCGCCGACATCATCGCGATCGCCGAAAGCGCGAGCTTTGCCGAAATCGTCGCCCAATTTGCCGAGGCGGGGCACAGCCGTTTGCCGGTGTACCGCGAAAACCTCGACGAAGTGGTCGGGATGATCCACGTCAAGGATGTGTTCGCGGTGCTGGCCGAGGGGCGCCCGCCGCCGCCGCTGATCGACCTGATCCGCCAGCCGCTCTATGTCCCGCAATCGATGGGGGTACTCGACCTGCTCGCCGAAATGCGCGCCAAGCGCACCCATTTGGCGATCGTGATCGACGAATATTCGGGCACCGAAGGGCTGCTGACGATCGAGGATCTGGTCGAGGAAATCGTCGGCGAGATCGAAGACGAGCATGACGACGAGCCGACCGCATTGTTCGCGCCCGGCGACGGTGGTTGCTGGGACGCCGACGCGCGCGCCGAACTCGATGATGTCGGCGAAGCGATCGATCCGCGGCTGGCCGAAATCGACGAAGATGTCGACACGCTGGGCGGGCTCGCCGCGGTACTCGCCGGCCATGTACCGCAGGTGGGCGAGATTTTGCTCCACCCCAGCGGTTGGCGGATCGAGGTGACCGAGGCCGACGAACGGCGCGTCCATCGCCTGCGCCTGCATCCGCCGGTCGTCGTCAATCTGGAGGCGCCGTCCGAAACCGGCGATTGAGCCGCTGCCTAATCGTCGATGTTGACGACATTGTACCGCAGCGCTTCTTTGCGGGTCAGGCAGCGGCGGGTTGACCGGTCGCTGCCCGTCGCGACCGCTTTTTGCCGGTACATGATGTCGGACAGCAGATCGCGCGAGACGTCGAGCCGGATCAGCAGGTCATTGTCCTCGGTCGCCATCAGCGCCGCTTCGCGTTCGACGTCGCTGATCAACGCGGTGGTCGATTCGGTGCCCTGCGCGACGCTCGACTGAATCGCGTCCTTGTCGCCGGTCATCGTGAACATATGGACCATGAAATGGCCGCCGGGGTCGATCGTCCGGGCACGGCCGCCCATGAAGACAAAATTGCACGCGCTGAAACAGGTCCATCCCGACGGGATGCGGGTGACCATCTGCCGCTCTTTGCTGAATTTGCGGATCAGTAAGCCCGCCGCATTGCCGGCGCGGGCATCGCCGCCGGGCGAACGGATCCAGATTTCGCTGATCGACGGATTGTCGTTCAGCACTTTTTCCAGGCGGACGGGCAGCTCGCTGTCGACGCGGCCTTCGGCCAGCAGCACCAGCTCGCCGCTCCGCTTGAACGGGGTCAGCACCATCGTCTTGTAATCGGACCAATTGGGCTGGGCCGGGCAGGTCGGATTGTCGGGGTCCATGCCCGGCGGCGTCGCGGCGGTGCACGCCAGCATCGCGGCGAGTGCGGTGACCGATTTGATCCAGCGGCGCATGTCACCCCTCCCCATTCCAGCCCGACGCTAATCCACCGCCGACACCAAAACAATATCGCTGCATGGCGGCTTCCCGGTATGATCGGCATCACTGACCGATCTTGTGGGGTCGGTTATTCCGGCCTAGCCTTTGAAAAACAAGGGTGGGGGAACAGGACATGCGGACCAAGTTGCGGTATAATTCGGCGCTCGTCGTCATCGGGGCGGTGTTGCTCTCCAGCAGCGCGGTTGCTGCCGCGTGGCAGGGAGCGCCGGGTCAGGGGCAGGGCGACAAGGCTTATGTCCCGCCGGTGGTCACCGAACCGGCGCTGCCCGTGCTCCCGACACGGCCGATGCTCGATACCGACAGCTATCCGGGCTGCCGCGAAGATTATCGCAAGAAGAAAGAGCCATTCGACCAGGCCGAGGCCATCAACCGCTGCACGGTCGCGATCGACACTTATTATCGCCAGACAATGCTGCCCTATCGTCAGGCGATGATCGCCTATCAGGATGCGTTGTCGTCGCTTTATTCGACCCAGGTTGGCGCCAACAAACGTTATTCGGCCGCAACGCAGGATCGCTTCTTCCAGTCGATCATGGCCGAACATGCGGCCTCCAATCCCGAGGGAGCCAACCTCGCCGCCTATCGCGGCATCGAGGCGCAATATCAGACCGATCGCGCCTATCTGGCCGACCGCTTCTGCTTCAACACTGGCTGCAACGGTTATCCGGTCCCGGCCTCGGTGGCCCGAGTGGCGGTGCCCGAAAACCCCGACAAGCCTGCGACGAAAAAGGGTGATGAGGCGAAGCGTGCCGATGGCACCAGCCCCGATGCCAAATGCAAGCGGGCGCGCAAACGTGGCGGCGCGCTCGGCGGGCTGATTGGCGGGGTCGCGGGCAATGCGGTGGGGCTGAAAGGTATTGGCACTGCGGTGTCGGGGCTGTTCGGCGCCGTGCTCGTCGCCGAGATTGCGTGCCAGCTCGATGAAAAGGAACAGAAGGTCGCGGCAGAGGCGACCGTGGCGGTCACCAAGCAGGAAGCGGTCGGCGCCACCGCCAATTGGACCAGCCCGACGCGCGAAGGGGTCGCAGGGTCGTCGACGATCACCGCACTCAACACCGAACCCAATGGCAGCAAATGCCTGTCGATCACCGACATCGCGATTGTCGAGGGCGAGGAAACGCGCGTGTCAAAACGCATGTGCCGCACGAAACCCGGCGAACCTTACAGCATCATGGCCTGATGGCGGCGTTGCGTTTGCGCGGCGAGGGGGTTAGCGCAGGCGCGATGGAAGTCTCCGACCTGCGTATCGCCCTGTTCAGCGGCAACTACAACATGACCGTCGATGGGGCGAACAAGGCGCTGAACCGCCTTGTCGGCTACCTGCTCGCGCATGGTGCCGCGGTGCGGGTCTATTCGCCGACGGTCGCCAACCCCGATTTCGAGCCGACCGGCGACCTGGTCAGCGTGCCGTCCTTCGCGATTCCCGGCCGCAGCGAATATCGTATCCCGGTGACCTTCTCGTCGCGCGTGCGGCAGGATATTTCTGCCTTCGCGCCGAATGTCGTCCACATCTCCAGCCCCGATCGCGTCTCGCGGCAGGCGGCAGCATGGGCGCGGCGGCGGCGGTTGCCGGTTGCCTGTTCGGTCCACACCCGCTTCGAAACCTATTTTCGCTATTATAATTTGTCGTTTCTCGAACCGGTGGTCGTCGCGTGGCTGCGCAAGCTCTACCGGAAATGTGACGCGCTGATCGCCCCGTCGGAAAGTTTCGCGCAGGTGCTGCGCGATCAGCGGATGAATTATGACATCGGCATCTGGACCCGCGGCGTCGAGCAGGGGATTTTCAACCCGGGGCGCCGTGACATGGATTGGCGCCGCTCGCTTGGCATCGAAGACGATGTGCCCGCAATCGCCTTCCTCGGGCGGCTGGTGATGGAAAAGGGGCTCGACGTCTTTGCCGACGCCATCGACGTGCTGGCGCGGCGCGGGGTGCCGCACCGGGTTGTCGTCATCGGCGAGGGTCCGGCGGGTGATTGGTTCGAATCGCGGCTGCCGAACGCCAGCTTCGTCGGCTTTCAGGGCGGCGAGGATCTCGCGCATGCGCTCGCATCGTGCGACATTTTCTTCAACCCCTCGGTCACGGAGACCTTTGGCAATGTGACGCTCGAGGCGATGGCGTGCGGGCTTCCGGTCGTCGCGGCGCGCGCCACCGGCAGCGCCAGCATCGTCAAGCATGGCCAGACCGGTTATCTCGTCCCGCCCGGCTCGATCACCGGCTTTGCCGATCATCTCCAGCGCTATTGTCGCGACCTTCCGCTGCGCGCCGACCATGGCGCGGCGGCGGTGCTCGAAAGCGGCGCCTATCAATGGGACGCGATCAACCAAGCGGTCGCCGACACCTATTTGCGCCTGATCCGCCAGAAACAGCGGCGCGGGGGCTGAGCTGGCGATGGCCGGAGACTTGTTCGGCGGCGATGCCCAGGCCCAGCGCGCAGACAGCGCGACCGGCCCGGTGCCGCTCGCCGAGCGCCTTCGCCCCCGCACGCTGGCCGACGTTGTCGGGCAGGACCATCTGACCGGACCCGAGGGCACGATCGGCCGCATGGTCGCGGCGGGGCAATTGTCGTCGATCATCCTGTGGGGGCCGCCGGGCACCGGCAAGACGACGATCGCGCGGCTGCTCGCCGAGGCGGTGGGAATGCGCTTTTCGGCGCTGTCGGCGGTGTTCTCGGGGGTTGCCGACCTGCGACAGGCCTTTGCCGATGCCGAAAAAATGGCCGCGGCGGGCAAGCGGACCCTGTTGTTCGTCGACGAGATTCACCGCTTCAATCGCGCCCAGCAGGACGGCTTTCTGCCCTATGTCGAACGCGGCACGGTGGTGCTGGTCGGGGCGACGACCGAGAACCCCAGTTTTGCCCTGAACGCGGCGCTGCTGTCGCGGGCGCAGGTGCTGGTGCTGGGCCGGCTGGGCGAGGATGCGCTGGCGATGCTGGTCGCGCGCGCCGAGGCCGACATCGGGCGCCGCCTGCCGGTCACCGACGATGCCCGGGCCGCCTTGGTGACGAGCGCCGACGGCGACGGGCGCTTCCTGCTTAACCAGGTCGAGACGTTGTATGCCGCTGCAATCCCCGACCCGCTCGACCCGGCCGCGCTCGCGCAGTTTCTGCACCGCCGGATGCCGGTCTATGACAAGGATCGCGACGGCCACTACAATCTGATTTCGGCGCTGCACAAGGCGCTGCGCGGATCCGATCCGCAGGCGTCGCTCTATTATCTCGCGCGGATGCTGGTGGCGGGCGAGGAGCCGCTCTATGTGCTGCGGCGGCTGGTCCGCTTCGCCAGCGAGGACATCGGCCTCGCCGACCCGCAGGCGCTGGTGCAATGCCTCGCCGCCAAGGACGCCTATCAGTTTCTTGGCTCGCCCGAGGGCGAGCTGGCGATTGTGCAGGCGTGCCTCTATCTTGCCACCGCGCCCAAATCGAACGCGGCCTATGGGGCGCAAAAGGCGGCGTTTGCCTCTGCGCGCGACACCGGGTCGCTGGCGCCACCGGCGAACATCCTCAACGCCCCGACCAAGTTGATGAAAGACTTGGGGTACGGCGCGGGCTATGAATATGACCATGATGCGGAGGGCGGCTTTTCGGGCGCCGATTATTGGCCCGAGGGGATGGGCGCGCAAACCTACTACCAACCGACCGACCGCGGGTTCGAAAAGCGGATCGCCGAACGCATCGCCTGGTGGGACGACCAACGCCGGACACGCAGCGCGGGGTGACATCGCGGCGCGCGCCACGCCGCGGTCCCCCTATTCGAACGGCGGATAGCGCTCGAACGCGGGCAGGCTGTCCAGTTTTTCCATCCATCCGATGCGCTCGGCGGCCTGAATCTGCACTTGCGCCGGGATCAGGTCGGGGTCGTCCAGCGTCGCCGACTGGACGTCGATCTGCCCCGGAAAAATGGCTTCGCTGGTATAGAACAGCCCGGTGCCGCAATCGCCGCAAAAATGCCGCCGGCCATGTTCGGACGACGCATAGATTTTGGGGGTGCCGGTGATTTCGATCTCGTCCTGACCGACCAGCGCCCACCCGACCATCGGCGCCCCGGCGTGGCGGCGGCAATCGTTGCAATGGCACAGCGCATGATGCTGCACCGTGGTGGTCATCGAATAACGGATGGCGCCGCAATGGCATTGGCCGCTGGCACGGGGGCTCGAATCACTCATGCTTGCTCTCCTTATCCCAAGATAGAGAACATAACATAAACATTGCCGCGAACGCAATTACCTCGCGCGTCAATCGCCCAGGTCGACCTGATGCGCCTCTGCCCACGCCTGATACTGGCCGCGCGGATTCGATGTCGGACGGCCGAGGATCACGGGCATGTCGGCGCGCAGCGCGCCGAGGTCGAGCGAGCGGATCATCGCCTTCACCGGGCCGACCCCGGCGGGGGTGATCGACAGGCGCTCGATGCCGACGCCGAGCAGCGCCATAGCTTCCAGCGGACGCCCGCCCATCTCGCCGCAGACCCCCAGCGCGACCTTGGTTCCCGACACCGTCCGCACGACGCGCGCCAGATAGCGCATGACGATCGGCGACAGCCAGTCGTACCGCTCGGCAAGGCGCGGGTGGGCGCGATCGGCGGCGAACAGGAACTGGGTCAGGTCGTTGGTACCAACCGACAGGAAATCGAGATGCGGCAGCATCAGATCGAGCGTTTCGAGCAGCCCCGGCACTTCGAGCATCGCGCCATAGCGGATCGCGACCGGCAGTTTTTTGTTGTGCTGCGCCAGCCACGCCCGCTGCCCGACGAACAGGTCGCGCGCGGCTTCATATTCCCATGGTTCGGACACCATCGGGAACATCACGTTCAATGTGCGTCCGGCCGCCGCCTCCATCAGTGCCCGCGCCTGAACTTTCAGCAACCCTTCGCGTTCGAGCGCCAGCCGCAATGCGCGCCAGCCCATCGCGGGATTTTCTTCCTGCGCGGTGTCGCCAACATTCATATAGGGTAACGCCTTGTCACCGCCGATGTCGACGGTGCGAAAGATTACCGGCCGGTCGCCCGCCGCATCCAGAACGTCGCGATAGAGCCGTTGCTGGCGGTCGCGCGATGGCAGCGTCGCCGACACCAGAAACTGGAACTCGGTGCGGAACAGCCCGATGCCGCGCGCGCCGGTCAGGTCGAGCGCGGCGATATCTTCGCGTAGGCCCGCGTTGATCATCAGCTCGATCGGTACCCCGTCCTTGGTGACCGCGGGCAGATCGCGCAGCGAGGCCAGGTTGGCGCGGCGCTTCTGCGAAATCTCCAGCTTGGCGTCGAACGCATCCTGCACCGCCTGGGTCGGCCGGACGTGCAATGTCCCCGCTGCGGCATCGAGCAGCAGCAGATCGCCTTCGCGGATCGAGGCGCGCACGTCGCTGACGCGCCCGATCACCGGTACCCCCATCGCGCGCGCGACGATGATGACGTGCGCGGTGAGCGATCCTTCCTCAAGGACAACGCCTTTCAGACGGCGGCGATCATATTCGAGCAGCTCGGCGGGGCCGAGGTTGCGGGCGATCAGGATCGAATCCTGGCGCAACCCCATTTGCGCCGCAGTGCCCATCTGCCCCGACACGATCCGGATCAGCCGGTTGGACAGATCCTCCAGATCATGCATCCGGTCGCGCAGCAGCGCGTCATCGATCTGGCGCATCCGCATCCGGGTCCGCTGCTGGACGCGCTCGATTGCCGCTTCGGCGGTCAGGCCGCTGTCGATCGCCTCGTTGATCCGCCGCGACCACCCTTCGTCATAGGCGAACATCTTGTACGTCTGGATGACTTCGTCATGTTCGCCGCCGACCCCGAATTCGGCCTGGCTCGCCATGCGGTCGATCTGTTCGCGCATCTTGTCGAACGCGGCATAGACGCGGTGACGCTCGGCCTCGGTATCGTCGGCGACGGTATGTTCGATGGTGATCCGCGGCTGGTGGAACACCGCTACCCCGGCGCCCATGCCGTCGACCAGTTTCTGTCCGCCCAGCCGCTGCGCCGACTGGTCGGCGGCGGCGGCGTCGGTGCGCGCGGCGGTATCGACCAGGTCGGCGTTGGTGATCAGTTCGGACAAGACCATCGCGACGGTTTGCAACGTCTCGATCTCGATGTCGGCATAACGGCGCGGGTCGGCGTGCTGGACGCACAGGACGCCTACCGCGCGTTCGCGCCGGATGATCGGCACCCCGGCAAAGCTGTGGAACAATTCTTCGCCGGTTTCCGGGCGATAGGAAAAATCGGGGTGCGCCGCGGCTTCGTCGAGATTGAGCGTTTCGATCTGGTCGGCGATCATCCCGACCAGCCCTTCGCCCAGCCCGAGGCGGGTGACGTGCACAGCTTCCTGCTTCAGGCCGCGGGTTGCATAAAGTTCAAGTGCCCCGTCGCGCAGCAAGTAGATCGAGCAGACCTCGCTATCGAGGCATTCGCCGATGATCCCGACGACCTGATTGAGCTTGCCCTGCGCGTTGGCGCGCGACGCCATCACCTCGTGCAACCGGGTCAGGATGGTCCGCGCCGACTGGGCCGCGGTCGAGGGAGGGGGCGGAGCATTGGTCATCGCTCCGCCCTGCTAACAGATGCTTGGCACTGTTGCTATGACCCCCAGTTAATTTCGCTTAAGGCTTTGCAGCGGCCATTTGGATGCCTGCGTCGGTCCGCGGCTGATGGCCACGTTGGGCACGATATGCGGCGAGTTCGACCTGATAGCGTGCATAGGCGTCGTAGAAATCGACGAAGGGCTGGTCGATTTGCGACAGCATCGCGGGGGCCATGGTCATCGCCGCGGTGCTGTCCATGCCGCTCATCTGCTGCGCGATCGAACCGGCGACGCGGCAAAATTGTTTTTGCGCCGGTGGCTGCGCAAAATAGTTGAACAGCTTGGTTGATGTGCGATCGCGCGCAGCGATGCCGTTGCTGCCGGTGGCGCGCCCCAGCCGCGAGATCACCGCGGTTTCGGCCGAGCGGATCAGCCCGCCATGGCGGGCGATGATGCCGTTATAGTCGGCGACGAGTTGCAGCGATCCCGGATGGCGGCACCCGATCGCCGCGACGTTCAGCGCGATGCGCAGGTTCCAGAACGCGTCGTGACCGGTCAGCTCACGGTTGGGCGTCGCAAATTCCCCGCGCGCGTCGCGTGGTGGCAGGCGCAGGTTCGGCGCCGCGAAACCCGGTGCCTCTGGTTCCTGCAAGCCATATTGTGCTGCTGCGGGTGCAGCAGTCAGCGCCGCCGCACAAGCGGCAGCGAGTCCGATCCATCTGGTCATGTTCCCAATTCCCCCAATGCTCCCCTGAGCAACGCCGGGCGGTCCCGGCAAGAAGGAGACTAAGGGGAAGGAGGGAGTCGAAAGGTTGCCGGAAATTCATCATGAACGCAGCGGAAAGCCTGTTCCGCAGCCTTTGTTTGACGATAGTGAAATTCGGCGGCGCGGGCCATGAAACGCCGGAGCGCCGGGGTTTTTTGCGACTGGCGCGGGGCGCCGCGACCTGGGATCGGCGGCATGACGTCATCGCGCGCCCGGCGCGTGCCGGGCGAAATGCGACGAACCGAAATCGCTTGCCGTATATCGTCCGGCGAGCGTTGCATCGATGCAACAATAGCGCCCGGGGCAGGGGCGGGGCGGTTACAGCCCGGTCGGCGCGTTGGCGGGCGGCACCGGCGCGGCGATGGGCGCGAGGGGGGCGCTCATGATCGGCGGCGGCGGCGCATATTTGGCGTCCCAGGCGACGGCGTCGGACTGATAGCGCGCATAGGCTTCATAAAAATCATGGAACGGCTGGTCGAGCCGCGCGAGGTGCGCGGGCGCCTGTTCGATGACCTGTGCGGTCGGCGTCGACGACACCAGCTGGGCGATTTCGTTGGCGCGGGCACAAAAAGCCCGCTGCGCCGGCGGCTGGGCGAAATAGTTGAACAGCTGGGTCGACAGGCGATCGCGCGCGGCGACACCGCTCGTCTTATTTTCCTTGCCCAGCTGGGTGATCACCGACTTTTCGGTCGAACGGATCACCTTGCCATGCGCTTTGATGATATTGTTGTACGCCGACACCATCGTCGTTTCTTCAAGACCGCGGCAACCGATGGCGGCGACGTTCAAGCCGATTTTGAGCTGCCAGAAAGCGCGGTCGCCGGTGATATTGCTGTTCGCGGTGACAAAGCGGCCGTCGATGCCGCGTCCAGGCAGAATCTGGG
>CAZCUW010000045.1:0-24461 GCA_964502035.1 uncultured Sphingopyxis sp. | reverse complement strand
CGACGCGGCAATCGCCAGCCATCGGCATGCGATAGGGTCGATGGCTGGCGATTGCTTCGCTTCGCTCGCAATGACGAGGGAGGGTAGAGATGCACCGCACCGACCTGATTCCGATCGGCGAGCTGGCGGCGCGCACCGGGGTCGCGGTGTCGGCGATCCGTTTTTACGAGGCGAAGGGACTGGTCGAAGCGCTGCGCACGCGCGGCGGCCAGCGCCGTTTCCTGCGCGCCGACATCCGCCGCGTGTCGTTCATCCTGATCGCGCAGCGACTGGGGCTGCGCCTGGAGGAGATTGCGTTCGAGCTGGCGCGGCTGCCCGCCGGGCGCACCCCCAACGGCGACGACTGGACGCGGATCAGCACCGGATTGCGGGCGCGGATCGACGGCCAGATCGCCGCGCTTGAACGCACGCGCGACCTGCTCGGCAGCTGCATCGGCTGCGGTTGTTTGAGCCTGAAGAAATGCGGGCTGTACAACCGCGACGACAAGGCGGCGCAGCGCGGGCCGGGGCCGCGCTACGTGCTCGGCGATCGGGCGGGAGAGATTGCGGAGATTGGCTGAAAGGCTTGCCGAAAACGGCCATGATATGTAGTATCGCGCTGTGCTAAATATCTGGAGAGGTTGAATGAAAGCGCTTTACGCTGTCCTGCTCGCCGCTGCCGCCGCCAACGCACCCGCCGCTTTTGCCGCGCCGTCGCCGCCCTCGCCGCTGCTCGGCGTCTGGTCGGTCGATGTCGCGAAACTGACGACGCCGCCGGCCGAGCGGCCAAAGAGCGTGACGATCACCTATAGCGATGCGGGGGCCGGCCAGTGGCGGACAAATGTCGACGTCGTGTTGCCCGATGGCAAGGCGGTCCAGGCGACCTCGACCTATACGCCCGATGGTCGTGCGACGGCGGTCGAAGGCAATCTGGAGGCCGACATGGCTGCGGTGCGCCTGCCCGAACCCGGCGTGATGGTCACGGCGCTGGCCCGCGGTGGGCAGCCGGGGTCGATGCGGACCTATACGGTGTCCGCGGACGGCCAGACGATGACCGAAACGGTGGTGTTCTTCACCGCCGAGGGCGTCCCGGCGATGCGGACGAATTACTTCAACCGGGTGCGCTGAGGGCGATGGACGAACGATGGGATTGCGGTGGATTGTAGCCATTCAGTTCTCCGGCTTTCGCCGGGGAACAGCAACATCCGGTGGATGGCGGCCCTCTCCGGCCCTAAACCGCGCTCAGCTTCTCGATCTCGGGCGCTCCGGCCAAGCAGGGGCCGAGCTTGGCGCCGAGAGTGCGGAAATGGTCGGAGGCGCGGTGGGCGTCGACCGCGGCGCCGTCGTCATAACATTCCAGCACTTTATACACCCCCGCCGCGTCGGTGCGGAACAGCTTATAATAGCTGTTGCCGGGCTCGTTCGCGGCCACCGCAGGTGCGAGTTCGGCAAAGACGCCCTCGAATTCGGTTTCCTTGCCGGGCTGGACGCGCAAGGTCGCGATGATGCCGATGCCGCTCATGTCATTCTCCCTTTTTCAGGCTTTCAGATCGGGGTCGACGTCCCAGCCGTCCTCGACCTGCACGCCAAAGCTGTTCAAGATCATTGAAACCTGCGTGTACTGGCCGACGGTCATCACCAGATCCATGCGGCGCTTGTCGCCGAGCGGCGCGAGCGCCGCCCAGGTCGTATCGGTGACGAAATGATCGCTCGTCAGCTCGTCGGTGGCGCGCAGCATCGCGCGGTCGAGGTCGCTCCAGCCGTCCGCATCCGGCCCCGCCTTGATCCGCGCGATCTCGGCTTCGCTCAGCCCGCAGTCGAGACCGATGCGCTTGTGCTGGGTCCATTCATACCCCGAACGGCAATTATAGCCGGTGCGCAGGATGACGAGTTCGCGATCGCGCGGGGTGAGCGCGTTGCGCTTTGACAGGATGTAGTTGCCCCACGCAAGGAACGCGGTGAGCGCCTTTGGCGCATGGGCGAGGGTGCGGAAGATGTTGAGGATCTTGCCGCCCCCGACCTTGCCGCCGTCGGTAGCCAGGAAGGGGTCGAGCGCGGCGCGCTGGTCTGCATCGAGCCGGCCCAGATCGACCGGCTCGATACGCGGTGCGCTGAGGCGCATCAGAAGACCTCGAACAGGCCCGCTGCGCCCTGGCCGCCGCCGATGCACATGGTGACGACGGCATATTTGACGCCGCGGCGCTTGCCTTCGAGCAGCGCGTGGCCGACGCAGCGTGCGCCGGTCATGCCGAAGGGGTGGCCGATCGAGATCGAGCCGCCGTTGACGTTAAGCAGCTCGTTGGGGATGCCGAGCTTGTCGCGGCAGTAGAGCACCTGCACGGCGAAGGCTTCGTTGAGTTCCCAGAGGCCGATGTCGTCCATCTTGAGCTCGAAGCGTTCGAGCAGCTTGGGAATGGCGAACACGGGGCCGATGCCCATTTCGTCGGGTTCGGTGCCCGCGACCGCCATGCCGACATAGCGGCCCAGCGGCTGGAGACCGCGCCTTTCGGCGACCTTGGCTTCCATCACGACGCACGCCGACGATCCGTCGGCAAGCTGGCTGGCGTTGCCCGCGGTGATCGTGTGGCCTTCGCCCATCACCGGCTTCAGGCTTGACAGGCCTTCGAGGGTGGTGTCGGCGCGGTTGCACTCGTCCTTGTCGGCGACGACGTCGTGGAAGCTGACTTCCTTGGTTTCCTTGTTCATCACCGCCATCGTCGCGTTGCACGCGACGATCTCGTCGGCATAAAGCCCGGCGGCCTGCGCCGCGGCGGTGCGCTGCTGCGACTGGAGCGAATATTCGTCCTGCGCTTCGCGGCCGATGTTGTAGCGCTTGGCCACGACCTCGGCGGTGCCGATCATCGGCATATAGGTGTCCTTGTGCATCGCGATCAGCTCGGCGTCGGTCTCGATGAACACCTTGCCGCTGCCGCTGACTTTCGAGATGCTTTCGATGCCGCCGGCGACGCAGATGTCCTGGCGATCGACGATGATCTGCTTCGCGGCGGTCGCGATCGTCATCAGGCCCGACGAGCATTGGCGGTCGATCGACATGCCGGGGACGGTGACGGGAAGCCCGGCGCGCAGCGCGATCAGGCGCGCGACGTTCATCGTCTGCGATCCCTGCTGCATCGCGGCGCCGAACACGACATCGTCGATCTCGCCGCCCTCGATCCCGGCGCGCTCGACCGCGGCCTTGACCGAATATGCGCCCAGCGTCGGGGCCAGCGTGTTGTTGAACGAGCCGCGGCCCGCTTTGGTCAGCGGGGTGCGGGCGGTGGAAACGATGACGGCGTCACGCATGATGATGATCCTTCTCTTTCTAAGCCCCTCCCCTTCAGGGGAGGGGTTGGGGTGGGGGTCGCAGGCTGGTGCAAGGCCGAGTGGCCCACCCCGCTGCGACTAGCCAGCAAGCTGGCAAGTCTCGCTGCCCCTCCCCTGAAGGGGAGGGGACAAGCTAATTCAAACGAAAAACTGGCTGATCCATTCGGCGATCAGGGCGGGTTTTTCCTCGCCCTCGATCTCGACGGTCACTTCATTGGTCTGTTGCCACTGGCCGGGGCGCTTCTCGTCGAGTTCGAGCAGCTTGATATGGCTGCGCACGCGCTTGCCCGAACGAACCGGCGCCAGGAAACGGACCTTGTTGCAGCCGTAGTTGACGCCCATTTTGACGCCGCCGACCTTCGGGCCGTCGGTGCTCTGGCCCAGCATCGGCATCAGCGACAGGGTGAGGAAGCCGTGCGCGATGGTGCCGCCGAACGGAGTCAGCTTGGCCTTCTCCGCGTCGACATGGATGAACTGGTGGTCGCCGGTGGCGTCGGCGAATTTGTTGATCATGTCCTGATCGACGAGCACCCAATCCGACGTGCCGAGATGCTCACCGACCTTGGTCTGCAATTCCTGCGGCGTGATTGTGGTCATCGCTCATCCCCTCGATCATTGGTTCGGGGCGCGTTCTAGGCCTGTCTGGATGCGTTGCACAAGGCCCAAGCGGTCTTGCCAAGGCGCCGTAGCGTCAGCCGGGCTTGGCGGCCTTCGCGGCGCTCGGCTTGGGTTTCGGGGACTCGGCATAAGGCATGACCAGCGTGCCGTCGGGGGCGGCAGTAAAGGTCGTCTGCGTGGGATAGGCAAATTCATAACCGGCCTTGGCCATCGCCTCGAACACGCGGATGCCGACATCGGTGCGCGCCGCCGCGACGACATCAAATTCATCGCTGAACACATCGAACAGCAATTCGAAATCGAGGCTGGAGGGGCCGAAGGTCAGGAAGCTCGAGCGGATGAACTCGTGCCCGCCCGCGACGACCTGTTCCTCGAGCAACGCGGGCAGGTCGCGCAGCATCGTCGGTGTCGTCTGATAGACGACACCGATGGTGAAGGTGATGCGGCGGCGGTGGAGATGGGCGAAATTGGTGATCTCCTTGCCCAGCAAATTGGTGTTCGAGATGACCAGCAATTCACCGTTGAGCGAGCGCAGGCGGGTGCTTTTCAGCCCGATGCGTTCGACCGTCGCGGTGCTCGTATCATATTTGATCGTCTCGCCGACGCGGAACGGCCGGTCGAAAATGATCGACAGCGACGCGAACAAGTCCGAAAAAATCCCCTGCGCGGCGAGGCCGATGGCGATGCCGCCGATGCCCAGACCGGCGACCAGCCCGGTGACATTGACCCCCATATTGTCGAGGATGACGATGGCGGCGATCGCAAACAATGCGACGCTGATCAGCAGGCGGATGATGCCCATCGCGTTCGACAATGTTTCGTTATGTCCGTCCGACGCGCGCCGCTGGATGAGGCCGAGGATGACCTCGCGCGCCCAGATCGCGACCTGCAACACCGCCGCGACGGTGAAGACCAGCTGGATGATGTGCAGGATCACCGCAGGCGGTTGGGCGTAACCGGCGACGAGGCGGATCGCGACGATCGCGAGCACGAAGGATTTGGTCTTGTGGATCACCCGCCCGACGATGTGGGTCAGGGTGAATTTGCCCGGCGTCGCCTGCGCCCGCTTCAGCGCAAAGCCGCGGATCAACGACAGCAGGAAGTAGATCGCGAGGCCGGCGGCGATTGCGATCCCGATTTGCAACCAGTGGCTGTTCACCCACGCGACGCTGCTGTCCCACCAGGCGCGGATGTCGGCGATCGGATCGCTGGTCGTGGCGGCGGGCTGGGCGGTGGCGGTCTTGGTGGCGGCAGTCTGCGCCGCGGCAAGGATGGAGAAGGTCAAGTCGGTCCTCTTGAGTCTGGATCAGGCAGAGCGGAGCAGCGCCGCGGCGCCCGGCGCGCGCTCCAGATAGGTCAAAAATCCGCGTTCGTAACGCGAAAGATATTTGGCCGCCCGCGGCAGCGCCCCGGCGGCCGCGGCAAAGTCGCCGCGGTCCTGCGCTGCGGCGATCATCGCCGGGTGGACATAGGCCTTGCGCGCGATCGCCGGGGTGTTGCCGAGGTGGCCCGCGACATGCTCCAGCACCGCCTTGAGGACCGGCGGTTCGGGCGCGTCGTACAGAAAAGCAAAGGCCTCAACGCTCGCCGACCAGGTGCGGAAATGCTTGGCGCTGAATTCATCGCCCATCGCGTCGCGGATATAGGCGTTGACGTCTTCGGAAGCGACCGCACAGACGCCGCCATCCTCCTGATACTGGAACAGTTTCTGCCCCGGCAGATCCTGCAGGCGCCGGACCAATGTCGTCAGACTGCGGTCGCTGATCGCCACCTCCTTTTGGGTGCCGCCCTTGGCGCGGTAGCTCAGCCGCAGCGTCTGGCCGGTCAGCCTGGCGTGCCGCTGGCGCAGCGTCGTCGCGCCGAAGCTCTTGTTCGCCGCGACATATTGTTCGTTGCCGACGCGCAGCGCGGCGAGGTCAAGCAGGCGGACGACCGCGCCGACGACCCGCTCCTGACACAGGCTGCGCCGCGCCAGATCGCTTTCCAGCTGCGCACGGAGCAGCGGCAGCGCATGGCCAAAAGCGGCGCAGCGATCATATTTGTCGGCGTCGCGCGCCAGCCGGAAATCGGGGTGATAGCGATATTGCTTGCGCCCGCGCGCGTCGTAACCGGTGGCGAGGATATGGCCGTTGGCGGCGGGGCAAAACCATGCGTCTTCATAAGCCGGAGGCAGCGCGATGGCATTGAGCCGCGCGATCTCGTGCGCGTCGCGAATGATTTTACCCTTGGCATCGCGGTACCGCCAACCTTCGCCAGCGCGTTCGCGCGTGATGCCCGGCAGGCCGTCGTCGACATGGATCAGGCGCGGGGAGGGCATGGGGGGATAGCGTTTTGAGGAAACGAAGGTTCCAGTGCTTAAGCCCCTCCCCTTCAGGGGAGGGGTTGGGGTGGGGTCCAGCGGCGTTGCGCAAGGCCGCTGGACCCCACCCGCTGCGACTAAGCCAGCAAGCTGGCAAGTCTCGCTGCCCTCCCTTGAAGGAGAGGGTGTATAGAGTCAGCCGCCAGTGATCACATGCCGCGCCGGCACCTGCGCGGGGCGCGCGGTCAGTGGGCGCCAGCCGGCTTCCTGTTCGCGGCGGCGGCAATAGGTCGACAGCCCCATTTCGAGCGCCAGCATCATGTAGATGAACGGCTGGAACGCGATGCCGACGAACAGCGATCCGACCATATAGACGATATGGCCGTGCTGGAGCGCGGTCGCCAGCGGCGCGATCCATTGTTCCTCGCCGCGCCGCGTTTTCAGATAGCGGCGGCGCAGCCGCTCCATCTGGACGATGCCGATGATGTGGAGCAGCAGCCACAGCGCCAGCCCCGGATAACCCTGTTCGCCCAGCATCTCGAAATAGCTCGAATGATAGGCGCGCGATTTTTCGTCATGGACCGTCGCATCGGCATTTTGCGGCTGGTCGGGGTCATAGTCGGACCCGCTGGTTTCGACGCGCAGGCGGTTCTGGATATAGGCCTCGAACCCGCCGCCGAACGGGTTCTCCTTGGCATATTCCCACGTCCACGCCCACACCGCGACGCGGGTCGACGCCGACTGGTCGGATTTATAGCCCTGAATGGTTTCCATGCGTTCGGTGAAACTTTGCGGCAGGAACGGCACCGCGGCGATCGCGAGCAGCCCGGCGCCGGCGATATAGAGGAAACGATGCTTGACCGCGCGCAGCGACAGCACCGCGAGCACGGCCAGGCAGACGAGCCCGGTGCGCGCCTGCGTCCCGATCGGCAGCAACATGCAGGCAAAGCAGAGCGCGAAACAGAAGATCGACACGCGCCAGTCGGGGGTAAAGATCGTCCCGTGGCGGCGATACCACAGGATCAGCGGGATGATCGCGATGCCGACGGTCGACATGATCGACCCTTCATAAAGCCCGTAATTTTCGTTGAGCAGCAGTTGAAGCGAGCCGTAACCGCCGCCGCCCGCCGCGGTCTTGATGCCCCCCGCGATCGCGATCGACGCCGCCGACAACAGCATGATCAGCGCCAGCGATTCGATCCGCAGCTTGGTTCGCAGGGTCAGCGGCAGGAAGATCGCCCAGACCAGCGCCTTCCACACCCAGCTCCATTTGTCGGCGGCTTCGACCGGAAAATCGGCCTGCGACGTCGTCAGCCCGCAATAGACGAGCAGTGCGATGAGCAGGAATTGCCGCCCCGACCAGCGCATATCGCGCTTGTCGTCGGCGGCGAGCCAGCCGACGATCGCGAGGCCGAAGACGATCAGCGAGATCGGGATCGAGTTGATCAGGAAATAGCTCAGCCGCTGTGGCGCGACGATATCGATGTAACAAAAGCACAGCACAAACAGAAACGGCCGCCGGAACCCGACGCCGATAAAGGCAAACAGAAAAGCGACGAACGCTATGTCACGCATCGGGGCGGGCATCTCGTTCGGCGTCGCGGTCCTGCTGCCATTGCACGCGCGGGCTGACCTCGCGGTCCAGATCGCTGCGATAGAGCAGGCGCCAGAGCGCAATCGCCATCAAGACGTGCGTCAGACCGATGGAAAAATTGTCGACCATGTCCGCTCCCGCTACGCGATCGGGGTTGACGCTGCGTTAAGGCTAGTATGTCAAAGCGCTAGCCCATGACCCGCATCCTCCACGTCCTCGACCATAGCCTGCCCGCGCACAGCGGCTACACCTTTCGCACCCGCGCGCTGATGAAGGCGCAGGTGGCGAAGGGGTGGGACGTTGCCGGGGTCACCGGGGTGCGCCACCCCGAACCCGGACCAGACGGCGAAATCGTCGATGGGCTGACCTTTTACCGCACCCCGCCGATCGCCCCGGCGCGCGCGCCGATCCGCGAATGGCGCGAAATCGGCGCGCTGGCCAGGCGGGTCGAGGCACTGGCGCGGGAATGGCAGCCCGATGTGCTGCATGCGCATTCGCCGGTCCTCGACGGCCTCGCCGCGCTGCGCGTCGGCAAAAAACTCGGCATCCCCGTGATCTACGAAATCCGCGCCTTCTGGGAGGATGCCTCGGTCGGCAACGGCACCGGGCGCGAGGGCAGCCTGCGCTATTGGCTGACCAAGCAGCTCGAAACCCATGCGGTGAAAGCGGCCGATGCGGTCGCGGTGATCTGCGAAGGGCTGCGCGGCGACCTGATCGCGCGCGGGATCGACCCCGCCAAGATCACCGTCTCGCCCAACGGCGTCGATCTCGAGCTGTTCGGCGACCCGCCGCCGCGCGACGATGCGCTCGCGGGCACGTTGGGGATCGCCGCCGACGACGCGGTGATCGGCTATATCGGCAGCTTCTATGACTATGAGGGGATCGACGATTTGATCGCGGCGATGCCCGCGCTGGTTGCGGCGCAGCCCGCGGCGCGGCTGCTCCTCGTCGGAGGCGGGCCGCGCGAAACGGCGCTGAAGGCGCAGGCGGCGGCGTCGCCTGCGGCGGCCTTTATCCATTTTGTCGGGCGGGTGCCGCATCAGGAGGTCGAGCGCTATTACTCGCTGATCGACATCCTCGCCTATCCGCGCAAGAAAATGCGGCTGACCGATCTGGTCACGCCGCTCAAGCCGCTCGAAGCGATGGCCCAGGGCAAGCTGGTCGCGGCATCCGACGTCGGCGGGCATCGCGAACTGATCGAAGACGGCCAAACGGGCACGCTGTTCGCGCCCGACAGTCCGGCGGCGATCGCCGATGCCCTGGCGCAGCTGCTCGACAATCGCGGGATTTGGGCGGAACGAAGGCGGATCGCACGTATTTTTGTCGAAACCCATCGTAACTGGTCATCAAACATTTTACGTTACGAACCGGTTTACCAGCGATTGCTGCGCGGCACCGGCTGACCGCGCCGCCGACCGCGACGATATTTTGGCCGCCACGGGCCGCACGGAATTGGACGATATGGACGATAGCAGCGACAACCCCGGCCAGGCCGTATCGAGCGCGCTGCTGCGCGTGCTGCGGCCTGCGCTGCCGGCGGTGATCGGCGCCGCGGTGCTGACCTTTTTGTTCGCCGCCGTCATGCCGATGTCGTGGGTCGCGGGGATCGGCTGGAACCTCTACCTTGATCGGCTGTCCGATTATTTCGTGCCGCCGGTCGGCGATGCGGCGCGGTTGCTGCTGGCGTTCGGCATGGCTTCAATCGCTTCGATGATCGCGGGGCTGGTCGCGCTGTTGATCGCCCAGCCCGATGCGGCGGGGCTGTCGTCGCTCCGCGCTCGGTTCCGGCGCGCGTCCGATGCTGACGTCGCCGAAGACGACGATCGCGAGACCGATTTTTCGGCACGCCGCCGCCGCGTCGACCTGCACCCCGACGATCCGCCGCGGCCGCCGATCCGCGCCGGTCGCGACCTGCCCGCGGGCGGGCTGGGACCGCTGACCGCCGCAACCGCCGAACCCGCCGAACAAAGCGCCGAGGCCGATCTGTGGCTCGGTGAATTTGCCGAACAAAATGCCGATGAGCTGGTGCTGGCCGATCTCGCGCCCGAGGCGGCGGCGCCAACCGGTGACGAACCCTGGCTGCAACCGGCCGAGATCAACGCGCCGCCGCTGCCCGCGGCCACCGACAATTCGCTCGGTGCGATGGTCGCGCGGCTCGAGGCGGGCTTGGCGCGTCGCCGCGAAACGCCCGGTGAGGCGATGGCGACCGATATGGTCCTGGCGCCCGACGGCAGCAGCGCCATCGCGGCGGAGCCCGAGGTCGACCTCGCGCTCGAAGCCGCGCTCGGCACCCTGCAACGGATGACGCGCCGGTCGGTCGGTTAGAGTCTGTTCCATTCGAGTGAAACCGTAGCCCTGAGCCTGTCGAAGGGCGCTTCTCGCAGATGGGCGCCCTTCGACAGGCTCAGGGCTACAGTGCTTGCCGATACGCTTCGGCCAGACCCATTCGAGCGCGCCTCCCCGTCAATCTTCGACCGTCAGGATTTCAATCTGGAGTCCCCCCGGCTCGCTCCCGCATTCCACCACGATATCGGCGACGATATGGCCCGGCAATGTCCATTCGGCCGCGGTCAGTTCGGCCTGCAGTGCAGCGGCGACCGGCTGACCATTGCCCACCGCCAGCACGCCGGGAAAAATGTGGCGGGCGCCGACGAAATTCGCGCTCGCCCACGGCCGGAACGTCGAGGCGCTGAGCGCCAAGCCGAGCGGCAACCTGCGCGCCAACAGGTGACGCAGGCGGCGGTGCGGGCAGCCGGGGCGCGGCGGCAAAGCGGGCGACCAGCGCATCATGCCGGTGCGCCGCGGTTGGCTTGACGCATCGCGCGGGCCCGCCGGTCGCCGATTGGCGTAACCCGGCCCGCGTGGCGCTCGGTTCGCCACATGTTCATGAAATGTTCTACACGGCAGATGATGTGGCGCCCCGGTTCGCGGCCGCCGCGCAGGTCGCTCACCAGCCGCGGGTCGCGCACCGCGGCGCGACCGAAGACGCTGGGCGGCATCGCCGATTCCTTCAGGAAAGCCTCGATCCGTTGCAACAGGCTGCGTTCCATATTGTCCTCCCTGACCGCGTTGATAACCGGGCGACTCACCCGATAGGATAAATCCTATTTGCTGGCCATTTTCCTACTTGTCTAGGAAAAATCCGCTTGCTAGGATGAAATAGGAAGGACCAGCCCCAGCGACCTTATGAATGATCATGTCTCCGATCCGCGCGGCGCGCTTGACCGCCTGCTGACCGACAAGGGCATCGACTATGCGCGCCTGTCGCAGGTGATCGGGCGCAACCCCGCCTATATTCAGCAATATATCAAGCGCGGTTCGCCGCGGCGGCTGGCCGAACAGGACCGGGCGCGGATCGCCGCTTATCTGGGGGTGTCCGAAGCAATGCTCGGCGGGCCGGTGCAGCGCGTCGCGACTCCGGCGCGGTCACGCGGTCCGGGGATGATCCTGGTCCCGAAACTGGCGATCGGCGCATCGGCAGGGGCGGGGGCCAGCGTCGAAGGCGAGCCGGTGGAAGGCGAGGTGGCGTTCGACCCCAAATGGCTGCGCGACCTGGGCGCCGATCCGCGCGCGCTCAGCATCATTCGGGTCGAGGGCGATTCGATGGCGCCGACGCTGAACGATGGCGACGATATATTGGTCGATGGCGGCGACGCCGCGGCGCGGCTGCGCGACGGGATTTACGTGCTGCGGATGGACGATGTGCTGATGGTGAAGCGCGTCGCGCGCGCGCCGGGGCCGGGCCGGATTTCGGTGATCAGCGACAATCCGCATTATCGCAGCTGGGACGATCTGCCGATGGGGTCGGTTCAGCTGGTCGGCCGGGTCGTGTGGACCGGACGACGGGTGCGGTAGAGCTTGATGACAGGAGTTTGAACCACATTATCGCGCGCTAATGTGAACCGCATCCCCGAGCGAAGACGAGGGGCTCGTTCGAGCGGAGCGAGAACCTTGGGCGCTCCCGCCTCGACTTCGCTCGGCATAGCCCCTCGTCTTCGCTCGGGGATGCGGCTTGATTCAGGTTTCGCGTAATCCGCGCTACCGCGGCGCTGCCATCACGGCTTCGATTTCATGCTCCAGAACTTCGGCGCGCTGACATTGTTCCTCGTTGCCGTCGCGGCATTTTTCAGCCGCCTTGTCGCGCTGGCGCGACAGCTTGCCCAGTTGCTCCTCGCGCTGGCGCATTTCGCGGCCGCGGTTGCGATCGGATTCGTCCTGGCTGGTGGTCGTCCAGTCGGCGACCTGCCCGACGGCCTTGACCGGGGCGGTGACGACGGTCTTGACCGCGCTGATACAGCCGGTGAGCAGCGGCAGCGCCGCCATGGCGATGATGATGGCACGCATGGTCTTCTCCTCGCCGACTGGGCGCCTCATCGCATAGCCGCCGCAATCTGAACAGACTATTGCGACGGGGCGCCTTGGCGCTGCGGCCTTGTGTCACAGCACTGAAACAAATGGTTAAAGCCGTGTTTACCGTCTTCGCTTAGGTCAGGGGGTGAATAAGGGATCGCAGCACGAAGAGAGACCGGGCACGTCATGGACCATGTTTTTACGCCATCATCGGGTCATGCGACGGCGATCGCCGCTGACGCGCATATGGCGCAGGTCATCGACCTGTTTCGCGGCAATCCAGAGCTGCGCGCGCTGGCGGTGCTCGACGCGAATAGGCGGCCGATGGGGGTTATCCGCGAGCAGCGGGTGCGCGAATTGCTCTTCTGTCCTTTCTGGTTCTCGCTGATGCAGAACCCGACGATCGGCGGCTCGATCGCATCGATGATCGAACCCTGCCCGACCGCCGACGTCGCCCGGTCGACCCCCGAACTGCTGCGCGTCGCGGCACAATCGTCGGGAACGGGCGAGCTGATTCTGGTCGATCGCGGCCGCTTCGTCGAAACGTTGGACAGCGGCCAGCTTGCCAGGCTGGCGATGCTGCGCGACGCCGAATTGGTGCAGGAACGCGCGGCGCGGGCGACGAAGGTCGACCATGCCGGGCGCCGGTTCCAGCAGGATATTACCGCGCTGACCGCGGTGCTGTCCGACATGGCGCATCAGGTCGAAACCTTTTCCGCAAGCCTGTCCGATCGGGCGCGCCAGACGGGGCGCGACGCTGTTACCGTCGCCGGCGCCACCGCGCAAACGCTGGCGGGTTTGCGCGAATTGGGCGATCGCGGGCATATGCTGGCGGCGACGATGACCCAAATTGTCGATGACGGGTCGCGCGCCCGAGCGGTGCGCGGCGAGGCGCATCGCAAGGTTCAGCAGGCGGGTGAAAGGGCCAGCGCGCTGAGGGCGGCAAGCCAGTCGATCGAACAGATGCTCGCGCTGATCATCGACATGGCGAGCCGCACCAACATGCTGGCGCTCAATGCCGGGATCGAGGCCGCGCGCGCTGGCGATGCGGGTCGCGGCTTTGCCGTTGTGGCGTCGGAAGTGAAGACGCTGGCCAGCCAAACGCGCGCCGCCGCCGGCGACATCACCCAATATGTCGACCGCATCCGCGACATCGTCGGCCAGGTCACCGCCGGATTCGACGAGGTGGAGCGGGCCATCAACGCCAACAATGGCTTTTCTGACGCGATCGACCGTGCGGTTGATGGGCAAAGTGCCACAACACTGATGATCGCAAGCTATGTCGAGCAGGCGGTGTCCGCGGGGCGCGAAATCGACCTTCGCGTCCAGGAAATCGGCCACGGTGCGACGGCAGTCGGTGATGGCGCGCAGGCGCTGGGCGAATTGTCGGCGGGGCTGTCGGAAGCGGCTCGCTCGCTCGACCAGCGCGCCCGCCATTTCGTCGAAGCGGTGGCCGCGGCCTGATTTTCGGCGCCGCGGCAAAGGCTTGCGGGGCGCTGTTCCGCTGCTAGGATGGCACGGCGCCGGAGGCGTCCATGACCGCCGGTGGGGAGGAGGGTCATATGACGAATATGCAAAAGGGCTTGGCCGAGTTGATCGGCACATTCTGGCTGGTCTTCGGCGGCTGCGGCAGCGCGGTTCTGGCAGCGGCATTTCCCGATGTCGGCATCGGCTTGCTCGGGGTGTCGCTCGCTTTCGGTTTGACGGTCGTCACCATGGCCTATGCGATCGGCCACATTTCGGGATGTCATCTCAACCCTGCGGTCACGGTCGGGCTGTGGGCGGGCGGTCGGTTCGAGGCGCGCGACATCCCGCTTTATGTCGGCGCGCAAGTGGTCGGCGCGGTCATCGCGGCGTTCCTGCTGTTCTACATCGCCAGCGGCAATCCTGCTTATGATCTGGCGACAGGCGGCCTCGCGGCCAATGGCTTCGACGCCGGATCGCCGGGCGGTTATGACATCTGGTCGGCCTTCATCATCGAGATTGTGCTGACCGCCTTTTTTCTGTGGATCATCATGGGATCGACCGATGGCCGCGCCCCGGCCGGCTTCGCGCCGCTCGCCATCGGCCTGGCGCTGACGCTGATCCACCTGATCTCGATCCCGGTCACCAACACGTCGGTCAATCCGGCGCGCAGCACCGGCCCGGCTCTCGTCGTCGGCGGGCTGGCGATCCAGCAATTGTGGCTGTTCTGGCTAGCGCCATTGATCGGCGGTGCGGTCGGCGGCTTGCTTTACAAGACGCTGGGCGCCGACACGTTCCCGAAACCGAATATCGAAGGCGAATAGTCGCCGAACCGGCGGGGCGCGTCGCCCCCGCCGGTTTTACTTCAGCAAATCGATGGCGAAGGCGCGGACCTCGGCGGCGATGTCGGGGCGAGTGAGCGCGACCGCCAGATTGGCCTGGATATAGCCTGCCTTTGATCCGCAGTCGTAGCGGGCGCCGTCGAAGGTCACGGCGTGGAAGGGCTGGGTGCCGATCATCGTGGCCATCGCATCGGTCAGCTGGATTTCGCCGCCCGCACCCTTCTCCTGCCCCTCGAGCACCCGCATCACTTCGGGCTGGAGGATATAGCGGCCCGAGATGATCAGGTTCGACGGCGCATCGGCCACCGACGGCTTTTCGACCAGCCCGGTAACCTCGGTCAGCGACCCGTCGCGCGCGCCGGGCGCGATTACGCCATAGCTCGATACCTGGTCGCGCGGCACTTCGAGCACCGAGATCAGATTGCCGCCGACCTGGTGGTACGCATCGACCATCTGCTTCATGCAGCCGGGCGAGCCGTGCATGAATTCGTCGGGCAGAAAGATCGCAAAGGGTTCGTCGCCGACGATCGCGCGCGCGCACCAGATTGCGTGGCCCAGCCCCAGCGGTTCCTGCTGGCGGACATAAGCGCAATTGCCGGGGCCAAGCCGCGTCGGCTCCAGCACCGACAGATCCTTGCCGCGTTCGGACATCGTCTTTTCGAGCTCGAAGGCGACGTCGAAATGATCCTCGATCGCGCTCTTGCCGCGACCGGTGACAAAGATCATCTGCTCGATCCCCGCCTCGCGCGCTTCGTCGACCGCATATTGGATCAGCGGCCGGTCGACGATCGGCAGCATCTCCTTGGGGATCGCCTTGGTCGCGGGCAGGAAGCGGGTGCCGAGGCCGGCAACGGGAAAGACGGCTTTGCGGATCGGTTTCATGGGCGAGGCCTTAGCCGCGAAAGAGGAACAAGAAAAGGCGAACGGAGCGCAAGTTTTGTCGCGATTATTGCGGCGTGACGATCACGACGACGCGGCGGTTGTCCTGACGGCCTTCGTCGGTATCATTGCTCGACATCGGCACCGTTTCGCCGCGGCCGACGACCTGATCGGCGGTGAGTTTCATCCCGCCGGCCAGCATCGGCGCGGCCACGGCCTCGGCCCGCGCCTGCGACAGCGTCAGATTGTAGGCGGCGGCTCCCGTCGAATCGGTGTGGCCTTCGACCCGCGCCGTCGTGATGCCGACCGAGACGAGCTTGGCCGCAATGTCAGCGATCCTGGCCTGTTGCTCGGCGGAGACGCTGCTTTCATTGGTCGAGAAGAGGAGGCGTTCGGGCATGTTCAATGCCCAGCCAAGACCGTCTTCGACAAAGCCTTCGGTCTTGAGCACTTCGATTTGGGCGAGGGTGAAGCCGGTCGGCGGCGGCACACTTTGGCAAGCCGCGAGCAGGGCGGCAAAGGCAAGCATGAAAAAGGCTCGGATGGGTCGGGGGATAGTCTGGGTCACGGCGATACTCCGCTGGTCATACTCGGGAACGATTGGTCAGTTTATCGGCGTACATGGCGGCATCGGCGGCGGTAAGCAGCGCCGTCGCGTCATCGCCGTCGTCAGGATAAAGCGCAGCGCCGACGCTGACCGACGCGCGATAGGTCTCGCCGCCTGGCAATGCGACGGGTTGGGCGACGCAGGCCCGGATCCGGTTTGCCAGGTCGTTGGCGGCGGTTTCCACGTCGATCGGATCGACGATGACGATGAATTCGTCGCCGCCGATGCGCGCGGCAAAGTCGCTTTCGCGCAACGTTTCCTTGATGCATGCCGACAGCGCAACCAGCACCGCATCGCCCGCCGCATGGCCGAAATTGTCGTTCGCTGCCTTGAAATTGTCGGCGTCGATAAACAACAGCGCTAAGCGGCTTCCGCGGGCGTCCGCCGCCGCAATGCGCAGCGCAAGCTGTTCGTCGAAGGCGTCGCGGTTGGGCATCGCGGTCAGCGTGTCGTGCGAAGCGCGGTGCGCCAGCATGGCGCGCTCGCTTTCCATATGGCCCTGCCAGCCCTGCAATTCATCGAGCAGCGCGTTGATATCGCCGCCCAACCGATCGAGTTCGGCGATCCCCAGCGGTTGCACCCGCTTGTCGAATCGGCGGTGCAGACGGACATCGTGCGCGACGGTGGCGATCTCGTTCAATGGCTTGACCAGCTCATATTCGAACCGCCGCGCGAGGAAAATGGTGCCGAGCGCGGTGATCAGCAGGCAGCCGAGGCCAGCGAGCAAGCCGATGCGGACATAGTCGATCAACGTCGAACTATCGCCCCACACCTCGATCGTGCCGATCGCCGATCCATTGCGTTCGACGGTGACCGCGAAGGGACGGGGAAAGAACATCCGGGTGAGCAGCGGTGCCGGGTCGGCCATGGGTGAGGCCCACTGGGTCAGCGGCTGCCCGCGGTCATCAAGGACGCGCAGGCGCGCGATGCCGGGAATACGGGTCAGCGGTTCGAGCCCCTCGCGCGCGGCCTGCGGATCGTTGAAGACCAGCGCCGGTTCGACGCCATAGGCGCCCAGCTGCGCGGCCAGTTCCATGTTGCGATCGGCATAGCCGCGCAGCGCGGTCACCCCCGCCAGCAAGATGGTCAGGCCCGACAGCGCCACCGCGAACAGGGTGATCCCGAAGTGAAAGCGCGACAGCAGCTTTTGCAGCGTCGTGCGCGCGCCGATCCGCTCGGGGGCTTTGCCGGTCATGAAGCGCCTCCGTCGCCGCGGGCGATATTCAGCACCCGCGGGTCGATCCGCAGCGGGCCGCGCCCGATGGCGTCGAGATTGACCGAAAAGCTGAGGCTGGCGGCGCGGCTGCTCAGGCAGAACATCGCGCCAAAAATGCACGCGGCATCGTCGTCGGTGATCGTCAATATCGCGCGGCCGCGGACCCAGGCGATCAATTGCCGCCGGTCGGCGATCGCCATGCGGCCAAGGAACAGGACATCGCAGTCATCGCGGCTGGTCACCGCGGCGACGCTCAGCCGCCGCACCAGCACCGATCCGGCGCCGGGAACGTCGGGCGCCATGCGATCGGTCAGCCGCGGCGTACCGACGACGCACATCACGCGCGCCGATTCGACCGATCCATCGGGCCAGCGCGCATAGCTGACGATGCCGCCGACCATCCGGCCCACCGCGCGCGCCATGCCGTCGTCGCTGTCCTCGACGACCGTCTGGCTTGCGGCCTGAACCGACATCTGGGGCGTCGTCAACGACGCGCCGATCAGAAACAGCGATGCCAGCACTTTGCAGCGACCCCCACCTGCGCCTGGACCTGGTCTGCCCTAGCGAGGGGGTGTCCGCTAGCCAAAACGATTGGAAAGTCAATGAAAAGTGACGTTATGCGACCATATTGCAACAGTCGGCCAGACCCGAATGGCGAGTAACTACGCCCACATTTCGTCATCCCGGCGCAGGCCGGGATCCCGGCTTGGCATCATACTGCAACGGCGAGATCCCGGCCTTCGCCGGGATGACGATCTGATGAATTTAGGTGCGCAACCGGTCGGCAAAGCCCTTGCGCAGTTTGGCCAGCTTCGGCGGGATGACGGCCATGCAATAGGGATTGCGCTGGCCTTCGCCTTCCCAATAGGACTGGTGGTAATCCTCGGCGGGATACCAGTCGGACGCCGGTTCGATCGTGGTGACGATCGGCGCCGGCCAATCGGCCGCGGCGCGGTCGATTCCGGCTCGCGCGGCATCGCCTTGGGCGGCATCGAGCGGAAACAATGCGCTGCGATATTGGGTGCCGACATCATTGCCCTGGCGGTTGAGCGTCGTCGGGTCGTGGGTCGCGAAATGAACGTCGAGCAGGTCGTCATAGGAAATGACCGCGGGATCAAAGGTGATGCGAATCGCCTCGGCATGACCGGTGTCGCCGCCGCACACCTGCTTGTAGGTCGGGTTGGTGACCTGCCCGCCGATATAGCCGCTTTCGACGCCCTTGACGCCGTCCAGCGACTGGAACACCGCCTCGGTGCACCAAAAGCAGCCTCCGGCAAAAATGGCAGTTTCCTGAGTCATGGCGTCGATCCTTGTCTGGGGGGAGGCGTCTGGAAAGCGGATGCCGCCAAAATAGGAGGCGCAGGACGCTATTCCAAGGGCGGCGGTGCATCGATCAGCGGTGGGCGCAGCGGCTGGCCTTTGGCGCGCGCAGCGGCAATCGCCGCGACCTCGACCTCGATCGACGCTACGCGGTCGCGCCAGCGCGGGTGGGTGCCGGCCTGAAACAAGGGGCGGCC
Source organism: uncultured Sphingopyxis sp. (assembly GCA_964502035.1). Taxonomy (GTDB): domain Bacteria; phylum Pseudomonadota; class Alphaproteobacteria; order Sphingomonadales; family Sphingomonadaceae; genus Sphingopyxis. The sequence continues at coordinate 5,772 of CAZCUW010000045.1, read as the reverse complement.
CTGACGCTGGCCGAATTTTTCCCAAAAGCGCGCCGCGGCGGCGGGGTCATAGCCAGCCCCCGCCAGCAGCCAGGCTGACAGCCGGTCGGCCTCGATCTCGGTCTGCTTGAACAGGCGCGCGCTGCGCCCAAACTGCTTGCCCAGCCCGCGATCGACCCCCGCGGCGTCAAGCCGGGCGCGATGGCGCAAGATGTTGTGCGCGAGCTCATGCGCGATCGCCGCCGCGAGTTCGGCGTCGTTGCGGGCAAATTGCGCCAGCCCATGATTGACCAGCACCATCCGCCCGTCGGCGATCGCGCCAGGCGTTTCGTTCGCCTCGACGCGAAAGTCGCTGACGCATCCCGCAACCGGCGTGATGGGGAGCGCCGCGGCAGCACCTACGTCGAGCGTGAGCGGCGCGGCGGGGGGCAGCGCCGCGAGCTGCATCTCGATCGCGGTGATCCGCGCAAAAGGATGCGCGTCCCGGCCGTTTGGCACCGGCGCCGCCGCAATCCCGAGCACCGCCATGCCGACGCGCATCCCGGCCAGCGCCGCCGGTCCGGTCGGGGCAACCGCGGCGATAAACGGTGCGTCGCGATCCGCCGCGCCATAAGCGGTGAGCGCCTCACGCCGCCGCTCGGCATCATAAAGCCGCGGGTCGCCCCAGATCCAGCCGAACTGCGGCTGTTGCACCCGGCACCAGGCGGCGTTGGCGGTGGTCAGGCGAAACCCGATCGCCGCGACGCGCGCTTCCAACGCGGCGAGCGAGGCGTAGGGCGAGGTATCGGCGGTCGCCGCGGCATGAACCGGCGCCGCGGTGAACAGCGACAGCGCGACAAGGATCGAAGGAGCAGGGCGCAGCATCGCGCCCGCTTATCAAGCCGCGCCTGTCGCGGCCATGAATTTCCCCGGCCGTGCCGGTGCCGACCTCTTGCCTATCGCCGGGCAAGCGCCGATAGGGCGGGGCGATGACGAACGCCGCGCCCCTGTCTTCGCCCGCTGCCCACCAACCCCGCCCCGCCGCGCTTGCGCGCTGGCTGTGGGCCGTCGCGCTGCTGGTGGTCATCGTGGTCGGGGTCGGCGGGATCACCCGGCTGACCGAATCGGGTCTGTCGATCACCGAATGGCGCCCCGTATCGGGGGTGCTGCCGCCGCTCAACGAGGCTGATTGGGTTCGGGAGTTTGAAAAATATAAACAGATTCCCGAATATCGCGAGATCAACCTCGGCATGACGCTGGCCGGGTTCAAGGCGATTTTCTTCTGGGAATGGCTGCACCGCATCCTGGGGCGCGCGGTCGGCATGGCGATGCTTGTGCCGCTGGCCTGGTATGCACGGCGCCGCGCGATCCCGGCGGGCTATAGTGTTCGTTTGCTGGCGCTGACGTCGCTCGTCGGGCTGCAAGGAGCGCTCGGCTGGTGGATGGTCGCATCGGGGCTCGAATATCGCACCGACGTGAGCCATTTCCGCCTCGCCGCGCATCTGCTGACAGCGCTGTTCCTGCTTGCGGGCCTCGTCTGGACCGCGCGCGATCTGGATGCGTTGGCGTGCGATGCGGCGGCGCCGCCCGCGCGGTTGACCCGCGCCGGGATTGCAGTGATCGCGATCCTGTTCGTCCAGCTGCTGCTCGGCGCGTGGGTGGCAGGGCTCAACGCCGGATTCGTCGCCAGCAGCTGGCCGCTGATGAACGACCATTTCGTGCCGCAGGGCATCGACTGGGCGGGCGGTCCGTGGCTGGCGCTGACCAATGATCCGTTCCTGATCCATTTTCTGCATCGCTGGTGGTCGTGGATTGCGGCGCTGGCGCTGTTGCTGCTCGCGCGCGCTTTGGCGCGGCGCGGGGCGCCCGGCGAAGCGCGGCTGTTGGGCGCGGTGGTCGCGGTGCAGATGCTGCTAGGGATCTGGACCGTGGTGTCGGGCGTTTCGATGTGGGTCGCTGTGGCGCATCAGGTGGTGGGGGCCATCCTCGTCGCCACCGCCGCCGCGGCGCTGCACCGGCTGGGCCGCTCCGCCGCATGACGCTGCTCGGCGGTCTTGGCGGCGCGCTGCTGCTGATCGCTCAGCCTCTGGCTGCCCCGGGCGACGCGCCGGTCGCGGCGTCGGCCGAGGTCCAGTTTGCCCCGCCGGTCGGCCGCCCGATGACCTATCGCGTCACGACGCGCCGTATCGGCCGCGACGGGTCGCTGATCAATTTTTCGCTGGTTTATGCATTGCAGTGGCAGCGGATCGGGCGCGGTTACCAGCTCAATGCCGTGCTGCAACCGATCGATTCGGACGCGCCGCCGGCCGTTTCGCGGGCCTTGACGATGATGCTCCAGCCGCTGGTGGGGGAGGAAATCGCCTATCTGGTGGCACCCGACGGCAGCCGCATCGACCTGGTCGATCCCGACGGCCTGTGGGAGCGGACGACGGCGCGGATGCAGGCGACGGGCGCTGAGGCTGGACGCCCCGAGGCCAAACAGCTGGCGCAGCTGATCGCCGCGCTGCCGGCCGCCGAGCGCGACCGGCTGGCGACCGCCGACATTCGGGCGCTGGTGGCGCCCGCGAACGGCGCCATTCCGGTCGCGGCGCTCGGTGACGGCGCCAGCGTATCGATGACGCACGACGGGCGGCTGCGGACGATCGCCAAGGCGGAGCGAGGCGCGATTCCTGCGGCGGGCGCGGCGCAGCCTTTGGATACCGACCATCTGTGGACGATCGACACCGCGACGGGCCTGGTCATCCGCGAACGGCGGCAGAGCTGGATTGTCGGTGCGAAGGGCAACGAACGGACGCTCGTCGAGGAGCGGGTGCGCGCGCTGGAATTCGCATCTTGAACGCCGCGGTATCATAATACCTGTCAGCAAAGCCGCACGATACTTGACTTTCCACGCACTTGGCGTCATTGGCCCGCTCCGAAGCGCCGCTGCGTCCCCCGGGGATCAAGCGGCGCGGTTTGTTTCGGGCGGCAGCATTGCTGCTCGTCCTCGTCCATATCTGTCAAGGAGGTCGCCATGATGAAGGCGCTGACCAAGACGACCCAGTCGGCGAACGCCGCGACGGTCGAAAAGAAATGGGTGCTGATCGACGCCGACGGCCTGGTTGTGGGCCGCGTTGCATCGATCATCGCCAGCATCCTGCGCGGCAAGCACAAGCCGTCGTTTACCCCGCACGTCGATTGCGGTGACAATGTCATCGTCATCAACGCTGAAAAGGTGGCGTTCACGGGCAAGAAAATGGCCGACAAGCGCTATTACAAGCACACCGGCTATGCCGGCGGCATCAAGGAAACGAGCCCGGCAAAGATATTGGAAGGCCGTTTCCCCGAGCGCGTGCTGGAAAAGGCTGTCGAGCGCATGATCCCGCGTGGCCCGCTGGGCCGCCAGCAGATGCGCAACCTGCGCATCTTCGCCGGCAGCGAACATCCGCATGAAGGACAGAGCCCCGAAGTGATCGACGTCGCGTCGATGAACCGCAAGAACAAGGTGGGTGCATAATGGCTGACGAACAGACCATGACCGATCTCAAGGATCTCGCCGGCGCCGCCATCGGCACCGACGCTCCCCGGATCTCGGACGCGCCGCTGCGCGAAAAGATCGTCGACAAGCAGGGCCGCGCTTATGCGACCGGCCGCCGCAAGGACGCCGTCGCCCGCGTGTGGCTGAAGCCCGGCACGGGCAAGATCACCATCAATGGCCGCGATCAGGAAGTCTATTTCGCGCGCCCGACGCTGCGTCTTGTCATCAACCAGACGTTTGGCGTTGCCGACCGCATTGGCGCCTATGACGTTGTCGCAACGGTCAAGGGTGGTGGTCTGTCGGGCCAGGCTGGCGCCGTAAAGCACGGCATCGCGCAGGCGCTGACCCGTTTCGAACCCGCGCTGCGCGCTGTGGTGAAGTCGGCCGGTTTCCTGACCCGCGACAGCCGCGCCGTCGAGCGTAAGAAGTACGGCAAGGCGAAGGCCCGCCGCAGCTTCCAGTTCTCGAAGCGCTAAGCAGTTTCTTTCGTCGACGGACGGAGAAAGGAAGGGCGGTCCGGCAACGGGCCGCCCTTTTCCGTGTCCGCGGCCGGCGCGATGAATGGAGTTAAACATCAGTAAATAGGCCATTGTCTAACCGCTCTTATTCGTGACGATGTTGTTCTTGGGGAAGATCAATCGTTGGCGGCAGCGGGCGTTTGAGCAGGCCGAGTGCCTCCGCTGCGTCTATTTCATCGCGTGGGATCGAGAGGCTTGCGGGTTTGATGGAGGGGCTCGGACGTTCAGCGGCACGGCCGCACTGGCTATGTCGGGGCGGGCCTGAGGGCGGCGGCGATGATCCGGAACAGGGCGGCGTCGGGACAGGCGGAAGCGAAGGCGACCCGGATGCGGGAGGCGGTCTCGATGACGCGTGCGGCGACTTTGAGGAGCCGCAGGCGCAGGGTCGCGAACTCAGCGTTGGCAAGCGCGGCTGCCTTGGGGATGGCCTGCTGGATGCGCCACATCAGCCAGAATGCGGCGGTGTGCAGGATCAGCCGCATCTGATTGGCGTTGGCTGATCGGCATGACGTGCGATCGCTGGCGAGCTGGGCCTTGTGCAACTTGATGAGGTTTTCGGCCTGGCCGCGGGCGCAGTAGAGTGTGTCGTAGATGTGCTCGGCCGAGCCCTGCTCGAGCGAGGTGACGACGTAGCGGATATCCATGCCGAGCGTGCTGGCCTCGATCCGGGCGACGACACGGCGCTGGCATTTCCAGCTTTTCGCCCCGTAGCGGGTCTGGGCATAATTTCGCAGGACCACGTGCTGTTCCTCGGCCCGCTTGACCGCGCAGGCATCGGCAATCTTCACGATCTGTGGATCGGCGCGCAGCACAGCGTTGGTGGGCAGGCCGAAGACATAATCGATGCCCTGTGCCTCGCAGAAGTTCATGACCTCGGGTCTGCCGTAGTGGCCGTCGCCCCGGATCGTGATGTGGGTCGTGGGCCAGTGCCTCTGGATCTGCCGCACCAGGCGACGGATATGGCCCGCGGCCTCCGCGCCGCTCGGCGTCTTGCCGGTGCGCAGCAGCATGGCGACCGGCCGCCCCGTTGCCGTGTCGTAGACGTGGATCGGCAGGAAACAGCGCTCACCGTGATGCCCGTTCCAGAACGATAACTGCTGGTAGCCGTGCACGACATCGCAGGTGTCATCGATGTCCAGCGTCACCGCCTCGGGCGGGGATGGATAACTGGCGCAGTAGATGTCGACCATCGCGGCCATCATGCGGGCCAGCTCGCGCGTGGTGGGTGCGTTTTCCCAGCGGCTCATCGTCGGTTGGCTGGCAAGGCCCGCGCCCGAACCCGGTAGCTTGCCCAGCGCCAGGCGGAAGCCGGGATCGTCACGCAGGGCGTCGAGGTCGTCGGCGTCCTCGTAGCCGCAGGCAATCGCCAGAACCCGAGCCCGCAGGATGTCATCCAGCTTGTGGACCACCCGCGAAGGATCGCGCCGATCGGCGATGCAGGTGGCCAGCTGCCTGCAGATGTCCATCTCGCGCTCGGCCTGCGCCAATAGCAGAACCCCGCCGTCCGACGTGATGCGACCGCCGTCGAAGGCAGCCGTGACTTTCTTGCGTTGGACCGCTGGGAATCGAAATGAGCTTGAGGTAACGTCGGTCATGGCGGGTGTAGCCTATGGCAATTTCTGTCCCGGAGCAGGGACGGCTTAGACACCCAATTTCTTACTTCAGAACAGAGCTTTACGCTACTCCCGCCTACCGCTCAGACACCCCTTGGTGCATAAGAGCGGCTAGACTGCTGGGTCAGGTCAGGGCGCCGGGGTGCGATTCGCGATCGCATCCTCG
>CAZCUW010000044.1:0-24604 GCA_964502035.1 uncultured Sphingopyxis sp. | reverse complement strand
CTCCGACCTCGCCACCGTCCGCTTCTGTCAAAAGCCGACTTTATCAACAGCATCGACCGGTAGCGGCCAGAAGTTCCTCCCCGGGACGGGGAGGGGGACCGCCGCGAAGCGGTGGTGGAGGGGCCGGGACGGTGCGTCATGACGAGAGGTTTCGACCCCTCCGTCAGCCCTGCGGGCTGCCACCTCCCCGTTCCGGGGAGGAACCAACCATGTCCGCTCCCCACCCCAAGGCGGACATTCACGCTGTTGCAATCCCGTCACTCCAACCGGGCTGCCGCGATCGCCGCCAGCGCACTGTGCAGCCGCGCGTCGCCGTCGCCTTCGATCCAGGCCCATTTGAGCTGTCGCCGTTCGAGCTCGCCGATCGCGACGTCCATGAACTGCCGCCGCGCCAGATCGCTGCCGAACAGGCGGGTGCCGTCCTCCTGCCACGCCAGGTCCATCGCCGGCACGAGATACAGGTCCGCGACATCGTCCCACAGGTCGATTTCGGGCAGGCGGCGGCCGAGCAGCATGATCGCCCACGCCTGCGTCATCAACGCATCGGTGTCGGAGATCAGCCAGTCGGGGTTTTGCGCGCGGGCCAGCCTGGTCGCCGCGACATGCCCGTCGAAAATCGCCAGCAGGTCGATGTCGTCCAGATCGGTGCCATTGGCTTCGGCATAGGTGCGACCATATTCGGGGACGACGAGTCCACCGAGCCGCAGCGCGAGGCGCGGCGCGACGGTCGATTTGCCGGTGCTTTCGGCGCCGTGAAAACAGATATGGCGGGTCATGCGGCAACCCTGTCCGGCGTCGCGGCGCGGCGCCACTGGATCAGCCCGTCGATCGACAGGCCGAGCAGAACGACATAGACCGCGCTGGTCGCATAGAGGCCGCGCGAGGCGAACAGCGGGATCGCGATCAGGTCGACCAGAATCCACAGATACCAGCTTTCGACCCGCCGCCGCGCGAGCAGCCATTGCGCCGTGACGCTGAGCATCGCGATCGCACCGTCGATCCACGGCGCGGCGGCATCGGTATAGCGGTCCATCGCAAAGCTCCACGCGGCCCACGCAATGATCGTCACCGCGGCCCAGCTCTGGCGCGATTTTGCGTCCAGCCAGCCGACCGGCACGCCGCTGTCGCCCTTGGCGCGCAGCCAGCCGACCCAGCCGTAAAGATTGAGCGCAAAGAAAAACCCCTGCAGCACCATGTCGCTGTACAGCCGCGCGTCATAGAAGACGACCGCGTAAAGGGTGACCGCGACCAGCGCGAACGGGTAGTTCCACACGCTGCGCAGCGCCACTAGCGCGACGTTGATCAGCACCAGCGCCGCCGCCAGCCATTCGAGCTGGCTCATGCAGCGGGTTCCAGCCGCGCCGCATCGACGCGCGGGCGCGTCCATAACCCGTCGCGGCTGATCCGCCGCTGCGGCGGGCGGCGCAGCACCGACCAGCCGGCGCGCGCGATCCAGCCGAGCTTGGCGAGCTGCGTCGTGCTGGCGCGGTGATCCCACGCATGATCGCCGCGGGCGCGGACTTCGCGCGCGATATCGCCATAGATCCCGGCCGCGGCGAGCACAGCCCAGCGGCTGCGCGGCGGCAGTTTGCGCGCGCCCCACCGCGCTGACGCCTCATATTCCTCGGCCATTTCGGCGAGCCATTTGGCCATCACCGACAGCCGTCCACGAAACGCGGGGTGCATGTGCTGGCCCGGCGGAATGTCGAGTTCGACCATCCATTCCATCGGCAGGTAACAGCGGTCGGCGGCGGCATCCTCCGCCACGTCGCGCGCGATATTGGCGAGCTGGAACGCGATGCCAAGGTCCGAGGCGCGGTCGAGCGTCGCTTCATCGGCGGGATCGACCCCCATGACCTGTGCCATCGCGACCCCGACCGCGCCCGCGACATGATAGCAATAGCGCAGCAGATCGGCCTCGCTGCGCGGGCGCCAGTCGGCGGCGTCGAGCGCAAAGCCCGCGATGATGTCGTCGATCACCGCGCGCGGGATCGCCACCTCGGTGAGCAAATATCCGAGCGCATCGAAGGCCGGATCGCCGGTCGGCTGTCCGGCAAAGGCGGCGTCGGTCAGGCTGCGGATGCGCGCGAGCGCCGCCTGGGCATCATGGTCCTGCGTCATCGCCCCGCCATGATCCTGCCCGTCGGTCAGGTCGTCGGCGGCGCGGCACCAGGCGTAGAGCAGCCACACGCGCTCGCGCGTTTCGCGGTCGAACAACTGGCTGGCCAGCGCGAAACTTTTCGATCCGCGCGCGATGCTGTCGTGCGCGAAACCGTGGAGGGCATGCGCGTCATAACGAGAGTCCCCCTCCCACTCGTGGGAGGGGTTAGGGGAGGGCATGTCGTCAATCATCAGACAGAAAACAGGCCCTCCCCCGACCCCTCCCGCAAGCGGGAGGGGAGAAGAAGGCGGCGCGCTTCGTCCTCACAGATTTTCGGCCTTCATCGCGAAGATCGTCTTGTGCGGCACATAGGCCGCCATCTTGGCCAGCAGATCGTCGAGCCCGGCATCGACGATCATGATCCCGGCGTGCGCCGGGCGAATGAAGCCGACGTCGATCATATTCTGGTTGAACGCGATCAGATCGTTGTAGAAGCCCGCGGCGTTGAGCAGCCCGACCGGCTTGCTATGATAGCCAAGCTGCGCCCAGCTGATCGCTTCCCACAATTCGTCCATCGTCCCGACCCCGCCGGGGATGGTCAGGAAGCCGTCGGACAGGTCGGTGAACATCTTTTTGCGTTCGTGCATCCCCGAAACCACGTGCAACTCGGTGCAGCCGCGGTGCGCGACCTCGGCGCCGACGAGCGCCTCGGGGATGATCCCGATCACCTCGCCGCCCGCGTCCAGCGCGCTGTCGGCGACCGCGCCCATCAGCCCGAGGCGGCCGCCGCCATAAACGACCCCGATGCCCTTCTCGGCCAGCGTGCGCCCGACATGGCGCGCGGTTTCGATATAGATCGGATCGTCGGGGGTCGCGGACCCGCAATAGACGGCAAGACGTTTCATGAAACGAAGCTACTCCAAAAATCCGTTCGGGCTGAGCTTGTCGAAGCCCTGTCCTTATCCTTCCGCGCTTTGAAGGAAGAACGGCCCTTCGACAAGCTCAGGGCGAACGGGTTATTGCTCCAACATCAGCTTTGCCGTTGCCTTGGCGCTCCCCACCACGCCCGGGATTCCTGCGCCCGGATGCGTCCCGGCGCCGACGAAGTAAAGATTGGAAATCACATCGTCGCGGTTGTGCGCCCGGAACCACGCGCTTTGCCACAGCACCGGCTCCAGGCTGAACGCGCTGCCGAGATGCGCCGACAGGTCGCGGCCGAAATCGGCGGGGGTGTAGTGGAAGCTGGTCGCCAGATTGGCCTTCAGCCCCGGCAGCACCCGCGCCTCGACCTCGTCCAAAATCGCATCGGCGAATTGCTGGCCGAACGCGCCGTCCCAATCGACCTTCGCTTTGCCCAGATGCGCGACCGGGGCGAGGACGTAGAATGTCGAGTAACCGTCGGGCGCCATCGCCTTGTCGGTCGCGGTCGGGTGGTGGAGGTAGAGCGAAAAATCATCGGGCACGACGCCATTCTTGTAGATGTCGTCGAGCAGCCCCTTGTAGCGCGGGCCAAACAAGATGCTGTGATGCGCAATATCGGGATAATCGCCCTTCACCCCGAAATGGACGACGAACAGCGACGGCGACCAGCGTTTGCGGTTCAGCGACTTCGCCGCCTTTTTTCCGCGCGGATGATCGCTCAGCAGCGCGGCATAATTGTGCATCATGTCGCCGTTCGAGGCGATCATATCCGCTTCGCCGCGCCAGCCGCTCGCGGTCTGCACCGCGGTGGCGCGGTCGCCCTGCGTCTCGATCTTGGTCACCGGATCGGCGAGGCGGAGCGTCCCGCCCAGCCGCTCGAACAGCGCCACCATGCCCGCGACCAGCTGGTTCGTGCCGCCGCGCGCGAACCACACCCCGCCCTCTTTCTCGATCGTGTGGATCAGCGCATAGATCGAACTGGTGTTCATCGGATTGCCGCCGACCAGCAGGGTGTGGAACGACAGTGCCTGCCGCAGCCGTTCGTCCTGCACATAGGAGGACACGATCGAATAGACGCTGCGCCACGCCTGATATTTCATCAGCGCCGGCGCCGCCTTGATCATCGAGGCGAAGTCGAGGAAGGCGGCCGAGCCGAGCTTGACATAGCCCTCCTCATACACCCCCTTGGAATAGGTCAGGAATTTCTCATACCCCGCGACATCGGCGGGGTTGAGCCGCGCGATTTCGGCGTTCAGCGCCGCTTCGTCGTTCGAATAATCGAAATTTGTCCCGTCGGGCCAGTTGAGCCGGTAAAAGGGCATCACCGGGTCGAGCGTCACATCGGCGGCCATGTCCTGCCCGCTGAGCGCCCACAGCTCCTCCAGGCACGGCGGATCGGTGATCACCGTCGGCCCGGCGTCAAAGGTGAACCCCTGCCGCTGCCAGTGATAGCCGCGCCCGCCAGCCTTGTCGCGCGCCTCGACGATCGTCGTCGCGACCCCCGCTGATTGCAGCCGAATGGCAAGCGCGAGCCCGCCAAAGCCGGCGCCGATAACGATCGCGGTGCGGGTCATGTCCAGTCCAGTTTCGCAAGCGCCGCAATCGCGCGGCGGACAGATACGGGCGGCTTGCCCGACAGGATGCGCAATTTGTCGGCGGCGTTCGATCGGCCGGCATAGAAGCGCGCGATCAGGCCGGGCGCGAGGCCGTAAAAGCGCTGAAAGATCCGGTAACGCTCGCCAGGATCGGCGGCGCGGAACAGCATCGCGCCGAGCATCCGATAGAAACGCTGGCGGCGCCATGACGCCGCCGCCCGGGCGCGCAGCCGCATACCCAGATCGCCGCGATCGATCAGCGCAGGCAGCGCCGCCGCGGTGCGCACTGCATCGGGCAGCGAATAGCCGGTCATCGCGTGAAACACCCCGGCGCGCACCCCGATGCGGCCCACCCGGTCGATCTCTGGCCACAACCGGTCGAAATCACCCGCAACGACGACGGGCAGCACCCCGGTTTCCTCGCGCGTCACCGCGGTGACATTCCACTGGCGGCGCGCAGCGTAAGTGGCGATCCGGCCCCGCACCGCCGCGACATCCAGATCGGCGTCGTCGCTGTAATAAGTGTCCTCGACAAACAGCGTTTCGGCATCGAGCGGCAGCAGATAGACGAAGCGATAGCCGTCGAGCTGCTCGACCGTGGCGTCCATGACGACCGGCCGGTCGATGCCATGCCCGCCCTCGATCGTCAGCGCCTGCCCGACGAATTTCTGCCAGCCGCAGTCGAGCATCGACGTTTTTCCGGTGCCGCGCGCATCGATGACATGCTTCGCCGACAATCGCCCGCCGCGCGCCAGCAGCACATGGTCGGGCGCGACATGCTTGGCCTTGTCGGCGATGATCCGGCCGGGTGGCAGCGCCGCGGCGACCGCTTCGGCCAGCGCCTCGCCCGTGATACTTTTATACCCCATCCGCACCCGCCGCTCGCGGTCGGGAAACGCGACATCATAGCTGTCCCAATGGTAACGGACGAGCGGCGCGACCAGCCAGCGGTCGCGCCTGGCAATGTCGCTGTCGAAGAAAGACCAGATATGATTGCCGCCGATGGCGCCCGGTTCGATCAGCCGCACGTCGAGCGCCGGGCGCTTTGCCGCGAGCGCCAGCGCCGCAAGCCCGCCGGCCAGCCCGCCGCCGACGATGGCAATGTCGCAATAATCGGGTTCGGCGGCGGTCATCCGTCCGCCCTAGCCGCCGCGCGCGCGGGCGGCTATCGCTTCGTGCATGGATGCGATCATTTTCTCTGCGCTGGCGATGACCGCGATCGTTGGCGTCCGCTACCTGATCAGCAGCGGCGGTTTTGCGCTGGCGACGCGCTGGAAGCACCCCGGCCTCTATCGCGGGCTGGAACCGCAGATGCGGCGCGAGATCGGCTGGAGCCTCGCCAGCGCCGCGATTTACGGGGTCCCCGCGGGCATCGTCGCATGGGGATGGCAGGCGCATGGCTGGACACGCATCTATACCGACGTCGGCGCCTGGCCGCTCTGGTATCTGCCGGTCAGCCTGCTCGCCTATCTGCTCGCCCACGACACATGGTTTTACTGGACCCACCGCTGGATGCACCGGCCGCGCCCGTTCCGCATCGCCCATGCGGTGCATCACGAAAGCCGCCCGCCGACCGCTTGGGCGGCGATGAGTTTCCATCCGATCGAGGCGGTCACCGGCGCCGTCGTCATCCCGGCGCTGGTGTTTCTGATCCCGATCCATGTCGCGGTGCTGGGGCTGGTGCTGACGATCATGACGGTGATGGGGGTCGGCAATCATATGGGGTGGGAAATGTTTCCGCGCGCGCTTGTTCATGGACCAGTCGGACGGTGGCTGATAACGGCAACCCACCATGAACAGCATCACGCCGCGTACCGGGGGAATTATGGGCTTTATTTCCGTTTTTGGGACAAGATGTGCGGCACCGATATTGGGCTTGGCGATTTTGCCGCTGCTCACCGCCGCCGCGAGCGCGCCGCCGCCGGCGCCCAGCCCAACGGTTGATGTCAGCGTCACCGGGCTGCGCAGCACCAAGGGGCAGCTGCTCGTCTGCCTGACCGCCAATCCCAAGGCGTTTCCCGATTGCAGCAAGGACAAGGCGTCGGTGCGCCTGGCGGTAAAGGCCGCGAATGCGGGTCATTTCAGCATCGCCGCCCCCGCCGACGGCACCTATGCGGTCGCCGTCGTCCACGACGAAAACGGCAACAACAAGATGGATATGGCGCTGTTCATGCCCAAGGAAGGCTTCGGCTTTTCGCGCAATCCCGCGATCGGGATGGGGGCGCCCAAGTTCAAATCGGCGAGCTTTGCGGTGTCCGGCGACACGCATCAGGCGATCAAGATGAAATATATGCTCTAGTGAGCATCGCGGCGCCCGGCTAAAGCAGCGCGCGTGACCGCGCTATCCCCCCGCATCGCCGCTTTTGCCGACCGCTGGCCCAAGCTGATTGCTCTCGCGCTCGGCGCCGTTTCGGCGACCGGATTCGCCCCCTTGCATTTGTGGCCGCTGACTTTGCTCGCGCTCGGCGGGTGGATGATGCTGACCGCACGCAGTCCCAAGGGCTGGCGAACGTTCGGCATCGGATGGGCGTTCGGGGTCGGGCATTTTGTCGTCGGCCTGAACTGGATCGCGACCGCTTTCACCTATCAGGCGGCGATGCCGGCCTGGCTCGGGTGGGTCGCGGTGATACTGCTGGCGCTGTATCTGGCGGTCTATCCCGCGTTGGCGGCCTGGGGGGCGTGGCTCTTCATTCCTCCCCGGAACGGGGAGGTGGCAGCGCAAAGCGCTGACGGAGGGGGGGGGCGTCCTCCTGCCACCGTCGCGCAACGCCGCGAACCCCCTCCACCGCCTTCGGCGGTCCCCCTCCCCGTTCCGGGGAGGATTTCGTTGTCGTTCATCCTCGCCTTTGCCGCGCTGTGGACGCTGACCGAATGGCTCCGCAGCTGGGTGTTCACCGGTTTTGCGTGGAATCCGCTGTCAGCCATGTCGCTTCGCGAATTCGTCGCACCCTCACTAATTCGATGGATTGGTACATATGGGGCATCGGGCCTCCTGCTCTTACAGGTCGGAATCCTGATTTGGCTGTGGGTATACTATCAACGGTCAACCCGCCCGAATTTGGTTGGACGACCTGTCGCTCGGTTCTTCATCTGGTGGTTTACAGGAGCGATGCTCTACGTCCCCATAGCCCTTCTGGATGAGGGAAGCGGGAGCAGCGATTACCTTTCCAGGAAAGCCATCCCCATCACCGTCGTCCAGCCCAATGTCGGCCAGGCGGACAAATGGGTCGGCGCCAAGGCCGACGCCAATTTCGCCAAGCTCGCGCGGCTGACCGCGCCGAAGGACGCCGCCCCGCGGCTGATCCTGTGGCCCGAGGCAGCGGTGCCCGATTATCTTGAGGCGGGCTATCCGCTGCCCTATTATGACCGCTCGCCCGCCGCGGCGCGGGCGCGGTTGACCGCGCTGATGAACCCCGGCGATCTGATGCTGCTCGGCGCGCTCAAGCTCGAACTCGACAAGACGGGCGACGTCGTCGGCGCGCGCAACGCGGTGATGACCGTCCACGCCGACGGCACCCTCGGCCCGCGTTATGACAAGGCGCATCTGGTGCCTTATGGCGAATATCTGCCGCTGCGCCCGATACTGTCGGCGATCGGCCTGTCGCGCCTCGCTCCCGGCGACATCGATTTCTGGCCCGGCCCCGGCGCGCGCACCCTCGACCTCGGCGCCTTTGGCCGCGCCGGGCTGCAAATCTGTTACGAGATGATCTTTTCGGGGCAGGTCGTCGACCGCGCCCACCGCCCCGATTTCATCTTCAACCCGTCGAACGACGCATGGTTCGGCGGCTGGGGTCCGCCGCAGCATCTGGCGCAGGCGCGGCTGCGCGCGATCGAGGAAGGGCTGCCGGTCGTCCGCGCCACCCCGACCGGGATCAGCGCCGTCATCGACGCCGATGGCCGCGTCCTCGAATCGCTGCCGATGCACGTCGCGGGCCGGATCGACACCGTCGTGCCGCCCGCGCATGCCCCGACGCTGTTCGCGCGTCATGGCAACATGCTGCCGGTCGGGTTTGCGCTGCTGTTGCTCGCGGCGGCCATTGCCTTTCGCCGCCGCGGACGCTAACAGCACCCGCACATAAAGCATCCTTTATATCCGATTCCCCTCTGATCAATTCCAAGAAGGCTTCCCCATGCGCAACAGCTTCCTCTTCACCTCCGAAAGCGTGTCCGAAGGACATCCCGACAAGGTGGCCGACCAGATCAGCGATTCGATCGTCGACCTGTTCCTGTCGAAGGATCCCGAAGCGCGCGTGGCCTGCGAAACGCTGACCACGACGCAGCTCGTCGTGCTGGCGGGTGAAATTCGTGGGCGTGGGATCATGGACGAAGACGGCAATTGGGCGCCGGGCGTGCCCGAGGAAGTCGAGGCCGCGGTGCGCGCCACCGTCCGCGACATCGGCTATGAACAATCGGGTTTCCACTGGCAGACGTTCCGCTTTGAAAATAATCTGCACCCGCAGTCGGCGCATATCGCCCAAGGCGTCGACGCCGGCGAGAACAAGGACGAGGGCGCAGGCGATCAGGGGATCATGTTCGGCTATGCGTCGGACGAAACCCCCGACCTGATGCCCGCGACGCTCGATTACAGCCACAAGATCCTCGAGCGCATGGCCGCCGACCGCAAGGCGGGCAACGCGCCGTTCCTGGAACCCGACGCCAAGAGCCAGGTCACGCTGCGCTACGCCAACGAACGCCCGGTCGAAGCGACCGCGATCGTCGTGTCGACCCAGCACGCGCCGGGCTATTTCTTCCACAACGGCGATGGTGACGAGGCGAAATATACCGAACTGCGCAAATATGTGCTGGGCGTGATTGCCGATGTGCTGCCCGCCGAGCTGCTGACCGCCAACACCGTCTATCACATCAACCCGACCGGCTGTTTCGAGATCGGCGGCCCCGACGGTGACGCCGGGCTGACCGGCCGCAAGATCATCGTCGACACTTATGGTGGCGCGGCGCCGCACGGCGGCGGCGCGTTCAGCGGCAAGGATCCGACCAAGGTCGATCGTTCGGCCGCCTATATCACCCGCTATCTGGCCAAGAATATCGTTGCCGCCGGGCTCGCGCGCCGCTGCACGATCCAGCTGTCCTATGCGATCGGCGTTGCCGAACCGCTGTCGATCTATGTCGATCTGCACGGCACCGGCACCGTCGAGGAAAGTCGCATCGAAGCGGCGATCCCGCAGCTGGTGCGCCTGACGCCCAAGGGCATCCGCACCCATCTCGGCCTCAACAAGCCGATCTACAAGCAGACCGCGGCCTATGGCCATTTCGGCCGCACGTCCGAAGGCGACAGCTTCCCGTGGGAGCGCACCGACCTAACCGACAAGCTGAAAGCCGCGCTCGCCGCCTGAGGCCACGCCGCGGCGCTTGCCATCCCCGCCCCGATCTGACAGCACTCGCGTCGGATCGGGGAGGTTGTGCATGGCAAGTCATTGGTTGAAAATCCTTTTGGCCGCTTTCGTTGCCACGGGCATCGCGGCCGCGCCCGCGGCGGCGCAACAGCCGCTGCCGCTCAAGGACGGCAAGGCGTGGAAACACAAGCATAGCGGCATCGTCGTGCCAGCCACCTTGGGCGGCGCGGCGCGCGAGCGTGGCATGGCCTATGCAGCCGACGATCTCGACGTCGGCCTGTCCTACATTGTCGGCGACGCCGTCGAATCGATGTCTTTCTATGTGTTCCGCAAGACCAACGGCGCGGTGCCGGTGTGGTTCGCGCAGGCGCAATGGGGGATCGAGAATCGCGACACCTTCGGCAACCCGGCGATCGCGATGGCCGCGCAAGCCTTTGTCCCGCCGAACCAATCGACCGCATCGGGGTTGAAGGCCGTCTATGAGCCAAAGGGCGGCGCGTATCGCAGCACGGGCGTGGCGATGCTTCAGGTCGGGGATTGGTACGTCAAGCTGCGCGCCTCGTCGCAGACACGCTCGCCCGCCGAGCTTTCGCAGTGGATGGACGCCGCATTGGCGGAAATCCAGTGGCCGCGGAAAATTCCGCTCGCGCCTGAAGCGGCGCCGATCGGCGATTGCGCCGCGCCGCTCAGCTTTCCGGTCGCGGCGAAGGACGCCCCGAAAAACAGCGGTGCCGACATGATGTCCGGCCTGTTGAACATGGCCGCGGCGCAAAGCAAAGCCAAATCGACGCCCGAGACGACCGCTGCGCTCGCCGCCGCGCGCTGGTGCCGCGACCCCGATCTTGGCGGCAATACAAGGGTCTATCGTCAGAATGCCGATACCGAAAATTACCTGCTGGCGGTTGGCGACAACGGCAATGGCATCTGGGTCGGACCCGACCCGGGGGCAAAGTTGATCGCGATGACCGAAACGGGCAAACCGGCCGAACCGCGTTATGCCATCACCGCGGTGACCGCGACGCAGAACATCGGTTTCGCCGCACAGGACCGGCTGCCCTCGCCGCAGCGCGTCATGGAGATTGTCGCCGCAAACCGCCGCGTCACGGCCGTCCAGACCTGGGGCAAGAACAAGACGATCAGCATCAACAACGACGCGCTTTGAGCGCGTGCCGCCTTGCCGCGGTCCGGTCGCGGCGCTAACGGGCGCGGCATGACTGCACACAAGCCCGGCGATCCGACGACGATCAACCGCCTCTATGGCCGCTCAAAGGGCAAGCCGCTGCGCGCCGGACAACAGGATCTGGTCGACACGCTGTTGCCGCAGATCGCGGTTCCCGGCGATGGCGATGTCACCGCCGAGGCGCTGTTCGGCTATGACCGGCCGCTCCATTTCGAAATCGGTTTTGGTGGCGGCGAGCATATGGCGGGACGCGCCGACATGCTGCCCGACCACGGCTTCATCGGCGCCGAGCCGTTTATCAACGGTGTCGCGCAGGCGCTCGTCCATATCGCGGGCGATCATGGCGCAAAGCTGCCCGTCGGCAATGTCCGCATCCATCATGGCGACGCGCTGGAGGTGTTGCAGCGCATCCCCGACGGCGCGCTGAGCTTTGCCTATCTGCTCCACCCCGACCCGTGGCCCAAGGCGCGCCATGCCAAGCGGCGGATGATGAACGACGGTCCGCTCGACCTGATCGCGGCCAAGCTGAAGCCCGGCGGCGAGTTCCGTTTCGGCACCGACCATCCGATCTATCTGGCGCACGCGCTGATGGTGATGCGGCGCCACCGCCACCAGTTCGAATGGCTGGCCGAGGACGCGCCGGATTTCCAGGTCCGTCCCGGCGGCTGGCCCGAAACGCGCTATGAAGCCAAGGCGCGCAGGCTGGGGCACGAAGTCTGGTATTTCCGCTACCGCCGCCGCTGACCCGCAATTTTACGGCGCCCAAACAAATGGGGCGGCCTCGTTGTGAGTGCCGCCCCAGTTTAGTGGAACCGTTGGGGGAGAGGGAGAGGACGGTCCGGAGATTGGTGTCTTGTCTGGCTTGGCGGCGCGTCTTAGCGCGACGCCATCTGGCTGTCGGTTTCGACTTCGGCGACGCCGGCGATCTTCAGCGCGGCGCGAAACTGCTTGGCGGCGGCGCGTTCATTGCCCGCTTCGCACAGCTTCTTGCCGGTCGAAACGAAACGCTTGGCGCTCGCCTGCTTGCCGCCGTCGACGCCGGTGGCGGCGACATGGGCCTGTTCGGCCAGACCGGCGCAGCGATAGTCGCTGCCCGACTGGGCGTAAGCGGGGGTGGCGGTTGCCATCAGGCCGGTGAACGCGAGCGCCGACGCGGCGACGATAGCGAAAGCGGCAGGAAAGCGGCGGAATGAGGAGATCTGATAGGCCATGGGAGAGGTTCCTTTCGTTTTGTTGTGCAACCTTTTTAGGCGCGGTTGCGCACATAGATAATCCTCTATAATCTGCAAGTGCTTTGAAGCAGGATTTAACAATCCCCCATGGGGTGCTCGACGGGATCGAAGCCTTCCTGCGTGTCGCGGAAAGGCGCAGCTTTTCCGCCGCCGCATCCGATCTGGGCGTGTCGCCGTCGGCGATCAGTCAGACGATCAAAGGGCTGGAAGCCCGCGTCGGTGCGCCGCTGTTCATGCGCACGACGCGCAGCGTCGGGCTGACGCAGGCGGGCGAACAGTTTCTCGAACGCGCAGCCCCCGCCTATGCCGGCCTTGCCGAGGCCTATGAAGCGGCGCGCAATCTGGGCAACCGGCCCGCGGGCCGATTGCGCATCAACCTGATGCGCGGCGCAATCCAGCCGCTGTTCGAGCCGATCATCGCGGGCTTTTGCGAAACCTATCCCGAGATCGAGCTCGAGATTTACGCCGATGACGCGCTGTCGGACCTTAGCGCCGGCGGCTTCGACGCCGGGGTGCGGATGGGCGAAGCGCTGGAAGCCGACATGATCGCGATCCGCCTGTCGGGGCCATTCCGGTTCGTGGCGGTTGCCTCGCCCGCCTATGTCGCGCGCTATGGCATGCCGCAGCGACCCGAGGAATTGCGCGAGCATCGCTGTATCCGGATGCGCCTGTCGAGCGGCGCGATCATGCCGTGGACCTTTATTGATGGGAATCGCGAATTCGATGTCCCGGTAACCGGGCCGGTGATCGTCAATGACTTTGCCGGGATCATGGTCGCGGTACGCAGCGGGCTGGCCATCGGCATGACCGCCGAACCGGTCGTCGCCGAACATGTTGCGCGCGGCGAGCTCGACCTGGTGCTGGGCAATTTCGCGCCCAGCACCGCCGGCCTTTTCCTCTATTACCCCAGCCGCAAACAGGTGATGCCCAAATTGCGGGCGTTTATCGACTATGCGCGCGAATATCTGCCCGACCATTTTTGACGCGATCGCCGGGGCTTTGGGCTTTGCTCCGGCGCGGAAACAAATCCCTCCACCGGCAGCAGAAAAATTGGACTCGCATACAGGCACAAATCCCGGCAGCAGGTTGTCAACTAAAAGGGTTGGGATGACACCATGATCGACTTTGCCGCCATCGACTTTACCGCCTTGTTGCCGTTCATCCTGATCGGCTTTGCCGCGCAGCTCGTCGACGGCGCGCTCGGCATGGCGTTCGGGGTGATCTGCAACACGCTGCTCGTCGCCGTACTCGGGGTGCCGCCCGCCACCGCCTCGGCGCGCATCCATGTCGTCGAAATTTTCACCACCGGGGCGTCGGGACTCAGCCATCTGTTCCACCGCAATATCGACTGGCCGCTGTTCTGGCGCCTGCTCGTGCCGGGGGTCGTCGGCGGGGTGCTGGGCGCCTATGTCCTGACGTCGCTGCACGCCGAAGTGGTAAAACCGTTCGTGCTCGGTTACCTGGTGCTGATCGGCCTCTGGCTGTTGGTGCGCGGCCTGCTGTATCCGCCGAAAATCTCGAAGCCGAAGGTCGTTGCGCCGCTGGCCGTCGTCGGCGGCTTCCTCGATGCCGCGGGCGGCGGCGGCTGGGGCCCGGTCGTCACCTCGAACCTGCTCGTCCAGGGCGGCGAGCCGCGCAAGATCGTCGGCACCGTCAACAGCGTCGAGTTTTTCCTGGCCGTGGCGGTGTCGATCGCGTTTATCTGGAACTTGGGGTTCGAGGAAATCCTCGGCCCGACGCTCGGCCTGATCATCGGCGGCGTCGCCGCGGCCCCGCTCGGCGCCTATATGGCCAAACGCTTCTCGCCCAAGGTCATGCTGGTGATGGTCGGGGTCGTGCTGACCGCGACCAGCGCGTTCGGGCTTTATCGGGCGTTGGTGTAGGATTGGAGCCTATATTGTTCGTCATTGCGAGCGCAGCGAAGCAATCCAGGGCGGTTTACGCAAGCTCTGGATTGCCGCGTCGCCTTCGGCGCCTCGCAATGACGGTGCAAATCAATTCGCCGGCTTGGTCTCGTCGATCTTCTCAACCCATTCGGGGTAAAAGCTCGGCTCGCGCGCCGACCAGCCGGGCGCGGTCGCGGCGGCTTCGCTGATCGACTGGAGCAGCAGGCGCCGCTTGTCGGGGTGGAGATGCGGCAGCGACGCGGCGGCGCAAAAGGCGCCGGGCAGCCACGGCCGCGCATGCGCGCCGAGCAGCCGCTCGTACAGGAAACGGTAGGAAGCAAAGCCCGGCAGGCGATCCTGCCCCAGGTCGAACGCCGACACCGCGACCAGCGGCGCCATGAAATGTTCGAGCGCGTCGAGGCCGCTGTCATCGGGGATATGGGCGCGGATGTCGGTGATCCGCTGATAGACGCGCGCCTGCACGCGGATCGCGGTTTCCTCGACCATGTCGCGCGACCAGCGGGCGATCGCGTCGTCGCGTTCCAGCCCGATGTCGAGCGAGCGGCGGATATACCGCTGCGTCGCCGCAGGGAAGCCTGCGAATTCCTTGATTTCCGCAATCGACAGATCACCGGCTGCCGGTCCCGAACGCGTCGCCATGGTCGTGCTCCCGCACGGCGCCCGGGGAGCCATCCCCCCGGAGGCCTGCAACTCTGCAATCTGCCACTAAAATGGTTAGCGGCGGGTTAACCATGGTGTCGGCAATCATTCAGCCAATCGAGGGGCGTTGCGCGGCGCCGCGAGCGGGCCTAATCAGCGTGCCTTGAAACCATAAGACACATGCAGGTCCATCATGTCGCACACACCGCAGCCGGTCATTTCCGCCACCGGCCTTTTCACCCCCGCCGAACGCATCGCCAACGAAGAACTTGTCGCCAGTTTTAACCAGTATGTTGCACTGCACAATAGGGAAAATGCCGCGGCGATCGCGGCGGGCGAAATCGCCGAACTGACTGAGTCCAGTGTCGAATTTATCGAAAAGGCGAGCGGGATCGGATCGCGCTTCGTCGTCGACAAGGCGGGCATCCTCGACCCCGAACATATGGCGCCGCGCCTGCCCGACCGCCGCAACGACGAGCTGTCGATCCTGGCCGAAATCGGGGTCGCCGCGGCGAAGGATGCGCTGGCACGGGCTGGACGCGACGCGGCTGACGTCGACGCGGTGCTGTGCGCGGCGTCGAACATGCAGCGCGCCTATCCGGCGATGGCGGTCGAGATTCAGGACGCGCTGGGCATCGACGGGTTCGGCTTCGACATGAACGTGGCCTGCTCGTCGGCGACCTTCGGCATCCAGACCGCCGCCGACTATATTCGCGCCGGGCATGCGAAAAGCGTGCTCGTCGTGAACCCCGAGATTTGTTCGGGGCATCTCAATTGGCGCGACCGTGACAGCCATTTCATCTTTGGCGACGTCGCCACCGCGATCCTGGTCGAGGACAAGGCGATCGCGCCCGCGGGGCATTGGGACATCCTCGGCACCAAATTGAAAACCGTCTTTTCGAACAATATCCGCAACAATTTCGGCTTCCTCAACCGCGCCCATGGCGGGATCGACCAGGAGGGGCCGAACAGCGACAAATTGTTCGTTCAGGAAGGCCGCAAGGTGTTCAAGGAGGTCGTGCCGATGGTCGCCAACATGATCGTCGAGCAGATGGACGTGCTGGGCCTCGCGGGCGCGGACATGCGCCGCCTGTGGCTGCACCAGGCCAACACCAATATGAACCGCCTGATCGCGCAGCGGGTTTTGGGCCATGAAGCGAGCGAGGACGAAAGCCCGACGGTGCTCGACACCTATGGCAATACGTCGAGCGCCGGGTCGATCATCGCCTTTCACCTGAACCATGCGGATATGGCCGCGGGCGACACCGGGCTGATCTGTTCGTTCGGCGCGGGCTATTCGGCGGGCACCGTGTTTGTGCGGAAGACCTGAGGCATAAGCCTTAAATCGTCATTGCGAGGAGCCGAAGGCGACGCGGCAATCCAGAGTCTGCGTAAGCCGCCCTGGATTGCTTCGCTTCGCTCGCAATGACGAGGAATTATTCATTACCTCACGGCACGAAGGTCGTGAACAGGTAAATCGCGAACAGCATCAGGTGAATCACCCCCTGCAGCACCGTCGTGCGGCCGTTCGCCAGCGTCTGCGACGCGACGATCAGCGACAGGAACAGCAGCACCGTCGATTTGGCGTCAAGGCCAAGGCTGATCGGCATAGCGGTGATGATCGACAGCATCGCCACCGCCGGGATGGTGAGGCCGATCGTTGCCAGCGCCGATCCCAGCGCCAGATTGAGGCTGGTCTGAAGCCGGTCGGCCTTCGCCGCGCGCACCGCCGCCAGCCCTTCGGGCGCGAGGATCAAGGCCGCGATCAGAACCCCGAGTACCGCGGGCGGCGCGCCCCAATCGGCGAGCAGCGACCCCATCACCGGCGACAGATTTTTGGCGAGCAGCACCACCGCGACCAGGCTGGCAAGCAGCAGCGCGCCCGAGATGGCGGTGCGCTGGATGGTCGGGGGTTCGGCATGGGCGTCGGGCACGCCGTCGCCGTCGGCATCGCCATCGGGCAGGAAATAGTCGCGGTGGCGGACCGTCTGGACCAGCGCGAACGTGCCATAGAGGATCAGCGACACCACCGCGACAAAGCCGAGCTGGACCGGCGTATAGTAGGAACCGGGCGCGCTCGACGTAAAATTGGGCAGCACTAGCGTCACCACAGTCAGCACGGTCAATGTTGCAAGCGCGGCGCCGATCCCGGTGCGTTGAAACCGCTGTTCATGATGGCGGATCGCGCCGCTGAGCAGGCAGAGACCCATCAAGAGATTGAGGATCACCATCACCGCGGCGAACACCGTATCGCGCGCCAGCGTTTGCGCCTTTTCGGGTTCGGCCTGCATCAGGGTGAGGATCAGCCCGACCTCGATCACGGTCACCGCGAGCGCGAGGATCAGCGTGCCGAACGGCTCGCCGACGCGGTGCGCGATCACCTCGGCATGATGGACCGCCGCGATCACCGCGCCCATCAGGATGACGGCGACGAGCCAGGCATTGAGCGGCATCGCCAGGCTGGCAAGCGCGGCGACAAAGCCGAGGATCGGGAAAAGATCGTGGGTCCGGTCGGCCAGGCGGAGTTTTGCGGTCATCGGACTTGTATTGCAGCCCCGTTCCCGCATGGCCACCCCCCATCCCCAATCGCACCGCGGGCGTTAGAGGGCGCGGACAGGCAACCCTGCCGCGGCGAGCCGCGCGTGGGCATCGGCAATCGTCGCTTCGCCAAAATGAAAGATGCTGGCGGCGAGCACCGCACTCGCCCCGCCCTCGACCACCCCCGCGACCAGATGGTCGAGATTGCCGACCCCGCCCGAGGCGATCACCGGCACGCTCACCGCATCGGCGATCGCGCGGGTGAGCGCGAGGTCGTAGCCGTCCTTGGTGCCGTCGCGGTCCATGCTGGTGACGAGCAATTCGCCGACGCCGAGAGCGGCAAGCCGCACGGCATGGTCGAGCGCATCGATGCCGGTGGGTGTCCGCCCGCCATGCGTGAAAATTTCCCACCGCCCCTCTTCGACGCGGCGCGCATCGATGCTGCCAACCGCGCACTGGCTGCCGAAGCGGTCGGCGATGTCGGCGACGAGTTCGGGGCGCGCGACCGCAGCGCTGTTCACCGCGACCTTGTCGGCACCGGCGAGCAGCAGCGCGCGCGCATCGTCGGCGCTGCGCACCCCGCCGCCGACGGTCAGCGGCATGAAGCAGACCTCGGCGGTGCGGCTGACCATGTCGAGCAACGTGCCGCGCCCCTGATGGCTGGCGCTGATGTCGAGGAAGCACAGTTCGTCGGCCCCCGCGGCGTCATAGGCGCGCGCCGCCTCGACCGGGTCGCCGGCATCGCGCAGGTCGACGAAGTTGACCCCCTTGACGACGCGCCCGTCGGCAACGTCGAGGCAGGGGATGACACGAACGCGGACGGTCATGGAAAAATGTCCCCAAAATCCGTTCGTGCTGAGCTTGTCGAAGCACCGTTCTTCTTCCTTTCGACGTTCAAAAGAAAGAACGGCCCTTCGACAAGCTCAGGGCGAACGGAGGAAGGGATAGGGTCCTCGCTCATCCGCGCCCCGCCGCAATCGCTTCAGCCAGATCGAGCCGACCGTCGTATAGCGCCCGCCCGGTAATCACGCCCTCGATCCCGTCGGCGACATGCGGACGCAGCGCGTGGATGTCGCCCAAGTCAGCGACCCCGCCCGACGCGATCACAGGAATGTCGACCGCCCGCGCCAAGGCGACCGTCGCCTCGACATTGCAGCCCTTGAGCAGCCCGTCGCGGCCGACGTCGGTGAACAGCAGCGCCGCGACCCCGGCATCCTCGAACCGCCGCGCCAAATCCTTGACCCGCACGTCGGACACGTCGGCCCAGCCTTCGGTCGCGACCATGCCGTCGCGCGCATCGACCCCGACGATGATCCGCCCGGGCAGGTCACGCGCCGCCGACTTGACGAACTCGGGGTCCTTCAGCGCCGCGGTGCCGATAATCACCCGCGCGACGCCGAGCGACAGCCAGCGGTCGACCCCAGCCCGATCCCGAATGCCGCCGCCGACCTGGACCGCACCCGGAAAGGCGGCGATGATGCGCTCGACCGCGGCGCCGTTGACGCTTTCGCCCGCAAAGGCGCCGTCGAGATCGACGACATGCAGGTGCGACGCGCCCGCGGCCGCGAACAGCCGCGCCTGCGCCGCCGGATCGTCGCCATAGACGGTCGCGCGCGCCATATCGCCTTCGGCCAGCCGCACGACCTGCCCGCCCTTGAGGTCGATTGCGGGGAAGATGGTCAGCGTCATAACATGGTCCTAAAGCCCCTCCCCTTCATAGGAGGGGTTGGGGTGGGGTGCATCGACCTTGCGCAAGGCCGATGCACCCCACCCGCTGCGACTAGGCAGCAAGCTGCCAAGTCTCGCTGCCCTCCCCTGAAGGAGAGGGCGGATGCTATGGCCGCCACGTCAAGAACCTTTCAAGCGTCGCGAGGCCATAGGCCTGGCTTTTTTCGGGATGATATTGGACGCCGACGATATTGTCCCGCGCCACCGCGGCGGTGAAAGCGCCGCCATGGTCGCTGGTCGCCGCGACATCGGCGGCATCGGCGAAATGATAGCCGTGGAGATAATAGGCCTCGCCCGCGGCGATCACCGGATGCGCGGCGGTCGGCACGACGTCGTTCCAGCCCATATGCGGGATGCGCAGCCCCGGCGCGGGGGCAAAGGCGCGAACGGTGCCGCCGATCCAGCCAAGCCCCTTGTGCGTGCCATGCTCCTCGCCCGCATCGGCGAGCAATTGCATGCCGACGCAGATGCCGAGGAACGGCGCGCCATCGCCGCGCACGCGACCTTCCATCGCTTCGATCAATCCGTCGATGGCGGACAGCCCGTTCATGCAGGCGGCGAACGCCCCGACGCCGGGCAGCACGATCCGGTCGGCTTTGGCGACGATATCGGGATCGGCGGTGACCACCACGCCATCGGCACCCGCCGCGACGAGCGCATTATGCACCGAGCGAAGATTGCCCGCGCCATAGTCGATCAGGGCAATGGCGGTCATTGGCTAGTCCTTAGAGGACCCCCTTGGTCGAGGGAATCGCATCGCCCTTGCGCGGGTCAATCTCGACCGCCTGACGCAGCGCGCGCGCCAGCGCCTTGTACATGCTTTCGGCAATATGATGGTTGTTCTCGCCGTACAGCGTCTCGATGTGCAGCGTGATCCCCGCGGTCTGGGCAAAGCTGTGGAACCAGTGCGGGAACATTTCGGTGTCCATCTCGCCCAGCCGCGGCTGCGAAAAGCCCGATTTGTAAACGCAATGCGGGCGCCCCGAAATGTCGAGCACGCAGCGCGTCAGCGTCTCATCCATCGGCGCAAGCGCCTCGCCGTAGCGCGCGATGCCGCGCTTGTCGCCGAGCGCCTTGGCCACCGCTTCGCCGAGCGCGAGCGCCGAATCTTCGACGGTGTGATGCTGGTCGATGTGGAGGTCGCCCTTGACCTGCATCGAAATGTCGATCAGCGAATGGCGCGACAATTGTTCGACCATATGGTCGAGGAAGCCGATGCCGGTGGACACCGCATAATCGCCGGTGCCGTCGAGGTTGACGGCGATCGCGATGTCGGTTTCCTTGGTCGTGCGCTGGACGGTTGCGGTTCGCATGACCTGCCCCATAGCACCCGCTTTTCGCCATGCAAGGCGACTCTACGCGCCTCGATCCCCCCTTGACCCCCCTTGACCGACGCGCCCGGTCCGTTCATCCCCCTGCCCCATGAGTGACGAAGTCCGCGACAGCCTGATTCCCTATGACGAAATCGTGCAGGACGCCCTGCGCGCCGTGGTCGGCCGTGTGCTGCGCCAGGTCGAAGGCTATGACAGCCTGCCCGGCGAGCATCATTTCTATATCACGTTCAAGACGCAGGCCGCCGGGGTCAACATCCCGGCGCATCTGATCGCCAAATTCCCCGATGAAATGACGATCGTGCTGCAGAACCGCTTTTGGGATCTGAAGGTCGCCGACGATCATTTCAGCGTCGGCCTGTCGTTCAACCAGACGCCGTCGATCCTGACCATCCCCTATGCCGCGATCACCGCCTTCGTCGATCCGTCGGTCGATTTCGGGCTGCAGTTCCAGGTCAGCGACGACGATGCCGCCCAGCCCGAACCGCATGACGAGGCCGACAACGACCGCCCCGAGACGATCAGCGATGACGGGTCGAACGTCGTGACGGTGGATTTCGGCAAGCGGAAGTAGCGCGCCGTGGCGCCGCCATGGCCCCCCAGCCGGTTCTGGCAATATTGGGCACTCGCGGGGATGCTGGTCCTGACCGCCGCCTTTTGGTGGAGCGTCGAGGGTTATAGCCTGTTCGAGGAAGCGACCTCGCGCGGCCAGATCGCCGACGGATTGCTGCGTTTCAGCCTGATGATTCTCACCCCCGCGCTCGTCCTGGTCTGGCTGATCGCCGCCTGGCTCCGCCGCCGCGTCGGCGAGCCCGGATATTGGCAGTTGCTCGGGCTGGTCGCGATGATCTGGGCGGGGTCGGTGCTGGTGACGCGGATGCTGGTGGGATGAGCGGAACGCGGACCGAAACCGACAGCATCGGCGCGATCGAGGTTCCGGCCGACGCCTATTGGGGGGCACAGACCGAGCGCAGCCGCCATAATTTCGCCTTTCCCGCGCACGAGCGCATGCCGGTACCGATCGTCCATGGCCTGGCGCGGATCAAGGCCGCGGCGGCGCGGGTCAACCGCGCGCATGGGCTGGATGCCGGACTGGCCGACGCGATTGCCGCTGCCGCCGATGCCGTTGCGGCCGGGCAATATGACGATCAGTTCCCGCTCGCGATCTGGCAGACGGGCAGCGGCACCCAATCGAACATGAACGCCAACGAGGTGATCGCGGGAATCGCCAACGAAGCGCTGGCAGGAACGCGCGGCGGCAAGACCCCCGTCCACCCCAACGACCATGTCAACATGGGCCAGTCGTCGAACGACAGCTTTCCGACCGCGATCCATGTCGCGGTGGCGGTCGAAACCACGGCAAGGCTGCTGCCCGCGCTGATCGCGCTGACCGATGCGCTCGCAGCAAAGGCGGGCGCGTGGGCCGACATCGTCAAGATCGGCCGCACCCATTTGCAGGACGCGACGCCGCTGACGCTGGGGCAGGAGTTTTCGGGCTATGCCCAGCAGCTGATCGCGTGCCGCGCGCGGATCGAGGGCGCGCTGGCGCATGATATCAACAAGCTGGCGCAAGGCGGCACCGCAGTCGGCACCGGGCTCAACGCACCGGCGGGATTCGACGTGGCGATGGCGGACGAACTCAGCCGCACGACCGGGATCGCCTTTGAACCGGCGCGCAATAAGTTTGAGGCGCTGGGCTCAAACGACGGGCTGGTCTTTTTTTCGGGCGCCCTCAACACGCTCGCGGTCGCGCTGACCAAGATCGCCAATGATATCCGGCTGCTCGGGTCGGGGCCGCGCGCGGGGCTGGGCGAACTCGACCTGCCCGCCAACGAGCCCGGCAGCTCGATCATGCCAGGCAAGGTCAACCCGACCCAGTGCGAGATGCTGACGATGGTGGCGGCGCAGGTGATCGGCAATCATCAGGCGGTGACCGTCGGCGGCATGCAGGGGCATCTGGAACTCAATGTCTTCAAGCCGCTGATCGGCGCCAATGTGCTGCGCTCGATCGAGCTGCTGAGCATCGGCATGGCGGGTTTTACCCAGCATTGCGTCACCGGCCTCGAACCCAACCATGCCCGCATCGACGAGCTGATGAACCGCTCGCTGATGCTCGTCACCGCGCTCGCCCCCGCAATCGGTTATGACCGGGCGGCAAAGATCGCCAAGCACGCGCACGAAAGCGGAACCACGCTGAAGGACGCGGCGCTGGCACTGGGCTACGTCGATGCCGCGACGTTCGACCGGCTGGTCGATCCGCGGACGATGCTGGGGCCGGAACCCAAAGCCCCTTAGCGAATTGATAGGGGAGAAGGAGATTTGGGCATGATTGGCAGGATCGTTGGCGGCGTGCTGGGCAGCGCAATCGGCAAGCAAAAGGGCAATCACCCCGTCGCGGGCGCCGTGATCGGCGCGGGCGCGCTGTTCGCGGCACGGCGGCTGTTTCCGCAGCGCTACGCCGCGATGGCGGCGTGGGCGGCGGCGGGCTATCTGACCAAGAAATGGGCCGAGCGCGCCGAAGCGCGCAAGGCCGCCGAAGCGGCGCACGCAATCGATTCGCAGCTGGCGCAGGCTGGTGTCGTCGACAGCTATGCCGGGACCGCAGACATTCCTACCGACGGGCAGACGATGGGCGATGCATTGCCACCGGCGATCCCGTTTGACAGCGCCGCGCCGCGTCCTGCGATCCACTGATTCGGCTAATCAGCTCCCCGCCTGCCATTCCTTGATCGCCTCGATGGGCGAGACGAGCATCAGCACGTTGAGCGTCAGATTGTCGCGGATCGTCCACAGGGTGAACAATTCAAAGACGATGGCGATGGCGACGGTGATCCACCAGCGCATCCGGCTCGCGGCCAGAAAACCCGCGATCATGAACAGCGCATCGCTGACCGAATTGAGGATCGAATCGCCGCTGTAGCCGAACGCCATCGTCACCTCGCGGTAGCGGTCGATGATGATCGGGCTATTCTCCAAAATCTCCCACGCCGCCTCGATCCCGATCGCCAGCGCCAGTGCGACCCATAGGGGCTGGCGCGGCAGCAGCCAGCGGCCGAGGCCGTAAAAGATAAAGCCGTGGATGATGTGACTGAAACTGTACCAGTCCGAAATCTGCTGGCTGTTCTGGTTCGACTGGACGGTGCCGTGCCACAGGCTGATCGTGCCGCACGGACAGATCGGCGGGCGGCCCATCGCGAACAGGATGGCGGTGAATAGCGCAATCAGCGCCGCGGCGACCAGCCAACCCGTGCGCGAAATTCCTGCCATGCTTCGTCCCCTTCGCGCTTGACCACTGGCGCGCCTTTCGCGAATAGCGGCCATGGCTGAAAGCGTCCACCTCGACCGCCGCGGCGTGTTGTTCGTCCTCTCCTCGCCGTCGGGCGCAGGCAAGACCACGATTTCGAAAAAGATGCTGGGGGTCGATCCCGACATTGCGCTGTCGATCTCCGCCACCACCCGGCCGCCGCGCCCCGGCGAAGTCGATGGCAAAGACTATCATTTCGTCGATGTCGAAACCTTCAAGCAGATGGCGGCCGACGGCGAATTCCTCGAATGGGCGCATGTCTTTGGCCATCGCTATGGCACCCCGAGGGCGCGGGTCGACGAGCTGCTCGACGCGGGCAAGGACGTGCTGTTCGACATCGACTGGCAGGGCGCGCAGCAATTATATCAAGAGGCCGGCCCCGACGTCGTGCGCGTCTTTGTCCTGCCGCCGACGATGGACGAGCTCGAACGTCGGCTCCGCGCGCGCAAGACCGACAGCGACGAAGTGATCGCCGCGCGCATGGCGCGCGCCGCGAACGAGATCAGCCACTGGGACGGCTATGACTATGTGCTGATCAACGACAATGTCGACGAGTGCTACGGCGAGGTGATGGCGATCCTGCGCGCTGAGCGATTGAAGCGGCGGCGCCAGATCGGGCTGATCGGCTTTGCCCGCGATTTGATCCGGTCGGTGCCTGAGGCGGATACGACGATTTAGACGCGCCTATTCCGACACCGTAGCCCTGAGCCTGTCGAAGCCTGTCCTGAGCGCCTGCAAGGCAGTCGAAGGGGGCGCCTATCCGGATAGGCGCCC
>CAZCUW010000043.1:0-24880 GCA_964502035.1 uncultured Sphingopyxis sp. | reverse complement strand
AGACTGAATCAGAAATTACCCTCCATGGGAATCCTGTTTATGGGTATGTGACCTACAGTGATGATCTTCTTGCGGCGAGTGAAAAGAACGAACATACCGAGAATCACGTCACCTATCCCCCAGACGAACAAGAGGAATGTCATTCCTAGACCTGCGCCGATTGCAGCCCCGGCGCGCTCTGCGTCGTTTACTGCTCCGGCGGAAACCTCGCCAACCGCTGCACAAGAGCTAACCATCCAGACGAGCATCAGGACGTTAAACCCGATAAAGATCCATTTCATCAGTTTGCCGAAGAACGTGCGGTCGCTTACCTCGCGTTGAACAGAAGGCATTTTGTCAGTTCTCCCATTTGAGATTGGCTGTGTTGAAGACCATCTGCTGCATACCGTTCTGGAAGAACTCAGCTTCGATGACCGCTTTCTTCGATTTTTTGAGCTTGCTCAAAAATCCTTTGGAACCTTGGATGAAAATCATGTTACTCGTGCCGTCACTTGCGTCGGTGCAGCCGTAACGCTGGATTGGGCCATCGTCGAATTTCACGTTAAAGTGAGAGTTCGAGAAACTGTTGCACATGATCTGCCCGCTTGGCACGCCAACCAGAATGTCGAAGCCGAATTGAGCGGATTGCCTCACGAGAATACGACCGCGCTGTTCGCCATAGGGGAAGTCGAGGTCGATCGTGTTCGTTGCTTCGAGTTGAGCGTAATGAGACTCGGCCCCTCGCATTTCATCCTTCTCGGTCGAGTAATGCCATTCACTTTCCGGCTCTTTGTCCTTCTCCGCAACCCCCGCGCTTGGCTTCGTCGCATCCTCACCGGTAGGGCTGGACGCATTGGCCGTCGCGCCGCTGGATGCCGCGTCGGCACTGGAGGACGGTTCAGCGACCGCGCCGATCAGGATGAGTGCCACGAATGCGCCGAGGCCGAAATGCCAACGCTTTGCGTCTTTGATGTAAGGTTTGAAAACACCAACAATCGCCGCAAAAAAAACGATGACGAATAGAGTAGCCACATTGCCTCCCCGCATTTCCCGTGCACATTTTTAGCATTTATTCGCCTATAGTAAATTAGTCGCTAACATCAGAAAGTAAATCAGTCACTTCGGGCTGCGATCACGCGGATCGGCGATTGTCTTTACGGCAACAGTTTGCTTGTCTCCTAGATCGGATGCAGAATCGTGCAGTTGGTCAGCGAAATGACTCACACAAAGGCACAAAGGCACGAAGATCATGTTTCATGCTGAGCTTGTCGGGCTGAGGCGATCATAGGTCTTCTCTTTGCAGGCTCGCGGGAAGACCGGCCCTTTGACAAGCTCAGGGCGAACGGATTTGGGGCATTTTTGTGGCTTCGTGCCTTTGTGTGAGCCTCTCTTTCTTCCTTCTTCGCATCCCTTCGACTGCCTTGCAGGCGCTCAGGACAGGCTTCGCGCCTTTGCGTGAAATAAAATAGTGCTGCGCCCCCCGCGGCCTTGCGTGATGCCGCGGGTGCCCCTCCACCATCCTGCGGGTGGCGCCCCTCCCCGCAGGGGGAGGATCTTATTTTCCTAACAGCGGTGCCAGATATTGCCCGGTGAAGCTGCGTTTCTCCTTCACCACTTGCTCGGGGGTGCCCGCGGCGACGATTTCGCCGCCCTTGACCCCGCCTTCGGGGCCGAGGTCGAGGATGTAATCGGCGGTCTTGATGACATCGAGATTATGCTCGATCACCACGACGCTGTTGCCCTGATCGACGAGCGCCTGCAGCACTTCGAGCAATTTGCGGACATCCTCGAAATGCAGCCCGGTGGTCGGTTCGTCGAGGATGTAGAGCGTCTGCCCGGTCGAGCGCCGCGACAATTCCTTGGCCAGCTTGACGCGCTGCGCCTCTCCCCCCGACAGCGTCGTCGCCTGTTGCCCGACGTGGATATAACCGAGGCCGACGCGGACCAGCATCGCCATCTTTTCGCGGATCGACGGCACCGCCTTGAAGAATTCGGCGGCATCCTCGACCGTCATGTCGAGCACGTCGGCGATGCTGTGGCCCTTGAACTTCACCTCGAGCGTTTCGCGGTTGTAGCGTTTGCCGTGGCACGTCTCGCACGTCACATAGACGTCGGGCAGGAAGTGCATCTCGATCTTGATCAGCCCGTCGCCGGTGCAGGTCTCGCACCGCCCGCCCTTGACGTTGAAGCTGAACCGCCCCGGTTTGTACCCGCGCGCCTGGCTTTCGGGCAGCCCCGCGAACCAGTCGCGGATGATCGTGAAGGCGCCGGTGTAGGTCGCGGGGTTGCTGCGCGGGGTGCGGCCGATCGGCGACTGGTCGATGTCGATCACCTTGTCGCAATGCTCCAGCCCTTTCAGGCTGTCGTGCGGTCCCGCGATCATCCGCGCCCCGTTCAGCACCCGCGCCGCGCTGGCGTAAAGCGTGTCGATGATCAGGCTCGACTTGCCGCTGCCCGACAGGCCGGTGACGCAGGTGAAGGTGCCGAGCGGGATCTTCGCGGTGACATTGTTCAGGTTGTTGGCGCGCGCGCCCTTCAGCACCAGGTCGAAGCCATTGCCCTTGCGGCGGTGTTTCGGAATCTCGATGCGCTTGGTGCCGTTGAGATACGCCGCGGTCAGGCTCTTGTCGCTTTTCAGTACCTCCTCCAGCGTCCCCTCGGCGACAATCTCGCCGCCGTGCAGCCCGGCGCCGGGGCCCATGTCGACGACATAATCGGCGTGACGGATCGCATCCTCGTCATGCTCGACGACGATCACCGTGTTGCCGAGATCGCGGAGGCGTTTCAGCGTCGCGAGCAGCCGGTCGTTGTCGCGCTGGTGAAGGCCGATGCTCGGTTCGTCGAGGACGTAGAGCACCCCCGATAGCCCGCTGCCGATCTGGCTGGCGAGGCGGATGCGCTGGCTCTCGCCGCCGCTCAATGTCCCGCTGGTGCGGTTGAGGTTGAGATAGTCGAGCCCGACATTGTTAAGGAAGCCGAGCCGCTCGTTGATTTCCTTGAGGATCGCTTTGGCGATCTGCTTCTGGGTGTCGTTCAGCTTGGCATCGAGGGTGGAGAACCAGTGGAGGGCGTCGGCCACCGACCGCTGCGCCGACCGGCTGATGTCCTCGCCCGCGATCTTGACCGCCAGCGGTTCGGGGCGCAGCCGCGCGCCATGGCATGTCTCGCACGGTTGCGGCGTCTGATATTTGCTCAATTCCTCGCGCATCCACGCGCTTTCGGTCTGGAGCAGGCGGCGGTTGAGGTTGCCGATGACGCCCTCGAACGCCTTGTGCGTCGTGTAGCTGCGGCGCCCGTCCTTGAAGGTCAGCTCGACCGGCTTGCCACCGCTGCCATACAGGATGATCAGCTGCACCTCGCCGGGCAGATCCTGCCACGGCGTGGTCAGCTCAAAGCCATAGGCTTTGCCCAGGCTTTCCAGCACCTGCATATAATAAGGCGAGGGCGGGTTCGATTTCGCCCACGGCACCACCGCGCCTTTTTTCAGGCTCAGCGCATGGTTGGGCACCACCAGATCGGGGTCGAACTCCTGCCGCTCGCCGAGCCCGTCGCACGCGGGGCAAGCGCCCTGCGGCGCGTTGAAGCTGAACAGTCGCGGTTCGATCTCGGCGATCGTGAAACCGCTGACCGGACAGGAAAATTTCTCACTGAAGATCAGGCGGTTCGCGGGGATGCCCGCGCCCTTCATCGCGCCGCCGGTGTCTTCCTCTTCGCGCCCCGGCACCGCGCCGTCGGCCAGATCGACGTATGCGAGCCCGTCGGCGAGCTTCAGCGCGGTCTCGAAACTGTCGGCGAGCCGCGTCCCCAGTCCCTCGCGCACCGCGATGCGGTCGACAACCACCTCGATGTCATGCTTGTACTTTTTGTCGAGCGTCGGCGCCTCGCCGATCTCGTAAAACTCGCCGTTGATGCGGACGCGCGTGAAGCCGTCCTTCTGCCACTGCGCGAGCTCCTTCTTATACTCACCCTTGCGCCCGCGCACGACGGGGGCGAGGAGGTAAGCGCGGGTGCCTTCGGGCAATTGCATCACGCGGTCGACCATCTGGCTGACCGTCTGCGCCGAAATCGGCTCGCCGGTGGTCGGCGAATAGGGCACCCCGACGCGCGCCCACAGCAGGCGCATATAGTCGTAGATTTCGGTCACCGTCGCAACGGTCGAGCGCGGATTGCGCGACGTCGTCTTCTGCTCGATGCTGATCGCCGGCGACAGTCCGTCGATATGCTCGACGTCGGGCTTTTGCATCATTTCGAGGAACTGGCGCGCATAGGCAGAGAGCGACTCCACATAGCGGCGCTGCCCTTCGGCATAGATTGTGTCGAACGCGAGGCTCGATTTGCCCGAACCCGACAGGCCGGTGATGACGACCAGCGCGTCACGCGGCAGATCGACGTTCACGCCCTTCAGGTTGTGTTCGCGCGCACCGCGGACTTTGATGTGGGTCAGCATTGGGAAAAGCCGTGCGGACGGGAAATATGGGCGAGACTCATGGGGGAGGTTTGTTCCAGATTTGTTCTAAGGGCGCAAGTGCGGTTTTGCGCGGTTGGACGATAGATAGGACGGCAAGAGCTGCATCGCAATGCAAGGCGGGACGTTGTGCCCTTTCCACCAACATCCCAAAGACTTCGACCAAGCGTCGTATCGCGTGTTGACCGCCTGGCGTCACGGGCGGACAAGTCAGGTATGAACCACCGTTTCTGCGGGGCGGTGCGGGAAACATCGGGAGACTGGGGAATGACGAAAATTTTTGGAGGGGCCGCGAGCCTTGCGATTGCCGCCGTTCTGGTTGGCGTTCCGGCGCTGGCAAAGGAAGGAACGCCGTCCGCACCGTTGACTGAGGTAGCCGACGAGGCGTCAGGCAACGCCGAGACCGAATCGCTGAAAGCCCTGACCTTCGGCACCTGGGGTGTCGATCTGGGGGCGCGCGATCCGGCGGTGAAACCCGGCGACGATTTCGACAAATATGCCAATGGCGGCTGGTTCGCGCGCACCGAAATTCCGTCGGACCAAGGGTCGGCGGGGGTCGGTTACGACGTTTACAACCTGACCCAGCGGCAACTGCGCGCGGTCGTCGCGGGGGCGCCGGCGACGAGCCAGGTCGGCGGACTGTATCAAAGTTTCATGGACGAGGCGCGGGTCGAGGCGCTCGGTGCCAAGCCGCTGCTCGCCGACATCGCCGCCGTCGCGGCAATCAGGGACAAGGCCGAAATGGCGCGTTTCATGGGCGGTACCCAGGGGACGTTCGGCGCGACGATCGTCAGCGGCGGGCCCTATGCCGACACCGCCGATCCCACGGTCAATGTGCTGTGGCTGGGACAGGCCGGACTCGGCCTGCCCGAACGCGATTATTATCTGAGCGACAGCTTCAAGCCGCAGCGCGATGCGTACCGCGCCTATATCGCGCGGACGATGACGATGGCGGGGCAGGCCGATCCCGGAAAGGCCGCCGACGCGGTGCTGGCGTTCGAGACCGAGATTGCGAAGGTCAGCTGGGCGATCGCCGACCGCCGCGACATCGGCAAGATCAACAACCCGATGTCGTCCGACGAGCTGGCCGCCTATGCGCCCGGGCTCGACTGGGCGGCCTGGTTCGCGGGCGCCGGGATCGGGCCGCAGAAACGTATCATCGTCAACGAAAAGACCGCGGTGCGCGACATCGCGGCGCTTTATGCCAAAACGCCGCTCGACACGATCAAGCTGTGGCAGCAGTTCCACGTTGCCGACAATGCCGCGCCTTATTTGTCCAAGCCCTTCGTCGACAGCCGGTTCGAATATTCGAAGGTGCTGAGCGGGGTGTCCGAACTGCGGCCGCGGTGGAAGCGCGGGCTGACGCTGGTCGACGGCAGCCTGGGTGAACTGGTCGGTGAAACCTACTCGGCGCAATATTTCCCGGCGAGCGCCAAGGCGAAGATGGAGGTGCTGGTCACCAATCTGAAGCTGGCGATGGGCGATCGTATTCGTGCGAACAGCTGGATGGCGCCGGCGACCAAGGACGCGGCGCTGGCAAAGCTCGCAAAGATGGACGTCATGGTCGGCTATCCGGACAAATGGCGCGACTATGCGGCGCTTCGGATCGATCCGGCCGACCTTTACGGTAATGTGAAACGCAGCGCGGCCTTTGAATATGCCTATGGCCTGGCGGACCTGAACCAGCCGGTCGATCGCAAGAAATGGGCGATGAACCCGCAGGAAGTGAACGCCTATAACGGCGGGCTGGAGAACAAAATCGTGTTCCCGGCGGGCATCTTGCAGGCGCCCTATTTCAGCGAAAGCG
The DNA here is from genome assembly GCA_964502035.1 of uncultured Sphingopyxis sp. GTDB lineage: Bacteria > Pseudomonadota > Alphaproteobacteria > Sphingomonadales > Sphingomonadaceae > Sphingopyxis. Next base: position 18,629 of record CAZCUW010000043.1, on the reverse strand, counting down.
TCGACGACGCCGTCAACTATGGCGCGATCGGTGCCGTCATCGGCCACGAGATCATCCACGGCTTCGACGATCAGGGGCGCAAGATCGATGCCGACGGCGCGGTGCGCGATTGGTGGACCGCCGAGGATGCAGCAAAGTTCGACGCCGCGGCCAAGGCGTTCGGCGCCCAATATGCGACCTATGAGGCGGCGCCGGGCGCGTTCATCAACCCCGATCTGACGATGGGCGAAAATATCGCCGATCTGGCCGGGCTGGAGGTTGCCTACGACGCCTACCACCGTTCGCTCGGCGGCAAGGAAGCGCCGGTGATCGACGGGTTGACCGGCGACCAGCGTTTCTTCCTGGCCTTTGCACAGGCGTGGCGCGACAAGGCGCGCGACGACGCGGTCAAACAGCAGGTCGCGAGCGATCCGCACAGCCCGGCGCGCTGGCGCATCATCGGCCCGGTGCGCAACGTCGATGCCTGGTACAAGGCGTTCGGTATTCAGGCCGGGGCGAAATATTATTTGAAGCCCGAGGAGCGCACCAAAATCTGGTAAGTCCTGAAGCCCCTTTTTCAGGATTGGGCGGGGGCGGCTTCGTGCCGTCCCCGTGCCGCCATCACGGTCAGCGACAGCGCCGCGCCGATGATCACGAACAGCGCGGGAAAGCCGCCCAGTACCGACATCATGCGGATGCCGTCGATGCCGCCGCCCGCGACCAGTACCAGCGCGACCAGCCCGACGGTGATGCCCCACACTGCCTGCACCCCGAACGGAGCTTCGGGGGCATCGGGGGTGATGCCGCGCGTCGATAGCGCGCTCATCGCCGAAACATTGGCGTCGGCACCCGCCACGTAAGAGAGGAAAATCGCGAACAGGACGACCGCCGCGACGCCGGGGCCGCCGCCCAGCGCGCTGAACAGGCGGAACAGCACCGGGTCGGGGCCCTGCGCGGTCAGGATCGCATAGAGGCTGGCGCCGCTCTGCTGGTCGAGTGCGACCGTCGCGCCAGCAATTGCGGTCATCCACACCGCGCCGAACAGCGACGGCAGGATCAGATTGTAAAGGATGAAGGCGCGGACGCTGTAGCCGACGGCGAGGCGGCCGAGAAACAGCGCCGTCACCGGCGCCCAGGCGAACCAATTGGCCCAGTTGAAGATCGTCCATTGCCGGTGCCAGCCGGTGTCGACGTCGAGGCCGAGGTTGCGGGGGATGAAGGTTTGAAAATAATCGGCACCGCCGCGCAGCGAAAGCCCCAGCATCTCGGCGGTCGGTCCGGCAATCAGCACAAAGGCGATAATTGCAAAGAAAATCCAGGTGTTCAGCACCGACAGCCCGGCGATCCCCTTTTGCAGTCCGGTCGCCGCGGAGATCAGGAAGCTGCCAACGATTGCTGCGGCGATCGCCCAGCGCAGCGCGGTGCCGCCCGCAAAGCCGCCAATCCCTTCGATCCCGCCCGCCAGCGCCAATATGCCCGCGCCCATCGACGCCGCCATCCCGGCGACGAGCGCGTAGAGGCAGATGATATCGACGCCCGTGCCGACCGGGCCGTGCGCGCGCTGGCCGAGCAGCGGGACGAACAGCGACGACAGGCTGAACGGTTCGCGGCGGTTGTAATAGACGAGCGCGAAGGCGAGCCCGGCGACGGTGTAGATCGCGTAGGGGGTCAGCGTCCAGTGCAGGAACATCGTCGACATCGCAAAGGTCGCGGCGGCATCGCTGCCCGGTTGCAAGCCCAGCATCGCGGGCGGATCGTTGAGGTGGAACAGCGGCTCGGCAGCGCCCCAGAACAGGATGCCGGTCGCGATGGTGGTGCAGAGCGTGACCGCGAACCAGCGCCAGCGGCTCAAGATCGGCTTCGCCAGCGGCCCGCCGATGATCCTCCCGCCCAAGGGCGAGAGTGCAATGCCCGCAAGCAGCGCCAGAAAGGCGAGTCCGGCCCAGGCGAACAGCGGCGAGAAATAGCGTAGGATCCAATCGTTGATGGCGGTTTCGGCGGCGAGGACCGCGGCACCCTGCCACAGGCTGAGGATCACCGCGGCGAGCAGGATCGCGAGCGGGGTGAAAAATACCGGGCGATTGAGCGGATGTTTCGACGATGCTGGCAAATGGTGGGCCGATCGGACAGGGTGAGGCCGCAGCATGGCGCCTGCCCGCGGCGAGGTCAATTCGATGTCGGGAACGCCCCATCAGGCGAAGCGTTGGAGCGGCAGAGCATTGGATTGCAGGAGAGCTTCGATGACCAGAATGATTTGGGCCGCCACCGCCGTGCTGGCACTGATGGGCGCAGGGCAGGCTGCGGCCTTTCAGACGCCGATCGAGGCGTCACCGGCCGCAACTCCCGCGACTGCAACGCCCGCGACGGCTGCCGCGAAGAAGCTGCCCGACGGCACGACGGCTGAGGAACGGTCGAACACAGCGCGGCTGAACGCCGAGCAGGCATCGCGGGCGAAGGCGGAAACCGTGACCTATCAGCAAGAAGTGTCGGCCGCGGCGCAGCAGATTGCGCATGACCAGAGCGAGTTTTCCGAGGAAACCGCGGCTTACGAGGCCGAAAAGGCCCGCGTGGCCGCGATGTCGGCGGAAGAGCGGATGAGGTGGGAGGCCGATGTCGCGGCGTGCAAGGCCGGCGATACGACGCGCTGCGCCAAGCCGGCGCCGCCGCCGCGCTAAACGATCCTCATTCCGCGGGCGGGGACGGGATTGCGTCTGCTGGCATCCCATCAGTGATCGGCGGTGCTGCGGCAATCGGATCCGGCGACGGCGCGGCGCCCTGCTCGCGCGGTTCGGGGTCCGGAAAACGGCCGCCGTACCGATAGTCGTCGATCGGGTCCGCAGGCAGCGGCGGATCGACATCCACCGCCCCCAATTCGCGAAATTCATCGCTCATCCGCTGGTCGCGATCGGCGCGCAGCCTGGCGCCAACGCCATAGCTGTCGGGGCAATCGAGGCAGGGTGCGGCGCCTTCGCCCCGCGCGTTTTGTGCGTCGGGATTGGCGCTAAGGCGCGAGAAAGACGCGGTCGCGGCGGTGCGCTCGTCAGTAAGTGGTCCGGCGGCAATATTGCCCAGGATGATACCGCCAACGGTCCCGGTCAGCGCGACAATCGACCAGCGGGCAAACCGCTTGCCGCCTCGCCGATTTCCGTCCGATCGATTCGCGGTGAAAGATAATTTCCACATTATGGCCCAATTTGGTCATGTCGGGATGTCTGATGCAAGCCGGACGCCATGAAATTGCCCATCGGTCGTCCATTCGTCGATGGATAAGCAGCCTTCGTCCGTAAATCGAGCCGCCGTTTGCGCCGATCGATCCAAACGCGATTTTGATGACGTCTAGGGGATATCACCCCTTTGCGGGATATCGGACCGACGGTCTCCCCGGTCCGCGATCCGGTATTCCGCATCCCTTGAAGAGAGGACTCCCCCATGGCGAAACTTTCCCTGATCTTGCTGAGCGCGCCGGTGGCGTGTGTCGGCCTGAGCGTTCCGGCCGCGGCCGAGGATGATTTTGGCGAACGACGGACCGTTGTCGTGCGCTACAACGACCTGAATCTGGCCAGCGTCGAAGGCCGCGAGCGGCTGAATGCGCGCGTCAAATCGGCGGTGCGGACCGTGTGCAACAGCCGCCCGCAGTATCGGCCCAGTCTGCAGGAGCGCGCGATCGCTGAGGCTTGTCAGGCCGCCACAATGGCCGATGCCGACGTCAAAATGGCGAACCTGCTGAATGGCAGCAGCACCCGGCTGGCCGATCGCAGCCAGACGATCTTTGTTTCGGCGCCCTGACGGCGCGGCAACGGCGAGCAAAAGAGGAAGGCGGCCATGCTCCCCCCGGAGGCATGGCCGCCTTTTGTCGTTCAGGCGTGCATGATCGCTTTGACGTCGTGCAGATAGGTGCGGCCGATGCGATGGATGCCGCCTTCGCCAAGATCGACGCTCCAGGCGCCGTCGCCATGATGTTTCAGCCCGACGATGCCATCGCGGCGGACCATTTTCGAGCGGTGAATGCGCATGAACTGATCGGGGTTCATTCGCGCTTCCAATGATTTGATCGTCTGGTGGATCAGCCAGCTGCGCGCGCCGAGATGGAGGCGCATATAGTCGCGCTCGGCCTCGATCAGGTCGACCTGGCCGGCGTCGATCCGCAGCATCTCGCCGCGGTTCTGGACCCAGAATTCGTTGATCCATTTGCTTTTCTGGGTCGGCGCGCGGTCGGTCGCGCGCCACTCGCGGACCCGCGTGAGCGCGCGCGCCAGCCGATCGGGCGATACCGGTTTGAGCAGATAATCGACCGCCGCGACATCGAAGGCGGCGACGGCATATTGGTCGAATGCGGTGACAAAGATCACTGCGGGGGGATTGTCGAGCCGTTCGATCGCGGCGGCAACCTCCAGCCCGTTGAGATCGGGCATCGCAATGTCGCAGAGCACCAGGTCGGGAGCGAGCGCATCGACCATGCGGAGCGCCGAGGCGCCGTCGCTGGCGGTGCCGACCAGCGACACCCCGTCCTGTTGTCCGGTCAGGATTTGCAGACGCTCGATCGCCAGCGGTTCGTCATCGACGATCAGGGTGCGCAGCGTCTGGATCATGGGCAGGCCTCCCGGGCCAGCGGCAGCCACAGCGATACGACGAACCCGCCATCGTCCGACGGCCCCCATTCGCACCCGGCGGTCGGGCCGTAGCGGGTCAGCAGCCGCTCGCGAACATTGCCGAGGCCAAGGCCGGTGCCCGAAGGCGGCGCCGGCGCCTTGACGTCGATGTCATTGTCGATCCGTAGCACCAGCAGGCCAAATTCGGCGCTGGCGTGCAGGCGGATGGCGATTTTGCCCTTGGTCGGCGCGACGCCATATTTGATCGCATTTTCGATGATCGGTTGCAGGATCAGGACCGGGACAGAGGCATTTTTCAGCTCGTCGGGAATCGTGACCTCGACCTGCAACCGGTCGGGAAAGCGCGTCTGTTCGATATCGAGATACAGGCGTTGCAGCGCGATTTCTTCGTCGAGGCCGACCAGCTGTTCGGGATCGACTGCCAGGCTCGATCGCAGGAAGGACGACAGATTCATGATCATCGTCTCGGCCTCGCTTTTCGATCCTTTGAGGACCAGGGTCGATAGCGAATTGAGGGTGTTGAACAAGAAGTGCGGATTGACCTGGTAATGCAGCGCCCGCAGCTGGGCATTTTTGGCCTCGAGCCGGAAGTGATTGGCGCGCCGTTCGACCGCGCGCATTTCATTGGCATAGCCGAACGCGACATAAAGCGCCGCCCACACCGCAAAAAAGAAATACCAGCGGATCGAACTGTCGAGGATCAGCACCGTTTCCCAGGCACCGGGATATTTCGCCTGCATTTCTTCGATGATCCTGGCGGCTTCGGATACCGGGAACCAATAATAAAAGACCAGCAAATTGACCGATGCATAGACGATGACGAGCGGCACCGCCGCGCCGAGGGCCGCCGCAAGGCGGGCGCCGAAACTTTGCGGCTGGGCGCGCTGAAGCAATTGGTACAGCACAAAGGTACACAGGATGCCCGCGACGACGACGATGCCGCGGCGGCCGGCCGACGACCATTGTTCGGACACCCCGGTGAGCAGGCCGAGCCCGGTGGTGATCAGGAAATAGATCAGCCACATCGCAACGATCGAGCCGATCGCGACGCGCGGATTGACGCGGGCGTCGGAGGCGCGCCAGTCGGGCGCCGCCGCCAGCATCTTGGCACGCTGGTCGCGCAGCGCGTCTTTGCGAAGGGTCAAGTTCATTGCGCCTGCCTTAGCCCCAAAACCGGCAGGAAGGCTAGCGTGCACCGGACCGCCAGTCGAAGCGGCGCGCACTTTGGTCGAAAGCCGCAGCGTCAGCCCGCGGCGGGTTGGGGCAGGGCGCGGCGCCAATTGCCGCGCCGGTAGATAATCCACGCCATCGTCATCGACGCGAGCATGGAAACCAGAAAGCTCCACCAGATCGCGTCGCCGCCCAGCCAGGGGTAGGTCAGATAATAGAGGCCGAGGCGGATCGGGAACGCCGACAGAAACAGGATGATCAGCGGCGGGACAACCGAGCCGTTGGCGCGCAACGTACCAATCAGCACGATCGTGGTACCGAACGGCAGGAAGCCCCATGTCGCGATCAGCTGGATATGGCGCGCGACATCGATCGCCGGGCTTTCGCTGCCGAGGAACAGGGCGAGCGCGGCGCGATCGAAAACGAGCAGCAGCGTGATCAGGACGCCGGTCATCGCCAGGTTGACGGTGATGCCGCTGTTGGTGATCGTCGACACGCGATCCCAGCGGTTGGCGCCGATATTCTGCGCGACCATCGCGCTGACCGCGGCGCCGACCGCGAGCGCGGGCATCTGGACATAGTTCCACAATTGGAGGGTGGCGCCATAAGCGGCGGCGGTGACCAGCCCCTCGCGATTGACGAGCCCGACCATGACGAGACCGGCGCCCGAAATCACCAGCATCTGCGCCCCCATCGGCAGCCCGCGGGCGATGATGAAGCGCAGCTCGCGCCAGCTGGGCGCCAGATAGGCAAGCTCGCGGCCGCGCAGGCGGAGCGGGTGATCCTTGGCATAGAACCAGATGACCATGCCGATCAGGCTGATCGTCCCGGCGATCGCGGTCGCCAGCGCACTGCCCGCGATGCCGAGCCGCGGGACGGGGCCGAGCCCAAGGATCAGCACCGGGTTGAGGATGATGTCGATGACGACCGTCAGGACCATGAAGCGCAGCGGCGTCACCGCATCGCCCGCGCCGCGTGAGGCCATCATCAGCGTCACCGAAATCATGCTGGCCGGGATCGCGACAAAGGTGACGCGCAGATAATCATGCGCCAGCGCAAAGGCTTCGGGCGGGGTTTCGAGCAGGCGCAAGATCGCGTCGGAGGTGAACCAGCCGACGACCGCGATGACCACTGCGAACAACGCGGCAAGGCCGATTGCACCCCCCGCGGCGCGGCGCGCGGCATCGATGTCGCCGCGCCCGATCGCTTGTCCGATCAGCACCGTTGCCGCCATTCCGAAGCCAAAGAAAGTGGCGAACATCAGGAACATGATGATGTTGGCATTGGCGGTCGCGGCGAGCGCGCTGTTGCCCAGAAACTGCCCGACCCAGATCGAATTGACCGAGCCCGACAGCGTCTGGAGGATATTCGACGCCAGCGTCGGCAGCGCAAAGATGATCAGCGTCTTGGCGATCGGCCCGCTGGTCAGGTCCATCCCGCCGCGCGCGGTCTGGCGCGGCGGGAGAGGATTGGCGGCGGGGTCGGCCGCCGCGGCGACCGGGGTCGGCGTGACGGGCGCGTTGTCGGTCAACCGAGCCTTGCCAATGCGGCGGTCAGGCGGTCGGCTTCGGCTTCCTTCGCGGCGTGATCGGCGCGCGCCTTGTCGACCGCTTCGGGTTTGGCGCGTTCGACGAACGACGGGTTGTTCAGGCGGCCCGCGAGGCCGTCACGCTCCTTCGCCGCGGCGGCGAGCGCCTTGGTCAGGCGGTCGCGTTCGGCGGCGATGTCGATCACGCCTTCGAGCGGGACGGTGATCGTCTCACCCTCGACAACGAGCTGGGCCGAAGCACCCGCGGGCGCGGAGTCGAAGCTGACATCCTGAAGTCGAGCGATGCGCAGAAGCGCCTGATAACCTGCATTGACACGAGGCTGCAGACTGACAGGGAAGTGGGCAATCAGTTTATCGCCCGGCTTGATTCCCAATTCCGTCCGGGCAGATCTGACTTCTTTGATGACCGCAACGAGCCAGTTGATCTGGGCGCTCGCTTCAGCGTCCACTTCAGCTTCCGGCACCGGCCAGTTGGCGGTGATGAGCGGATGGTTAGGCCGGTCGCCCATGGCGTGCCAAAGCTCTTCGGTGACGAAGGGCATGAAGGGATGCAGCAACACCAATATCTGATCGAGAGCCCAGCCAGCTACTCGCCGGGTTTCATCGGCCATCGCCGGTTGGAACTGGGCATCCTCATTGAGCGTCGGCTTGATCAGCTCCAGATACCAGTCGCAGAAACGGTCCCACGCAAAGCTGTAGATCGCGTTCGCGGCTTCGTCGAAGCGGTACGCGGCGAAGGCGGTTTCCATCGCGGTGACGGTCGCCGCGACTTCGCCGATGATCCAGCGGTTGACGGGCAGGGTGGCCGCAGGGGCTTCGAGGGTGGTCGAGGCCGAAATGCCATTGGCTTCGCAGAAGCGCGCGGCGTTCCACAGCTTGGTCGCGAAGTTGCGATAACCCGCGAGGCGCGCGTCATCCATCTTGATGTCGCGGCCCTGGCTTTCCATCGCCGCCATGAAGAAGCGCAGCGCGTCGGCGCCATATTGGTCGATCAGCCCGAGCGGGTCGACGACATTGCCCTTCGACTTCGACATCTTCGCGCCGTCGGGCGCGCGGACGAGGCCGTGGAGATAGAGCGTCTTCCACGGCACATCGCCCATGAACTCCATCCCTTGCATCGCCATGCGCGCATCCCAGAAGAAGAGGATGTCGAAGCCGGAGATGAGGACGTCGTTGGGATAGTGGCGTTTGACGAGGTCGGTGTCTTCGGGCCAGCCGAGGGTGGCGAAGGGCCAGAGCGCGGAGGAGAACCAGGTGTCGAGGACGTCCTCGTCTCTGAGAAGTGCTAGTTCGCCTTTGTGAGGCGAATGGAACCACTCATGGAAACTTGGAAATCCGAGATGTTCCACCAAATTAAGTGTGTCGGAGAAGTAAGGAAACTGAGAATAATAGACTCTCGCCTTTTCCGCCGCCTCTTCGAAGGTTTCCGCAACGAAAATGGTCTCGACGTCAGCTGAAGTACCCTGCGGCCAAGCCTTATACGTTGGCCGCATCTCACCATGCTCTTCGCTGTGCTCCATAACCGGCCCATACCAAGCCGGAATCCGATGCCCCCACCAGAGCTGGCGCGAGACGCACCACGGCTGGATGTTCTCCATCCAGTTGAAGAAGGTCTTTTCCCACGTCTTGGGCACGATATTGATGCGCCCGTCGCGGACCGCGGCCATCGGCGGCTGCGCGAGCGTTTCGGCGTCGACATACCATTGATCGGTCAGCCAGGGTTCGATCACCACGCCGCCGCGATCGCCGAACGGCGTCTGGATCGTGCGCGGTTCGGCGTCGTGCTTGACGACGTCCCCCTCTTTTGAAGTCACGATGTGGGGGATGAGGAAACCCGCTTCCTTCATCCGCTGCACGACCAGTTCGCGCGCGCCATCGACACCATCGCGCTTGAAGCGGTGGAGGCCAAGATATTCGGCCGGAATCAACCCGTCGGCGGTCTGGATGACGTTGGCATCGCCATCGAGCATGTTGAGCATCTCGCCGGGCTTGAAGCCCGCGCGCTTGCCGACGTCGAAGTCGTTGAAATCATGCCCCGGTGTGATCTTCACCGCGCCCGACCCCAGTTCGGGATCGGCATGTTCGTCGGCGACCACCTTGAACCGGCGGCCGGTGATCGGCTGCAGGATGTCCTTGCCGATCACGCTTTGGTAGCGCGGATCGTCGGGGTGCACCGCGACCGCCATATCGGCGAGCATCGTTTCGGGGCGCGTCGTCGCAACCACGATATGGTTGCGCCCGTCATCGAGCGTCACGCCGTCGGCGAGCGGATATTGGAAGTGCCAGAACCCGCCCTGCACCTCGTGCGTCTCGACCTCGAGGTCCGAAATCGCGGTCTTGAGCTTCGGATCCCAGTTCACGAGGCGCTTGTCGCGGTAGATCAGCCCCTTTTTGTGGAGGTCGACGAACACCTTGACCACCGCGGCGGTGAAATGTGGGTCCATCGTGAACTGCTCGCGCGACCAGTCCATCGAGCAGCCGAGGCGGCGCAGCTGACCGGTGATCTGGCCGCCGCTTTCGGCCTTCCACTGCCACACCTTGTCGATGAAATCTTCGCGACTGTAATTGGTGCGCTTGTCCTGGCTAGCCTCCAGCTGGCGTTCGACGACCATCTGCGTCGCGATGCCGGCATGGTCCATGCCGACCACCCACAACGCATCCTTGCCGCGCAGGCGTTCGTAGCGGACGAGCACGTCCTGCAGCGTGTTGTCGAGCGCATGGCCGATGTGCAGCGCGCCGGTGACGTTCGGCGGCGGGTTGACGATCGTGAAGGGGGTGGCGTCGGGGCGGTGCGGGCGAAACAGCCCGCGGCTCTCCCACTCAGTGGCCCATTTCGCCTCAATCGCGGCGGGATCGAATGTTTTTTCCATCGGCATGATGCGCCGCGCTTTGCCAGCCATGGTGCGGCGCGGCAAGGGGGTGATCGCGCAGCCAGCCCTTTCTCCGTCGTCATGCCGGGCTTGACCCGGCATCCATAGCTGCGAGCGCGGCAATGGACCCCGGATCAAGTCCGGGGTGACGAGGGCGGGCTACTTCTTCAAATGCTTGCCCATCCACCCGAACACCGTCTGATACCATTGAACGCTGTTCTGACCCTTCAGGATCCAGTGGTTCTCGTCGGGGAACACCAGCAATTCGCCTTCGACGCCCTGTCGTTGCAAGGCGTGGAATGCCGCGAGGCTTTGGCTGTAGGGGATGCGAAAATCCTTTTCGCCGTGGATCACCAGCATCGGGGTTTTCCAGCTGGTCACATGGTTCACCGGGTTCCACTTCTCGCCCTCGGCGCGCTGCCACCAGGGGCCGCCGTGATCATATTCGTCGAACCAGCTTTCCTCGGTCTCGAACGCCATGGCGCGCAGGTCGAACACCCCGGCGTGATTGACCAGGCATTTGAAGCCATCGGGCCAATTGCCCGCGATCCAGTTCATCATATAGCCGCCATAAGACCCGCCGAGCGCGCAGGCGTTGGCGGTGTCGGCATTGGCGTCCTGCGCCCCCACCGCGGCGAGGCCGAGCTTGAGGTCTTCGAGCGGCTTGCCGCCCCAATCCTGGTTGATGCTGTCGGTGAACGCCTGTCCGTAACCGGTCGAGCCGTGGAAATCGACGGTGACCGCGGCATAGCCGGGCGCCGAAAACAGCCGCGGGTTCCAGCGCGTCGACCAGCTGTTGCCAAAGCTCGACTGCGGGCCGCCATGGACGAGGAAGGCGACCGGCACCTTGCCCTTGGTATCGGCGGTCTTGACGATCTGGCCCCACACGGTGTCGCCGTTGGCGCCCTTGAAGCTGAACCTTTTGGCATCGACGGGATCGATCTCGGCCAGCTGGGCGCGGTTGACGTCGGTCAGGCGGGTGACCTTGCCCTTCGCATCGCGGACGAACAGGTCGGTCGGCACCGCGACGCTGCTCCGCGAATAGAGCAGCGCGCCGCCGGGCAGCGGGGTGACGTCGCCGACATTGCCCTCAAAGGCTTCGGTGGTGGCCTTGAGCTTTGTCACCTTGCCGGTCTTGACGTCGACGCGGAAGACCGGGTGGTCGAGCACGTCCTGCGCGGTGACATAGAGCGATTTGCCATCCGCCGCCCAGGCGATCGAGCCGACCGAGCGGTCCCAGGCGTCGGTGAGCTTGCGCGTTTCGCCGCTGGCGAGGCTCCGCAGCATCACCACCTGCCGGTCGGCCTCATACCCCGGACGCGCCATGGCGGCATAAGCCAGCCATTGGCCATCGGGCGAGGGCGCGGGCAGGGTGTCGGTCGCCTGATTATCCTGGGTCAAATTCTGCGGCATCATCCGGCTGTCGACCAGCCAGCTATAAATATCGAGGTTGGTCGACGTCGGTTCAGCCTTGTCGGCTTTGCGCAGCGTGAAAAACACCGTGCGGCTGTCGGCGCCCCACGCCAGTTCGTCGCCGCCGCCAAAGGGCTGCGACGGGCTGTCGCCGATCAGCCCGCCGTCAACGGCGCCCGGGGCGCTGGCCTTGCCGCCGTCAAGGTTGAAGACGAACGGGCGGCTGTAGGTGCCGGGGGTTTCCCAGCTGTCCCAATGGCGCACGAAACCTGCGCCGTCCTGGTACAGGCGGCCGGTGCCGGGGCCGGGGAGGGCGCCCTTGTTCTTGGCATCGCAGCCGAAATCGGTGCATTCGCGCGGCACATCGCCCCAGGCGAGCAGGCGCTTCCCGTCGGGCGAAATCTTGAAGCCCGCGACATCGGCTGCGGTGTCGGTGGCCTGCGCCGCGGCGCCGCCGACCTTTGGATCGATCCGCCACACCTGGCTTTTGCCCGACACGTTCGACAGGAAATAAAGGCTGCCGTCGGGGTGAAAGGCGGGGGCGGTTTCATTCTTGTCGGCGGTGTCGGCGACGCGCACCGGCGCGGCGTCCTTACCATTGCGGTCGACCAGCCACAGCCCGGTTGACCGCTTGTAGGTTGCACCGTCGGTCTCGGTCATCTGAAACACCACCCAGCGGCCATCGGGCGACGCGGTCGGCGCCGCGACGCGCTTCAGCGTCGCCAGATCGACCTCGGTCATCGGCCGGGCAAAAGCGGGAGTGGACAGGGCGGCGGCGAGCGCAAGCGCGCTGGTCAGGATATGGTTTCGCATGAAAGCGGTTTAGCGGCGCAGCGCGCGGGTTCAAGCGCGTTCGTCGTTTGCGGGTTTGATGTCGCTCCCAGCCGCCGACTGCCTCCACTCCTTTCGCCCGCGCCAACGCCCGAATATTTCACGCCGAGCGCCACCTTTCGCCATGCTTGCTAACCTTCTTTTAACCAGCGAACTCCAACAGTCGCCTATGCCAATTTTCGGACATTTTCTGCCATCGACGTCCAGTGGCGACAAACGTCATGAACCGCGCCGAAAACTCAGCCTGCTGGCCCGCGGCGTGCAGCATGATGGCACCGGCATCGAGGTGCAGATCCACAATATCTCGGGAACGGGCCTGCTGTTTGAAAGCGATATCAAGCTGGCTGCCTGCGACCGGATCGAAATCGAGCTGCCGCATGGCGGTGACATAACGGCGGTGGTCATCTGGGCCAGCGGGCGGCTGTTCGGCTGCCAGTTTGAAGGTCCGGTATCGTCGGCGACGCTGAGCGCGGTGGAACTGAAAAGCGCCGTCGCTCCGACGCCCGAACTGGCCCCTGAAATAGTCTCTGAACTGGTCCCCGAACTGGCTAGCGCCGTCGCTCCGGCGCCCAGCGCCGACGAAAGCCGCGCGCCGCCGTTGACCGATGACACGTTTGGCGCCCGCCTTCAGCGGCTCCGCACCAAAGCCGGACTCAGTCAGGCCGATGTCGCCAAACAGATGGGCGTCAGCGCGCCGTCGGTTTCAAGCTGGGAAAAGGATCGGTCGCGCCCCAAGCGCGGCCGCATGGCGAAACTCGCCGCCATTCTGGGTGTCCCGGTCGCTGACTTGCTCGGCGATGCGGTGCCCGAGGGGGTTCGGGAGTTGATCAACCGCAGCCGCGATCAGATCGCCCGTGCCGTCGGCCTCAGCGCCAACCGGGTCCGGATCATCGTCGAATATTAGCGTGGAAATCCGGGGCGGCGCCCGCGTTGTCCGGACAATGTCGCTAACGGACGAGTTCGCCACCCTTCATCACATGGTCGATCTTTTCCAGCACCGCAATGTCGGCCAGCGGGTCGGCCTTGACCGCCACCATATCGGCAAAACGGCCCGGCACGATCGCGCCGATATCATCGCGGCCCATCTCGATCGCGGCGCGGCCGGTGGCGGACTGGATCGCCTGCATCGCCGTCATCCCATATTTGACCATGTAGCGGAACTGGCGCGCATTCAGGCCGTGCGGATAGACGCCGGCGTCGGTCGCAAAACCGATATTCACCCCCAGCGCGACGGCGCGGCGGAAGGCGGCGCGCTGGGCGTCGGTGGTCTCGCGGTTCTTGCGCAGATATTCGGCGGGCCAGCCCTCTTTGGTGCCGACATCCTCGATATAATCGCCGTTGTAGATGTCCATCGCCAGCCAGGTGCCATGCTTCTTCGCTAGTTGCAGCGTCGCTTCGTCGGCGAGGCTGGCGTGTTCGATGCTGTCGACCCCGGCGTTGATCGCGTTCTGGATGCCGATCGCTCCATGGGCGTGTGCGGTGACCTTTTTGCCGCGCGCATGGGCAACGCGGACGATGGCGCGCAGCTGATCCACGGTCAGTTCGGGCGCCCCGGGTTCGGTGCCGACCGCGAGCACCGCGCCGGTCGCGATCGTCTTGATGAAATCGGCGCCATGGTCGAGCAGATAGGTTGTGCGGGCGGCAGCTTCGGCGGGCGTCGCGGCGACGCCGAGCCGCATATCGGGCGGCAATTGCTCGTTGGGGACAACGCCGTTGAGCTCGCCGCCGCCCTTCGGGATGGTGATATAGGCGCCAGCGACCCACATCCGCGGGCCGGGGACGTCGCCGCGCTCAATCGCATTGCGCAAGGTGACGTCGGTGAGCCCGCGATAGGTGCCGACGTCGCGGACGCTGGTGAACCCCGCTTCGAGCGTGACGCGGGCGTTGCGCGCGCCGACCAGCGCGGTTTCCGCCGGCGAAGCCTTGATCGGCGCCGCCAGGTCGGCGCTCTGCCCCAGGTCGGCGAGGTGGGTGTGGAGGTCGATCAGCCCCGGCAGCACGGTAAAGGTGGACCAGTCGAGCCGTGTCGCGCCGTTGGGCGTCGCGCCGCACGGAGCGACCGCCTTGATTCGCTCATCCTCAACCGTGATGCACTGGACGGTGCGGACCTCGTTCGAGATGCCGTCAATCAGCCGCCCCGCCTCGATATATAGGCTCTGTGCCGACGCCGGTGTCGCCGCGCGCAGCGACACCGAAATCGCGGCGATCAGATGGCGGTGTCGAAAGCGTTGCACTGGCGCGGATCCCCCGATTGCAGGCCGCGGCGCAGCCAGCTCATCCGTTGCTCGCTCGTCCCATGGGTAAAGCTCTCGGGGACCGGGCGCTGGCCCGCCGAGCGCATCAGCGTGTCGTCGCCGATCGCATTGGCCGCGCGCATCGCCTCTTCCATATCGCCCGGCTCCATCACCGGCTGGCCGGCGCTGTTCTTGGCACGCGCGGCCCAGACCCCAGCGTAGCAATCGGCCTGCAACTCCATGCGGACCTGCAGCCGATTGCCCTCGGCCTGCGAGGCGCGTTGCTGCGCCTGGCGGACCTGGTTGGAAATGCCGCTGATCGTCTGGATATGATGGCCGACCTCGTGCGCGATCACATAGGCCTGCGCCGCGTCGCCCGCGGCGCCGAACTTCTGTTCGAGTTCGCGGAAGAAGTCGGTATCGAGATAGACGCCCTGGTCGGCAGGACAGTAGAATGGACCCATGGCCGAGCTGGCGGAGCCGCAACCCTTGCTATCGACACTGTTCGAGTAAAAATTCAGTCTTGGCTTTTGGTAGCCGCTGATCAGCCCCTCCCACACGGTGTGCGTCGATCCGAACACGTTGCACGCAAAACGCTCCGACGCGGTATCGCACGCGACACCAGCGCCGCTCCGGCTGTCGGCCGCGGGATCGGCGGTGCCGCCCCCGCCGCTGAGCAGGTTGGCGCCCGGACCGAGCAGGAAAAAGGCTGCCGCGCCGATCAGCAGAATCGTGCCACAGCCCATCTTGCGCCCGAGCAGCATCGGCAGCAGCCCGATGAGAAGGCCTCCCATGCCGCCACCGCCACCGCCAAAACCGCCGCCACCGCCACCACGCCCGAGGTCGCGAATGTCGTCGCCGGGATCATAATCGTCGAGGCGCATGGGGGTTCTCCGCCGCTAAAGTGTCTGTCCGTTTCGATAGTTACAGCAGCGACGGGCAATTGAAAGAGACTTCGCGCGCGACGCGGCGCTTGCATTCCTCTATGCTGCGATGCACCAATCATACTTCGCGGACCAAAGGAACCCCCGAGTCCATGCCACGCCGTGCCATCCCTGCCGCGCTGCCGCTCCCTGACCTCGTCGTGCTCGTCCTGCAGGGCGGCGGCGCGCTCGGCGCATTCCAGGCGGGGGTGTATGAAGCGATGATCGAGCTTGGCATCGAACTCGATTGGGTCGCGGGGATTTCGATCGGCGCGGTCAACGCCGCGATCATCGCGGGCAATCCGCGCGACGAAGCAGTGGGCAAGCTGCGCGAATTCTGGGACGGGGTGTCGTCGGCGCTGCCGTCGCTGCCGACCGCCGACAATGACTGGGCGCGCGAGTGGGCGCATATGGCCGCCGCGGGGCAGGTCGCGGCGTTCGGCGTGCCCGGTTTCTTCACCCCGCGCTGGCCGCCGCCGAGCTTTGCCGGGCGGCAGACCCCCGAGGCGGTGAGTTTTTACGACACCGCGCCGCTGGCCCAGACGCTCGACCGGCTGGTCGACTGGGACCGGGTGAACAAGGGCAATGTCCGGCTGTCGGTCGGCGCGGTGGCGGTCGAAACCGGCAATTTCCGCTATTTCGACACCAAGTTAGAAACGCTCGATGCGCGGCACATCTTGGCATCGGGCGCGCTGCCGCCGGGGCTGCCGCCGGTCGAGATCGACGGTTGCTGGTATTGGGACGGCGGGCTGGTGTCGAACACTCCGCTGGAGCATGTCGTCGATGCCGCGAAAGAGGATATGCTGGTGTTCCAGGTCGACCTGTTTCCGGCGCGCGGCGACCGGCCGCACGATATGGAAGAAGCCTGGTCGCGTGAGAAGGACATTCGCTATTCCAGCCGGACGCGGCGGATTTCGGACGGGCTGGTGCGGCGGCGCAAGGAACATCGGCTGATCGATCGGATGCTGGCGAAACTGCCGCCGGAGTCGCTCGACCTGCCAGAGGTCAAGGCGGTGCAACGGATGGTCGATTGCAAGGCGCTGAACGTCGTTCAGTTGATCCATCAGCCGCCGGTGTGGCAGACCGGGGCGCGCGATTTTGAATTTTCGCGCTCGACGATGGAGGTCAATTGGGCGCTGGGCCGCGCCGCGGTCGAGGCCGCGATGAAGGACGGTCACCTGCTCGCCGACAGCATCGCCGAAGGACGGTCGGGCAGCTTTGCGGTGCAATCCGACGCCCTGCGGCCCAAGGCCGACCCCGACATCAGCTGATACTCCCCCACCGAAAGGACTCCCACTATGCGTCTCAAAGGAAAAACCGCCCTCGTCACCGGATCGACCTCGGGCATCGGGCTTGGCATCGCCAAGGCGCTGGCGAGCGAAGGCGCGAATGTCATCATCAACGGGTTCGGCGATGCGGCGGCGATCGAGGCCGAGCGCGTTGCGCTCGAAGGCTTGAGTGGCGGCAAGGCAAGCTATGACGGCGCCGACCTGACCAAGGTCGATGCGATCGCGGAGATGTTCGCGCGCGCCGACGCCGACATGGGCGGCGTCGACATCCTGGTGAACAATGCCGGGACGCAGTTCGTGTCGCCGATCGAGGATTTTCCGGTCGAAAAATGGGACCTGATCCTCGCGCTCAACCTGACGTCGGCGTTCCACACCATCCGCCACGCCGTCCCCGGAATGCGCAAAAAGAAATGGGGGCGGATCATCGGCACCGCGTCGGCGCACTCGATCGTCGCCTCGCCGTTCAAATCGGCCTATGTCGCCGCCAAGCACGGGCTGGTCGGGCTGACCAAGACCGTCGCGCTGGAGGTCGCCGATGCCGGGGTCACCGCCAATTGCATCAGCCCCGGCTATGTGTGGACGCCGCTGGTCGAGGGGCAGATTCCCGACACGATGAAGGCGCGCGGAATGACGCGCGAGCAGGTGATCAACGATGTCCTGCTGGCGGGCCAACCGACCAAGCAGTTCGTGACCGTCGAACAGGTCGCGGCGCTGGCGTCGTTCCTGACCCGCGACGAGGCGGCGAACATCACCGGCGCCAATTTGAGCGTCGATGGCGGGTGGACCGCGGCCTAAGCCTTGAGCATTCTCGTTTCCCCTCCTAAGGTTAATACAACCGGATCAGGGGAGAGACGGAGAATGTGGGGTCGCACCAAATATATTTTTGCCCTTGCACTGGGGCTGAGCGTCGGCGCGTGCCAGACGGTGCCGAAGCTGCCGCCGTCGGCGGCGGACGAGCCGCCCGCGACGGGCAGCTGGCGCGCCACCGCGACCGAACCGGACAAGGAACGGATTCGCGGCTGGTACGCGAGCTGGGAGGCGGCGCTCGCCGACGCGCGGGCCAAGGGCCATGGCGCCGAGATCGACCGCGAAGGCGTGCTGCTCCAGCCGATGGCAGCGCTGCCCAACCCGCACGTCCCGGCGGGCGATTATCGCTGCCGGACGATCAAGGTCGGCGCCAAGGGGCGCGGCGGGCTGAGCTATGTTGCCTATGGCTGGTTCCGCTGCCGCGTGGCGCCCGAGCAGGGATTGTCGAGCCTGACCAAGCTGACCGGATCGCAGCGGCCCGTTGGCCTGATCTTTCCCGACAATCTGAAACGCCAGATTTTCCTCGGCACGCTTGAACTGGGCGACGAGAAGATGGCAGTCAATTACGGCAGCGACCGGATGCGCGACATGGCGGGGCTGGTCGAACGGATCGGCGACAATCGCTGGCGGCTGGTGCTGCCCGCGCCGGCGTATGAATCGCTGGTCGACGTGATCGAATTGGTCCCGGCGGGCTGAAATAATGGTGCATTGCGACGTCGCCTGAATACCTGAATAAAGGACTTTGTGCTCCCGCGAAGGCGGGAGCCCATCACCGGTCGGTGCTAGTTTGCGGCAACCGGTGATGGATCCCCGCCTTCGCGGGGAAACGCGAATTTTACCGAACCCGTCCGCGCAAGGACGATCACGCGAGTGTGCAGGGGAATGACGATGCGGAACGTATGGACGGGCGCCGCGGCGCTGGCGCTCTCGCTATCGGGGGCGTCCCCCGCGGCG
>CAZCUW010000042.1:0-24950 GCA_964502035.1 uncultured Sphingopyxis sp. | reverse complement strand
CGCGCGCCAATCCCAAGCGCGTCGTGTTTGCCGAGGGCGAGGAAGAGGTGGTGCTGCGCGCGGCGATCCAGTTCCGCGACGGCGGCTATGGCACCCCGGTGCTGGTCGGGCGCGAAGGGCTGCGCGACAAGCTGAAGGACATGGGGGTCGCCGATCCCGAAAATTACGAAGTCCACAACAGCGTCAATTCGCCGCATGTGCCGCAGATGGTCGACATATTGTACGAACGGTTGCAGCGGCGCGGTTACCTGCGCCGCGATGTCGAACGGATGGTCAACCGCGACCGCAACATCTTTGGCTCGCTGATGCTCAAGCTGGGGCTGGGCGACGCGATGATCACCGGGGTGACCCGCACCTATTCGCAGACGATGCGCGAAGTGCGCCGGGTGATCGACCATGCCGAGGGCAAGACGCCGTTCGGCATCCATGTGCTGGTCGGGCAGCATCAGACGATCTTTATGTCCGACACCACGGTCAACGAGCGACCGACCGCCGAAATGCTCGCGGACATCGCCGAACGCACCGCGCAGGTCGCGCGGCGCATGGGCCACGAACCGCGCGTCGCGTTCCTGTCCTATTCGACCTTTGGCAATCCGCCGGGCAGCTGGCTCGACAATATCCGCGATGCGGTGGCGATCCTCGACCAGCGCAAGCCGGGTTTCGAATATGAAGGCGAAATGGCGCCCGACGTCGCGCTGAATGAAAAGGTAATGGCGAAATATCCGTTCTGTCGCCTGTCGGGACCGGCGAATGTGCTGGTCATGCCCGGGCTGCAATCGGCGAATCTGTCGGCGAAGCTGATGCGCGAGCTGGGCGGCGGCGCGGTGATCGGCCCGATGCTGGTCGGCATGGAACATCCGGTTCAGGTCGCAACGATGGCGTCGCCGGCGTCGGATCTGGTGACGCTCGCGGTGCTGGCGGCGGGCGGGATCGCGCAGTAGAATCCTCAAACCTCCCCATCGCTGTGCGGCGGGGAGGATTGAGTCGCGGACTTACCGACCGCTGGGCGCGCCCGCACCCGGGGCGCCGACGGCGCCGATATTGCCGAAAATATCTTCAAAGAAGCTGCGTTCGCGGCCCAGCGTCGGGGTCTTGTCGCCTTCGGGGCTGATCTTGCTCACCAGCTCCAGCCCGGTGCGATCGACCGCAACGACGTTGCCGGCGGGATCGAAGCGGACGCGCAGCACCTGCTGGCCGACCGGGCGCGGCTTGGCAAAGGCGAGCTGGCGCGTTTCGCGCGATACATAATAATATTCATTGTTGCTGAACTGGCCGACGAAGGTCGGGCGGCCGAGCGTCTTTTCCACCGATTCGCGGTTATCGACGCCGGCGGTGATCGCCTCGGTCAGTAGCGGATCGACGACATAGCCCTGCCGGCCCTTAAGCTGCGTGCAGCCGCTGGTGGCGACCGCGACGACCAGCCCGAGCACGATAAGCCGCGCGCGCGGGGCAGGAAGCGAAAAGTTGATATTCGGCATCGATAATCTCCATGGCACCTGTCCGCCGCTTCTCCCGGCGGTCGGCGCTGGCTCTGGCGCCTCTTAACCGCAAGCGGTCGCAGCGCACAAGGTGCTTGTGGCGCGCCAAGCCTTGCTGGAAGCTGACCGAAGCGCGCGATCACCGCCCCCTTTTCCGCGGCACCGATTGCGCCTAAGCGGTGGACATGTTCTCGCTTCGTAACCTCTTCCGCTCGCAGCCCGACCCGCGCGAAGCCCGCCGCCCGCTGTGGAACGCCGTCGTCGCGACCGCCCGCGCCCCGCACTGGTATGCCGAGGGCGGCGTCCCCGACACGCTCGACGGCCGCTTTGATATGGTAAGCCTGGTGCTGGCGCTCGTCCTGCACCGGATCGACGACGACCCGGCCGAGGGGCGCGCCGGGGTCGAACTGACCGAATTGTTCGTCAATGACATGGACGGCCAGATGCGCCAGATCGGTTTTGGCGACATGGTGGTCGGCAAACAGATCGGGCGGATGGTCGGCGCGCTCGGCGGGCGGCTCGGCGTCTATCGCGCCGCCGATGGCTCGGACGAGTTGCGCGCCGCGCTGGTCCGCAACCTGTGGCGCGGCAACGAACCGGACGCCGCCGGGCTGGCGCATGTCATGGCCGAGGTCGGCAAGCTGCGCGCGGCGCTGGCGGCGACGCCGGTTCCGGTCCTCGTCACCGCCGATCGGCTGGCAGGAGCCGCGGTTTGAGCACCGCCCCCGAATTTTCGCTCGTCCTGACCGTATCGGATGCGGCGCAGGGCCGCGACATTGCGATCGAGGCCGACGCCGAGGCGCGCGCGCGGATCGCCAAACGGCTCGGCCTGATCGCCGTCGACCGCTTTGCCTTGACCGCCGAGGTCCGCGCCGTGGCGGGCGGTATCGGGGCAAAGGGCGCGGTGCAGGCCGAGCTGGTCCAGCCGTGCGCCGCAACCGGCCTGCCCGTCCCGGCAACGCTGGCCGAACCATTCGACCTGCGCTTCCTGCGCGATGTCGATGCCCCGGTCGACGCCGACGAAGAGATCGAGATCAGCAGCGAGGATTGCGACCTGCTGCCGCTTGACGGCGACCGGATCGATCTGGGCGAGGCGGCGGTGCAGACGCTGTCGCTGGCGCTCGATCCGTTTCCGCGCCACCCCGACGCCGACCGCGTCCTGACCGAAAAGGGCGTGCTGAGCGAAGACGCCGCCGGGCCGTTCGCGGCGCTGGCAAAGCTGCGCGGGACACCGGAGACGTAATCGTCCTGCTTCTCCTGAACTTTAGCCCTGCGCCTGGCGAAGGGCGCTTCACGGATAATCGCCCTTCGACAGGCTCAGGGCTACGGTGATTGATTTAGCGGCTTTCGGGCTCGGCCTTGGGCGCGGCTTCGACCAGATCGGCGACCGCCGCGTCGAGGCCGGGTTCGTCCTTTGCGGGCGGCGCTGCCGGTGCCGACTTTTCGGCCGCCTCCGCCGCCGCCTTTTCGTCGCGGGTCGGCGGCAATGCCCCGCCAAGCGCATTGGCGAGGCCGAGCAATTGTTCGCCGATCACCTTGTCGACCGCGGGCGCGATGTCGGCGACCTTGAAGCGCATATAGCCGCCGACGACATAGTCGAAGCGCAGCGCGCTGCCGGTCGGGGTGGCCTTGATCTGGATGGTCAGCGTGCCGTTCAGCGCTTCGCCCTGCAGCGGCCCGAACGCGCCCGACAGGCGCAGCATCTGCCCCGGCTTGGAGAACAGCACCCGCGCGTGCTGGACGCTGCCGACCCCCGATCCGGTATCGGGCAATTTTTCGCAGAAACAGCCGCCGGCTTGCGAATCGAGCCAGAAATTGGCGCCGTCGCCCGACCAGCTATGCTCTTTCGACCACCAGTTTTGCGGCATACGGAGCATTTTCCACACGTCGGCGGGGGTTGCGGTGACCTGCGCGGTGTGCGCGACGGTGAAACCGGCCTCGCTCTGATCGACCACCTTGGCACTCGCGGGTGCCGACGTCAGCATCCCCATTGCCGAAATCGCCGTCGCCAGAATGTTCTTGAAACCCATAATCGTCCCCCCGCTTGCCGCCACCGGGCTTCGTCATTGCGAACGAAGCGAAGCGATCCGGGGCGGTTTACGCAGGCTCTGGATTGCCACGGGGCTTCGCCCCTCGCAATGACGATTGTGGGAGAAGGCTAGCCAGCAGGTGTGAGGACGGCTTCGATCGCGTCGTTGACTTCGTCGATCGGCGCCATGCCATCGACGCGGGTGACGATGTCGCGCGCGTCGTAGATTGGCAGGATCGGCGCGGTCTTGGCGCGATATTCGGCCATGCGGGTGCGCACCGTTTCCTCATTGTCGTCGGGACGGCGTTTGAAGTCGTGGCCGCCGCACTGGTCGCAGGTGCCCGCGACCTTCGGCAGCTTGTAGCGGTCGTGATAGCCCGCGCCGCAATTGCCGCACGAAAAGCGCCCGGTGATCCGATCAACCAACGCGTCCTCCTCGACCAGCAGTTCGATGACATGGTCGAGCTTGCGGCCGCGTGTCGACAGGATCGTATCGAGCGCATCGGCCTGCGCCGCGGTGCGCGGATAGCCGTCGAAAATCACCGATGTCTCGGCGCCGAGCTGGTCGAGCCGTTCGCCGATCAAGCCCGAGACGATATCGTCCGACACCAGCTCGCCCGCGTCCATCACCGCCTTTGCCTGCATCCCGATCGGCGTGCCCGCCTTGACCGCGGCGCGCAGCATGTCGCCGGTCGACAGCTGGACCATGCCATGCTCGTCTTCCAGACGCGCCGCCTGCGTTCCCTTGCCCGCCCCCGGCGGGCCCAGCAAAATGATGTTCAGCGTCATGGAAGCCCCTGTTGCCTGCCCGTTGCCTAACCCTCGGCGCTAATTGCCGTAGCTTGGCGTTTAGCGCCGCGCAACGCCGCCCTTCAATTTGGCCTTTTTGATCAGGTCGCCATATTGATGCGCGAGCATGTGGCTCTGGATCTGGCTGATCGTATCGATCGTCACGTTGACGATGATCAGCAGGCTGGTGCCGCCGAGCGCAAAGGGCAGGCCCGACTGGGCGATGAAATATTCGGGGATCAGACAGATCGCCGCCAGATAGGCCGCACCCAGCACGGTGATGCGCGTCAGCACATGGTCGAGATAGGCAGCGGTGTTCTTGCCGGGGCGGATGCCGGGGATGAACCCGTTCTGGCGCTTCAGATTGTCGGCGGTTTCCTCGGGATTGAAGACGACGGCGACGTAAAAGAAGCAGAAGAAGATGATCCCGAACGCATAAAGCGCCATGTAGAGCGGCTGGCCATGCGCCAGATACTGGTTGAGCGAGATCAGGAAATCGCTGGTTGCGGTGTCGCCCTGGACATTGTTACCCATCATCTGGGTGATGGTCAGCGGCATCAGCAGCAGCGACGAGGCAAAGATCGGCGGAATCACACCCGCGGTGTTCACCTTCAGCGGCAAATGGCTGCGGTCGGCCTGCATCCCGCCGCGCTGGGTGGCGCGCTTGGGATATTGCACCAGCACGCGGCGCTGAGCGCGTTCCATGAACGCGATGAAGGCAATGACGATGATCGCGCCGGCGAACACGGCGATCACCGTGCCGCCGCCCATCGACCCTTCGCGGACCTGGGTGAACATCTGGGCAAAGCTGCGCGGCAGCTGGGCCAGAATGCCCGCCATGATGATCAGCGATACGCCGTTACCAATGCCGCGAGCGGTGATCTGTTCGCCCAGCCACATCAGGAACAGGGTGCCGCCGACGATGCTGATGACGGCGCCGATGCGGAACATCATGCCGGGATCGACGACCGCGGCAATGCCCTGGCTCGCGCCCAGCGTTTCAAGCCCGACGGCGATGAAATAGCCCTGGATCGCGGTCAGAAAGACGGTGCCGTAGCGGGTATATTGGTTGAGCTTCTTGCGTCCGCTTTCGCCCTCTTTCTTGAGCGCGGCGAGGCTGGGTGACAAGGCGGCGGCCAGCTGCACGACGATCGACGCGGTGATATAGGGCATGACGCCGAGCGCGATGATGCTCATGCGCTCCAGGCTGCCGCCCGAGAAGGTGTTGAAAATGTCGAGGACGCCGCCCGAGGCGGCCTGGCTGTACAGCGTCGACAGCGCAACCGGATCAACGCCGGGCAACGGCACGAACGACAGGAAACGAAAGACGATCAGCGCGCCGATCGTGAACCAGATGCGGTTCTTCAGTTCGGTCGCCTTGCCGAATTTCGAGAAGTTCAGGTTGGAAGCAAGCTGATCGGCGCGAGAGGCCATGGGTATTTTCCTCGGGTTCCGGACCGCGCCCCCCGCGACCCGGCGCCTATGTGCGTTCGGAGGTCACGAAGCGCAAGGGGAAAGGCCCGATTCAAATGCGTCGGGGGCGGAGCGGCCCGATGCCGTCCGCCCCCAAGTGCATTAGTTCTTCTTGGCGGCCGCGGCAGCCTTGCGCGTGGCTTTCTTGCCGTCGCCCTCAGGCTTGGCTTCGGGCAGTTCGACCTTGCCGCCAGCCTTTTCGACCGCTTCGATCGCGCCCTTTGACGCGCCGGCGACGGCGAAGTTCAGCTTCGAGGTCAGCTCACCCTTGGCGAGGAGGCGGACGCCATCCTTGCCGCCGCGGGCCAGGCCAACCGCCTTGAGCGCGGCGTGATCGATCACCGCCTTGGCGTCGAGCTTTTTCGCGTCGACCAGTTTCTGGACCATGCCCAGATTGACGATCGCAAAATCCTTGGCGAAAATATTGTTGAAGCCGCGCTTCGGGATCCGCATGTGGAGCGGCATCTGGCCGCCTTCAAAGCCGTTGATCGCAACGCCGCTGCGGGCCTTCTGGCCCTTTTGGCCGCGGCCGGCGGTCTTGCCCTTGCCCGAACCGATGCCGCGTCCGACGCGCATCCGGCCCTTGCGGGCGCCCTTGTTGTCACGAAGTTCGTTCAGTTTGATCGTCATTGTGCACTCGCTTTCGCTTTTGTCGCGCGGATAGGATTGGGTCGGTCGCCGGAGGGTTAACCCTCGATGACTTCGACCATGTGCGGCAGCTTGCGGATCATGCCGCGCACTTCGGGGGTGTCGACCAGTTCAACCTCGCGGTGCATCTTGCCCAGGCCTAGGCCGGTCAGGATGGCGCGCTGGCTGCTCGGCCGACGGATCGGCGAGCCGATCTGGCGAATCTTGATCTTCTTGTCAGCCATGATCTTACTCCGTCACCGCCGCGGCTTCGGCTTCGGCTGCGCGGTCGGATGCACCGCCGCGCTTGATCAGATCCGACACCTTCTTGCCGCGACGCTGCGCGACCGACTTGGGGCTGGTCTGTTCGCCGAGCGCCTCAAAGGTCGCGCGGATCATGTTATAGGGGTTCGAGGTGCCGTTCGATTTGGTCACCACGTCGGCAACGCCGAGCGATTCGAACACGGCGCGCATCGGGCCGCCGGCGATGATGCCGGTCCCGGCGGGCGCCGAGCGGACAGTGACCAGACCAGCGCCGAAATGGCCGAGGCCATCATGGTGCAGGGTACGGCCATCGCGCAGCGGCACGCGGATCATCGACTTCTTGGCAGCAGCCGTCGCCTTCGAAATGGCTTCGGGCACTTCGCGCGCCTTGCCATGACCGAAACCGGCGCGGCCCTTGCCGTCGCCGACGACGACGAGCGCTGCGAAACCGAAGCGCTTGCCGCCCTTCACGGTTTTCGACACGCGGTTGATATGGACGAGCTTTTCGATCAGCTCTTCGCCGCCGTCATCGCCCTGCGAACGACGATCGTCGCGGCGGCCACGGCCACCGTCACGACCGCCACGGTTGCCGTCACGACCGCCAGCGCCGCCGCCACGACCGCGGCGCGGAGCCTGACCGTCGGTGGTGGGGGCTGCTTCGGGAGCGCCTTCGACGTTCTGTACTTCGTCTGCCATGATTAGAACTCCAATCCGCCTTCGCGAGCCGCGTCGGCCAGCGCTTTGATGCGCCCGTGGAACAGGAAACCGCCGCGGTCGAACACGACCTGCGTCACACCCGCCTTTTTGGCGGCAGCGGCGAGGCGCTTGCCAACATCGGCAGCCGCCGCGGTGGTCGCGCCGGTCTTGCCGCGGACATCCTTGTCCAGCGTCGAAGCCGCAGCCAGCGTCTGGCCGGCGGCATCATCGATAAGCTGGGCATAGATATGCCGGCCCGAACGGTGCACCGAAAGGCGCGCGCGCCCACCGGCCCGCTTGCGGAGGGCAGTACGAACGCGCTGACGGCGTTTTTCGAATTGGGTAAGATGTGCCATGGCTTACTTCTTCTTGCCTTCTTTGCGGAAGATGTACTCGCCGCGATATTTGATGCCCTTGCCCTTATAGGGCTCCGGCTTGCGCCAGCGGCGGATTTCGGCTGCAACCTGACCGACCTGCTGCTTGTCGATGCCGCTGATCTCGATCGTCGTGTTGTCGGGCGTCTTGATCTCGATGCCCTCGGGCACCGCGAAGTCGACATCATGGCTGTAGCCGAGCTGCAGCTTCAGATTTTTGCCCTGCGAGTTGGCGCGATAGCCGACACCGGTGATTTCGAGCACCTTGGTAAAGCCCTCGGTGACGCCGGTGATCAGGTTCTGCACCAAAGTGCGCTGCATGCCCCAAAAGGCGCGAGCTTCGCGGCTGTCATTCGCCGGCTGCACCGAAATGCTGCCATCGCCGACTTCATATTTGATGTTGTCGGACAGCGGCATCGCGAGCGTGCCCTTCGGCCCCTTGATCGACAGCTGACCGCCGTCGATCGCGGCGGTGACGCCGCTGGGGATCTCGACTGCTTTTTTACCAATGCGTGACATCAGAACACCTCCGCCAGCACTTCGCCGCCGACATTATGCTCGCGAGCCTCGGCGTCCGACAGGACACCGCGCGGGGTCGACACGATGGTGATGCCCAGGCCGTTGCGCACGATCGGCAGGTCTTTCGACCCCGAATAGATGCGGCGGCCCGGCTTCGAAACGCGCGCCACATGGCGGATCGCCGGCTGCCCTTCGAAATATTTCAGCTCGATGCGGATGCCCTTGTGCTCGCCCTTGGCACCCAGCGCTTCTTCGCTGTAGCCGCGGATATAGCCTTCGCGCTGCAGCACGTCGAGAACACGGACGCGCAGCGTCGAAGCCGGCGTCAGGACGCTGTCCTTCTTCGCCGTCTGGCCGTTGCGGATGCGGGTGAGCATATCACCCAAAGGATCGGTCATTGCCATCTTGTCTGTCCCTTACCAGCTCGACTTAACAACACCGGGGATCAGGCCCTTGTTGGCCAGATCGCGGAGCTGAATACGGCACAGCCGGAATTTGCGATAATAAGCGCGCGGGCGCCCCGTCAGCTCGCACCGGTTACGGATGCGGGTCGGGTTACCATTGCGCGGGATTTCCGCCATCTTGAGGCGCGCGATCAGACGCTCGCCCTCGTCGAGGGAGGTGTCCGCTGCAATCGCCTTCAGCTTCGCATAACGGCCGGCATATTTCTTCACCAGCTGCTTGCGACGCTCATTTTTGTTCGTCGAACTCAGTTTCGCCATGACTTAAGTTCTCTTTCCTTCTTGAAAGAGCCACTCTGATCCGAAAGGATTCAGGCGGCTGCCTTTTCTTCGGCTTCGATCGGGAAGGGGAAGCCGAACAGCTTGAGCAGTTCGCGGGCTTCGTCATCCGTGCGCGCCGTGGTGGTCACGATCACATCCATGCCGCGCACCTGGTCGATGCGGTCATAGTTGATTTCGGGGAAGATGATCTGCTCTTTCAGGCCCATGGCGTAATTGCCACGGCCGTCGAAGCTGGTCGCCGACACGCCGCGAAAGTCGCGGATGCGCGGCATGGCGATGGTGATCAGCCGGTCAAGAAATTCATACATGCGTTCGCGGCGCAAGGTGACCTTGCAACCGATCGGCATGCCTTCGCGCAGCTTGAACTGGGCGATCGACTTCTTGGCCTTGGTCACGACAGGCTTCTGGCCCGCGATCAGCTCCATTTCAGCAGCTGCCGATTCGACCTTCTTCTTGTCCTGCGTGGCTTCGCCGACGCCCATGTTGAGCACGATCTTTTCGATCTTCGGCACTTCCATCGCATTTTTATAACCGAATTTCTCGGTCATCGCCTTGACGATCACATCGTCATAGCGAGTGCGCATGCGCGGGGTATAATTGTCACCCATTGATGGTCTCCCCGGACTTCACGGCCACGCGGACCTTCTTGCCGTCCTTGGTTTCGAAACGCACGCGGGTCGGCTTGCCCGACTTGGGGTCGGCAACCGCGACCTTGCTCGCGTGCAGCGGCGCTTCCTTGCGTTCCAGACCGCCCTGCGGGTTGGTCTGGCTCGGCTTGCGGTGCCGCGTGATGATGTTGACGCCCGCGACCACAACCTTGCCGTCTTTCGGCAGGCTCTGCGTCACTTCGCCGGTCTTGCCCTTGTCCTTGCCGGACAGGATGACAACCGTGTCGCCCTTTTTGATCTTGGCCATACCCATGGTCAGAGAACCTCCGGTGCCAGGCTGATGATCTTCATATAGCCGCGGCCGCGCAGTTCGCGGACCACCGGGCCAAAGATACGGGTGCCGATCGGCTCTTCGTTCTTGTTGACGAGCACGGCGGCGTTGGTGTCGAACCGGATCACCGAGCCATCGGCGCGGCGCACATCCTTGCGGGTGCGGACGATGACGGCGCGATGCACGTCACCCTTTTTGACCTTGCCGCGCGGCTGCGCTTCCTTGATCGACACGACGATGACGTCGCCAACGCCGGCAACGCGGCGCTTCGACCCGCCCAGCACCTTGATGCACTGGACGCGCTTGGCACCGCTGTTGTCAGCGACTTCCAATTGTGACTGCATCTGAATCATCGATGCATTTCCTTCTATTTTGGCCTACCGGGCAACCCCGGCGGTTCCGTGAACTGGTGTCAGCCTTCGGCCGCGGCGGGAGCAGCCGAAGCCGGCTTGCTGTGGGTGTCGACCTTGTCGAGCACCTTCCACGTCTTGAGCTTCGAAATCGGCTTCGTTTCCTCGATGCGGACGGTTTCACCAGCCTTGATGCTGTTGTCCTCATCATGGGCGTGGTATTTTTTCGAACGGCGGATGATCTTGCCGTACAGAGGGTGCTTCACCTTCCGTTCGACTTTCACCACGACGGTCTTGTCGCCCTTGTCGGACACCACCGTACCGGTCAGAATGCGCTTCGGCATCGATAGTCTCCTTACTTCGCGGCCGAGCGCGTGCGCTCGGTCTGCTGCGTCTTGATGCGGGCGATCGAACGCCGGACTTCCTTGACGCGCGATGCTTTTTCAAGCTGGCCGGTGGCCGCCTGGAAGCGGAGGTTGAACGCCTCGCGCTTCAGTTCGCCAAGCTGTTCGGCGAGCTGGTCGTCGGTCTTGGCCTTGAAATCTTCGGTCTTGGACATGGCCCTTAACCCTCCAGATGCGAGGTGTCGCCGAGACGGGCGATCACCTTCGTCTTGATCGGCAGCTTCATCGCCGCACGTTCGAATGCCAGCGCGGCCACGGGGCCGGGAACGCCGTCGAGTTCAAACAGGATACGGCCCGGTTTGACGCGCGCAGCCCAATATTCGGGAGCGCCCTTGCCCTTACCCATGCGGACTTCGGCCGGCTTCGACGACACGGGGACGTCGGGGAAGATGCGAATCCACAAACGGCCCTGACGCTTGATCGCACGGCTGATCGCACGGCGAGCCGCTTCGATCTGGCGCGCGGTGATGCGCTCGGGTTCCATCGCCTTCAGCCCGTAGGAGCCGAAGTTCAGGCTGGTGCCACCCTTGGCATTGCCATGGATGCGGCCTTTGAAAGCCTTGCGGAACTTGGTTTTTTTCGGTTGCAGCATGTCAGCAGTCCTTAGCGGCGATCTTCACGAGCCGGACGGACGCCGGTCGTCTGTGCATCGAGCATCAAACGGTCGGTCGCCATCGGATCGTGGCCGAGAATCTCGCCCTTGAAGATCCACACCTTGATCCCGCACACGCCATAGGCGGTGTGCGCGGTCGATTCGGCATAGTCGACATTGGCGCGCAGCGTGTGCAGCGGCACCCGGCCCTCGCGGTACCATTCGGTACGCGCGATTTCCGCGCCGCCCAGACGGCCGGCGCAGTTGATACGGATGCCTTCGGCGCCCAGACGCATCGCCGACTGAACCGCGCGCTTCATGGCGCGGCGGAACGCGACGCGGCGTTCGAGCTGGTCGGCAATGCCCTGGCCGACGAGCTTGGCGTCGACTTCAGGCTTGCGGATTTCGACGATGTTCAGCGACACGTCGCTCCCCGTCAGTTCGCCCAGCTTCTTGCGCAGCTTTTCGATGTCCGCGCCCTTCTTGCCGATGATGACGCCCGGACGGGCGGCATAGATCGACACGCGGCACAGTTTCGCCGGGCGTTCGATCACGACCTTCGAGATCGCGGCCTGCGGCAGGTTCTTGAACACATATTGGCGGATCTTCAGATCCTCGACCAGCATGCGGCCATAATCCTGGCCTTCGGCGAACCAGCGGCTGTCCCAGGTGCGGTTGACCTGCAGGCGCAGGCCGATCGGATTGCTCTTCTGGCCCATCTTACGCCTCTTCTTCCTGTTCGCGCACGACAATGCGGATGCGGCTGAACGGCTTGACGATCCGGGTCGACTTGCCGCGGCCGCGTGCGTGCCAGCGCTTCATCGAGATCGACTTGCCGACGCTTGCTTCCTGGATGACCAGCGCATCAACGTCGAGGTTGTGGTTGTTTTCCGCGTTGGCGACGGCGCTGGCGAGAACCTTGCGCACGTCAACAGCCATCGCCTTCTTCGAGAAGGTGAGGATGTTCATCGCGTCTTCGACCTTGCGACCGCGGATCAGCGCGGCAACGAGGTTCAGCTTCTGCGCCGAACCGCGAATCTGCGTGCCGACCGAGAGCGCCTCGTTATCGGCAACGCGGCGGGGGGACTTTTCCTTGCCCATTAGCGTTTGCCCTTCTTGTCAGCAGCGTGACCGGGGAAGAAGCGCGTCGGCGCAAATTCACCCAGCTTCATGCCGACCATGTCTTCATTCACCGACACCGGCACGAACTTGCGGCCGTTATAGACGTTGAAGGTCAGCCCCACGAACTGCGGCAGGATGGTGGACCGGCGCGACCAGGTTTTGATCGGGGCAGAGCTGCCGCCGTCCTGGGCCGTTTCGGCTTTCTTGAGCAGATGGAGGTCCACGAAAGGACCCTTCCAGACCGAGCGAGCCATGGCTTACCTCTTCTTCTTCGCGTGACGCGACCGGATGATCATCTTGTCGGTCGACTTGTTATGGCGCGTGCGCGCACCCTTGGTCGGCTTGCCCCACGGGGTCACCGGGTGACGGCCGCCCGAGGTGCGGCCTTCGCCGCCGCCATGCGGGTGATCGACGGGGTTCTTGGCCACACCGCGGGTCAGCGGACGCTTGCCCGCCCAGCGGTTACGACCGGCCTTGGCGAGCGTCTGGTTGGTGTTGTCGGGGTTTGACACCGCACCCACCGTACCCATGCAATCGCCGCGGATATAACGCTGTTCGCCCGAACCGAGACGCACGATCACCAGACCGCGGTCACGACCGACGACCTGCGCGTAAGTGCCCGCCGAACGGGCTATCTGGCCACCCTTGCCCGGCTTCATCTCGATGTTGTGGACGATCGTGCCGACCGGCATCTGCGACAATTCCATCGCATTGCCCGGCTTCACGTCCGTCTTTTTGCCGGCGATGACCTTGTCACCAACCGCCAGACGCTGCGGCGCCAGGATATAGGCGACGCGGTCCTTGCCGGCATCGTCCTTGCCATAGTTGACCAGCGCGATGAAGGCGGTGCGGTTGGGATCATATTCCAGCCGCTCGACGGTGCCTTCGACGTCCCACAGGCGACGCTTGAAATCGACGATGCGATAACGCTGCTTGTGACCGCCGCCGATACCGCGCGAGGTGACATGACCCTTGTTGTTACGGCCGCCGGTCTTGCTCTTGCCTTCGGTCAGCGCCTTGACGGGCTTGCCCTTCCACAGCGAGGACCGATCGATCAGGATCAGGCCGCGTTGCGCGGGGCTGGTCGGATTATAGGACTTAAGTGCCATTTTCTTTGCCTTTCCCTACAATCAGACGCCGGTGGTGACGTCGATCGACTGGCCTTCGGCCAGACGAACAATCGCCTTCTTGACGTCGCTGCGGGTATAGGGCTTGCCCTTCCAGCGCTTGGTCTTGCCCTTGGTGATGAGCGTGTTGACGCCGATCACCTTGACATCGAACAGCGCCTCGACGGCAGCCTTGATGGCGGGCTTGGTCGCGTCGCTTGCGACCTTGAACACCACCGCGTTATTTTCGCTGAGCAGCGTCGACTTTTCGGTGATCACTGGAGCCAGGATCACGTCATAGTGACGCGCGTCGACGGTTTTTGCCTTAGCCATTGCAGCGTGCCTCCAGCTGTTCGACCGCCGCGCGGGTCAGGACCAGCGTGTCGGCACGGATGATGTCATAGACATTGGCACCGATCGCCGGCAGCGCATCGACCCCGATCAGATTGGCCGATGCCATCGCGAAGCTCTCGTGCACCGCATCGCCATCGATGAAGAGGGCACGATTGCCGAGGTCGAGCTTGCCGAGCGTGCCGGCGAGCGCCTTGGTCTTCGCGTCCTTGAGCTCGAGCGTGTCGATGACGACCAGCTTGCCGCCCTTCGCCTTGTCGCTCAGCGCCATCTTCAGGCCGAGGGTGCGGATTTTCTTGTTCAGCGAGTGGCCGAAGGTGCGTGCCCGGGGGCCATGCGCCTTACCACCGCCGATGAAGATCGGAGCAGCCCGATCGCCGTGACGCGCGGTACCGCCGCCCTTCTGGCGACCGAATTTCTTGCCGGTGCGCGACACATCGCTGCGTTCGCGCGCCGCACGGGCCGGACCACGGCGCTTTTCAAGCTGCCATGCGACGACGCGGTGCAGGATGTCGGCGCGGGCGTCGACCCCGAACACATCGTCATTGAGATCGATGTCGGTGCCGGCTTTGCCGTCGAGGGTTTGAACCTTGACCTTCATGATCAGGACTCCTGTGCGCCGTCGGTGGTGGCAGTGTCGACCACGGTTTCTTCAACCGGGGTTTCCACAGGCGCATCAGCCGGGGCTTCTTGATTGGCGTTCGCTGCGCTCTTGATGCCCGCCGGATAGGGGGCTTCAGGGTGGCGCGGCAGCTTGACCGCATCGCGGACCATCAGCCAGCCGCCCTTCGAGCCAGGGACCGAGCCCTTGACGAAGAGAAGGCCGCGCTCGACGTCGGTGCGGACGATTTCGAGATTCTGCTGGGTGCGATTCCGCGCGCCCATATGACCGGCCATCTTCTTGTTCTTGAAGACGCGGCCCGGATCCTGACGGTTACCGGTCGAACCATGGGCACGGTGGCTGATCGAAACGCCGTGGGTGGCGCGCATACCGCCGAAACCCCAGCGCTTCATCGCCCCGGCAAAGCCCTTGCCCTGGGTCACGCCCTGGATGTCGACGATCTGGCCGGCGACGAAATGGTCGGCCGACAGTTCGGCACCGACGTCGAGCGTCGCGTCGTCAGCGACGCGGAATTCGACGACCTTGGCCTTGAGCTCGACTTCGGCCTTGCCGAAAGCGCCGCGCTGCGGCTTGGCGACGTTCTTGGCCTTGGCCGATCCGGCACCCAGTTGGACGGCCACATAGCCGTCGCGTTCTTGTTCGCGCACAGAGATGACCTGACAGCCTTCGAGGCTCAGGACGGTGACGGGCACGTGGCGGCCGTCGTCCTGAAACAGGCGGGTCATCCCCATTTTCTTCGCGATCACGCCAGTCCGCATGATCATACTCCTCAACAGAGGCCGGGCGGACCATTCCGCACGGCGTGTGGGCGGCCATCAAGCAACGCTCGACGGCTACCCTCCCAGCCCGGAATTTCGATGGTCGCCCCGTCCGGGCTGAGGTGCCGCTTTCCCGAAGGAGGAGCGGCGAGACGGGGGACGCAGCCCGGTCGTTCATGCCTCCCGAGGGAAGCGACCGGCGGTATCCACCCTATCGTCGGTCCGGATCGCTCCGGACAATGCAGCCACCGAAGTGCCTGCCGATAGAGACCCCTGCTGGTGCAGGGGCTGCGCTGGCTTAGGCCAGCTTGATCTCAACGTTCACGCCCGCGGCAAGGTCGAGCTTCATCAGCGCATCGACCGTCTGCGGGGTCGGCTGCACGATGTCGAGCAGCCGCTTGTGGGTCCGGACCTCGAACTGCTCGCGCGACTTTTTGTCGATGTGCGGGCCGCGGTTCACGGTGAATTTTTCAATGCGCGTCGGCAGCGGGATAGGACCGCGAATGAGCGCGCCGGTGCGACGTGCCGTATCGGCGATGTCGGTGGTGGCCTGATCGAGCACGCGGTGATCAAAGGCCTTCAGGCGAATGCGAATATTCTGCGTTTCCATGACTGTTCCAGTCGAATCCCGTCTGACGATGCGAAAGAGCCGAAATGGCCTGCTCCGACCTCCACATGGAAGCCGGATCGGCCATCAAAAATCTTTAAGCTACGAGCCGCCCGAATCGCTTCCGAATCAGGCGGCTCGCGGCCCTATATTACTTTGTGATCGTCGCCACAACCCCTGCGCCGACGGTACGACCGCCTTCACGGATTGCGAAGCGCAGACCCGGGTCCATGGCGATCGGAGCGATCAGCTTGACCGACAGCTGGACGTTGTCGCCCGGCATCACCATTTCGGTGCCCTCGGGGAGAACGACCTCACCGGTGACGTCGGTGGTGCGGAAGTAGAACTGCGGACGATAGTTGGCAAAGAACGGCGTGTGACGACCGCCTTCGTCCTTCGACAGCACATAGACTTCCGAGGTGAATTCGGTGTGCGGCTTGATCGAGCCGGGCTTGCAGAGCACCTGGCCACGCTCGACTTCTTCACGGCCGACGCCGCGGATCAGCGCACCGACGTTGTCGCCAGCCTGGCCCTGGTCGAGCAGCTTGCGGAACATTTCGACGCCGGTCACGACGGTCTTCTTGGTGTCCTTGATGCCGACGATTTCGACTTCTTCACCGACCTTGACGATACCGGTTTCGATACGGCCGGTGACGACGGTACCGCGACCCGAGATCGAGAACACGTCTTCGATCGGCATCAGGAAGGGCTTGTCGAGCGGACGTTCCGGCTGCGGGATCCACGCATCGACGGCTTCCATCAGCTTCAGAATGGCTTCCTTGCCGATGTTGTCGTCGCGACCTTCGAGGGCGGCGAGCGCCGAACCCGGGATGATCGGAATATTGTCGCCGTCGAAGTCACGCTTCGACAGTTCTTCGCGGATCTCCAGCTCGACGAGTTCGAGCAGCTCGGGATCGTCCAGCTGGTCGACCTTGTTGAGGAAGACGACCATGGTCGGCACGCCGACCTGCTTGGCGAGCAGGATGTGCTCCTTGGTCTGCGGCATCGGGCCGTCAGCGGCCGACACAACGAGGATCGCGCCGTCCATCTGGGCAGCACCGGTGATCATGTTCTTCACATAGTCGGCGTGGCCCGGGCAATCGACGTGCGCATAGTGGCGGGCGGCGGTTTCATATTCGACGTGGGCGGTCGAAATGGTGATGCCGCGCTCGCGCTCTTCGGGCGCCTTGTCGATGTTTGCGAAATCGACGGCGGTACCGCCGGTCGTTTCGGCGAGCACCTTGGTGATCGCTGCGGTCAGCGAGGTCTTGCCATGGTCAACGTGACCGATGGTGCCGATGTTGCAGTGCGGCTTGTTCCGCTCGAATTTTGCCTTGGCCATGATTTTACCCTTGTCCTTCGTCTGGCGTGTCTAAATGCTCAGAAATTGTTCACTCGGCGGAACCGCCTGTTGAAACAGGCGCCGCCCTTAGTCGGCTTTGCAGAAGAGGGCAAGCCCTGCGGGGTGAAAGCGGCCCGAAAGCCGCTCACCCCGCAAATGCTTACGCCATTTTGGCTTTCACCTCTTCGGCGACGTTCGTCGGCACTTCTTCATAATGCGAGAATTGCATCGAATAGTTGGCGCGTCCCTGGCTGAAGCTGCGCAGCTGGTTCACATAGCCGAACATATTCGCCAGCGGCACCATCGCCTCGACGACCTGGGCGTTGCCCCGGCTGTCGGTGCCCTGGATCTGACCGCGGCGGCTGTTGAGATCGCCGATCACGTCGCCCATGAAATCTTCGGGCGTCGTCACTTCGACCTTCATCACCGGCTCGAGCAGCTTGATGCCGGCCTTTGCCGCCACTTCGCGCATCGCCGCACGGCCCGCGATTTCGAACGCCAGCGCCGATGAGTCGACGTCGTGATACGCGCCGTCGGTCAGCTTGATTTCGAAATCGATGATCGGGAAGCCGATCATATGGCCGTTTTCAGCCGATTCGCGCATGCCCTTTTCCACCGACGGGATATATTCGCGCGGGATGTTACCGCCCTTGATCTCGTCGCTGAACACAATGCCCGAACCGCGTTCGCCGGGAACCACGGTCACCTTGACGCGGCCGAACTGGCCCGAGCCACCCGACTGCTTCTTGTGGGTGTAATCGACGTCAACGGCCTTCGCGAGCGATTCGCGGTAGGCCACCTGCGGCGCACCGACATTCGCTTCGACCTTGAATTCGCGGCGCATGCGATCGACGAGGATGTCGAGGTGAAGCTCGCCCATGCCCTTGATGATCGTCTGGCCCGATTCATGATCGGTCGACACGCGGAACGAGGGATCCTCGGCAGCCAGACGGTTGAGCGCGATGCCCATACGTTCCTGGTCGGCCTTGGTCTTGGGTTCCACCGACAGTTCGATGACGGGATCGGGGAAGACCATGCGTTCGAGGATGATCGGCGCGTTGGTCGCGCAGAGCGTGTCCCCGGTCGTGGTTTCCTTGAGGCCGGCGAGCGCAATGATGTCGCCGGCAAAGGCTTCATCGACGTCTTCGCGGCTGTTCGCATGCATCAACAGCATACGACCGACCTTTTCCTTCTTATCCTTGACCGAGTTCAGATAGGTGCCCTTGGTCAGGGTGCCCGAATAGATGCGGGCAAAGGTCAGCGAGCCGACGAACGGATCGTTCATGATCTTGAACGCCAGCAGCGACAGCGGTGCGTCATCCTGCGGCGGACGCGAATCGGGGGTTTCGCCGTCGAGCTTCAGACCCTGGACGTCGGGAATGTCGAGCGGGCTCGGCATATAATCGACGACCGCGTCGAGCAACGGCTGGACGCCCTTGTTCTTGAACGCCGAGCCGCAGCAGACGGGGACGAACGACTGGTTGAGCGTGCCCTTGCGGATCAGACGCTTCAGCGTGTCGACGTCGGGTTCATCGCCGCCCAGATAGGCTTCCATGACATCATCGTCTTGCTCGACGGCCATTTCGATGAGGTTGGTGCGATATTCGGCGGCCTTGTCGGCGAGGTCGGCCGGAATGTCTTCATAGAAGAATTCGGCGCCCAGCGCTTCATCCTTCCAGACGATGGCGCGGTTGTGGACGAGGTCGACGAGGCCCTTGAGGTCGGCTTCGATCCCGATCGGGATGTAAAGCACCGCGGGGCGC
This sequence comes from uncultured Sphingopyxis sp., assembly GCA_964502035.1. GTDB lineage: Bacteria > Pseudomonadota > Alphaproteobacteria > Sphingomonadales > Sphingomonadaceae > Sphingopyxis. The sequence goes on along the minus strand of CAZCUW010000042.1, from coordinate 6,002 downwards.
GCGCCGAGTCGATCGATGATCGACTGGACGCAATATTCAAAGTTCGCGCCGGTGCGGTCGAGCTTGTTGATGAAGCACATGCGCGGCACGCCGTAACGGTCGGCTTGGCGCCACACCGTTTCCGACTGCGGTTCGACGCCGGCCACGCCGTCGAAGCACGCGACGGCACCGTCGAGCACGCGCAGCGAGCGTTCGACTTCGATCGTGAAGTCGACGTGCCCGGGGGTGTCGATGATGTTGATGCGGTGATCGTTCCAGAAACAGGTGGTGGCAGCCGACGTGATCGTGATCCCGCGCTCCTGCTCCTGCTCCATCCAGTCCATCGTCGCGGCGCCGTCATGGACTTCGCCGATCTTGTAGGACTTGCCGGTGTAATAAAGGATACGCTCGGTCGTGGTGGTCTTGCCGGCGTCGATGTGCGCCATGATACCGATGTTGCGATACATGCTGAGCGGATGGCTGCGTGCCATGGTCTTTTCCTTGGATGTGGGGGGCGGCCTTTGAAGCCGCCCCCGATATAGGAAGAATTGTTGCGATTGCGAGACGCCGAAGCGTCTCGGCAATTACCAGCGAGGGTCCGGCGCCAGCCGCGGTTACCAGCGGTAGTGGCTGAACGCGCGGTTGGCTTCGGCCATGCGGTGGGTGTCTTCGCGCTTCTTCACCGCGTTGCCGCGGTTGTTCGACGCGTCGAGCAGCTCGCCCGACAGGCGCGCGGCCATCGTCGTTTCGCTGCGGTTGCGGGCGGCGGTGATCAGCCAGCGGATCGCCAGCGCCTGGGCGCGGTCCGGACGGACTTCGACCGGCACCTGATAGGTCGCACCGCCGACGCGGCGGCTGCGGACTTCGATGTTCGGACGGATGTTCGCCAGTGCTTCGTGGAACACGCCGATGGGTTCCTTCTTGGCGCGGGCTTCGACCGATTCGAGCGCACCGTAAACGATGTTTTCGGCGACCGACTTTTTCCCGTCCAGCATCACGCTGTTCATGAATTTCGACAGCACCGTATCACCGAAACGGGGATCGGGCAGGATTTCGCGGCGTTCAGGACGACGACGACGAGCCATAGGTAATTCCTTTTACAACAGCATCCCGGCGCCAAGGCAGCCTGGGATGATCAAATAGCCGAAAAAGCGGTCCTTACTTCGGACGCTTCGCGCCGTATTTCGAACGGCTCTGCTTGCGGTCCTTCACACCCTGCGTATCGAGCACGCCGCGCAGGACGTGGTAACGCACACCGGGAAGATCGCGGACACGACCGCCGCGGATCAGCACAACGCTGTGTTCCTGGAGGTTGTGGCCTTCGCCCGGGATGTAAGTGATGACTTCGCGCTGGTTGGTCAGGCGGACCTTGGCAACCTTACGGAGCGCCGAGTTCGGCTTTTTCGGGGTCGTCGTATAGACACGGGTGCAAACGCCGCGCTTTTGCGGGTTTGCGTCCATCGCCGGGACCTTGGACTTCACCTTCTGGGGAGTCCGGCCCTTGCGGACCAGCTGGTTGATCGTGGGCATGAATGCTTCACCTTTAAATGTCCGCCTATCAAGGCGAACGGTTACTGTACCGCGGTGGATGAAGCATCGGTCCGAATTCCACGGAAATCCGCAGAAAACAGGCGACCTTGTAACAGCAAAAGACCCCGGCAGATCGCAATTGATCGTCCGGAGGCTCCATCCGCGCCAGCAATGTTCAGCGCTGTTGGGACCGGGAGAGGCAGCAAACCGCCCTTTTCGGTCGAGCGCGCCCCTAGCGGTGATTCCCCGGCCGGTCAAGGGCAGGAGCAATATTGTTGCGCCGTCGCGGGCGGGTTATTGCACCCCATGCCCGCCGTGCGCCACGCCAGCTTTACCCCTTTGGTCGCCCCCGACGCCCGGCTGCTGATCCTCGGCAGCCTGCCCGGGGCGCGGTCGCTCGCCGAACGGCGCTATTACGCGCATCCGACGAACCAGTTCTGGCGGCTGGTCGGCGCGGTAATCGGGCAGCCGCTCGCTGACCTAGATTATGACGAACGCCTGCTCCGGCTTCGCGCTGCGAAGATCGGCCTGTGGGACGTGATCCGCAGCGCCGAGCGGCGGGCGAGCAGTGACAGCGAGATTCGCGAGGTTGAAGCCCACGATCTTGCGTCGCTGGTGGCTACCTTGACCGAGCTGAGGGTGATTGGCTTCAACGGTGGCACGGCCGCAGCGATAGGGCGGCGGCAATTGCCGACCCTGAAACACATCGCCCTCATTGATCTGCCATCAAGTAGCGCCGCCAACACCATTGGGTACGCTGCCAAAATGGACGACTGGTTACGGCTGCGCGATGCGCTAGCGCAATAAACCATCGTCATTGCGAGCGAAGCGAAGCAATCCAGAGCGGTTTACGCGCGCTCTGGATTGCCGCGTCGCTTCGCTCCTCGCAATGACGAGGAAGGTGAGATCAGTCGACCACCCTGCCCCGCGCCATCACGAAATCGACCTTTTTCAGCACCCGCACATCGGCGATCGGGTCGCTGGCCACCGCGATGATGTCGGCGCTCTTGCCCGGTGCGATGGTGCCGATCTCGTTCGACAGACCGAGCAGGTCGGCGGCGTTCACCGTCGCCGCTTGCAGCGCCGCGACCGGGGTCATGCCGTGCTGGACCATCAATTCAAACTCGTCGCCGTTGCGGCCGTGCTTTGATACCCCCGCATCGGTGCCGAAGGCGATCTTCACGCCGCGCGGGACGAGTTGCTCCAGGCTTTTGCCGGTGATTTCGATGCGCCATTTGATCTTGGCCAGCACGTCGGGTTCATAGGCGGCGGCATTGGCGGCGATGCGTTCCTTATAGCCGTTCACCGTCGACAGCGTCGGGACATAATAGGTTTTCGATTTCGCCCATTGGCTGATCGTTGCTTCGTCGAGGATCGTGCCATGTTCGATCGAATCGGCGCCCGCGGTCAGCGCGAGGCGGATGCCGTCGGCGCCATGCGCGTGGACCGCAACCTTCTTGCCGAACAACGCGGCGGTTTCGACGATCGCCTGCGCTTCATCATCGAACATCTGCTTGCCCAGCCCGGCGCCGATGCGGCTGTTGACCCCGCCGGTCGAGGCGAATTTGATCACATCGGCGCCGCGCCCGACCTGAAGCCGCACCGCGCGGCGGCAATCGTCAGCACCGTTGCAGGTGTTGCCCGCGCCCGCAAAGAAGGGCCGCAGTTCGTCGCGATAGCCGAGCGAGCCATCCATATGCCCCGCGCTGCCCGAAATGCTGTTGCCCGCATCGACGATGCGCGGCCCCTGCACCTTGCCCGCAAGAATCGCGTCGCGCAGCGCCAGCGTCGCACCGTCGCCATCGCCGAGGTTGCGGACGGTGGTGAAACCGGCGCGCAGCGTCTTCATGCCATTGACCTCGGCATTAAACGCCTGCGCCGCGGGGCTGAGGGTGATTTCTTCGAGCTGCCCGGCGATCCCGCCGGCGTCGCTGGTCAGATGGACATGGCTGTCGATCAGCCCGGGCAGGACATATTTGTCCTTGAGGTCGATCAGCGTCGCGCCGGGTTCGGCGGGCTGATAGCCGTCGGCGACCGCGACGATCCGGCCATTCTCGACGATGATCGTCGACGCACCGCGCACCGGCTTGCCCGGTTCGGCGAGCAATTGCCCGGCGTGAATCACGGTGCGCGCGGGCGCCTGCGCGGCGAGCGGCGCGGCCAGCGCGGCACTGACCAGCGCGAGCGAGAGGCAATGGATCGGTTTCATTCTGGCATCCCCTGATTTGGCTTTGGGGACTGTTAAAGCCGATCAGAAGCCCAGCGTAAAGCGCAGCGCCGCGCCCTTGTCGTTGGGCAGCGCCGCGATATGGCCGGGATCGCGGCGGATCCAGGTGTTGGCGATCAGATCGCCGCCCAGCAGCGCCATGGCGTAGCTCGCCTCGACCACCAGTTCGCGCCCGGTTGGCGCGAGATTATAGGTCCGGCGGCCAAAATCGGTGCGCCCGCTGGCATAATCATGCGCGACGGGGAGGATGAGATCGATACCGCCGCGCGCGACGCGCAGCGGTTGGGCAAAGCGAAGCGCGGCACGGTCGCCGGGCCGCAACAGCCCCGCCTTGGCAACATCGAACGAAAAGGCCGACGACCACAACGCACCGCTGGCGATCAGCCCGCCGCGATCGGGGCGCGTCCACATCTGCCGCCACGCGCCCGACAGACGCCAGCCATCGGCCAGGTCGACCCCGAGATTCGCGTCGCCGACCAGGCTGGTCGCGCCCCCGGCGCCGAACACCGGACCAAGGCGCGCGCCGAGCAGGCTGTCCGATTCGCGCAGCCAGCTCGCCCCGAGCGCCGCACGCACCGGACCGAAACGGCCGTCCCAGGCGGCGCCGAGCCGCTGGTAGCGGCTGTCGCGGCCCGACCGGTAACGCAGCAACGGATCATCCTGCCACCGCGAACCCGACACAAAGCCACTTTCGGCGGTTATATTAAAATACTGATTATTATAGATATTATGTCGTATCAGGGTCGCGACTGCGGGGCTGGCGGCAAAGCCCAGCCCGTCGTGCGCGCCATCGCCGATCAGCATCGCATGCCCGCTCTCGCCGCGCTCGCCCGCGAGCAAACCGCCGGTGCCGCGACCGGCGGCAAAGCCGATCCGCGTCCGCGCATCGAGCCGCGTCACCACCGACGCCGCGAGCGTGCGCGCACCCCGCGCGTCGTGGAATGACAGGCCCACCAGCGCATCCCCCGCGCCCACCCCCGGCGCGGTGACGAGCGACAGGGCGGTCGCGTTGCTGGCGGCGCTTTGCTGGCGGATCAGGCCGCCGATCGCGCCCGACAGCTTGAAATCGGGGCGACGCGTCGCCAGCGACTGGCCGAAATCGACGCTGAAGGCGCGGCCGAAGCCGTCGGCAACCAGACCGACGGTCGATCCCGACCGCGCCGCGCCGGCATCGCCCATCGGCCCGCCGAGCATCCCGAGCGCGCTGCCGAGCGGAACCGCGGTCGCGGTGCCGGCGAGCGTCGTCGCCCCCGCGGGCTGGAATGCGCGCGCGATGTCGAGCACGCCCTGCCCATATACGCCATCGTCGCCCGCCGCCCCCGCATCGCGCGCCGATTGATAAAGGATTTGCACGATCTGCTGGCTCGACAAATTCGGAAACGCCTGCGCCAGCAACGCCACCGCGCCGGCAACCTGCGGCGCCGCGAAGCTGGTCCCGTTGAGCACGAAGACAAAATTGCCCTGCGTCTCGATCACGCCGTCCTTATAAGCACAGCACACCCCTTCGCCGAGCGCCGCGAGGTAGGAACCGGCGTAGGTGCCGGCGCGGTTGCTGAACCCCGAACTCGCCCCATTTTCGTCGACCGATCCCACGATGATGACCAGCCCGCCGCCCGCGTCGCGCACCCCTTGTGCAAAGAGTCCGGGGTTGTTCGGGTCGTTGCCGTTCGCGGTGGTGTCGCCTTCATTGCCCGCCGACAGGATGACGATGATCCCCGCCGCGGTCGCGCGCGCCACCGCGCCGCGCAAGGTGGCGCCGGGCGCGTCATCGCCGCCGAGCGAGATGTTGACCACCCGCGCCCCCGCACTCACCGCCCGGTCGAGCCCCGCCGCGATCGCATTTTCGGGGAACAGGCAGCCGCTTTCGTCGTTGCTTGGGTCCTCGGTCGCGCAGCTCCCCGGCCGGTCGGCGCGCAGCACGAGCAGATTGGCGTTGAAGGCGATGCCAAACGTGCCCGCATCATTCTTGCCGCCGAGCAGGATCTGCGCGACATTGGTGCCGTGGCTCCCCTCGCCGTTGATCCCGCGCGATCCAGCCACATCGGCCGAGAGCGACGAGATGCGCCCGGTGAATTCGGGGCTGTCCTGGTCAATGCCATCGTCGATGACCCCCGCCAAAATCCCCTGCCCGCTGGCCCCCGCCTGATAGGCGGTTATCGCGCCGTGAAAATTGACCCCGTCGGAGCGGCGGGTTTCGGCGGTGTTGAAATTGCCGGTCGGCGGCGGGGTTGGGGTTGGCGTCGGAGCGGGCGTGGGAGTGGGGGTC
>CAZCUW010000041.1:0-25352 GCA_964502035.1 uncultured Sphingopyxis sp. | reverse complement strand
TCCGACCTCGCCACCGTCCGCTTCTGTCAAAAGCCGACTTTATCAACAGCATCGGCCGAAAGCCGCCCCTACGCCCCCAACGCCCGCGCCAGCGTAACCCACTCTCCGACGCTGACCGTTTCGGCGCGGCGGGTCGGGTCGATGCCCAGCGCTTCCGCCGCGGCGACCGCGCCTTCGACGCCCTTCAGGCTCTGCCGCAACATCTTGCGCCGCTGGCCGAACCCCTTTTCGGTCAGCTTTGACAGCAGCTTGGGATTGACCCCGGCGGGTTGATCCGCGGCAACGACATGGACGATCGCCGACATCACCTTGGGCGGCGGGGTAAAGGCCGAGCGGTGGACTTTCATCGCAATCTTCGCGGTCGATCGCCACTGCGCCAGCACCGCGAGGCGTCCATAGGCTCTCGTATCGACCGGCGCGACGATCCGCTCGGCAACCTCCTGCTGGAACATCAGCGTTAGCGACAACCAGCGCGGCGGCCATTCGGCGGGTTCGAGCCAGCGGGTGAACAACGCGGTGCCGACATTATAGGGCAGGTTGGCGACGATGTGATACGGCGCCCCGCCGGTCAGCACATCGACATCGACCGCCATGGCATCGTTGGCGATCACCGTCAGCTGGCCCGGAAACGCCTCGGCCAGTTCGGCGAGCAGCGGCAGGCAGCGGTCGTCGCGCTCGACCGCGATCACCTTTGCCCCGGCGCGCAGCAATGCACGCGTCAGCCCGCCGGGGCCGGGGCCAACCTCGAACACCGTGGCACCGTCAAGATCGCCGGGGATCGCGGCGATGCGATCGAGCAATTGTTCGTCGAACAGGAAATTCTGGCCCAGCGCTTTGCTCGCCTGCAATCCGTGCGCGCGCACGGTTTCGCGCAGCGGCGGCAGGTGGGGCGCGGGGCGGGCGCTCACTTGGCCGGGGCGCAGCTGCGCTCGCGCGCCATTGCCAGCTTCGCGGCCATGGCGATCGCCGCGATCGTCGGGCCGGGATCGGCGAGCCCGGTCCCGGCGATGTTGAACGCGGTGCCATGGTCGGGCGAGGTGCGGATGATCGGCAGGCCGAGGGTCAGATTGACCCCGTCGTGGAAATGCAGCGCCTTGAACGGGGTCAGCGCCTGATCGTGATAGGCGCAGAGCAGCGCGTCATAGCGGGCGCGGACGGCGGGCGCGAACAGGCTGTCGGCGGCGAGCGGACCATCGACGATGATCCCTTCTGCGGCAAGCTGCGCGACCGCGGGTACCATGATGCGGTCTTCTTCGCTGCCGAGCTGGCCGCTCTCGCCGGCATGGGGATTGAGCCCGGCGAGCGCGAGGCGCGGGTTTTCGATCCCGAAATCGCGTTTCAGGCCGCGCACGACGATCCGCGCCTTGGCGACGATCAATTCGACCGTCAGTCGCTCGGATACGTCAATCAGCGGGATATGGACGGTGAGCGGCACGACGCGGAGCGCCGGCCCGGCCAGCATCATCACCGCGTTGGTGGCGGTCACGCCGCAGCGTTCGGCGATGAATTCGGTCTGGCCCGGATGGGTATAGCCAATGCCGTGCAGCGCGAATTTCGACACCGACCCGGTGACCAGCGCCGAACTGGCCTGATTGCGGGTCAGCCCGATGCCGGTTTCGAGCGCGTGGAGCGCGCAGGTCGCGCCCGCCGCGGTCGGCGTGCCGGGGGTCAGCGGCCCGCTGTCCTCCAGATGCCAGACGGGCAGGGCGTCGTCGAAGGTCCGCTGGACCTCGTCGATGTCGCCAACCCGCGCGATCGGGCCGTCCCAGACGGCGGTGATCGCCGCCGCGTCGCCAATCGCGAAAAAGGGCGGCAAATGGCTTTCGCGGCGCGCCGCCCAGGCGCGCGCGGTGACTTCGGGTCCGACACCGGCCGGGTCACCCATGGTGACCGCGATCGGCTGTCGAAGATCGGAATACGGCATTTGCTATATTCAGCTATATTCGATCACGGCATCCCGGCGCAGGTCGCGCAGATAACGCTGGGCCCGCTTGTTGACCTTTTCTTCCAGCAGGCGCGCCTCGATCTGCTCTAGGTTCGGGGCGGTTGCCGTCTGCGGCAGGTCGCGCCCGCACAGCACCAGGACGCTCACACCCTCATTGGCGGCGCCGAACGGCTGGGTCGTCTGCCCGATTTGCAGGCTGATCAGCGTACTCTGCAGCGGCGCGGGGAGCGCCCGCATTTCGATGTTGTCGCGCGACACGACGGTGGCGCCCAACTGCGCGGCAACCGCATCGGCGGCGCCGCAGCCCGCGATGTTGCGCGTGGCTTCGGCGAACTGGCCGGCCAGCTCGGAGGCGCGGGCCTGTGTCGTGCCGGCGGCGAAATCGAGCGAAATCTGCTTCAGGCTGAGGATCGCGTCGCGCGGGTCGGCGGTCAGCACCTGGCGCCGGTCGATCATCAGCATGATCGACACGCCGCCGGGAACCTGGATCGGGCCGACCAGCTGACCGGGCTGCATCTGGGTCGCCGCCTCGGCCATCGATGTGGGCAGCTGGCCGGGTTTCACCCAGCCCAGATCGCCGCCGACGACCGCGGTCGATGCCTCGGAAAACTGGCGCGCATAGGCGGCAAAGCTGCCGCCCGCCTGCAACGCCTGAATGATCTTCTGGGCATTTTCGGTGACCGCAGCGACATTGTCCGACGGCGCCGACAAATAAATTTCACCGAGGTGGAATTCGTCCTGACCCTTGGAATCGTTCAGCCGCTGGACCACCGAGGTGACTTCGTCGGTGGACACGTTGGTCGTCGATTGAATGTTGCGCGACAACAGGCGGTCCCAGGCAAATTCGCCGCGAATCTGCTGCTTCACCGCGGCCGCCGACGAACCCTTGGTAACCAGATATGCCGAAAACTGGTCGGGGGTCTGCTTGAAGCGCGTCGCGAGGCGGGCGAACTGGTCGTTGACGACATTTTCGTCGATGGTGATGTCGGCCGCCTTTGCTTCCTGAATCTGCAATTTCTCGTCAATCAGGTTGCTGAACACCTGATTGCGCAGCCGCTGGAACTCCTCCGGCGGCAGCTCGACATTGTTGTTGGCGATGCGGATCAACGCCATGCGCTGTTCGATATCGGTCGCGGTGATGATTTCGCCGTTCACGGTCGCCGACGGGCGATAGACGTTGCCCTTGGCATCGCCGAAAATCTGGACATTGCCGGGAATGTTCAGGCTGGTCGTCGGGACTTCGTCGTCACTGACGGTCTGCGCCAGCACCGGCGTGATGCCGACGGCGGCCACGGCGATCAGGCCGATCATGGTCGAAAATTTGGTCATCTTCACCCTATTCGAGAATTAGTGGCACGCTCCGTATCAGCGGATACGCCCGATGGTCCAGCGCAATCCGCCATATTGACCGTTTCAGGCCTGCGGATAGCGCGCGAACGCTGAACCTAGGCTGAGCGATACGATCAGAACCCGAGATTGCGGAAGGCAACGCGGAACGAGAAGCTGTTGCCGCGCCGCGCATCGCCGGTGTCGGCATAGTCGCGGCGCCACGTCAGCGCGATCGACAGACAGTCGTCGTCATAGGCGATGCCAAGACGATGGCGAATGGGATCGAACCCGTCGGCGGAACTGAGCGGGTCGTCGCGCCGCTGGGTCAGGTCGACAATCGCCGAACCAAAGACCGACCAATATTGCGCGATCGCGACGCGGCCGCCGACGCGCGCTTCTTCGCGGTCCTGCAGATCCTCGCCGAGCAGCAGGATATCGCGGTTGAGCCGCGAATAGCCGAGCACGGCATAGGTCGAGCGGCTGCCGATCGTCGCGTCGAATTCGTTGCGGCGGATCGCCAGATTGTCCTTGTCGAGCCGGTAGCGGTGGGTGAGGCGCAAGAAGTCGCGATAGGCAATCGTCGTCCGCCCGACGATATCCGACGTGCGATTGGTCAGCCCGGTGCCGTCGGGAAACAGGCTGGGCTTGTCCGACAGGCGATAGCTCTGCCCGACGCTGCTGCTGATGTTGAATCCAGGGCGGCTGTAATTCCATTCGACGCCATAGGTGATGCGTGCGCCGTCCTCGAACCGGTCATAGCCGTTGAAACGGTTGATCGCGAACAGGTTGCTGTCCTCAAGGTCAAAGGCGCGCGAATCTTCGTTCGGGATGTCGAGATTGTTGATCGGCGGGGTGGCGACGATCTGGACGCGCGGGGTCAGCGTCTGGGTGCCGCCCGCAAATTCGCCGACGAACGGCCAGCGCATGTCGGCGGCGACCGCGGCGATCCCGCGCGCCTGCCATCCCGACTTGCCACGGTAGCCCGGGATGGCGGTGAGCAGATTTTCGTCGCTGTGATAGACGTCGCCGCGGACCAGGGCGGTCAGGGTGACTTCCTGGCCCCACCGCGTCAGCCCGCGCAAATCCCAGCGCGCGCCGGCAAAGGCGCGCTGGGTGTCCTGTCCCGCGGTGCGACCGATCGCCAGCGTATTGAGTTGCAGTTCGACCTGACCGCCCAGCACCGGATCGGCAAAGCGCTGGCGATAATCGATGATCGGCAAGGCGATCGGCTGTTGCCCCTGTTCGTCGTTGCGGCGCAGGGTCTGCGTCGCCCAGCCGGCGATCGACAAATAGCTGTTGCCGCCGATCCGCTCAATCTCGACCGTCGAGCGCAGCCGGTCGTCGCGGCTGATGTCATAGCGGCGCATGAAGGTGCGGTCGGTGGCGACACGCCCCGAATAGGTCAGGCTCCAGCGCGGATCGAACTGGAACTTGCCCGCGCTTTCGAGGTAACCGCGAAAACGCTTGCGGCTGTCGGGGGCTTCGCCGGTCAGCGGGACCAGCGAGCCATAGGTGGCATAACCATTGATGCGGAACGAGCCGATGTCGGTCAGCGCCCGGAACTCGCCCTCGATCATCGGCACCGCGCCGGTGTAAAGATGCGGGGTGATCGTGATGTCGCGGTCGGGCGCGAGACGCAGATAATAGGGCACCGCGACTTCAAAGCCGTTGCTGCGATCGAGGCGGATTTCGGGCACGAGCAGCCCGCTGCCCGCCTCGCTGTTCGCCGGGTGGCTGAGCCCGGGCAGCGGGATCAGCGGCAGGCCGAAAAGCTCGACCCGCGCGCCCTTGTAACGAATCTTGTTGTTCGCCCGGTCATAGGTGACGCGGACGGCGCGGATCTGCCAGCTCGGGTTTTTGGGGCAACCCTCGCCATCCTCGACCGGGCAGGGGGTATAGGCGGCATTCTCCAGCTCGATATTGCCATTCTCGAACCGCGTTCCCTTGACCGCGGCGAGCCGCGACCCATTGTCAAGCACGACGAGCAGATTCTCCACGACGCCGTCGCGCAAACTGTCGGTCAGCTCGATGCGGTCGCCATAGGCGGTATCGCCTTCGGGGCTTTTGATCGCGACATTGCCCTCGGCAAAGACCTGGCCGGTCTTGCGGTTCCAGGTGACCTTGTCGGCGCGCATCGAAATCGCCTCGCGGTTCATCGCGACATTGCCCTCGGCCACGACAACTTCGCTGTCGCTGTCGTAATTCAGGTTGTCGGCGGCAAAGCCGACCTGATCCTTGGCGGCGACCGCGGGGGCGTCGGTGGTGACCGGCGCGACGTCGGGGGTCTGGAAATCGGGTTCGCCCGCAACCTCCTGCGCGGCGGGCGATTCGTCGGCCTGCTGCGCAACCGCCGGACTGGCGAGCAGGGCAAAACCGCTTGCCGTCGCCAGCCACAGCGGCGGCGATCGGTGCGCCTGTCGGAACAAAGCCCAGCTCATTTAATCACTTTGTCCCACATATTTGTCGCGTCCGCCCGGGTTGGACCGGCTGCTTTGTTTTTGCAACTCGCAAGCGAAACCCCTATCGGTCCCGCACGCTGCAATCAATCATCGCATGAGAGACTTACCGAATGGATATTCACTTTGTCGCGCAAATCGATGCGTCTGCCGACGTCGTCGCTTTTCCGGTCCGCAAGGGCGAACTGAACGCCTTTGTCCAGGCGCTGGGCGAGCCGCACGGCGCGCTGCTCGGCGGCGCTGCGGCACAGGCACGGTTTGAAGGCGCGGCGGGCGGCATCGCCGAGACGGCGGCGGTCGATGGCGGGCGCGTGTTGCGCCTGCTGCTCGTCGGGATCGGCGAGGGCACGGTGCACGACCTCGAACGCGCGGGCGGCGCGCTGACGGCGCGGTTGCAGACCAGCGGCGCCGCGGCGGTCCATGTCGATTTCGCGAGCGCGGGCGTGGTCGATCAGGAGGATGTGCTGGCGTTTGCCATGGGGGCAAAGCTGCGCGACTGGCGCCTCGACACCTATCGCACCCGGCTCGCCGACAATGCCAAACCCAGCCTCAAGGCGCTGACGATCGCGTCGCCGCACCGCGACCTGCCGGCGCGCTGGGCCGCGAATGAAGCGATTGCCGACGGCGTGGCGCTGACCCAGACGCTGGTCGCCGAGCCGCCGAACATCCTCTATCCCGAGAGCTTCGTCGAACGTTGTCAGCATCTCGCCGAGCTTGGCGTCGAAATCGAAGTGCTCGACGAACGCCAGATGAAGGCACTCGGCATGGGCGCGCTGCTCGGCGTCGCGCAGGGCTCGACCCGGCCGCCGCGGCTGCTCGCGATGCGGTGGAACGGCGGCAAGGACGGCGACAAGCCGGTGGTGTTCATCGGCAAGGGCGTCACCTTCGACACCGGCGGGATCAGCCTGAAGCCCGGACCCGGCATGGACATGATGAAATGGGACATGGGCGGCGCGGGCGCCGTCGCCGGCGCGATGAAGGCGATCGCCGGGCGCAAGGCAAAGGCGAATGTCGTCGGCGTCGTCGGGCTCGTCGAAAATATGCCCGACGGCAACGCGATGCGCCCCGGCGACATCGTCACCACCATGTCGGGCCAGACGGTCGAGGTGCTCAACACCGATGCCGAGGGCCGGCTGGTGCTGTGCGACGCGATCACCTGGGCGCAGAAAATCTACTCGCCCAAGGTCATCGTCGATCTCGCGACGCTGACCGGCGCGATGGTGATCTCGCTCGGCCATGAATATGCGGGCATCTTTGCCAATGACGATGCGCTGGCGGACAAGCTGATCGCGGCGGGCGAGACGTCGGGTAACAAGCTGTGGCGTTTCCCGCTGTCGGCGGCCTACGACAAGCTGATCGACAGCCCGATTGCCGACATGAAGAATATCGGCCCGCGCGAAGGCGGTTCGATCACTGCGGCGCAGTTCCTGAAACGCTATGTCGACGACGGCGTCACCTGGGCGCATCTCGACATCGCCGGCATGGCGTGGGCCGACAAGGACGGCCCGGTGTGGGCCAAGGGCGCGACCGGTTATGGCGTCCGCCTGCTCGACCGCTACATCGCCGAAAACCACGAGGGATGATGTCTCCAATGGCCGTCATTGCGAGGAGCGAAGCGACGCGGCAATCTACAGCTATCGGCCTGAATCAAGGCCGCGGGCTGGAGATTGCTTCGCTTCGCTCGCAATGACGGGATCGGGCAATGCCGCGCGTCGACTTTTACCGGCTGACCCGCGACCCGGTCGAACGCGTGCTCCCCGCCATTGCGGCGCGCATATTGGGGGCGGGCGACCGCTTGCTGATCGTCGCCGCCCCGGCGATGCAGCGGCAGGCGATCGACGAGGCGCTGTGGACGCTGACCCCCGCCAGCTTTCTGCCGCATGGCGCCGCAGGGTCGCCCGATGAAGACATCGAACCGATCCTGATTGCGGGAACGCTCGACGCCGCGCCGCCCAATCGCGCCCGGCTGATCGCCCTCGCCGACGGCGAATGGCGCGACGAGGCGCTGGGGTTCGATCGCGCCTTTTTGCTGTTCGACAACAGCCGCATCGACGACGCCCGCGCGACCTGGCGGACGCTTTCGGCGCGCGAGGATGTCGACAACCGCTTCTGGAAACAGGACGACCGGGGGCGCTGGTCGGAAGGGCCTTAGGCGTCCATCAGCACGACATCCCAGCGATATTTCGCCGCGTTGTCGAGCTGGGCGACGGCGGTGGCCGCCCCGTCGCCAAGCCCCTTGTACAGCGTATCGGCGGCATTGCTCGCCCCGTCGTCCGAAAAATACATCTGGGTGACCAGCCGCTGGCTCTTGCCGCGCACGTCGAAATGGATGTGCGGCGTCCGCCGCCCGATCGGCGAGTCATAGGCGGCGGGCTTGATCGTCATGATCCGCCAGTCGCCGCCCGCGCCAGTCCGAATTTGCGCATAGCCTTGAAAGTCGGGGTCCAGCGGCGCCTTGGCGATGTCGTTGGCATGGGCATAACGGCCGACCGCATTCGCCTGCCACACTTCGAGGATCGCGCCCTGCACCGGATTGCCATGCCGGTCGAGCACCCGGCCGCTGACCTCGATCACCTGGCCCGCCGCGCGCTTGGCGTGCCCCTTGATCCAGGTCAGGTCAGCGTCTTCGTCCGCCGGGCGTTCGATCGGATAAAAGGGGCCAAGGTCGCCCGGCACGGTCGGGCGCAGCATCGCCTCCGCCGCTTTCGTGCCGCCCGTCAAGGCCATCGAAGCCGCGAGCGCCGAGCCCGCGAAGGCACGGCGCGTCATTCGGTCAAGCCGGTCGTTGGTCATCGATGGTCCCCTCTTGCTCGCAACATAGCATGAATACGGCTCACCCGATCGGCAATTTGGAGGTAGCGGCGCTGCGCTCCGACCTTGCGGCGGCGCAAAAGCGCGGCTAGAGGCGCGCCCATCGCAGACCATAATAACACAGGAGCTTCCCCCATGGCGGTCACTCGCACCTTTTCGATCATCAAGCCCGATGCCACGCGCCGCAACATCACCGGCGCCGTCACCAAGATGCTGGAAGACGCCGGCCTGCGCGTCGTCGCGTCGAAGCGCATCCACATGAGCCGGCAGCAGGCCGAAGGCTTTTACGCGGTCCACAAGGAACGCCCCTTTTTCGGCGAACTCGTTGATTTCATGATCAGCGGCCCGGTCGTCGTCCAGGTTCTGGAAGGCGAAAACGCCATGCAGGCCAACCGCGACATCATGGGCGCCACCAACCCTGAAAACGCCGAACCCGGCACGATCCGCAAGGAACTGGCCGAAAGCATCGAAGCGAACACGGTGCATGGTTCGGACAGCGACGAGAACGCAGCGATCGAAATCGCGTACTTCTTCAAGCCCGAAGAAATCGTCGGCTGATCCCAACGGAATAACCAGATGAGAAAGGCCGCTGGAGCGATCCGGCGGCCTTTTCCTTTCTGCTATTTCTTAGTCTCTTTGCAGACATTTGTTTCGTATGTTGGATTCCACTTGCAGCTTCGTCCACATTCGTAGTCGCCTTTGTCGGGATCTGGGAACGACCGTAACACAGCAATTGTCTTAATCTGGCATTCCTGAAAAGACTCAAGCCCGGTCAAGGAGACCGATTGTGTTAGATCGTTGGCATTGGGGTAGGCCCAGCCGGTCCATTCGCCAGGTTTATCTGAGCAAGAGCCGACAAGCAGTGCCGCAAATATCATCGCCGAAGCGAAGAGCGAAGCGTGAGGTTTCGCCATCAAAAATCCTCCGCAATCCCCATCAGCCCTGCCAGCTTTTTCGGCGCCACTGCCAGCCAGCTCTTGCGCAGCCACTCGCCGATCGCGTCCCAGTCGGTGTCGCCCCGGTCGAGCCGGATGCCGATCCACCCGTCGCCGAAATAGGCGGGGCGGTAATAGCGGTCCTCATCCATCTCGATCAGCGCCGCCTGTTCGTCGGCGCCGCTGATCTTGACCAAAATCGCGATCTTGCCGTCGCCATGATGGTCCTCAGTGAAATAGGCGAATTTCTTGCCCTTCACGATCCCGAAGCACGGCATGCCGTGCGAGGTCACTTCGTCAGCTTCGGGCAAGGCCATCGCGAGCTCGCGCACGCGGCCGCGCAGATAGTCGGGGCTGCGTTCGCGGGTTACAAAAGCGGCAAGCGTCGGCGGATACAACTGATGCTCGGCAATCCGTACTCGCGCGGCCAGCGTCTCGACGGTGTCGCCGGGCAGGATCGCGACCGGCGTCTGCGCCAGCACCGGGCCGTCGTCGACGCCGGGGGTGACGATATGGACGCTGCACCCGCCGAACCGGTCGCCCGCGTCTATCGCCTTTTGGTGGGTGTCGAGCCCCTTGTAGAGCGGCAACAGGCTGGGGTGGATGTTCAGCATCCGGCCCGCCCAGCGCGCGACGAAATCGTCGCTCAGAATGCGCATATAGCCAGCCAGTGCGACGAAATCGGCCTTGGCTTCGCGCAACTGGGCATCGACCAGCGCGTCGAACGCATCGCGGTTCATGCCCTTATGCGACAGGCTCCAGGTCGCGACGTGTTCGGCGTCGGCGATCGTCAGCCCCGGCGCATCGGGATTGTTGCTGGCGACCAACACGATCTCATAAGGGCAGTCGGCGGCTTTCGCGGCATAGAGCAGCGCCGCCATATTGGTCCCGGCGCCTGAAATCAGGACGGCAATCCTGGCTTTCAATTGTTCCTCCCCGGAACGGGGAGGGGGACCGCCCGAAGGGTGGTGGAGGGGTCGGGACGGTGCGTCATGACGAGAGGTTTCGACCCCTCCGTCAGCCCTGCGGGCTGCCACCTCCCCGTTCCGGGGAGGGTTTTAGCCATTATGCGTGGCGCTCCACGCGCCCATCGCGCTCCACGTCTCGGCGCTGCCCGTCACGGTGCAGCCCTTCGCGCCCGCCGCGATATGCCCGATCCGAAACACCGTCTCACCCGCGGCTTCGAGCGCCGCCGTCACTTCGGCAACTTCGCTTTCAGCCACGACAACCGCCATGCCGATGCCGCAATTGAACGTCCGCGCCATTTCCTCAGGCTCGATATTGCCCTGCGCCTGCAGGAACGCCATCAGGCGCGACTGGTCCCATGCGTCGGCATCGATATGCGCGTGCAACGTTTTCGGCAGGATGCGCGGGATATTTTCGAGCAGTCCGCCGCCGGTGATATGCGCCAGCGCGTGGATCCGGCCGGTCTTCACCAGCGGCAACAGGCTTTTCACATAGATGCGCGTCGGCGCCATCAGCGCGTCGATCAGCAGGATAGTCTGGTCGAACAGCGCCGGGCGGTCGAGTTTCCACCCCTTGTCGGCGGCGAGGCGGCGCACGAGCGAGAAGCCATTCGAGTGCACCCCCGACGAGGCAAGGCCAAGGATGACGTCGCCATCCGCGACCTTGTCGGCGGTCAGCACCTGATCGCGCTCGACCGCGCCGACGCAGAAGCCCGCAAGGTCATAGTCGCCGTCCGAATACATCCCCGGCATTTCGGCGGTCTCGCCGCCGATCAGCGCGCAGCCCGCCTGTTTGCACCCCTCGGCAATGCTCGCGACGACTTGCGTGGCGACGTCGTTGTCGAGCTTGGCGGTTGCGTAATAATCGAGGAAAAACAGCGGCTCGGCGCCCTGCACGATCAGGTCGTTCACACACATCGCGACCAGGTCGATCCCGACCCCGTCATGGCGGCCCGATTCGATCGCGAGTTTCAGCTTGGTGCCGACGCCATCATTTGCCGCGACGAGCAGGGGATCGTTGAACCCCGCCGCCTTCAGGTCGAAAAAGCCGCCGAAACCGCCCAGGTCGGCATCGGCCCCCGGACGCCGCGTCGCTCGGGCGAGCGGGGCGATGGCACGGACCAGCGCATTGCCGGCGTCGATCGACACGCCGGACTGCGCATAAGTGTAAGAGGCGGGCGGGTTGTGCTTGGCATCCATGGCACGCGCGACTAACGGTTCCAGCCGACAAATGCCATGATTTCCTTGTCGGGGTCCGACAGATTTCCTCGTCGGGGTCCGACAGAATCCCTTGTCGGGGTCCGACAGATTTCCTTGTCCGCGCGTGCGCTTTTGGGCAGAGCATAGAGAAGAGATGATTTCCACCGCTCCCCTTCCGTTCGCCCACCGGTTCAAAATCGTTGCGTTGCCGCGCGACAGTCGCTGGCTCGCGCTGTTCGGCCTGTTCTTTGCAATCCTGCTTGTCGGCGTCGTCGAGGGGCAGATCAGCCGCGGGAATCGCGGCATCACCCCGATCAACAGCAGCGGCGATTTCCTGGCCAGCGGCATATTGGTCGATGTCACCGGCGACAATGCCGACGACGCGCGGACCAAGGGATGGCGCGAGGCGCAGCGCAAGGGCTGGACCCAGCTCTATCGCAAATTGAACGGCAGCGACGGCCCCGCGCTCGGCGATTCGGTGCTCGATGGGATCGTCACCGCGATCGTCGTCGAACAGGAACAGATCGGCCCGCGCCGCTATGTCGCGCGGCTCGGAGTCCAGTTCGACCGCGTCCGCGCCGGGCAGATTTTGGGGGTCAGTGGCCGGACGTTGCGCTCGCCGCCCTTGCTCGTCATCCCGGTCTATTCGATCGATGGCATCCCGCAGGTGTTCGAACAGCGCAGCGCCTGGCAGCGCGCCTGGGCCGAATATAATACCGGGCAAAGCGCGATCGATTATGTCCGCACCGCGGGCACGGGCGCCGACACATTGCTGATCAACGCGGGGCAAACCGGGCGCCGCGGGCGCGTCTGGTGGCGCGTCATCCTCGACCAATATGGCGCCGCCGACGTGCTGACCCCGATCGCGCGCGTCGAGTACAGCTATCCCGGCGGGCCGATTAGAGGGATTTTTACGGCGCGCTTCGGCCCCGACAACAAGCTGATCGGCGGTTTCACCATGACCGGCCCCAGCCCCGCGGCGCTGCCCGACATGATGGAAAAGGCCGTCGCGCGGATGGACAGCCTTTACACGACCGCGCTCGCCGAGGGCGTGCTGCGCACCGACACCTATCTCGTGCTCGAAAAGCCGGTCGAGCGCGAAGACCTGCCCGAAGAGGTCGCGGCGACCGACGAGGATGCGCTGCCCAGCGAAATCGACAGCAGCGTGCCGACCACCGCACCCGCCGGGGTGCAGAGCTTCACCGTCCAGTACAGCTCGCCCGACGTCGAATCGGTGACCGCCACCGAACGCGCGGTCGGCGGCATCGCGGGGGTCCAGTCGGCATCGACCACCAGCCTCGCGCTTGGCGGCACGTCGGTGATGCGCGTAACCTTCCGCGGCGACATCGCGGCGCTCAGCGCGGCGCTCGCGGCGCGCGGTTACAAGGTGCAGGAAGGCGGCAGCACGCTGCGGATCAGCCGCTGATGGCGCGTTCCACCAGCCAGATCGCACTGCCGCTCGACTGGAGCGCCGGGGGCAATAACGACGCGCCGCTGGTCGTCGGGACCAGCAACGCCGATGCGATCCGCTATCTGCGCCACGTTGCAACCTGGCCGGTGCGGACCGCGGTGCTCACCGGGCCGCGCGGGTCGGGGCGCAGCCTGATCGGTCGGCTGTTTGCGGCGGACACCGGCGGCCGGGTGATCGACGGGCATGACAGCGTGCCCGAAGAAGAGGTTTTCCATGCCTGGAACGCCGCGCAATCGTCGAACATCCCACTGCTGATCATCGCCGACGCGCCGCCGTCGGAATGGGGCATTGCCTTGCCCGATCTCGCCTCGCGGCTGCGTGCGGTGCCGGTGCTGACGATCGCCGAGCCCGACGATTGCTTGGCGCGCGACCTGATCGAGGCGCTGTTCGCGCAGCGCGGCATCGCCCTGGCGCCCGAGGTCGCCGCCTATATCGTGCCGCGGATGGAGCGCAGCTATGCGATGGTTCACCGCATCGTCGCGGCGCTCGACGCCGCCTCGCTCGAACAGGGGCGGCGCGTCGGCATCCGTCTTACGCGTGAAACATTACTGTCACAGGGGCTGATCGATCCCGATCTGCTTGAACGACAGGAAACAGGCACATGTCAGTAACAGGCCAGCCCCTTCGCGCCGACAATGACGCCAATACGGGGCTCCCGTCGTTCGGACCCGAACGATTTTTCAACCGCGAACTCAGCTGGCTGGCGTTCAACCGGCGGGTGATGGAGGAAGCGCGCAACCCCGCGCATCCTTTGCTCGAACGCCTCCGCTTCCTGTCGATTTCGGGCAGCAACCTCGATGAATTCTTCATGGTCCGCGTCGCCGGGCTGAAGGGGCAGCAGTTGCAGGGGATCGACGACCCCTCGGCCGACGGCCGGTCGCCGGGGCAACAGCTGGCCGAGATCGAGGCCGAGGTGAACCGCCTCGTCGACCAGCAGCAGAGCGAGTGGCAGCGGCTGCACAAGCTGCTCGCCGAGCAGGGCATCGTCGTCCACGGGACAGGCTCCGACCGCGAGGCGCTGCGCGCTGCGCTTCGCCAATATTTCATCGACCAGATTTTCCCGATCCTGACCCCGCAGGTGCTCGATCCGGCGCATCCCTTTCCCTTCATTCCCAATCGCGGGCTGGGGATTATTTTTGATCTGCAGCGCCAGGCGACGGGCGAAACGGTGCGCGAACTGGTGTTGATTCCCGCCGCGCTGCCGCGGTTCGTGGCGGTGCCGGGGCAGGTGCGGGCGTTCGTGCCGATCGAATATCTGATCGAGATTTTCGGCGATCTGCTGTTCCCCGGCTTCACCATCCGCTCGCTCGGGGTGTTTCGTATCATCCGCGACAGCGACATCGAGCTGGAGGAAGAGGCCGAGGATCTCGTCCGCCTGTTCCGCACCGCGATCCGCCGCCGCCGCCGCGGCCGCGTCATCCTGCTCGAACTTGAAGCCGATATGCCGGGCGAGATTGCCGCGGTGCTCAACGCCGACATTCAGGGGCATGAGGCGATCGTCGCCAAGATCGGCGGTTTCATCGGGCTCGCGGCGCTCTCGGCGCTCGTCGACGTCGATCGGCCCGACCTCAAATTCCCCGCTTACTCGGCGCGCTTTCCCGAACGTATTCGCGAACATGGCGGCGATTGTTTCGCCGCAATCCGCAGCAAGGACATCCTTGTCCACCACCCCTATGAAAGTTTCGAGGTCGTTCTCGCCTTTCTGCGGCAGGCGGCGGCGGACCCCGATGTCGTGGCGATCAAGCAGACGCTCTATCGCGCGGGCGACCAGTCGCCGGTGATCCGCGCGCTGATCGAGGCCGCCGAGGCGGGCAAGTCGGTGACCGCGGTGGTGGAGCTCAAGGCCCGCTTCGACGAGGAGCAGAATCTGCTCTGGGCGAACCAGCTCGAACGCGCCGGGGTGCAGGTCGTTTACGGCTTTATCGAGTGGAAGACGCACGCCAAGATTTCGATGGTCGTGCGCCGCGAAGGGCAGGGGTATCGCACCTATTGCCACTTCGGCACCGGCAATTATCATCCGGTCACCGCGCGCATCTATACCGACCTCAGCTTCTTCACCGCCGATCCGCGCGCCGGGCGCGATGCGGCGCAGCTGTTCAACTATATCACCGGCTATGTCGAACCCGAACGGCTCGACATGATCACCATGTCGCCGCTCAACATGCGCGCACATCTGTGCGATCTGATTGACGCGGAAATCGCGGCGGCCGGTGCCGGACAGCCGTCGGGTGTGTGGGCCAAGATGAACAGCCTGGTCGATCCCGACATCATCGACAAATTATACGAAGCGAGCGCGGCCGGGGTACCGGTCGAACTCATCGTGCGCGGGATCTGTTGCCTGCGGCCGGGGGTGCCGGGGCTGTCCGAAACGATCCGGGTCAAATCGGTCGTCGGCCGTTTTCTGGAACATAGCCGGGTGTGGGCGTTCGCCAACGGCGCCGCGCTGCCGCATCAGCGCGCCAAGCTGTATATCAGCAGCGCCGACTGGATGCCGCGCAACTTTGACCGCCGGGTCGAATATATGATCCCGATCGAAAACCCGACCGTCCACGATCAGATCCTCGATCAGGTGCTGGTCGCGAACCTGATCGACAATGAACAAAGCTGGGTGTTGCAACCCGACGGCGTCTATGCGCGGACAACGCCCGACGACAAGCCATTCAATCTGCATCATTATTTTATGAACAACCCATCGTTGTCGGGTCGCGGGACGGCGCTGCACAAACGCCAGGACGTCCCGACGCTCGCCTTCACGATGCGCGAGGTCTGACGGTTTGGCATTGCTGCGTTCCTCGAAGCCGGCGGTCCACCGCTCGGCGGTCATCGATATCGGCTCGAACTCGGTCCGCCTCGTGGTCTATGAAGGACCGGCGCGCGCGCCCGCGGTGATCTTTAACGAAAAGGTGGCGGCCGGGCTGGGCCGCGGGCTTGCGATCGACGGCCGCATCGCCAGCGAAGATGCGATGCGCGGGTTGATGGCGCTACGGCGCTACGCGCTGCTCGCCAAACATATGGAGGTCAAGGACCTGCAATGCGTCGCCACGGCGGCGGTGCGCGACGCCGAAAATGGTCCCGAATTCATCGCCGCTGCGGCCGAGGCGGGGCTCAATATCCGCCTGCTGTCGGGTGAGGAAGAGGCCGAGGCGGCGGGGCACGGCGTGCTGTCGGCGATCCCCGATGCGCATGGCATCGCGGTCGACCTGGGCGGCGGCAGCCTCGAGCTGGCCGAGGTCGCGAAGGGACAGGTCGGGCGCCGCGCGTCCTTCCCGCTCGGGGTGCTGCGCCTGCCCGCGCTGCGCAAGGAAGGGCAGCAGAATTTCGAGCGCGCGGTCCGCAAGATGTTGCGGACGGCGGGATGGCCCGACGGCATGACCGGCTTGCCGCTCTATCTCGTCGGCGGATCGTGGCGCGCGCTGTCGCGCCTCGACCTCGAACTCACCCATGATCCGCTCGCGGTGCTCGACCAGCACAGCCTGCCGCGCACCGCGCTGCGCCGCCTGGTGCGCGCGACCAACCGGCTGACGTTCGAGGAATTGCGGGCGATCCCCGGCATGGCGTCGAACCGCGCCGCCGCCTTGCCCGACGCGGCGGCGTTGCTGGCGGCGCTGGTCAATATTCTCGACGTTCCCGAAATGACGGTGTCGTCGTCGGGGCTGCGCGAAGGGCTGCTCTATCAGGCGCTCGATGCGGAGACGCGCGCGCAGGATCCGCTGATCGTCGCCGCCGAATTCGAAGGCCGCCGCCTCGCGCGTTTTGCGCCGCATGGCCGCGCCATCACCGAATGGATCGCGCCGCTGTTTACCGGCGAGGCGCCCGCCGACAACCGCGTCCGGCTCGCCGCCAGCCTGCTCAGCGACGTTGCCTGGTCGGCCAATCCCGACTTCCGCGCCGAACGCGGGACCGAGATCGGGCTGCACGGCAACTGGCGCGGTATCGACATTCCCGGTCGCATCCTGCTGGCGCGCGCGCTGCACGCCGGGTTCGGCGGCGCCGACAGCGATTTCCCCGACATGGGGCCGCTGGTGGCGTCCGACCGGCTGGCGCGGGCGCGGCAATGGGGGCTGGCGATCCGGCTGGCGCAGCGGTTGACCGGTGGGGTCGAGGCGCCGCTGAAGGCCAGCCATATCGCGCTGGTCGACGGCAAGCTGCGGCTCAGCCTCGATCATGGCTGGCATCATCTGGCGGGCGAATCGGTCGAGCGCCGCCTGCGCTCACTGGCGCAGGCGCTCGATGCCAAGGCCGAACTGGTGCTGCTCTAGAAGAAGATCAGTCGGCGCTGGCGGTCGCGGCGTCGATTTCGCTCATCACCAGCTTGCCATGCTTGACCGCGAACCCCATCCGGCCCTCGACCAGATCAAGCGCGGCGTGACCGAACACATCATAGCGCCAGCCCTGCAGCATCGCGATCCCCTCGCGCCCGCCGGCGGCCAGCGCCTCCAGCTCATCGCTGCGCGCGATCAGCCGCGACGCCACGTTCAATTCGCGGGCGCGAATCTTCAGCAGCAGCTTGAGCAGGTCGGCCACCAGCACGCCTTCCTTGCCAAGCCCCGGGCCGCGCGGGGCGCGGTCGGGCATGTCGTCCTTGTCCAGCGGCCGGGCGTTGGCGATCGCGTCCATCAACCGTGCGCCGATGTCGTTGCTGCGCCAGGTCGCCGACAGGCCGCGGACGCGGCCCAGGCCGTCCTGATCCTTGGGCGGATGCGCCGCCAGATCGGCGAGCGTTTCGTCCTTGACGATGCGCCCGCGCGGCAGGTTCTTCGACCGCGCCTCGCGCTCGCGCCATGCGGCGAGCGACTGGAGCCGACCGAGCACGTCGGGTTTGCGCGACGGAATCTTGATCCGGTGCCATGCCTTGTCGGGATCGACACTGTAATTGGCCGGATCGGCGAGCTTTTCCATTTCCTCGTCGAGCCAGTGACCGCGGCCGGTCTTGACCAGCTTGTCGAGCATCATCGGGAAAATCTTGGCGAGATGGGTGACGTCGCCCACCGCATAGTCGATCTGGCGCTTGTCGAGCGGGCGGCGGCTCCAATCGGTAAAGCGCGCGCCCTTGTCGAGTTGCAGCCCGATCCACGCCTCGACCAGGTTTGAATAGCCGACCTGTTCGGCCTGGCCGATCGCCATCTGGCCGATCTGGGTGTCAAAGATCGGATGCGGGGTCTTGCCGGTCAGGTTGAAGATGATTTCGACATCCTGGCCGCCGGCGTGAAAGACCTTGAGCATATCCTCATTGTCGACAAGCAGGTCGAGCAACGGCTTCAGATCCATGCCGGGCGCCAGCGGGTCGATCGCCGCGGCATGTTCGCGGTCGGCGACCTGGATCAGGCAAAGCTCTGGCCAGAAAGTATTTTCGCGCATGAATTCGGTATCGACCGCGATAAAATCGCTGTTCCGAATGAGGCCGCAGAATTCGGCGAGCGCGGCGTTGGTTTCGATCAACGGATGGACTTGCATAGCGCGCCTATACAGCTAGTTGGAAACAACGGGCAGGAAAAATTGTCCGTACTCTTCGGGTCGCAGAACCGGCACACCGGTCAGGAGAAAAACGAAGGGGTTTGGGGCATGTTCTGGCTCGGTTGGGCGCTCGCCGCGCTCGGTTTGCTGCTGCTTTTCGGCCAGTATCTGGCGGGACAGGCGGATATTTTCGTATCGATCGCCAATCCGCGGCCGCTCGATGAAGAATCGATGGTGGTGACGCTGAAAGGCTGGGGGTTCGCGGCAGAGGCCGTGCAGCCGTTCGTGACGCCGGAGTCCGATCACGGCCTGAGCGATGTTCGCATGTTCGCGACGCGGCGCCAGATGCTGGTCGCGATCGCCAGTTTCGGCTTCCTGCGCCCCGTCACCGTCGCGTGGCGCGCCCACGCCGGTATCCTGCCGCTGGGAGACGCCTGATGCCGATCGTGCGACTCGGCGACGAAGGGCGCTGGACCAACTACCATGGCACCGGCACCTGCGAGGCGGCGACGCGCTTTGCGCTGCGCAGCGGTGATGCGCCGCGCGGCCGCGACGAGATCGCGATTGCGGCAAAGGCGGTGCAGGACTGGCTCGCCGCGGCGGCGGCGGCGCAGCGCCGCGTCCGCCCGCTCGGCGCCGGCTGGTCGCCGTCGAACGTCAATATCGCCTCGCAAAGCTGGCTGCTCCACACCCGTCGCTTCAACCGCTGTTTCCGCATCGACGCCGCCGATGTCCGGCCGGGCGTCGATGCGGGCGGGCTGATGCTGATCGAGGCGGGGGCGCTGGTCGACGAAGTGTCGGACAAGCTGGAAGCGCAGGGGCGGTCGCTGTGGACAAGCGGCGCGGGCAATGGCCAGACCTTCGCGGGTGCCGCTGCAACCGGCACCCATGGGTCGATGATCGCCAGCGGCGGCATTCAGGACCACATCGGCGCGGTCCAAATCGTCACGCCCGCGGGCATCCACTGGATCGAACCCGCCGCGGGGCTGATGCGCGATGATTTTGTCGCGGCGACCGGCTCGACCCCGCTGCGCGACGATGACTTGTTCGCCGCCGCGCAGTTACCCGTCGGCTCGCTGGGTATCGTCACCGCGCTGGTCGTCGGCAGCGTGCCGAAATTCCTCGTCCGCCCGATCCAGAATCTGCGCAAGGTCGATCGCAATGCACTCGACTGGCTTGCAGCGGGCGACTTCCGCCGCTTCTCGGCGGCCTATGCGCTCGATCAGGAGCCCGATTTTGTCCAGATGATCGTCAACCCCTATAAGCCGTTCAAGCGTCCGGCGATGCTGCGTTTCCTCTACCGCGAACCGTGGCGCGACGATTATCCGCGCGCCACGCCGGGCCAGCTGGGCGCGGGCTATGATGCGCTCAGCCTGCTCGGGCGGCTGCTCGACGATTATCCGTGGGCGCGCGGCGCGTTGCTGCAATTTGCGATGAAACAGGGCTATGCCAGCGGCCCCGACGTCGACGCGCCGCCGGTCTATGGCAGCTGGGGGGAGGGGCTCGACACGCACCGGCCCTTGGCGGACCTGTTCAACGCCTCGGTGACCATCGACCGTGCCGACCTCGCGCATGCGTTTGAACTGATCTGCGACGTTTATGCGCGGCATGGCGGTTCGACCGTCGTCACCGTGCGCTTCATGGCACGCGCCGAGGGGCTGCTCGCCCCCGCGCGTTTCCCGCACAATGCGGTGATCGATTTCGACGGTCCGCGCAGCCAGCGCACCGCCGACGCCTATGCCCGCGTCGTCGAACGGCTCGATGCCGAGGGCATCGCCTTCACCCGCCACTGGGCCAAAAGCTGCCGCCTCGACGCGGCGCGCGTCGCCGCCGACTATGGCGAGGATTTCCGCCGCTGGCGCAGCGCGCGCGACCGGCTGCTGCCGGATCCGGCGCACCGGGCGCTGTTCGGCAGCGCGGTACTCGACGGGCTGGGGCTGACGTGTTGAACCAAAACTCTAAACAATCCGCATCCCCGAGCGAAGACGAGGGGCTCGTTCGAGCGAAGCGAGAACCGCGACGTTGCCGCCTCGGCTTCGCTCGGCATAGCCCCTCGTCTTCGCTCGGGGATGCGGGATAGGGGTGGGCCGAATGACCGTCCACCCTTGACAAATCGTTCCCTGCCCTGCCTTAGGCGCGGCCATATCGGCGCACATTTTTCGCGCGCTTCCAGACATTGAAAGACGATCAAATGCACGCCTATCGCACCCATAATTGCGGCCAGCTTCGCGCCGAACAGGTCGGCCAGTCGGTCCGCGTCTCGGGCTGGGTGCATCGCAAGCGCGATCATGGCGGGCTGCTGTTCGTCGACTTGCGCGATCATTATGGCCTGACCCAGATTGTCGCCGACAGCAGCGATGCGGTGTTTGCGACGCTCGACGGGCTGCGCGCCGAAAGCGTCGTGACGATCACCGGCGACGTCGTCGGGCGCTCGGCGGAAACGACCAATGCGGGCCTGCCGACCGGCGCGATCGAAGTGCGCGCGCGCGACGTCACCGTCCAGTCGGCGGCGATCGAACTGCCGATGCCGGTCGCGGGCGAACAGGATTATCCCGAGGACATCCGCCTGAAATACCGCTTCCTCGACCTCCGCCGCGACCGGCTGCACGCCAACATCATGCTGCGCTCGAACGTGATTTCCAGCCTGCGCCGCCGCATGACCGATCAGGGTTTCACCGAATTTCAGACGCCGATCCTGACCGCCTCGTCGCCCGAGGGGGCGCGCGACTATCTGGTCCCCAGCCGCGTCCACCCCGGCAAATTCTATGCGCTGCCGCAGGCGCCGCAGATGTTCAAGCAGCTGTTGATGGTCGCGGGTTTCGACCGCTATTTCCAGATCGCGCCCTGTTTCCGCGATGAAGACGCGCGTGCCGACCGCAGCCCCGGAGAGTTCTACCAGCTCGATTTCGAAATGAGCTTCGTCACCCAGGACGACGTCTTCAACGCGATCGAACCCGTCCTCGCGGGCGTGTTCGAGGAGTTTGCGAACGGCAAGTCGGTGACCCCGGCGGGTTCGTTCCCGCGCATCCCGTACCGCGAATCGATGCTGAAATACGGCAATGACAAGCCCGACCTCCGCAACCCGCTGATCATCACCGACGTGTCGTCGCATTTCACCGGCTCGGGCTTCGGCCGCTTCGCCGACATCGTCGCTGCTGGTGACGTCGTGCGCGCGATCCCGGCACCGGCGACCGCCGAAAAGAGCCGCAAATTCTTCGACGATATGAACAGCTGGGCGCAGGGCGAGGGTTTTGCCGGGCTCGGCTACGCGACGCGCAAGGGTGGCGAATGGGGCGGCCCGATCGCCAAGAACCATGGCAGCGACAAGATGGACGCGCTGGCGGCCGAACTCGGCACCGGCCCCGACGACGGCCTGTTCTTTGCCGCGGGCAAGGAAGCGACCGCCGCGAAACTCGCGGGCCTCGCGCGCACCCGCGTCGCCGAACAGCTCGACCTGATCGACCCCAGCAAGTTTGAAATGTGCTGGATCGTCGACTTCCCGATGTTCGAGGCCGACGAAGACACCGGCAAGATCGATTTCAGCCACAATCCCTTCTCGATGCCGCAGGGCGAACTCGAAGCGCTGGAAACCAAAGACCCGCTCGACATCCTCGCCTGGCAATATGACATCGTGTGCAACGGCGTCGAACTGTCGTCGGGCGCGATCCGCAACCATCGCCCCGACATCATGTACAAGGCGTTTGAAATCGCGGGCTACAGCCAGGCCGATGTCGACGCGAATTTCAGCGGCATGATCAACGCCTTCAAATTCGGCGCCCCGCCGCACGGTGGTTCGGCCCCTGGCGTCGACCGCATCGTGATGCTGCTCGCCGACGAACCGAACATCCGCGAAGTCGTCGTCTTCCCGATGAACCAGAAGGCCGAAGATCTGATGATGAACGCCCCGGCGCCGGTCAGCGACAAGCAGCTCAAGGAACTCGGCATCCGTATCGTGGACGGCCCGAAGGGCTGAGCGTGAGCCAAGCGCCGCGCGAACATTATATCGCCGCTCCCGGCGGCGACGTCTGCTGGTTCGAATGGGGGCAGCGGTCGGACAATGCGCCGACCATCCTGCTCATCCACGCCACCGGCTTTCACGGTCGCTTGTGGGATCAGGTCGTCGCCGCGCTGCCTGCGGGCGCGCATGTCATCGCACCCGACCAGCCCGGCCACGGGCGCAGCTTTCGTCCGGCGTCGCTGATCGACTGGACCGCCAATGCCGCGGCGATGCTGCCGCTCATCGATCATTTTGCCGGTACGCCGATCGTCGCCTGCGGGCACAGCGGCGGCGGCTATATGCTCGGCTGGCTCGCGGCGCAGCGCCCGGCGGCGTTCCGGCATCTGATCCTGGTCGATCCGACGATCTTTGACCCCGCGCTCTACCTGTCGCCCGGTCAGCCGGTTCCCGATCCCGGCGAGCATCCGGTCGCGCGGCGGCGCAATGCGTGGGACAGCGCTCAGGCGATGTTTGCGCGCTTTGCGGAGCGGCTGCCCTATTCGGCGTGGCAGCCCGACGTGCTCGCCGACTATTGTCGCCACGGCCTGCTGCCCGCGCCGTCGGGCGAGGGATATGAACTTGCCTGTCCGCCGACGCTGGAGGCATCGGTGTATCAGGGCGCGCAGCGAAATGACCCCTTTGGCTGGCTGGCGACGCTGACCGTTCCAACCAGCGTCATCCGCGCCCGCACCGGCGAGCGCGACGGCCCGCTCGACTTTTCGATCAGCCCCACCTGGCCTGACCTGGGCAAGGCGATCGGCGCGGTGCGCGACGAGCAATGGAGCGAGTACAGCCATTTCATCCCGATGGAAGCGCCGTCGCGGCTGGCCGATCTGATCGCCGAGGAAATCTGACCCCGGTGCCCTGGGGCGCTTTGACAGCGCCGCCGGGCTGCGATAGCCCGGCGAAAGTTGGCGATGTTGGGGGCGATGATGATCGACGCGCGATGGATATTGAGTGCCGCCTTGCTGTGCGTTACGGCGCCCGCAACCGCCGAAACGCTGACGATCAACGGGGCCGATCCGGCCAGCGCCAACGTCAATGATCTGATCCGCATTGCGGTCGAACGGTTCGAGGGCGAGGATGGCGCCGCTTTCGCCCAGCAGCTCGAGGCGGAGCTGGGCAATGCGCAATTCGGCGGCCGCCGCTTTTACCGGATCGTCGCCCCCGAATCGGGGGCGCCGACCGACGGCCTCGTCACCGGCACGACGCGGACCAGCGTCGATGAGGTGCCGGTCACCGAAAACCGCAAACGCTGCGTCGAATATGACCCCGCCGACAAGAAGAAGTGCCTGAAAGAGGTCGATGTCGACATCCGGTGCCGCCGTCGCTCGGTGGCCGTGACCACGACCGCGCGACTGGTCGCGATCGGCGACGGCTCGATCCGCTATTCGCGCCCGCTGGCCGCGCGCGATCAGCAGACCTTGTGCCCCGACCGCTCCTCCTCGCGTTCGGTCGACGAGTTCATTGCCGCCAGCCAGCGCGATCAGGTGCGCGCGATCCGCCGCGACCTTGCCCCGCGCGACACGTCGCTCGATATCCGGGTCGAGGAGAGCACGAAGGGGCTGGCGAAACCGGCGCAGGCCGCGTTCAAGGCCGCGGTGCGGCTGACCAAGACCGACCAGCCGGGCGCCTGCGCCGCCTGGACCGCACTCACCCGCGATGCCGAACCGACGGTGGCGCTCGCGTTTAACCTCGGCCTATGCGCCGAAATGCGCGGCGAGTTCGACGCCGCGATCGACCGGTATGGCGAGGCGCAGCGACAGGGTTCGCGCAGCGGCGCCATCCCCGATGCGCTGGCGCGGATCGACCGCCACCGGCGCGCGCTGGCCGACTGGGACGCCCGCCAGCGTCTGATGGTCGGCGAGTAAGCCCGTCCGGCGGCGCTGTGCCAGAAAATGACAGGCCCGTATCGCGCTTGGTAGGACGGCGCGGATTGCGCTAGAGAAGCGCCATGACCATCTCCCTTTCCGACTACGAATCCGGCGCCAGATTTGATGGCGATCATTCGGACGCGCTCAAAGCCTTGCAGGAACGGCTGGAGCGCGTGCAGGCGGCGCACATCACCCACGGCCAGCGCAGCGTCATCATGCTCGAGGGCTGGGACGCGGCGGGCAAGGGCGGCATCATCAAACGGATGACCGCATTGCTCGACCCCCGCTTTTTCGAGGTGTGGCCGATCAGTGCCCCGACCGATGAGGAAAAATCGCGCCATTTCCTGTGGCGGTTCTGGAAACGCCTGCCCGGCAATCGCGAAATATCGATCTTTGACCGCAGCTGGTACGGCCGCGTCCTGGTCGAGCGCGTCGAAGGTTTCGCGACCGAGGCCGAGTGGCGCAAGGGCTATGACGAAATCAACGAGTTCGAGGCGCAGCTGACCGGCAGCCGTACCAATCTCGTCAAAATCTTCGTCCATCTGACGCAGGACGAACAGGACAAGCGCTTCGCCGATCGCCTCGACGATCCCTGGAAGCGGTGGAAGACCGGCGCCGACGACTATCGCAACCGCGCCCGGCGCAAAGACTATCTCGCCGCGATCGACGAGATGTTTGCGCAGACCAATACGCGCTGGGCGCCGTGGAAGGTGATCGACGGCAACAACAAAAAGGCGGCGCGCATCGCGGCGCTGACGCACGTGGTCGAAATGCTGGAAGCCGCGGTGCCGATGACGCCCGCCGACCTCGACCCGGCGGTCGTCAAACTGGCCAGCAAGGCGTTCGGTTACAAGCCGAAAGACTAGGTCACCGACTCATTATGTCGCAGCCAAATTCTGATTGAAGCGAGTTGGA
>CAZCUW010000040.1:0-25441 GCA_964502035.1 uncultured Sphingopyxis sp. | reverse complement strand
ACGGAGCTACGGGATTGAGGCGACGCTTCACGTTCACGGCGAGCGCGTCAGCTTCGACGCATCCGCCTATTACAACCGCTTCAACAACTATATCTCGGAGCAGCAGGTCGACCAAGGCGTATGTGAGGCCGCGGCCGCACCGTCGGGCCGCGAAGTCGACCTACCCTGCTTTCAGTACCAGCAAGCAGGTGCCAGCTACTGGGGCTTCGAAGGCGATTTGTCGGCCAAGCTGTTCGAGGTGGGCGGCACGCGCATCAACGCCGACCTGCTCGGTGATTATGTCCGGGCCACCATCATCGACCGCGCCCCCGTGCCGCGCATCCCGCCGCTTCGTCTACTCGGCGGTCTGGAGGCGCAAGGCGACAAGTTCACCGCGCGGGCCGAGGTGGAGCGCGTGTTCAAGCAGGACCGTATCGCCGACTTCGAGACCCCCACGCCCGGCTACACCTTGGTAAACGCCAGTGTGAGCCTCAAACCCTTTGCCAACAACAGCAGGACATCGCTCCTGCTCAGCGCCAACAATATCTTCGACGTAGTTGCACGCCGACATTCAAGCTTCCTCAAGGACTTCGCGCCGCTTGCCGGTCGCGACATCCGGGTCTCGCTAAGGTTCGGCCTCTGACAAAGGTGTCGGGCAGCAGGCCTCCCCCACCTGGGATGCCATTTCAAAAGGTTACAGGAAGACGGGGTGGGGCGGCCTGCCCCACTCCCATAATGGAGAGGTTTGTGGCAGGGACGTTGAGAAACTCGCATCGGGGGCTGATCGAACACACGGCGTTGGGTGCTTCGTTGCTGTGCCTCATTCACTGTCTCGCGTTGCCCCTCCTCTTTGCCGCCCTTCCCGCGCTTAGCAGCGTCATTCCAGTCAGCCGGACCTTTCACCTGGTGATGCTGGCGATTGCCGTGCCGACGAGCAGCTTGGCTCTTCTCTCCGGCAGGACACGACATGGCGCTTGGTGGCCCGTAATGCTTGGCGCGGCTGGGCTTATAGTGCTCGCCATCGGTGTGCTGTCGTTCGGTGACACGCCACTGGAGACGCCGCTGACGGTTGCCGGCGCTATCGTCCTTGCCATCGCGCATGTCGGCAATCTGAAGCTGGCGCGCGCGACATGAACCAAGTGCTTGAGAGAGGGGCGGCCTTGCCCGCCACCCCCGTCGAGCCATATTCTTGCATCATGCGTCACAAGCACGAGCAGCCGGAAGGAGAAGCGCTTACTGAAGCCGCGCGCTCCGCCTTTGAGCGCGTCGGTGAGCAGTGGACCGATATGCGGGCTCAGCTATTCAATGTCATCGTCGGCCTCGACCGACCCGCGTCGGCTTACGACATCGCCGATCGCTTTTCGGAACAGCGCGGCCGGCGCGTAGCCGCAAACTCGGTATACCGCATTCTCGACCTGTTCGTGGCAGCCAACATCGTCACTCGCGTGGAGGTTGCAAACCGTTACCTACCCAATGTCCACCCCGGCTGCGTTCACGACTGCATCCTGCTTTTCTGCGAGCAGTGCGGCAGGATCACGCATTTGGACGACGACAACATCGCGACAAGTATCCGGGGTGCTGCAACCAATGCGGGGTTTCGGCCAACAAAGCCGGTGATCGAAGTTTGCGGCCTATGTGAGGCGTGCAGCAGATAGACCCCACAGATCGACCAATGTCTGTCAAACGGTCGATTGCGCGAGGGCCGCGCCGATCGCGGCTGAGGTGTAAACGCTCGCGCTAAGTGGCGGCATTCTGATCGCGCTATTTGTCGGCGAGCGTCGCTACGCGGCTACCGGCTTGGTCTCGGCCGATCGCACATAGGCGTAGAGTGTTGGCTTGGAGATGCCGAGCATCGAGCAAATCTTGGCGATCGGCATCGTGTTCTCGTGGTAGAGCCTGACGGCCAGGTCGCGCTTGTCCTTGCCGAGTGCGGCCGGCCGGCCACCCTTCTTGCCGCGAGCGCGGGCTGCGGTGAGACCGGCCTGGGTCCGCTCGCGGATCAGGTTGCGCTCGAACTCCGCCAATGCCCCGAACAGGTGGAAGGTAAGCTTGCCCGACGTGGTGGTCGTGTCGATCGCCTCGTGCAGGCTCAGCAGAGGGAAGCGTCGCCCACCCCATCGACGGGGAGAGAAACGACCAATGCGATCGGGCCGGCGCAGCCCTGGCCGATCTCCGCAAGACCGGAAAGACTACAATCCGCGCGGCGGATTGGCCGAACGGCGCGCCAGCGCTACTCCGCCATGCTGATCGTCACCTGGCAGGGACGAGACCCGTCAGGGGCTCGGTCGGAGCGCAGCGGAGATAGAGCGGCGGTCCCGCAGGGAGG
Organism: uncultured Sphingopyxis sp.; assembly: GCA_964502035.1. Lineage (GTDB taxonomy): Bacteria > Pseudomonadota > Alphaproteobacteria > Sphingomonadales > Sphingomonadaceae > Sphingopyxis. Next base: position 23,136 of record CAZCUW010000040.1, on the reverse strand, counting down.
CGCCACCCCTGACCTTGCACTTTTCCGCTTCATCGACTAACATGCAGTCAATGACTTATGGAGTTGCATATGGCAGTCATGACGATCCGAAACATCGACGATGCGATCAAAAATCGTCTGCGCCTGCGCGCTGCGATGCACGGTCGGTCGATGGAAGACGAGGCCCGCGACATCCTGCGTTCAGCGCTCTCGACCGAAATCCCCCGGCCTCGCAATTTGGGACAGGCCATCCATGAGAGGTTCGGCGCGCTGGGCGGTGTCGATCTGCCTGAGCTGTACCGCGAGCCGATCCGGGCGGTGGACTTCGGCGAATGATTGTTCTCGACACGAACGTCATTTCCGAGCTGATGCGGCGCGAGCCTGACCCGAGGGTCATGGCGTGGATTGCCGAGCAGCCGATGGCGGGCGTATTCACGACGACGCTGACGCAGGCGGAAATCTTCTACGGACTGGCGCTGCTTCCCGAGGGACGCCGCCGCGATGACCTGCTGGCCGCCGCACGCCCCATGTTCGATGTCGATCTTGCCGGCCGCGTGCTGCCGTTCGATACCGACGCGGCCAGCGCCTATCCAGAGATTGCCGCCGGGCGGAAACAGGGCGGCAAGCCGATCAGCCAGATCGACGCGCAGATTGCCGCCATCGTGCGCTCGCGCGGCGCGCGACTGGCGACTCGCAATGTGCGCGACTTCGCCGAGTGCGGGATAACGGTCGTCGATCCGTGGGGCGAAGCATGACGCCCGCCGCCGCACGACCCTATCTGCGCTACGCCGCGATGAAGCCTTTGTGCGAAGTGCGGACACGCGGCAGCGTGTCGAGATGGCTCTTCCTCGCAAAGTCCGTCGCCGCACGCCCCGTCGCTGGGCCGAGTGCCCGGACGACCTGCACGACTATACCAATCCCGTCGCGCCGCGCCGGGCGTCGCGCCGGTCGCGCGACGATGACGGGCCGCTCGTCGTCACTGACGACTGGCCGGAGCAAGTTCCGATCGGCGACGCCGAGTTGCGCGCGATCGAAGGCCACATGCGGCAAGAGCTGGACAAGCTGTTCGGACCGCTGCCGTGAAGTGAGGAGTGAAGCGTTATGACCAGCGCCGCCCTGCGACGAGACGAGGATGAGGCGCCGGTCGTGGCGACCGCCCGCGCGGCGCTCTACCTGCGCGTCTCGACCGGCCGGCAGGCCGAGAGCGATCTTTCGATTCCCGACCAGCGCCGCCAGATCGAAGGGTATTGTCTGTCACGCGGCTGGGAAGTCGCGGCCCAGTTCGTCGAGCCGGGCAACACCGCGACCGACGATCGCCGGCCTGCCTTTCAGGCCATGATCGACGCGGCGATGACAAAGCCGCCGACGTTCACCGTCATTGTCGTCCACAGCTTCTCGCGGTTCTTCCGCGACCAGTTCCAGTTCGAGTTCTACGTCCGCAAGCTGGCGAAGAACGGGGTGAAGCTCGTCTCGATCACGCAAGACTTGGGCGACGATCCGATGAGCGTGATGATGCGCCAGATCATGACGCTGTTCGACGAGTATCAGTCGAAAGAGAACGGCAAGCACACGCTTCGCGCGATGAAGGAGAATGCGCGGCAAGGCTTCTGGAACGGCGCTCGTGCGCCGATCGGCTATCGCGTGGTCGCGGCGGGCGAGCGCGGCGCAAAGATCAAGAAGAAGCTGGAGATCGACCCGAACCAGGCGGAGACGGTGCGGCGCATCTACCGCATGGCGCTGAATGGCGTCGATAACAGAGGACCGATGGGCCTCAAGTCGATCGCCACTTGGCTGAACGAGAACAACATCCGCACCCGCGACGGCGGGCGCTGGGGCTTGGGCGCGGTGCATCAGGTGTTGACCCGCACGACCTATATCGGCCAGCACCGTTTCAACACGCGCGATCACAAGACCAGGACGCCGAAGCCGGAGAGCGAGCACGCCATCATGGAAGTGCCCGCCATCGTCTCGGAAACGGAGTTCGAGGCGGTCCAGCGGTCGCTCAAGGCGCGGAGTCCGAAGATGATGCCGCCAATGGCGGTGGGCGGCCCGACGCTGCTCACCGGCATCTGCTTTTGCGCCTGCTGCGGCGGCGCGATGACGCTGCGCACGGGCACCAGCAGCGTCGGGCGGGAATATCGCTATTACACTTGCTCGACGAAGGCGCGACAGGGCGCGACCGGCTGTCCCGGCATCACCGTGCGGATGGATCGGCTTAATGAGGCCGTGGTCGATCATCTCGAAGCGCGGCTACTCGACCCGGCGCGGCTCGAAGCTCTGATGAATCAGATCCTCGAACGCCGCGACGAGTGGGTGAATCAGCGCCGCGAGCATGTCGCCGATCTTGAGCGACGCGCGACCGAGGCGGAAGCCAAGCTCAAGCGGCTTTACGACGCGATCGAGAATGGCGTCATCGACGTAAGCGATCCGTCGCTCAAGGATCGCATCGCCGAGCTGACCGCGACGCGCGACCAGGCCAAGGGAGATTCTGAGCGCGCACTTGCCCATATCGTGAAGATCGGCCCGGCGATCACGCCGGAGAGCCTGCGCGCCTTTGCAGCCGCCCTGAAAAAGAAGCTGCGGAACGGCGACGGCACTTTCGCCCGCGATCAGGTGCGGGCGGTCGCCCAGCGGGTCGAGGTGGTCAGCCGGAAAGAGGTCCGTATTCGCGGCCTGCGCAGCGAGCTGCTCCGAACGCTAACCGCCGCCTCTGGCGTAGAGGCGGCGGTGCTAGGCGTTCGTGCCTTTGAACCGAAATGGCGCACCCGACAGGATTCGAACCTGTGACCTTCGCCTTCGGAGGGCGACACTCTATCCAGCTGAGCTACGGGTGCTTCGCGGCGGTGCCTAGCCGGTCGAACGGTCATTGGTCAACGGATTCGATGCAGGATGGTCCGACTGCTCGGTTCGCGACTGCGCCACTCTGCCGTAGCCCTTCGCACTCTATGATACTACGCAGTATGCTTACGTCATGCTTACGTGAAGCGATTTCACCAGACTGGTTCGCTGAAAAGACGCAAAAATCTATAAGAAACTCAATGGTTTACGAAGAGATTGAGCGCAATTTTGGGGCTTGACCTCTGCCTTCGGAGGGCAGCGCTCTATCCAGCTGAGCTACGGGTGCCAATAGAGCGCGGCCTCTAGCAAGAGCGTGGCCGGGCAGCAATGGCCTATCGACCATCGCGCGGCGATGTGCGAAGCGGCGCCATGGGCCTGGGGAACGCCGCGTGAACGCACCATCCGAACAAAGCTGGCCGATGGCCGCCGACCTGTATGGCGAGATGCAGCTGGAGGCGCATCCGCCGGCCAGGCGGCGCTGGCGCGACTATGTCCCCGGGGTGCTGGTCACCGGGATCGCGGCGCTCGCCGCCGCGTGGCTCGCCGACCATTATGCCGCGCCGCTGGTGTTGATGGGGCTGTTGATCGGCCTGGCGATGAGTTTTCTGTCGCAGGACCGTCGCACCCACGCCGGGCTCGACCTGATGTCGCAGACCGCGCTGCGGATCGGGATCGTCCTGGTCGGGGCGCGGATTACCGCCGCGCAGCTGATCGAGCTGGGGCCGCTGCCCTTCGCGCTGCTAGTGCTGATCATGCTCGCGGTGATTATCGTCACCGTCGTCAGTGCGCGGCTGTTCGCGCAGGACCGCCACGCCGCGCTGCTCGCCGGCGGCGCGACCGCGATCTGCGGCGCGTCGGCGGCGCTCGCGCTCTATTCGCTGATTGGCGACAAGCGCGTCGATCAGGCGCGCTTCACGCTGACCCTGGTCGGCATCACCGTCGCCAGCGCTTTTGCCATGACGCTCTATCCCGTGCTGGCGGCCGAACTGCGGCTGACCGACGCGCAGGCGGGGTTCCTGATCGGCGCATCGATCCATGACGTCGCGCAGGCGATCGGCGGCGGCTTTTCCTTTTCGCCTGCCGCGGGCGAGGTGGCGACGATCGTCAAGCTGACCCGCGTCGCGCTGCTCGCGCCGATGCTGATGCTGGTGGCGCTGTGGCTGGGGCGCCGCGGCGACAATGATGGTGCGCGCAAGATCCCGCTCCGCCTGCCTTGGTTCATCCTTGGCTTTCTCGCCGTCGCCGCGCTCAATTCGCTCTTTGCCATCCCTCGGCCGGTTCAGGACGGTGCCGCGACGGCGGCACAGGCGCTGTTGCTGCTCGCGATCGTCGCGACCGCGATGAAGGCGCGGCTGCACTTGCTGCTCGATCAGGGGTGGCGCAGTTTCGCGCCGATCGTCGTCGCGACGCTGACCAGTTTCCTGCTGTCGCTGGCGGCGGCGCTGAGCCTATGACGCCGCGGCTTCACGCTATAGCTTTGTAGGATTTAGCTTTTTGGCAAAGCCCAGCTGACCGTCAGCTGGGTTGCGCGGCGCGGAATGTCGAGCTTTGCCTCGCTGAAATTGACCTTTTCATTCGGCGGCAGCATCCGCACCGGCGGCTTGATCGTCCAGCTATAGACGATCGTGCCCTGCGCATCGCGCAGTTCGGCCAGGATCGGCGGCACCCGCTGTTCGCGGTCGGTCGGGTTGATGATCACCCCCGATGCAGCGAAATAGATCGTGCCGTCGGCCAGTTCGCGATGATCCTGATTGGGCGGCAATTCGATCACCAAATCGGGTTCGGCGGCCATGCCGGGCAGCCCCAGCCCCTGCGCCCAACCCGGCAGGCCAAAATAGGCGAGGCCGGCGGTCGCCGTCACCATCAGCACCGCGGCGCTCGCCGCGATCAAGGTCCAGCGTTTCGCCGGATTGCGGCGCGGGCGGCGGAACGGCAGCGGCGCCTCTTCGGCGGCGGGTGCCGGGCGCGGCGCCGGGTCGGCGGCAAAGGCTTCGGGCGGCGGCGGCGCGGGGTCGGCCACGGGCGCCGGGCTGTCGCCATAAGACGCCGCGGGCACGGGCGATGGCGCGGGCGACGGCGGACCGGCGGCCATCACCGGATCGGCGGGTACCGCGCGCTCGGGCGCCGCCGGTTCCTGGAACCAGCTGTGGCGGCAATTGGCGCAGCGCACGGTGCGCCCGGTCGGCCCGATCGCCGTATCGGGCACGACATAACGGGTATGGCAGGACGGGCAGGCGAGGATCATGAACCTCTCTAAACACGCTGATTCGCGGCGTTGCAAGCGCCGCGTCGCCAAGGGCCGCCCACTCGCCGCTTTACCTGACCAGGCAGCCGTGTAACAGGCGGGGCATGAGCGCCGCCGCGCCCCTGTTCCATGCCCTGTCGCCCGCGCAAATCCGGGCGCGCGTGACGCCATGACGGATGCGTCCAGCCCGCGCCCTGGCGGCGCGATGGTCGAATTCGACGGCGTCGGCCTGCGTTACGGCCCCGATGCCGAGGTGCTGAGCGACATCAGCTTCAACCTGCAGCCGGGCAGCTTCTATTTCCTGACCGGCGCGTCGGGCGCGGGCAAGACGTCGCTGCTCAAGATGCTGTATCTGGCGCAGCGGCCAAGCCGCGGCATCGTCCGCCTGTTCGGCGAAGATCTGGTCAATATGCCGCGCCAGCGGCTGCCCGGCTTTCGCCGCCGCATCGGCGTGGTGTTTCAGGATTTCCGGCTGATCCCGCATCTGTCGGCGCGCGACAACATCGCCCTGCCGCTGCGCATCGCCGGGGTCAGCGAAGAGGATCTGTCGGGGCCGGTCGGCGAAATGCTGAGCTGGATCGGGCTAGGCGAGCGCGCCGACGCGCATCCGGCAACGCTGTCGGGCGGCGAGCAGCAACGCGTCGCGATCGCGCGCGCGGTGATTGCGCGCCCGCAACTGCTGGTCGCCGACGAACCGACGGGCAACGTCGACCCCGAAATGGCGATGCGCCTGCTCGGCCTGTTCGAGGCATTGAACCGCCTGGGCACCACCGTCGTCGTCGCGACCCACGACATTCACCTGATCAGCCGTATCGAAAATGCCCAGATGATGCGGCTGGAAAAGGGCCGCCTGTCCGATCCCACCGGCGCGCTGCGCTTTCCCCCGGCCAACCGGGCATGACGGGGCGCCCATGATCATCCCGCGCGTCCCCGTCCAGCATCGCCGCCTGCTGCCCGACCGGCGGTTGTCGGGGCCGACGCCGTGGGTCATCGCGATATTGATGATGCTGACCCTGCTCGCCGCGGCCGCCGGGGTCGGGCTCGCGCGATCGGCAAACGCGATCGGCAGCGCAATTGCCGGCCGGGTGACGGTGCAGATCGTCACCGCGAACCCCGTGACCCGCGCCGAACAAGCCGCGGCGCTGCGCCGCGCCGCCGCTGCCCAGCCCTTTGTCCTGTCGGCGCGCGCGGTCGACCGCGAGGAGCTGCAGGCGACGCTCGGTCAGTGGTTCGGCAGCGCCGACGGCGACGATCCGGTGCTGAACTCGCTTCCCCTCCCCGCGCTGGTCGACATCGATTTCGTCGGCGAGAATCGCAACCGCCAGATGCAGGAGCTGCGCGCGCTGGTCGCCGCCGAAGCGCCCGGGGCGCGGATCATTCCGCACGCCGAATGGCTGGGGCCAGTGGCACGGCTGATCGGTTCGCTCGCGTGGATCGCCGGCGGGCTCGTGCTGTTGATGACCCTCGCCAGCGCCGCGGTGGTGATCATGACCGCGCGTGCCGCGCTCGGCACCCATTTCGCGACAATCGAAATGCTCCACCTGATCGGCGCCACCGACCGCCAGATCACCCGGCTGTTCCAGCGCCGCATCGCGATCGACACCGCTTACGGTATCGCGCTTGGCAGCGTCGTCGCCGCGGCGATCCTGCTCTTGATCGGCTGGCAATGGGCGGGGATCACCTCGGGGCTCGCCGCGACCGCCTCGCTGGGGCCGACCGGCTGGGCGCTCTTGCTGGCGCTGCCGCTATTGGCTATCGCGCTCGCAGCCCTGACCGCGCGCCAGACGTTGCTCGCTGCGCTCAAGAAGATTCTATGATCAAGCGTCTGATTTCCCTTCTCTTCCTGGCCTGGGTGCTCGGCTTTGCGTGGTTTGCGCTGCTGCCGCCGCTGCCCGCCGCGGCACAAAAGACCGATGCCATCGTCGTCCTGACGGGCGGCCCGGGACGCATCGACCGCGCGCTCGAACGGCTCGAGGCGGGCGATGCCAAGCGGCTGTTGATCAGCGGCGTCGCGCGCGAGGTCAAACCGCGCGAACTCGCCGCCGAATATAAACGCCCGCTGCGGCTGTTCGATTGCTGCATCGCGCTGGGGTTCGAGGCCGAGGATACGCGCTCGAACGCGACCGAGGTCGCGACCTGGGCTCAGCGGCGCAAGTATAAGACGGTGCGCCTTGTCACCACCGACTGGCACATGCGCCGCGCCGAATATGAAATCGGCCGCGCCGTCGGCGACAAGGTGACGATCCTGCCCGACGCGGTGCGCAGCGAGCCCAATTTCGCGACCCTGTTCCGCGAATATCACAAATATCTGGCCGGATTGGCGGGCGGGCTGCTCGGCCTGTGAGATACAGCATCGCCCTGTGCCGCTCGATCCTGTTCTGGATCGCCTTTTTCGTAATGAGCAGCATTTCGTCGATCGGCGGGGTGATCGCGCTGCCGATCTCGCACCGCGGCACGATCCTTTTCGTCCGCATCTGGGCGCAGGCGCACCGGCTGTTCTGCCGCTTCCTGCTCGGCCAGACGATCATCGTCGAGGGCGAGATGCCCGACATTCCGGTGCTCTACGTCTTCAAGCATGAATCGGCGTTCGAGACGGTCGAACAGCCGATGCTGTTCAAACACCCCGCGGTGTTCGCCAAGGAAGAATTATTCTCGATCCCCGTGTGGGGGCAGGCGGCGCGCTTTTACGGCCTGATCCCGGTCGATCGCGACGGCGGCGGCAAGGCGATGCGCGCGATGCTCGGCGCGGCAAAGGCGGCGCTGGCCGCGGGCCGCCCGCTGGTGCTGTTTGCCGAAGGAACACGGGTGCCGCACGGGCAGGCGCCGGGATTGCGCCCGGGTTTCGCCGGCATTTACCGTCTGCTCGGGGTGCCGGTGATCCCGGTGGCGGTGAACAGCGGCCTCGCCTTTCCGCCGCGCCGCTGGGTCAAATGGCCGGGCACGATCACCTACAAGATCGGCGAGACGATCCCCGCGGGATTGCCGCGCGAAGAGGCTGAGGAGCGGGTGCGGGTTGCGATAAATGCGCTGAATCCGCCCGAGGCGTTGTTGGCGGTTCAAACACTGCCGTCACAATAGTCCGCTTCCCCGAGCGAAGACGAGGGGCTCTGCCGAGCGAAGTCGAGGCGATGGCGCCCGAGGTTCTCGCTTCGCTCGAACGAGCCCCTCGTCTTCGCTCGGGGAAGCGGATTGTTTTCTGTGACGCCTAATGCTTGCGCCCGAAATCGGGCGCCGCATCATCCTGCCCCTCGGCAATGATCGACCGGCGGATGGCGCGGGTGCGGGTGAACCAATCCTCCAGCTTGTCGGCATCGCCGCGGCGGATCGCCTGCTGGAGCACCGTCAGATCTTCGTTGAAGCGCTGCAAGGTCGCGAGCACCGCGTCCCTGTTGGCCAGGAACACGTCGCGCCACATCACCGGGTCGCTCGCCGCGATGCGGGTGAAATCGCGAAAACCGCCCGCCGAATATTTGATCACCTCGCTCTCGGTGACCTCTTCCAGTTCGCTGGCGGTGCCGACGATGGTGTAGGCGATCAGATGCGGCAAATGGCTGGTCACCGCCAGCACCATATCGTGGTGCGCGGCGTCCATGACGTCGACCTTGGCGCCCAGTGCCTCCCAGAAAGTGGTCAGCGCCGCGACCGCATCGGCCGGTGCCGCGGCATCGGGGGTGACGATGCACCAGCGCCCGTCGAACAGGCTGGCAAAGCCCGCTTCCGGCCCGCTATTCTCGGTCCCCGCGACCGGATGCGCGGGGATGACGATATGGCCGGGCAGCACCTGTCCCAGCGCCTCGGCGACGCTCGCTTTCGACGATCCGACGTCAGAGATGATCGTGTCCGCGGCCAGCCCCGGCGCCATCGCCTGCGCCGCGGCGGCCATGCCGCCGACCGGCACCGCCAAAATGACCAGATCGGCGTCGGCGACGGCGCCCGCGGCGTCATCGTTCACCGCGTCGCACAGCCCCAGCGTCCGCGCGACGTCGCGCACCTCGCTGCTCATGTCATGGCCGGTCACCATCACATCGGGCAGCTTGTCTTTGACCGCGCGCGCGATCGACGATCCGATCAGGCCGAGGCCGATGATCGCCAGTCGCTCGATCCGCCGCGCCATGCTCAGCCGTTCAGCGCGGCGCGGATCGCCGCCGCCAGCCCGCGCGTCTCGTCCTCGGTGCCGATCGTCATCCGCAGCGCGCCGGGCAAGCCCTGCCCGGGCAGCCAGCGGACGATATAGCCCGCGTCCATCAGCCGGTTGTACACCGTCTCGGCGCTGACATCGCCCTCGAACAGCACGAGCAGGAAATTGCACGCCGACGGCACGACGCGCAGGCCATGATTGCCCAGGCTTTCGATCTCCGCCGCCAGCCAGGCGCGCCATTGGGCATTGTGCTCGCGGCTGAGGCGCACGAATTCCTCATCACCGATCGCCGCGATCGCCGCCGCCTGCCCCGCGCGGGTGACGTTGAACGGCAGGCGGATGCGGTGCAGCGCCGAAATCACCTCGGCACAGGCATAGCCCCAGCCGATCCGCTCGGCGGCGAGCCCGTGAATCTTCGAAAAGGTGCGGGTAATAAACACATTCGGCTGCGTTATTGCGAGCACGAGCCCGCCGTCATCCTCGGCGTCTGACAGATATTCGCTATAGGCCTGGTCGATCACGAACAGCACATCCTTGGGCAGCCCGGCGTACAGCCGCGCGACCTCATCGCGCGACGCCAGCGTCCCGGTCGGATTGTTCGGATTGGCCAGATAGACGACGCGCGTCCGTGTCGTCACCGCCGCGAGCAGCGCATCGACGTCAGTCGCATAATCGCGGTCATCGGCCTCGACCGGAACCGCGCCGACGCGCCGCGCCGCGATTTCGTACACCGCGAAACCATAGCGGACATACAAAATCTCGTCGCCGACACCGGCATAGGTGCCCGCCGCCAGGTGCAGCAACTCGTCCGACCCGTTGCCGCAGATAATCCGCGCCGGATCGAGGCCGAATTTCGCCGCGATCGCCGCGCGCAGCTCGACCGAACCGGGATCGGGGTAGCGCGACAAGGCATCGGGCGCCGCCTGCGCAGCGGCGAATGCGGCGCGGGCCTTCGCGCCGGTCCCGAGCGGGTTTTCATTCGCGCTGAGTTTGATCAGCGGGCGACCATCCGCACCCGCCGATTTGCCGGGTACATAGGGGGCGATGCCGCTGATCCACGGCTTCGGGCTGAGCGTTTGCGTCGTGTCGGTCATGCCGCGCCGTTTAGCGGCTGAGGCGCCCGAGTCCAGCACGTTGACAGGCTTCGCGCACCCGCTTAGCCCCGCCGCATCATGGCAAGCCGCTTGCAACCCGTCCAACACAACCAGATCGAACTGAACCGGCCGCTTGCGCTCGACAGTGGCGCGGCGCTTGCGCGGCCGACGATCGCGTTCGAGGCCTATGGCCCGCTCAATGCGGCGCGCAGCAATGTCATCCTGATCTGTCACGCGCTGACGATGGATCAATATGTCGCCTCGACCCATCCGGTCACCGGCAAGTCCGGCTGGTGGAGCAAGGTCGTGCGGCCCGGCGGCGTGATCGACACCGATCGCTATCACGTCATTTGCGTCAATGTGATCGGCAGCTGCCTGGGGTCGAGCGGCCCCGCCAGCATCGATCCGGCCACCGGCAAGCCCTTTGCCATGGCGTTTCCGGTGGTGACGATCGGCGACATGGTGCGCGCGCAGGCGATGCTGCTCGACCAGCTCGGCATCGAGCGGCTTCATGCCGTCATCGGCGGATCGATGGGCGGGATGCAGGCGCTCGCCTGGGCCGCCCATTATCCCAGCCGCGTCGAACGCGCCCTCATCATCGCCTCGGCCGCACGCCATTCGGCGCAGAATATCGCGTTCCACGAGGTCGGGCGGCAGGCGATCATGGCCGACCCCGACTGGCAGGGCGGCGATTATTATGCGAGCGGACGGTTGCCGGTGAAGGGGCTGTCGGTCGCCCGCATGGCGGCGCACATCACCTATTTGTCCGAAGCCGGGCTGACCGAGAAATTCGGTCGCCAGCTTCAGGACCGCGAGGTCAAGACCTTTGGTTTCGACGCCGATTTCCAGATCGAATCCTATCTGCGCCATCAGGGGATCAGTTTCGTCGACCGCTTCGACGCCAATTCCTATCTCTATATCACCCGCGCGATGGACTATTTCGACCTTGCCGATCCGCACGGCGGTCGGCTCGCCGACGCGTTCCGCCATTCGCCGGTGCGCTTCGGCCTTGTCAGCTTCGATTCGGACTGGCTCTACCCGACCGCCGAATCGCGGCGCATCGTGCAGGCGCTGCACGGCGCCGGGGCGCAGGCGAGCTTTGTCGAACTGTCGAGCCCGTTCGGCCACGATGCGTTCCTGCTCGATTCGCCCGAGATGTGGCGCCTGATGGCGGGCTTTATCGAGGCGGGGCTGTGAGCGCGCCGATCCTTCGTCCCGACCTCGCGCTGATCGCCGCGCAGGTTCCCACCGGCGCGCGCGTCCTTGACGTCGGCTGCGGCGACGGCACCCTGATGGCGGCGCTGCGCGACACCAAGGCAACCGATGTACGGGGGTTGGAGATCGATCCGGCCAACGTCGCGGCGGCGATGGAATTGGGCCTCGCGGTGGTGCAGGGCGACGCCGACCGCGACCTTGCCGATTATCCGGACGACAGTTTCGACATCGCCATTTTGTCGCAGACGCTGCAAACCTCGCACCGGCCCGACCGCATCATCGACCAATTGCTGCGGATTGCGCCGCGTGCCTTTGTCAGCTTCCCCAATTTCGCGCATTGGCGCGTCCGGCTCGACCTGCTCTGGGGCGGGCGGATGCCGGTGACCCGCCTGCTGCCCGTCGCCTGGTACGAAACCCCCAACATCCACCATGTCACGGTCAGCGATTTTCGCGACCTGCTGCGCGCCAAGGGGATCGGGGTCGAGGCGGCCTGGTATCTGTCGGGCGACAAACCGACGAGCGCCGCCGCCGCGACCTGGCGCGCCGAACATGCGATTTTTTTGATTTCGCGCTGATATTCGTCGCCCCGCGAAGGCGGAGGCGACGGTGCTTCAATCGCGCTTCATCAACCCGTTCGCGACAAAATCATTCGCGATCCGGGCAATTTCCGAAATATCGGCATCGGCGTCCCACAGGCCGTAGCGCATCCCCAGAAACACGTTCATCCCGCCGATCGCCCAGGCGTGAATCTCACCGACATCGGCGCGAATCTCGCCGCGCGCCGCACCGGCTTCGAGCCGCTGGCGCACGCGCGCCACCGTCGTTTCATAATGGCGACGATAGCTGGCGTAATCGACGAACTCGGCCTCATCGATGATCCGATAGATTTCCTTATGCTCGCGCACAAAGCCGAGGAAGGATTCCAGCCCGATGCGTTCGGCGCTGATTTCGTCGGGCGCCGCCTGCACCAGCGGGGTGACATGGTCGCGCAATTGCTCGCTCATATAGCGGACGAGCGCCTGAAAGATTTCATCCTTCGAATCGAAATAGGTGTAAAAACTGCCGAGCGCGGTGCCGGCGCGGCGGGTGATGCCGCTGATCGACGCCTCATGAAAGCCGCGCTCGCCAAATTCGACCGCCGCCGCGTCGAGCAGCTTGCGCAAGGTGCGGCGCCCGCGATCGGTGCGCGGCGTCTTATCGCGCGCTTCGCCCGCGCTGCCCGGTGCTGCGTTCTGCGGCTGATCCATGGCTATTGTCCGTCTCCCCTCCACCCGCCCTCGCTGCATCGTGGCTTTTTCGCACCACTGGCAAGCAAAAAACGACGAAGTCATATTCCAAGTTGAAACTTGGTTCATGTTTCATTATTGGGTGCATCGCGGCTTGGCAAGCACCGAGCCCAAGAAAAACGAAAAGGGCGGCCCCGGTCGCCCCTCACATGGGAGAGTCCTACATGCGTCCTTTCGCTCGTCCGCTGCGCCGTGCCATCCTCGCCTCGAGCGCGCTGTCCCTGCTCGCCTTCGCCCCCGCCGCCATTGCGCAAGACGCTGCCGAAGCGGGCGCGAGCACCGACGCCGGCGATGACGAGATCATCGTTACCGCGCGCCGCCGCGACGAGCGCCTGATCGACGTCCCCGTCGCGATCACTGCCTACTCGGGCGAAGCGCTGGCCAAGGCGGGCGCGATCGACATCACCGACATCGGCCAGACGACCCCGAACACCACGCTCGAAGTGTCGCGCGGCACCAACTCGACGCTCAGCGCCTTCATCCGCGGCGTCGGCCAGCAGGATCCGGTGTCGGGTTTTGAACAGGGCGTCGGCCTCTATCTCGACGACGTCTATCTCAACCGCCCGCAGGCCGCGGTGCTCGACATCTATGACGTCGAACGCATCGAAATCCTGCGCGGACCGCAGGGCACGCTCTATGGCCGCAACACCATCGGCGGCGCGGTCAAATATGTGACCAAGCAGTTGCCCGAAGAATTCTCGCTCAAGATCAAGGGCACGCTCGGCACTTATGATCAGGCCGACCTGGTCGTCACCGCCAGCGCGCCGATCGGCGACATCGTCCGCGTCGGCGGCTCGATCGCGCGCCTGTCACGCGGCGGCTTTGGCGACAATCTCACCACCGGCCTCGAAAATTACAACAAGGACGTGTGGGCGGGCCGCGGCACCGTCGAACTTGGCGGCTATGGCGAGCCGGTGCTGATCCGCATTTCGGGCGATTACACCAAGGACAAGAGCGCGCCGCGCGGCGGCCACCGCCTGATCCGCTCGCTCGCGACCAATGCGCCGGTGCTGGGCAATGTCTTCGACAGCCGCGGCGGCCTCAATGATCCCAGCCAAGAAATCGAATCCTACGGTCTGGCGATGAATGTAACCGCCGAATTGACCGACACGCTGACCCTCCGCTCGATCAGCGCCTGGCGCAAGGACAGCTCGGCGACGCCGATCGATTTCGACGCACTGCCCGCGGTCGATGTCGACGTCCCCGGCTTCTATTTCAACGAACAGATCAGCCAGGAATTCCAGCTGCTCTATGAAGGCGACCGGCTCAAGGGCCTGCTCGGCTTCTATTATCTCGACGCGACCGCCGACACCTTGTTCGACGTCCGCATCTTCAACACCTTTGCCGGGCTGACCGCCTTTACCGAAGCCGATGTCGACACCACGACCTTTGCGGTGTTCGGCGATGCGACCTTCGATTTCACCGACCAGCTCAGCCTGTCGGTCGGCGGTCGCTACACCTGGGACACGCGCGAGGCGTCGATCCTGCGTCAGAATTACCTGGGCGGCGGGTCGCCGGTGTTCGGCGGCGCCGGCGTTCCCTTCGGTGCCCCGGGGACCGATTTCGACGGCAAGCGCAGCTTCAACAAATTCACCCCGCGCGCCTCGCTGTCGTTCAAGCCGACCCCCGACCACACGCTCTACGCCAGCTATTCGCAGGGTTTTAAGGGCGGCGGCTTCGATCCGCGCGGGGTCGGCGTCAACGCCCCCGACACCGACGGCAACGGCACCCGCAGCGACGCCGAAATCGCCGCTTTCCTCAGCTTCCGTCCCGAACAGGTCGAAAGCTATGAAGTCGGCTATAAGGGCAGCCTGATGGACGGCGCGGTCAATGTCGCGATCGCCGGCTTCTACGCCGATTACACCGACGTCCAGATCCCGGGTTCGGTCGCCTGTACCGTCAGCGGCCTGCCCAGCTTTTGCGGCGTCGTGTCGAACGCCGGCAAGGCGACCTTCAAGGGCGTCGAATTCGAAGGCCGCGTGCGGCTGGGCGAAGATCTTGCCGCAGCGGGCGACCGGCTGACGCTATCGACCGCGCTTGGCTATATCGACGCGGACTATAAGCAGTTCATCACCAACATTACCGACCCCGTGACCCTCCGGCCGACGCCGACCGACGTGTCGGATTTCCGCGAGGTCCAGAACACCCCCAAATGGACCGCCAGCGGCACCCTCGCCTACGCTACCCCGATCGGCGACGGCGATTTGAGCTTGGGCACGACCCTGTCGTATCGCAGCAAGACCCATCAGTTTGAAATTCCGAACCCCTATATCGACCAGAAGGGGTTCGCGATGCTCGACGCCAGCATCATTTACACCGCGCCCGACGATCGCTGGAGTATCGGGCTGTTCGGCAAGAATCTGACCGACAAGGAATATAAGACGTCGGGCTATACCTTCATCGTCGTCGATCCGGTCACCGGCGTGCCGGCGTTGGGCGCCAACGGTCTGCCGCGCTCGGCGCTCGGCACCGAAGGCACGCTGACCGCCTTTTACGGCAACCCGCGCCAGGTTTTTGTGACCGGCACGGTGAAGTTCTAGACTTGGACTCCTCTCTCCGTTCGTGTCGAGCGAAGTCGAGACACCCATCGTGGTGCATGGCCTAACGGCATCTCGATTTCGCTCGATGCGAACGGATTTTTAGGTCATTTTCCCAGCCGCGGCGCCCCACCAGCCGCCACCATCCGTTCGCCATCGATGACGATCGGGCTCGCCAGCCCGTCGACAAACGCGCCCGCGGGCCGAAACCGCATCGCGCGCGCCTGCACCTGCGGGTCGGCGAACACCGCCGCCATATCGTTGATCGGTCCCGCGGGCACGCCTTCGCCTTCGAGCGCGAGCGCCAGCGGCTGCGCGTCCCAACCGGCGATCTTTGCCGCGAGCAGCGGGATCAACGCCGCCCGATTCGCCAGCCGTGCGGCATTGCTGGCAAAACGTGCGTCATCGGCCCAGCCGGGTTCGCCCAGAATCATACATAATTTGCGAAACTGGCCGTCATTGCCGACCGCGATGACCAGCTGGCCATCGGCGGTCGCGAACGCCTGATACGGCACGACATTGGCGTGGCCATTGCCCATCCGCCGCGGCACGACGCCGCTGGCCAGATAATTGGCCGCCTGATTGGCGAGCACTCCGACCTGGCAATCGAGCAGCGCCATGTCGATATGCGCGCCCCCGCCCATGGCATCGCCCGTGGCGTCACGCCGCCGCAACGCCGCGAGGATCGCGACCGCCGAATACATGCCGGTAAAGATGTCGGCATAGGCAATCCCCGCCTTTTGCGGCGCGCCATCGGGCTCGCCGGTCAGTGCCATCGCGCCGCCCATCGCCTGGATGATGAAATCATAGCCCGCGCGGTGGGCATAGGGGCCGGTCTGGCCGAAACCGGTGATCGAACAGACGATCAGCCGCGGAAAATCGGCGATCAACGTCGCGGGATCGAGGCCATATTTGACCAGCCCGCCGACCTTGTAATTCTCGATCACCACATCGGCATCGGCAATCAGCGCGCGGACATCGGCCTGCCCCGCGGTGGTGGCAATATCGATCCCGACCCCCGTCTTGCCGCGATTGGTGCTGTGATAATAAGCCGCGCCCAGATTTTCGCCGTCGTCGCCGGTGATGAACGGCGGCCCCCAGCTGCGCGTATCGTCGCCGACCCCCGGCCGCTCGACCTTGACCACCTCGGCGCCCAGATCGGCGAGCAATTGCCCGCACCATGGCCCCGCGAGCACCCGCGCCAATTCGACGACGCGGATGCCCTCCAGCGGTTTAGGCAAAGGCCGAAATTCCGGTGATCGCGCGGCCCAGGATCAGCGCGTGGACGTCGTGCGTCCCTTCATAGGTGTTCACCGTTTCGAGGTTCACCGCATGGCGGATGACATGATAATCCGCCGAAATGCCGTTGCCGCCGTGCATATCGCGCGCGACGCGGGCGATATCGAGCGCCTTGCCGCAATTGTTGCGCTTGAGCAGGCTGATCGCATCGGGAATCAGCCGTCCCTCGTCGATCAATCGCCCGACGCGCAGCGCCGCGTTCAAACCGAGCGCAATTTCGGTGAGCATGTTCGCGAGCTTGAGCTGGACGATCTGGTTCGCCGCCAGCGGGCGCCCGAACTGCTGGCGCTCGCCGGTGTAATTGCGCGCCGCTTCGTAGCAAAACTCCGCCGCGCCCATCGCGCCCCAGCCGATGCCATAGCGCGCGCGGTTGAGGCAGCCGAACGGGCCTTTCAGCCCCGAGACATGCGGCAACAGCGCATCTTCGCCGACCTCGACCGAATCCATGACGATTTCGCCGGTGACCGACGCGCGCAGGCTCACCTTGCCCTCGATCTTGGGTGCCGACAGGCCCTTCATGCCCTTTTCGAGCACAAAGCCGCGGATCGCGCCGTCATGCGCCTCCGACTTCGCCCACACGACGAACACGTCGGCGATCGGCGAATTGGTGATCCACATCTTGGCGCCCTTCAGGCGGTAACCGCCCGCGATCTTTTCGGCGCGCGTCCGCATCCCGCCGGGGTCGCTGCCCGCGTCGGGCTCGGTCAGCCCGAAACAGCCGACGAGTTCGCCCGAGGTCAGCCCGGGCAGATATTTCCGCTTCTGTTCCTCGCTGCCATAAGCGTTGATCGGGTGGATCACGAGCGAGCTTTGCACCGAACAGGCCGAACGATAGCCCGAATCGATCCGCTCGACCTCGCGCGCGATCAGCCCGTAGCTGACATAATTCAGCCCGGCGCCGCCATATTCGGGGTCGATCGTCGCCCCGAGCAGCCCGAGCGCGCCCATTTCCGACATGATCTCGCGGTCGAACCGCTCATCGAGAAACGCCGAGGTCACGCGCGGCAGCAGCTCGCCCTCGGCATAAGCCCGCGCGGTGTCGCGGACCATCCGCTCCTCTTCGCTGAGCTCTGCGTCGAGCTGGAGGGGATCGAGCGGGTCGAGCGCTTCGATGCGCTGCGGGTCGGCGAGGGCCATGGAAAAGGGCTTTCTCTTAAAGGCGAGCCGCCCATTCGGGATGCGCGCTAGGGGGTCGGTGCGGCCGCGTTACGGACGATCGCGGCAGCCGGGCTGTCGCGCGGCTCCAATATCGCCGCGGTCTCGATCAGGTCAAGCGCACGCCGCGCCTCATGATAACGCCGCGCGTCGATCAGCCAGTCGTTCGCGGCGGCGGCGCCGGGCATCGCCTCGACCTCGGCGATCGCCAGATCGGCCTGCCCCGCACCCAGATAGCGCCGCGCGCGGTCGAGTCGTTCCGCGGCGCGCGGCGACTGCGTTCCCGCGGCGCGGACGACGAACAATTCGCCCAGTTCGCGGCGCAGTCCGGTCCACAGGCTGCCACTGCCATCGCCGCCGCGGCCGACAAGTTGCGGCGCCAGCGTATCAAGCTCGGCGCGCAATTGTTCGAGCGTCACCGGATCGCGCGACGTTTCGATGATCGTTTTCACCGCATTGGGCTGGTCGTCGCCAAAGCGCAGGCGCAGCTGCGCATCGAGATAGCCGAGCGAAAGCCCGCGATCGAGCGCGCGGCGGACGGCAAAGGCCACCAGCAGCCCCTCCGAGCGCGACGCATTTCCCGACGCCGATTCGGCCTGCAGGGTGATCCGCGACAGCCGCTGTTCCAGTTCGGCGACCCGCGCCGCCAGCGCATTGGCGCCGTCGACCGGCGCGACGATCAATGGCTGTCCCGCCGCAGCGCCTTTTGGCGCCGCGCCCGCGATCAACACCGGGTCGGCGCTGCCGCCCGCCACGGACGTGTCGATCGTCTTCGTCGTCGGCGCGGTGCCATCGCCGGTCAGCCAGCGGTTCACCGCCCAGCCGCCGCCGACAACACCAACGAGCAGCAGAAGCAGGGCAGCGATGGCGAGCAGACGAAACGATGGCCCCCTCGTCGGGACCGCCTCGTCCGCGGGCGAGGGGGTGTCGATGCTGTCGATTGCCATATGTCTCTTTCGAACGACCCTATTTTTCGCCCTTGTGGCACAAAGCATGGGCCAGTGCCAACATTGACGCGTCGTCGGGCTGTGCCGCTATGGCCAATTCGGCCCAGCCATCGCCCGCCGCCGCCGCGACCGCAGGGCTGATCGCGGCGAGCGCCAGATGCGCGCGCCGCGGCCCGACCAGGTCGGACATCCGCTGCGCCGCGCGCGCCGAATGGGCGAGCAGCACCGCCGGCACGGCGACGCATTCCTTCCAGCCGGGCGGCGGATCAACCGCGTCGACCGCATAACAGGCCAGCGGCTCCAGCGCCGCACCACGCGGGTCAAACTCGGACCGCTCGCGGCCGCAAAGCCATAAGATCCGGGCGATTTTTTCCGACGTCATGGCATCAAGAAGGCTTTGCGCATCCGCTGAACCGGTCTGCGCGACGGTCAGTCCGGCCGCCCGCGCGGCATCGGCGGTGGCAGTGCCCACCGCATAAACCGGAAGCGCAGCAAGGCGTGGCAGCTGCGGCCCGGCCAGCCGCACCGCTTGCGCGCTGGTGAGCAGCAGCGCGTCGAAATCGGCGACCGATGGAACCGTCCATGGCATCGCCCGCGCCGCAAACAGCGGCATCGCACAAGCGTCGAGGCCCAGCGCCGCGGCGCGTGCGATGGTGGCACTGTTGCCCGGTTCGGGGCGGGTGACGAGCAGCGGCAGACCGCCGCTCATGCCGCGAACAGCCGCCGCACCGTATCGGGCGCGTCGGCGAGCAACCGCCGCGCCAGCGCCGCCGCGGCATCGTCATGGTCGATCACCGCATAGCCCGCGGCATGATCGCCGCCATCTTCGGAAAAAATTTCGGCATCGAGCCGCAGCGTGCCATCGTCCAGCCAACCGGCATGCGCCGCCACCGGCGATCGGCAATCGCCGCCCAGCGCCGCCAGAAAGGCGCGCTCGGCCGCGACCGCGCGGTGGGTCGGCGCATGATCGATCGCGCCGAGCAGCGCCAGCAGGGCGCCGTCGGCGGCGCGGCACTCGATGCCGATCGCGCCCTGCGACGCCGCGGGCAGCAGCATCGCCGCGTCCTGCGCGCTGCCCACGCCGTGCATCCCCAGCCGGTCGAGCCCCGCCGCCGCCAGCAACGTCGCATCGGCCTCGCCCGCCGCCAGCTTCGCCAGCCGCGTCGCGACATTGCCGCGCAGCAGCACCGGCGCCAGGTCGGGGCGAATCCGCTGCACCTGCGCGGCGCGGCGCGGGCTGCTCGTCCCCAGCCGCGCGCCATATGGCAGGTCGGCGATGCTGGTCGCCGCAATATCGTCGCGCACCACCAGCCGGTCGCGCGGGTCGGCGCGTTCGAGCATCGCGCCCAGCGCAAAGCGCGCGTCGCGCAGCGTTTCGACGTCCTTCAGCGAGTGGACCGCAATGTCGATCACCCCGGCATCAAGCGCCGCATCAAGCTCGCGCGTCCACAGTTCCTTGCCGCCGACCTCGGCAAGCGCACGGTCCTGGATGCGGTCGCCGGTTGCGGTCATCGGCACGATCGTCAGCGCCTCGGACGCGATGCCATGGGTGGCAATCAGCGCCGCCGCCGCCATATGCGCCTGTGCCATCGCCAATGGCGATGCCCGCGTGCCGATCCGCAGCGGATTTTCGATATTGGGAAGTTCGCTCATCGCGACGCTGCTAGCGCGGCTTGCCCTGCCGATAAAGGGGCGGGTAAGGGATGCGCACGATTATGACTCTCATCCTTGGCCTTGAATCGAGCTGCGACGAAACCGCAGCGGCGCTCGTCGACAGCGATCGGCGCATTTTGGCGCACCGCGTCGCGGGGCAAGAGGCCGAGCATAGCCCGTTCGGCGGGGTCGTCCCCGAAATCGCCGCGCGCGCGCATGTCGACCGCCTCGCCCCGATCGTCGCCCGGGTGCTCGCCGATGCCGGCGTGTCGCTAAACGATGTCGATGCCGTCGCCGCGACCGCCGGTCCCGGGCTGATCGGCGGGGTGATGGTCGGGCTGGTCACCGGCAAGGCGCTCGCCCACGCCGCCAGCAAGCCGTTGATTGCGGTCAATCATCTTGAGGGGCATGCGCTGTCGCCGCGGCTCGTCGAGCCCGGCCTCGGCTTTCCCTATCTGCTGCTGCTCGTGTCGGGCGGCCATTGCCAGTTGCTGCTGGTGGGGGGCGTCGGCGATTATCGCCGCCTCGCCACGACGATCGACGACGCCGCGGGCGAGGCGTTCGACAAGACCGCCAAGCTGCTCGGGCTCGGCTATCCCGGCGGCCCCGCGGTCGAGCGTGTCGCACGCGAAGGCAACCCCCACGCGGTGCCGCTGCCGCGCCCGCTCGTCGGCAGCGCCGAACCGCATTTCTCGTTCGCCGGGCTCAAGAGCGCGGTCGCGCGCGCCGCCGCGAGCGGCGCCCACAGCGTTCCCGACCTCGCCGCCTCGTTCCAGCAGGCGGTGGTCGACTGCCTCGTCGACCGCAGCCGCATCGCGCTCGCCGCCTGCCCTGACGCGACCGCGTTCGTCGTCGCCGGCGGGGTCGCCGCCAATGGCGCGATCCGGACCGCGCTGACCGATCTCGCCGCGCGCTTCGACCGCCCGTTCGTCGCGCCGCCCTTGTGGCTGTGCACCGACAATGGCGCGATGATCGCTTGGGCGGGGACCGAGCGCTTTGCCGCGGGCCTGTTCGACGATCTGTCGGTCGCCGCGCGCCCGCGCTGGCCGCTCGATCCCGCTGCGGAAACAGTGCGCGGCGCCGGAGTGAAAGCATGATGTCATATCGCAATTTCGGCGTTGTCGGCGGCGGCGCCTGGGGCACCGCGCTGGCGCAAATGCTCGCCGCCGATGGCGCCCCGGTGCGGCTGTGGGCGCGCGAGGATGACGTCGTTGCCGCGATCAATGCCGAGCATCGCAACCCGGTCTTTCTGCCCGGCGCGGCGCTGTCGGCGTCGCTCACCGCGACCGGGGCGCTCGCCGACATGGCAGCTTGCGATGCGCTGCTCGTCGTCGTGCCGGTGCCCTTTCTGCGCGCCGTGCTGGCCAATCTGCCCGCAGGCGACGCGCCGCTGATCTTTTGCAGCAAGGGGATGGAGGCGGGCAGCTTCGCCTTTCCGATCGACATGGCGCGCGAGCTCGCACCCCGGCGCCCGCATGCGGTGCTGTCGGGGCCGACCTTTGCGCACGAGGTTGCCGCCGGGCTGCCGACCGCGATCACCCTCGCCGCCGCCGACCCTGACCTCGCCGCCGCCATCGCCCGCGCAATCGCGCGCCCGCATTTCCGTCCCTATGTGTCGACCGACGTCCTCGGCGCCGAGATCGGCGGCGCGATCAAGAATATCCTCGCCATCGCCTGCGGCATCGTCGACGGCGCCGGGCTCGGGCTCAACGCCCGCGCCGCGCTGATCAGCCGCGGCTTTGCCGAAATGACGCGCTTTGGGCTCGCGCGCGGCGCCCAGGCGGAAACGCTGGCGGGGCTCGCCGGGCTCGGCGACCTCGTCCTCACCTGCACCTCGGCCAATTCGCGCAATTTTGCGCTCGGCCAGGGGCTGGGCCGCGGCGCCGACGCCGCGGCGCTGATGGCGGACCGCCGCACCGTCGCCGAAGGCGCGTTCAGCGCCCCGGTCATCGCCGCCGCGGCGCGCGCCGACGGCATCGACATGCCGATCTGCGACACGGTGGCGCGGCTGGTCGCCGGGGAAACACGCGTCACCGATGCCGTTCACGCCCTGCTCAGCCGCCCGCTGCGATCCGAGGGTCGGTGATCGATTGGACAGATTTGCCTGCGCCCCCGCGCCACGCTAGAGTGGCGGTCGGGGACCAGCAGAAGGGGCGGCGGGCTTGAGCCAGACGGACAGCGCAGCCGCGCCCTCATCGCCCGCGGGCGCACCCTCGGGCGATGCCGACACCGCCGCGCTTGCCAAGGGCGGGCGCACCAATTTCTTCGGCTTCCTCCTGCGCCTCGTTGCGCGGCTGCCCTTCCTTTATGTCGCCGGGCGCTGGTACGGGCCCGAAGCGGTCGGGCGCTTTGCTTTTGCGGTGCTCGTCATCGAACTGGTCGCGCAGCTCGCGACGCTGGGGCTCAAACGCGGGCTGGCCGAACAGCTGAGCGCGCCGGGCGCCGATCATCGCACCGTCGTGTGGGACGGCATGTTCGTTGCGCTGCTCGCTTCGACGGCGGGATCGGCGCTGCTGTTTCTGCTGCCCCAGCTGATGTATCCCGCGGGCGATGTCGGCGGCGCCGACCGCTGGATGGCGCTGCTCGTCTTTGCCATTGCCGGGACCGACATCGCGCTCGCCGCCTGCGCCTATCGTTTCGACATCGGCGCGACGGTGCGCGCGCGGGCGATCGTCGAACCCTGGGTGATCAGCGCCGCGGCGGCGGGCTTCTGGTTCGTGTCGGTGCAGGATGGCTTGATGCTGTCCTAT
>CAZCUW010000039.1:0-25449 GCA_964502035.1 uncultured Sphingopyxis sp. | reverse complement strand
ATACGCCGCGGTGCCCAGCGAATAGGCATTGTCGGCGCCGGGGCGCCCCGCGCCGCTCGCCTCCCACCGCCACAGCTCGGTGCCGTCATTGCCGCCATTGCGGTCGCGATAAATGGCAAAGGCCGACGTCGCCGGCACCTGCCCGATGCACCAGTTGGCGATGCCGTTCTGGGTAAAGCTGATCAGCGCGCCGTTGGGCGCGCCGTCGATATTCCCGAAATCGGCCAGAACGCCCCGCCCGGGGTTCGCTTCCCCGATATTAAACCGATAATTGGCGGCGGCGCCGCCCACCGTTATCCGCCCGTTCGCCGCGACCCGAATCCGTTCCGCGCCCCCGGTCGCGACCGCGATCGTGTCGCTCGCGGGTCGGAACAGGCCGGTGTCGGCGTCCCCCAAAAACGCCAGGGTCGGCGCCGCCGCGCTCCCATTGGGCACCCCCAACCCGCCGGTCAGCGCAAACCGTCCGTCGGCATCGCGATACGCCAGCGCCGACAACGGCACATTGACCCAGCTCCCGGCGCGGCGCACCGTGATCTGGTCGTCGGCCAGCCCCGTCGCCGCTGCCGCATGCGTCGTCGACAGCGGCTGCTTGCCGCCGACCGCGTCGGTCAGCGCGGTCACGGCGCCGTCCTGCCCCGCGAACCACGCGGCGCCAACGGTCAGCGCGATCGTCTTGAGCCCGGTCGCAAAATCGACCGGCGCGCCATTGTTCGACGAACTGGCGACCAGATCGCGCACCAGTCGCCCGCTGCCGTCGATCCGGCCCCACCCGACCTCCCACTGCCCGGGCTGGGCAATGCCGGCGATGGCATAGTGAAATTGCACGTCCGCCGGGACCACATCGGCAAAGCGGCGATGGCCCGGCACCGCGCCGGTCGGCGTCAGCGGGCCGGTGCCGCCGTCCTGGCACAGCTCGCGCACCAGATCGGCGAAAAAGGGGGTCGGCATGGCAAGCCCATCCTTTCGTTGATGATATCCGAGAAAAAAAAGGCGCCCGGCCCGGCACCCGAAAGGGGTCAAGGGAGCATAGGCCGGGCGCCGGTCGCGCCAGCGAAGATCAGCTGGCGGCGAATTTCATCAGCTTGATCGCCTGGGTGTCGACGATCGCGCCGCCGACCCGCTTGGTCGCGTAAAAATGCACGAACGGCTTGTTGCTGAACGGATCGCGCAGGATGCGTGTCTCGCCGCGGTCGGCGACCAGATAACCGGCGCGGAAATTGCCGAACGCGATCGACAGGCTGTTCGCCGCGATGTCGGGCATGTCCTCGGCCTCGACCACCGGATACCCCAGCAGCGTCGCCGCCTGCCCCTCGACCATGCCCGGCTGCCAGATGAATGCCCCGTCGCTGGTCTTGAACTTGCGGATGCGCGCCAGCGTATCGCTGTTCATCACCCACGCCGCACCCTGGCGATAGGGCGCACGCAGCGCATGGACCAGCTCGACCAGCTTGTCCTGCGGGTTCGATGCCGGAAACGCCCCCGCGGTCCCCGTCGCCAGATGCTGCACCGTCCCGAACGCCCGTACGCTGTCGATCTCATTGGTGGTGGCATAGGTCAGGAAACCCTTCGGCCGGTTCGTGCCGTTGCCGGTCACGAACGCCCCGCCCTCGGCGACCGCAAACTCGCGCCCGATCTGATCGGCCAGCCAGTCCTCGACGTCGAACATCGCATCGTCCAGCATCGCCTGGCTCGCCGCCGGATTGGCGTACAGCTCGCCCGACGGCGGCACGATTTCGGCAAAGCTGCGCGTCGCCGTCTCGGGCCGCGCCGCGGTCTCGCCGACCCAGCCCGCACCCATCGCTCCCGTCGCGATCAGCTTGCGATACCCGCTCGTCCCCGTCTGGACGACCGTCGCGATCGACCGGATCGGCGACAGCGATTTCAGCGTCGCCGCGATCGTCCCCTCGATCTCGCGCGGCACCGCAAAGCCGCCGTCGCCGCCCGCCGCCCCCGACAGGCTCTTCATCTCGACGCCCGCATCGATCCCGCGCCGCAAATACCGCTCGACAAAGGCGGTGCGCGCCGGATCAGCCGCCTTCGCCCCGTCCAGCGGCAACCGCGATGCCGCCACCGCCTGGGCATCGACCTGTGCCTTCAAAGCCGCCACCGACGCCTTCAGATCATCGACCGCCTCCGCCGCCAACATCGCGTCGAACGCGCCGTCCAGCGCATCGGCCTTCACTTCCATATCCAATTCCATGCTCGTCACTCCTTCACCAAATCGACCGCAATCACCCGCGCCAGCGGCTGCATCGGCGCCGCCACCAAACTCACCTCGGCCAGGTCGAGCCCCAGCAATTCGCGCGGATCGCTCCCGCGCGCCGCGGTCACCCGATAGCCAAAGGACAATCCGCTCAGCGCCCCGCGCGCGACCAGCGCCGCCGCGGTGGGATGCGTCACCCGCGCCACCACCCGCAGCCCGCGCTTATCCTCCGCCAATGTCTCGATCGTCCCGATCACCGCGCCCGGCCGGTGCTGCCACAGCAACGGCACCGCGCGCCGCTCCCGCAAACTCGCCGCAAACGCCCCCGCCCGCACCACATCGCCCCCACGATCGACCCGATCGAACACTGAAGCATAGCCCGCGAACCTGATCTCCCCTCCCGCTTGCGGGAGGGGTTGGGGGTGGGCAGCGGCACTCGCCGCCCTCACCGCAGCAACCCCGGCAGCCCCAGCTTCACCGCCAGCCCGACCACCAGCGCCGCCAGCATCCCGCGCACCGCCCAGTCGACCGCGGCCTTCCACGCGCTCGTCTTGGCATCACGCCACGCGCCCAGCAGCTGGCGCAGGTCGACCATGTCGTCGCGCGCCGCCGCATCAGCCAGGCCAAGCCTTGCCAAAGCCCGCCGCGCCCCCAGCTCGCTCGCCTCCTCGACCACCGCACGCAGCAACGCCGCGTCGGGCGCACTCGTCCCCGCCAGCGCGATCAACCGCGCCAGCGCTTCGTCTTCGTCCATGTCGATGTCCTCAAATTGCCTCACACAAAGACACAAAGAGGGCGGCTCAATCCGCCGCCGTCAGGCGAAATTTCGAGAATTTCGGAAAGCCACTTTGCACAGCCAAGCAGGACCCGGCTCGCAAGCTGCCCTCTTTGTGTCTTTGTGTGAGCATTTTCGAAATGCTACCCCAACCCCAACAACGCCTTCTTCTCGTCCGCGCTCAGCCAGTCCGCCGCCGACACCTCGTGCCACAACGCCATCCGGTCCTCGGCCAGCGCCGGCACCCGGTCCAGATCGACGCGCAGCTCGGCCCCCGCGAACCACCCGCTCAGCCCCTGTGCGATCCCCGCCAATATCTTCCCCACCAGCGGCAACACTGTCAGCCGCCACAGCGCCCGATTGGCCTCGCGGTAATTGGCATAGGTCGCATCGCCGGGCAGCCCGAGCAGCATCGGCGGCACCCCAAACGCCATCGCAATCTCGCGCGCGCTCGATTCCTTGAGCGCCAGGAAATCCATCTCGGCGGGGCTCAGGCTCAGCGCCTGCCACCGCAGGCCGCCCTCCAGCAGCAACGGCCGGCCCGCATTCGCCCCGCCCGCAAACCCCTCGGCCAGCTCCTCGCGCAGCCGCTCGACCTGCTCGGCCGACAACGGCATCCCCTTGTCGCCCGGATCATGGACCAGCGCCCCCGACGGCCGCGCCGCATTGCCCAGCAGCGCCGCGTTCCACGCCGCCGCCGCATTATGCGCCGCGATCGCGCCGGACGCGGCGCCCAGGCACCCCGCGCCATAATGATCGTCCAGCGGATGCAGCGCCTTCACATGCACAACCTGCGGCCGCCCCGCGTCATCCTCGGCGGGCAGCACGACCCCCGCGCCGCCCGCCTTGTACCGATACGCCACCGGCCACCCGCGGCTGTCCGCCTCGACGCTGACCCGCTCGGGGCGCAGCGCAAACAGCTCGGCCGGCGCGCCCGCCCCGTCGCCCAAAATCTGCACATAACCATTGCCATGCAGCAGCAATTGCGACGCCAATGTCTCGACCAGCCCCTGCCCGCCCGACGCCCGCGCCACCAGCGCCGCCAGCGCCGGATCGCTCGCCACCACCGGCGCGCTGCCTGCCGCCTCGGCGACCAGCTTGACGCTGCGCTGGACAATCGCATTGCCCAGATACCCCTCGCGCAGCTGCGCCTCATAAGACAAAGGCGCGGGCGACGACCCCATCATCCCATATGCCCCATACACCCGCGACAAAGCAGGCCGCGCAGCACCCTGCGCAGCCTTGCGGCCAAACCAGTTCATATGATTTCCTTAAGCTAGATTTTTTAGATCAAGAAACATCAGCGATGTTGGAGAAGACCGGTTACTGGCAGTGCCTAAGGTTCTAAATCCATGGCTGACGTAGAAATCTTGCGATTTTTTCACAGAGTCGAGAATGACAAACCGGCAACCCACATACGGCTGAATATGGTCGACGATTATACCAAGCGCGACCGTTAACAACTTTCGCCCGATACCATTTCTCTGTGCGCTGCCCTCTACTGCTAACCGTGCGATCCGCACCGCAGGATGGCGTTTGTATCGATCTGCACCGGGCTTATCCGGAATGAGGCTTTGGCCGTCCAGTTCGACTTCCGCACACATTAATGTGATGTATCCAACAACGATCCCCGGAGCCTCGGCAGAGCACGCCACATAAGTCGTTGTGAGATTCGCCTTCGCCGACTTTCTAGCGATCCTCCTGATAAAGTTCTGAAGGTCTTTGTCATCGCTGCCGCCCATACGAAAACGGCCAATCCCATGGGGATTGGCCGGATCATTGTCGAGCAACGATATTATGTGTTCCCCCGCCATGTGGCGGGGTTAGCATCGGGATTAAATCTTTACAAACCCATCCCGTACAAGTTTCGCCGCTGTTTTCGAACCTTGATTCAGCACCTGCGCTGCAACACGATTCTTATTCGCATGGCGAACTTGATTTACGAATTTCTTGGCATCATCTCCGGTCAAGCGGAGACCACCAAAATTACCAGATTGAACTGCCATCTGTCGTCTCCCTTCCGTTTCGATGCGATTGATAGGAATTTCTCACGTGCCAAATATGCACCTGAATTGCTTCACCACTTATGAACAAGTCTTCTTGACTTCAAGCGCAGCGCGCGCTAACCTCTCCCGGTTTTCAAACCGGGAGAGGTTAGCGCGCGCTGCGCTTGAGGACTAATCTGCGGCTCTCCGAAGGATAATTACAGTATATATCGATAAAATGATCATATAGGATAATTCCTACTCAAACACTCCTAACCCCCACCACCGCGCCCATCCGCAACCCCTCCAGCAACGCGGCCAGCGCCCAGACACAAGCATCTGCCCGATCCGGCGAGCGCCCCGGCCCCGCATAGCCGCCGCCGACCTGCAACCCGCACAGCTGGTCCTCCAACGCCGCGAACGCCCCCGCGTGCACCACCTGTCCGCGCTCGTAAGCCAGCGCGACCGGCTCGGCCCGCCGCGCCTTGCCGACGCTGGCGTGCACCGTCCGCACCGGCAGCGCGAGGTCGGCCTGCGCCAGCACCGCACGCACCATCTCGCCGCCCATATTGCTCTCGGCCACCATCCGCTCGGCGCCCCAACGCGCTGCGGCACGCGCCACCGCCTGCGCCCATACCCCCGGCGCAGCACGCTCGACGCTCGCATCCTCGACCACCGCCAGCCGCCCGTCGCGCAGCAACGCCGCGACGACGATCCCGCATGCATCGCCATGCGACGTCGCCGGCGGATCGACCCCGATCACCACCCGCACCGGCTTGCCGACCGCATCCGCCGCGACCCGGCACCGCTCGACCAGCGCGCGCGTCCACAGCGCGCCTTCGGCGTCCTCCAGCAATTCGCCGTCCAGCTCCTGCCGCCCCAACCGGGTGCCGCCATAGCTTTCCAGCATCGCCGCCACGAAATTTTCGGGCAGCCAGGGATTCTCGCGCGTCCGCCCGAATGTTTCGGCAATCCCGGGCGCCGCCTTGATGCGCCGCATCGCCGCATTGGCGCGCGGCGTCGTCGTCACCACGACGCGCGGCCGCGCGCCCAGCCGCATGCCCATCATCAGATTGTCCCACGCCGCCTCGCCGCGCCGCCATTTCGCCAGTTCGTCGCACCACGCCGCATGATGTTCGGGTCCGCGCAGTTCTTCGCCCGCCTCGGCGGAATAGAGCATCGCGACCGCCCCGTTCGCAAAGCGCAGTTCGCGGCGTTCGCGCACCCACCGCACCGGTTCGTGATCGCGCGCCACCGCGATCAGGCCGCTCGGCCCCTCGATCATCACCCGCTGTCCGTCCGCCATCGTCGCCGCGACCAGCGCGATCCGTGCGCCGGGTATGTCGCGTGCGATCTGGCTCACCCATTCGGCCCCGGCGCGCGTCTTGCCGAACCCGCGGCCCGCCTGAATCAGCCAGATGCGCCAGTCGCCCGGCGGCTCGCGCTGGCCGTCATTCTGGAACCCGTACCAGCGGCGGGCCAGTTCGCGCTTTTGCGCGACACTCAGCCCGCGCAGGACCGACCGCCGCTCGGCCTCGGTCAGCGTCGCCCACCGCGCCCAAATATCATCCGACCGGATCTGCCGCGACGCCGCGTCGCGCGCATCTGGCGCAATCGTCGTTATCCGCATCCGCCCGCGTCCTCCGCCCCGTCCGGTCCGCCATCCCTTTGATCGTCGTTCTGGCGCGCGGGCGGCGGCAGGACGGCCATGCCACCGCGCTCGGCGCGCAAAGCCCGCTGGCGCAGCACCATCCCGATCCGTTTGATCAGCACCGCATCGGTGTCTTCCTGCGTCGCGACCTCGCGTGGCTGCGACCGGCGTCCCACGGCGCTACCGCGTTCGACGCTCGCCCGGTGCTGGCGCAGCAGCGTGATGGCCTGTGCTACCGGCATTTTTTCGACCGGCTCTTTGTCCTCATCCACCGTCAGTTCCTCGACGGCTTCCAGCGCGCGGCGCATCAGCGCCATTTCGAGCCGTTCGTAACCCAGTTCGAGTGCGTCTCGCCACTGGCGGGCGAACGACGGATCGCGCCGACGCAAACGATCGCCGCTGCCCGGCGCCATCGCCGCCGCCTCATGGGCGCGGCGGACATTGCACGACATAGCCAGCTCGGTCAGGAATGCCGCGCGGCGCGCCTTGGTCCATCCGTTCGCTTTCGTCTTCTTGACCTGCAATGGCCCGTTGTGCTGCGGCCCGATCTCCTCATCCATCGTCGCCCACCTCCAAAATCAAAGGGCCGGAAGATCCCCTGTCAACAGAGACGCCGGCCCGACTCGCAATTCTTCATGATGTGATATTTGTGGCGTTTATGCAGGCTGCACACCCACCAGCATCTGGACCGACGCTCGCCCCTTACGGTGGACGCGATTCGCCATGATGTAGAAATCTCTACACGCAGCGTCACGCTATGTCAAGAGATTTTAACCGATTTGGTTCGCAGTTTTTCCACGGGCGTGGCAACAGGCAGGGATATTTTAAGACAGCGAAAAGGCCGCGCCAGTGAGATGCGGCCGTTCCGGCGTATGTCAATACAGTCCCGCAGCTTATCCGGTTGCGGCGGGGTCAGTCATATCCAAAATGGCGGTATCGTCAATTGTTGGGCCGCTTGCGAGGATTCGCGATTTCTGAAAAGGTGACCGCCTCGGAGCAATGTATGAGGGGATTATGGCTACGTTGAACTTCGTATTCAGTGCAGCGGAGGCTGCCGCGCTCAACACGCCTGCGAACGGTCAGGGCGGATTCCAAAGTCTAATTCGCGACCTTCAGGGACGCTTTGACCCAGCGACGCGGTCAATCGAAATGACAGACGCGTTAATCGGCAAAGTGGTTCGATATCTGTCGTATAAGCCGGGTGGCTTCGAAGGTCGGCTGGCCGCCGGTTTCCAAAGGAATATCATTAAGCATATGCAACAGTGACATAAATTAGGGCTGTACTTCCTGATTCGAGAGGGATATAACTCCCGAATCAGGAAGGGAGCCGTTTTATGGAATTTGGTGCAGAGCTCCCCGCATGGCCCACAGAGGCCGTCACGTATGACCCGCCCCAGACGAAATGGCGGATAGGGAATCAGACGGTTCGGCTTGGCGATTGCCTCAAGCTGCTTGAGGCGACGCCCGCTGAGGCCGTCGATGTTGTCGTGACCTCGCCGCCCTATAACATCGGCATTGCGTATAAGAGCTACGACGATCGACGCCCCCGCGCTGACTACCTTGCGTGGCTTACAAGAATCGGCGAGCAGTTAGCACGCGTGATGAAGTCTGAGGGATCATTCTTCCTGAACGTTGGCGGCACCGGCGCCGACCCTTGGATCGTGATGGACGTGGCCAACGCGTTTCGCGACACCTTCGTTCTGCAAAATCACATCACTTGGGTTAAATCGGTCAGCATCGGTGACGACACCGTTGGCCATTTCAAACCGATCAACAGCCGTCGCTTCTTGAACAACAATCACGAGGCAATTTTTCACTTCACCAAGTCGGGCGTAGTGGGCGTCGATCGGCTCGCGGTCGGCGTGCCCTATAAGGATAAGAGCAATATTGCCCGGTGGAAACACGCCAAGGCGGATCGGCGTTGTGCGGGCAACACTTGGTTCATACCGTATGAAACGGTCCAGTCGAAATCGCAGAAGTTTGATCACCCAGCGGGCTTCCCAATAGGCCTGCCAGATCGCTGTATCCGATTGCATGGCGTGGCGGACGCGGTCGTTCTTGATCCGTTTCTCGGCGCCGGAACCACCCTCGTTGCGGCGGAGCGATTGGGGCTAAAGGGTATCGGATTTGAACTCGATCCCAGCTATGCTACCATCGCCGCCGCCAGGCTAAGAGATGGTCGCCGCCAGCATGGCTAAAAGCCCACTGACGGTTATGCGGACGACCTTATCGGTCGGGGCTATCTCGGACGCACTGAAAATCTCCCCTGCCGACGTGATCGCAAAATTTCAGGATGCACGCGTAACGTCTTGGTTCGCAGAGATTTGGGGCGAACGCCTGTTCAACTATACCAAGCATGCCAGTGCGAACCATGCTGGGTCAGACGCGGCTATTGCGCTGGGCGACATCGGACGTTTCGATATTGGTGTTCGCTGCTTTTTTCGCAGCACCCTGAAGTTCCAGAAGTCCAAGTTCATCGGATCCGGTCGCTCTGCTTCAATGGACGACCTTATCGCCTCCGTGGAAGACGTGGAGCGCTACGTCATCGTCGATTTGCGCGGCTTCCCGACGCTCGATTTCTATCCGCTGGACTCAAAGGCACTGCTACGCCTTATCCGTCAGGGGAAGCTGACAGCGAGCGGAATTAGCCCGTCGAGGTTCGACACTTGGATTGCGGACGCGTTCGACGTGACGATCAAGGAAATCGAACTCTAGGATTTCCTTTCTGGCGGCTTGTGCTTCACCAGGTTCCCCAGGCACTTGTCGAAGTGCTCGGTATCGTCATCGGTTTCTCGGCCGCGCACCGCAGCAAAAGCGCGACCACGATCGTCAATGCCGTTCGCCTGACGGGTGTTATAGCGGAACTCAAATTCAGCCAGATAGCGGTGCAGATGCCGTTCGCCGCAATGCTGATAAATGCCCTTCACGCCGCGCTTGAAGATCGAGAACGCGCCTTCCACGGTGTTGGTGTGGATCGTGCAGTCCATGTAATCGTCATACTGGCGGGCGCCGTGAAGCGTCGCGCCATGCCCGGCAAACTCGCGACCGATCTTTTTGTACATCTTGGCTTCGTCCGTCACCAACGGGCTTCGCGGGCGATGTTGTTCAGAACGATCGGGTGAACCTCATCGGCGCGAAACTTGTCGAAGGTGAACGAACGCCTGGTGCCGGTTTCGCGGTCCACCAGCGCCAGAGCGCCGACCTTGTGGGCTGCGCCAGCCTTGGCGCCGCGACGGCCTTCCTTGGAGCCGAAACAGGTTTCATCAACCGCGACAGCACCGCCGCCCGAACCGACCGGGGCAGCAAGATCGCCCGAACGATGCGTTGCCGACGCTTGAAAGCCTTGGCTTCATCATGGACAGAGGCACTAGCGCGCCGACAGGGCGATATGCTCCATTATTTCCTATTATCAGGGACTTGGGGCCACGCTTGTAAACTACATAGCCGCAGCGCTTGTGCGCTATCGGCGCCATAATTTGACGACCGATAACCTATATGGTTTCCTTGGCAAATGTGCCGGACACGGTGAACCGAGGCGCCGCAGGGTTCATGCGACGCAACCATCGCCGCCGTGCGGGGTAATGATGGCATGAGACAAAGCCGTCTCGCGGAGTGAAGACCATCGAACCCAGGATCATCATTGCTTATGGCATCATCGCCTTGATGATATTGGCGGCCGTCGTCGGTATCGCTTACCTGCGGCACAATAGCGCGCGGTGCCGATACGAGCGTGACCGCTCGCGCGCCAAGCGACGGTGGCGTGATCAGGTCGAGCAGCGCAATGCGGATGACGACGTAATGCCGCCCTCGCCGGTGTGAGGTTGCGGGCGCTTTGCCCCGTCACGCCCGGCGTTACGCCTCCAGCTTCTCCAGCCCATCCATGATTGCGGTCAGGGCCAGCGCATTTTCGCGTTCCATCGCGCTATGCCCGGCGTTGGTGACGACATAATTCACCGGCTCGGCGCCCGCCGCGCGCAACGCTGCGACCAGCCGTGAGGCCTGGGTCAGCGGGCACACCTCGTCAAAGCGGCCGTGGACGATATGGATGGGGATCGCGGCGAGCGTGGCAATATGGTCAAAGAAATGCCCTGCCGGAATGAACAGCGCGTTCGCGAAATAATGCGCCTCGATCTGGGCAAAACACAGGGCAAAATCGGCCTCGCCGAATTTGCC
Organism: uncultured Sphingopyxis sp.; assembly: GCA_964502035.1. Classification (GTDB taxonomy): domain Bacteria; phylum Pseudomonadota; class Alphaproteobacteria; order Sphingomonadales; family Sphingomonadaceae; genus Sphingopyxis. The sequence continues at coordinate 14,662 of CAZCUW010000039.1, read as the reverse complement.
GGTGTCGGCGGTTTCGGGGATCATGTTGGAAATCACCCCCTCCCACAGCGACCAGGTCACCGCCGCCGCCAATTGCCGCTCGGTTTCCGCCGCGGTGGTCGGCACATGATCGAAAATCGCCTTGTACGACGCCATCACGTCGCCGCGTTCGGCCGGGGTCAGGACGGTCAGCAGCGCCGCCCACTCCTCGGGATATTTGATATAGGCCCCCGGCGCGGTCAGCGCATGGGGATCGGCCTCCCACGTCGCGGCATTGCCCTGGTACAGATAGTCCAGATCCTCCGCCGCGCCCAGAAAGATGCCGCGCAGGATCAGGCTGGCGCAATGCGCGGGGTGGGCGATCGCATAGGACATCGCCAACGTACTCCCCCAACTCCCCCCGAACACATGCATCGCGCCCGTGATCGCCAGATGATCGCGCAATTTCTCGATGTCGCCGATCAGGTCGGCGGTGGTGTTCCTGGCCAGCGCGACCGCCGGGCCTGATGATGCGACATTGGGCTCGCTCTTGCCGCACCCGCGCTGGTCGAACAGGATGACGCGGTATCGCTTCGGATCGAAAAAGCGCGCCATCGCGGGGGTGCAGGCGCCGCCGGGGCCGCCGTGCAGGAACATCACCGGCTCGCCCGCGGGGTTGCCATATTCCTCCCAATAGATCCGGTGCGCGGGGTCCAGATCGACCTCCAGCCAGCCGAAATTCAGGCACGGCGGCTGCGGATAGACCCAGTCGTCGCCGATCTTGCTGCTCGCCTGAAGCCGGGAAAAATCCATCGCTGCCGTCCTCGCTGATGCCGTTGGGAAAGCACCGGCTTAACCGCCGCAGCCGCCATGTCCACCCGGCAGGCGGGATTAGGCGGCGTCGTGAAAGATGATGCCCAGCGTGTGGCGCCGCCCCGACCGGACCGCGCTCACCCCATGGCGCACCGCCACCCGGCAATCGCCGCGGCCGAACCCGTGCCGCGCCATTTGGACATGGCTGCGGAACAGCGCCTCGTCGCCATAGAGCGCCGTGGTTTCGTCACATTCGGCGGCGGCGAACAGCCCCGGCAGCACCGCCCAGCCCGCGCGGTCAGGCGATGCGCCGATGGCGTGCCAGTCCAGCGCAGTAATGCGGGCGGCGACGGCGGTGTCGGTCATCTCTGTCATGCCGCGCCCCCTTGCCACACCGCCGCGCCGCGCCCGCCCCGTTTCGGGCGGTCAAACAGTCACTGAACCACCTGGCGGTCTGCGCGCTTCAATGTCCCCGCCAAAACGCCTACGCTGGCGGTCCATCAATCGGGAAACCCCTGCCTTATGACCTTCCGCCTCGCCGCCGCCTCGCTCCTCGCTGCCGTTTCGGTCTCCGCGACCGCGCAAACCGCCCCCGCTATCGATGCCGCCAACCTAACCAAAACCGTGCGCACCCTTGCCTCCGATCAGTTTCAGGGCCGCGCGCCCGGAACCATCGGCGAAGAACGCACGGTCGGCTATCTGATCGGGCGCTTGCAGGCGCTCGGGCTCGAACCCGGGGGCGTCGACGGCGGCTGGACCCAGCCGGTGCCGTTGCTGCACACGCGCCTCGGGACCGCCACGGCGCTCGCCTTCGACCGCAAGGGTGCGGTAACGCCGCTCACCTTCGGCACCGACATCTATGTCTCGACGCTCCAGCCGAAGGATCAGGCGGTCGTCGCGAACGCGCCGCTGGTTTTCGTCGGCTATGGCGTCACCGCGACCGAACGCGGCTGGGACGATTTCAAGGGTCAGGATCTGAAGGGCAAGGTCGCGGTCTTCCTGATCAACGATCCCGATTTTGTCGCGGCCAAGGGCGAGGACGCCTTCGGCAAGTTCGGCGGCCAGACGATGACCTATTACGGCCGCTGGACCTATAAATTTGAAGAGGCGTCGCGGCGCGGCGCGATCGCCGCGCTGATCGTCCACGACACCGACGGGGTCGGCTATGGCTGGAACGTCGTCAAAAGCGGCGGCGGCGAAAATTACGGCCTCGTAATGCCGCCCGAAAAAGTCACCAGCCTTGCGCTGCAAGGCTGGATTTCAGGTGACACGGCAACGACCCTGTTCGCGAACGCCGGGCAAGACCTGACCAGGCTCCGCGTCGCCGCGCGTGGGAAAGATTTCAAGCCGATCGACCTTGGCACCAGCTTCAACGCCGCGATCCCCGTGACGCAGGCGGTCGTGCAAAGCCAGAATGTCCTCGCCAAAATCCCCGGTGCCAAGCGGCCCGACGAGGTCGTGATGTATGGCGCCCACTGGGATGCCTATGGCGCGGGTCCGCCCGACGAAGCGGGCCGCATCTATCGCGCCGGCGCCAACGACGACGCGCTCGGCGTCGCCGGATTGTTCGAGATTGCCCGGAACTTCAAGGCCGCGCCGCCGCCCGACCGCAGCATCGTCTTCGCCTTCTGGACCGCCGAGGAACGCGGCCTGCTCGGCTCCGAAGCCTATGCCGCGAGCCCGCTTTATCCGATCGAAAAGACCGTCGCGAACCTCGGCCTCGACATCCTGCAAACGGCGGGCCGCGCCAAGGACGTCATCCTCGTCGGCAAGGGCCAGGGCACGCTGGAGGACGATCTGGCGCGCGTCGCCGCGGCGCAGGGCCGTTCCGTTTCGGTGGAGAGCCTGCCCGAACGTGGCCTGTTCTACCGCGCCGACCATTTCAGCATGGCCAAGCGCGGCGTGCCGGTGCTGCTGATGATGGGCATCGCCGGCGCCTCCGACCTCGTCAACGGCGGCAAGGCGGCCGGGCAGGCGTGGGTCGATGCCTATACCGGCAAATGCTATCATCAGGCGTGCGACGCATGGGGTCCGGACTGGAATCTGGATGGCGCGGTGCAGGATATTTCGATGTTCTACACGATCGGCGACGAACTTGCCCGCTCTGCTCGCTGGCCCGAATGGAAAGCCGGCAGCGAGTTCAAGGCCATCCGCGACAAAAGCGCCGCGGCGCGCAAATAGCGCGGCATCGCGTTCGCAGCGCGACAAAAAAGGGGCCGCCTCTCGGCAGCCCCTTTCCTTGTTCGATAAACCGAAGGCTTAGTCCTTCAGGAAGTCGGGCACATGGCCCTGATCTTCCGGACCTTCGTTGCGTTCGCGGCGCGGGCCACGATCGCCACCGCCGTCACGGCGCGGACCACGATCGCCGCCGCCATCGCGACGCGGACCACGGTCACCACGACCGCCACCGTCACCGCGCGGGCCACGGTCGCCGCCGTCACGGCGCGGACCGCGCGGACCGCGATCGCCGCCTTCACGCGGCGGGCGGGTGTCTTCCAGTTCGGCGCCGGTTTCCTGATCGACGACGCGCATCGACAGGCGAACCTTGCCGCGCTGGTCAATCTCGAGCACCTTGACCTTGACTTCCTGACCCTCGGCCAGAACGTCAGAGACCTTTTCGACGCGCTCATTGGCGATTTCGCTGACGTGAACCAGGCCGTCCTTGCCGCCCATGAAATTCACGAACGCCCCGAAATCGACAAGGTTGACGACCTTGCCGTCATAGATTTTGCCGACTTCGGCTTCTTCGACGATGCCCGAAATCCACTTGCGTGCGGCTTCGATCTGCGCCGGATCGCTTGACGAAATCTTGATCAGGCCTTCGTCGTCGATGTCGACCTTGGCGCCGGTGGTGGCGACGATCTCGCGGATCACCTTGCCGCCGGTGCCGATGATGTCGCGGATCTTCGCCTTGTCGATCTGCATCGTTTCGATGCGCGGCGCATAATCGGACAGCTCGGTGCGGGCTTCGCCCAGCGCCTTGGCCATTTCGCCGAGGATGTGCGCGCGGCCTTCCTTGGCCTGGTTCAAAGCGGCTTCAAAAATCTCGCGCGTGATGCCCGCGATCTTGATGTCCATCTGCATCGTGGTGATGCCTTCGGACGTGCCCGCCACCTTGAAATCCATGTCGCCGAGGTGATCTTCATCGCCCAGAATGTCCGACAGGATCGCGAAATCCTTGCCTTCGAGGATCAGGCCCATCGCGATGCCCGACACCGGACGCTTCAGCGGCACACCCGCGTCCATCATGGCCAGCGAACCGCCGCAAACCGACGCCATCGATGATGAGCCGTTCGACTCGGTGATGTCGCTGGTTATGCGGATCGTGTAGGGGAATTCGTCCTTCGTCGGCAGCACTGCGTGCAACGCACGCCATGCCAGCTTGCCATGACCGATGTCGCGGCGGCTGGGCGCCCCGAAGCGGCCAACTTCGCCGACCGAATAGGGCGGAAAGTTATAGTGCAGCATGAAGTTCGAGTAAGACAGGCCATTGAGGCCGTCGATCATCTGTTCGCTGTCCTTCGTGCCCAAGGTGCAGGTCGCAATCGTCTGCGTCTCGCCGCGCGTGAACAGCGCCGAGCCGTGCGCGCGGGGCAGGAAGTGCGTTTCGGCAAGGATGGGACGAATCTGCGTCGTCGTGCGGCCGTCGATGCGCTTGCCGTCCTTCAGGATGGCGCCGCGCACGATTTCGGCTTCCAGCTTCTTCATCAGCTTGCCGGCGGCCATCTGGTCCTGCGGCGCGGCGTCGGCGAAAGCGGCCTTGGCGGCGGCGCGGGCTTCGTTCAGCGCGTTCGAGCGGGCCGATTTGTCGGTCAGCTTATACGCGGCGGCGATGTCCTTGCCGATCAGCTTCTTCAGCTTGTCCTTGGCAGCCGACAGGTCGGCCTGTTCGGCCATGTCCCAGGGATCCTTGGCAGCCTGTTCGGCCAGCTTGACGATCGCCTTGACGACGTCCTTGCAGGCGTCGTGCGCGAACAGCACGGCGCCGAGCATGATCTCTTCCGACAGCTCATTGGCTTCGGATTCGACCATCATCACCGCGTCGTAGGTGGCGGCGACGACCAGATCGAGGTCGCCTTCAGCAACCTGCGCGTCGGTCGGGTTCAGGATATATTCGCCATCGACATAACCGACGCGCGCGGCGCCGATCGGACCCATGAAGGGGACGCCCGAAATGGTGAGCGCGGCCGACGCGGCGACCATCGCGAGGATGTCGGGCTCGTTGTGGCCGTCATAGCTCAGAACCTGGGCAATGACGTTGATTTCGTTGTAGAAACCTTCGGGAAACAGCGGACGGATCGGACGATCGGTCAAACGCGAAACCAAGGTTTCCTTTTCGGTCGCACCGCGCTCGCGCTTGAAGAAGCCGCCGGGGATGCGGCCTGCGCCCGAATATTTTTCCTGATAATGGACGGTAAGCGGGAAGAAGTCCTGCCCTTCCTTGACCGTCTTGGCGGCGGTGACCGCGGCCAATACCATCGTTTCGCCGAGCGTGGCGACAACCGCGCCGTCAGCCTGACGGGCAACCTTGCCCGTTTCGAGGGTCAGCGTTTCACCGCCCCACTCGATCGATACTTTTTTCACGTCAAACATGGAGTTTCCTTCGCCCGCCTGGCCCGATGCCGGGCGGGGCCTCTGATTCCGGGTAATCCGACCCGGGGCGGTGCGGGGCGTCTGTGGCCCCAATGGCGGTCCCGCCGGATGCGAGAGCGGCCCTGTGGTCCGGCAAAATTGCCCAAGACCAATATGACAGCGGCCCCGGAAACCCGGGGCCGCCAGAAATTCTTACTTACGCAGACCCAGCTTCGCGATGAGAGCCTGATAGCGACCCTCGTCCTTCTTCTTCAGATAGTCGAGCAAGCTGCGACGCTTGTTGACCATCATCAGCAAGCCGCGGCGGCTGTGATTGTCCTTGTGGTTCGCCTTGAAATGACCGGTCAGGTTATTGATGCGGTCGGTCAGGATCGCGACCTGCACTTCCGGCGAACCGGTGTCGCCCTTGCTGCGGGCGTTTTCGGTGATGACTTCGGTTTTGCGCTCGGCGGTAATCGACATAGATATTTCCTCGAACATCATGGCTTAAAGATTGAAGCCGCGCACGACCTTCAGCGTTCCCGCCAAAGCCTCGATCAGGGCGATCGGACGATTGTCATCGTCCCGTCCCCAATAGAGCCCGTCGTCCGTAGCTACCCCGGTCCAGACACGACCCTGACGGATCGCCCCTGCCGCTTCCGGGGAAAGGTTCAGAGCCGGGATGTCGACCAGCCCTGCCTCGAGCGGCAGAATTACTTCTGATTGGGCGGCGCCTTGGCCGAAAGCGTTCAATTTGTCCAGCGAAATCGCCTGCGCCAGATCGAACGGCCCGGCCCTGGTGCGGCGCAGCATGGTGACATGACCGACGGTGCCCACGGCGTGCGCGATGTCGCGGGCGAGCGAGCGGATATAGGTGCCTTTAGAGACATGGGCGGTGAGGGTGATGCTCTGCAACCCCTCCCCTTCAGGGGAGGGGCAGCGAGACTTGCCAGCTTGCTGGCTAGTCGCAGCGGGGTGGGCCAGCGAGCCTTGCGCTACATCGCGAGCCCCCACCCCAGCCCCTCCCCTGAAGGGGAGGGGCTTAAGAGAATGAACCGTCACGCTCCGCGCCTTCATCTCGACCACTTCACCCTTGCGCGCCAGATCATAAGCACGCTGGCCATCGATCCTGATCGCCGAATAAGCCGGCGGCACCTGCTCGATCGGCCCGGTAAAGCGCGGCAGCACTGCCTCCACTTCGGCCAGCGTCGGACGAACATCGCTGCTAGCGACGACTTCGCCCTCGGCATCAAGCCCCGCCGTTTCGGTCCCGAATTGCACGGTGAACGCATAGATCTTGCTCGCATCGAGCATCCGCCCGCACAGCTTCGTCGCCTCGCCCAGCGCGATCGGCAGCACCCCCGACGCCAGCGGATCGAGGGTGCCGCCATGGCCGACCTTGACCTTGCCCAGCCCGGCCTCGCGGCACACGCGCTTGACCGCCCCGACCGCCTGCGTCGAGCCGAGTCCCAAAGGTTTGTCGAGAATGATCCAGCCGTTCATGCCGCGGCGCTAGGGCCACCGCAGGGCCACTGTCAATTTGCGCCGGGTTTTTCGCCCATGATGTCTTTTGACTTGTCGCGCCGGGACGGCGGCCCTGCAGAGGTGGTGAACGACGACAGCGGGCAGCGTTCGCCGCGCACCACTATGGTGGAAAAGCGGTCGAGCCGTCCCGCCCCGCGCGTTTCGACCCCGATCGCCCGTGCGAAATCGGCGTCACGGCAATATCCCGCGAAGGTGCCATAATACCAGTTGCCGCGGCGATCCTGGATCCAGATGCCGCGGCCGCGGTCGGCTTGCCAATTGCGGATCGAGCTGTTGCTGGGAAAGACGATGCTCGCCTCGACGCCAGGCGCGCGCGGCGCGTCGGCGGTTTTTGCGGCAGGCTCGTTGGCCGCCGCCGCCGCAGAAAGGGGAAGCAAAGCGGCGGCCAGGGAGAGAGCGAGATTCGATATCATGGCGAGTCGGATAACTGCCTGCGCCTGAACCGGTGCTGACTTGGCTCCACTTCGCTGACCCACCCCATTTCGCCGGGATGACGCTACTTGCGCGATGACGGTAACTGACGCCCCGCCCAGTCGTCGGCAAGCAACGACCAGAGCCCGGTGTCGCGCACATAGCCGGTCCAGGTGATCCGCTCGGCGCGCAGGACGCCTTCTTTGACCGCGCCGAGCTTGGCGACCGCCGCCTGCGACCGCGCGTTACGCTCGTCGATGCGAAATTCGATGCGGCGGATGCCAACCGCGAACGCATGATCGATCATCAGCCTTTTCAAACGCCCGTTGAACCCGGTGCCGCGCGCCGCGGGGTGGATATAGCTGTTGCCGACCTCGACCGTCTGCGCCGAAACATCGGCGCGCAGCCAGGCGGTCATGCCGACCAGCGTGTCGCGGTCCATGATCGCATAGGCCATGCGGCCGGTGCCGCCGATCAGCGCGTCAAAGCTGTTGTCGAAATGACCGGGGCCAAAGCTCGACGAATAGATCGCCCAAATATCGGGGTCGGCGGCGCAGGCCGTGCGCAGCGCCGCACGATGCGCCTCGGTCAGCTTGACGAGTTGAAGGTCGCCATCGGCGAGGTCGACATAGAGCCGGTCAAGCATCGGTCAACGCCGCCGCGGCCTCGCGGCGTTTCGCCATGAAATGCCGTCGGCACATCGCGACATAGCGGTCATTGCCGCCGATCTCGGTCTGCGCCCCCTCGACGACCGCGCGGCCCTGTTCATCGACGCGCAGGTTCATCGTCGCCTTGCGCCCGCACTCGCACACCGCCTTCAGTTCGACGAGCGCGTCGGCGATGCCCAGCAGCGCCGCCGATCCGGGGAACAGCTCGGCCGAAAAATCGGTGCGCAGGCCATAGCAGAGGACCGGAATCCCTTCCTCATCGGCGAGCCGCGCAAGCTGGAAAACCTGGCTTTTGGATAGAAACTGCGCCTCGTCGACCAGCACACAGGCGAGCGGCCGTTCGGCATTTTCCGCCGTCGCCGCGGCCCACAGATCGCTGTCGGGGTCGAATTTATGCGCCTCGGCCATCAATCCGATGCGGCTGGTCACCTGCCCCTGGCCGTAACGATCATCGAGCGCCGCGGTCCACAGCATCGTTTCCATACCGCGCTCGCGATAGTTGAAATCCGCCTGGAGCAGCGTCGTCGATTTGCCGGCGTTCATGCTGGCATAGTAGAAATAGAGCTTGGCCATGGGGGCGTCGATAAACTGTTCGCCTGCCGCCGCCAATCACCAAACTAGTCACCCCGGATCAAGCCTGTCCTGAGCTTGTCGATGGGTCCGGGGTAACGAAGAGTGGGCCGCTTGACTCCCCCCCACCCCGCTTTCATGCTGCACATCAAAAGATGCAGCACAATCAGTGGGGGAGAGCTGCCATGCGGCTGATGCCGGTGACCGACGCGATGTTCCTCGTCGCCGAAACGCGCGAGACGCCGATGCATGTTGGCGGGGTCAATCTCTACACCCTGCCCGACAAGGTCGACGAAACCGAGTGGCTGAACGAGATGCTCGCGCTGCTGCGCCAGCAGGAAGGGCTGCGGCGCCCGTTCAGCGAAGTGCTCAAACTGACCCCGCTCGGCCAGTACGGCCCGATCCGCCTGGTGCCCGACAAGGACATCGACATGCATTACCATGTCCGCGCCGCCGCGCTGCCGAAGCCGGGACGCTATCGCGAGATGTTCGAACTCGCCTCGCGGCTCCACGGCACCTTGCTCGACCGCACCCGCCCGATGTGGGAAATCACCCTGATCTCGGGCCTGCCCAACCGCCAGATCGCGACCTATTTCAAGATCCACCACGCTTTCATGGACGGCGCCAGCTCGATGCATTTCACCAATGCGATGCTGAGCAACGACAAGAGCTACAAGCCCACTGCGTCGCCGATGTCGGTCGAGGTCTATGAGGCCTATAAGCGCCAGTTCCCGACCGCGAAAAAACCGCCGCCCCCCAGCATCACCGACCTGAAAGCCATCGGCGCCTTTCTGAAGGAGCAATGGGGCAACAGCGTCGGGGTCAGCAAGGCGCTCAACCAATATGCCGCGGCGATGTTCGGGCTGGGCGGCGGCGACCTCACCACCCCATGGGGCGGGCTGCCGCGCACCAGCTTCAACCGCAACATCACCGGGGCGCGGCGTTTCGTGGCGCAAAGCTGGTCGCTGGAGCGGGTCCGGGCCATGGGCAAGGCCTATGACGGGACGATCAACGACGCGGTGCTCGCGATGTGTTCGGGAGCGATGCGCAAATATCTGCAATCGCTGAACGAGCTGCCCGACAAGCCGTTGAAAGCCATGGCGCCGGTGTCGATCCGCGCCAAGGACGATATCGATTCGGGGAACTCGGTCACCGCGGTCACCGCCAATCTGGCGACGCATATCGATGATCCGGCCGAGCGGATGCGGACGATTCAGGCGTCGATGAACGCCGCCAAGGCGCAGCTGCGCGAAATGACCGCGCAGCAGATCCAGATCTATACCGCGATCACCCAGATGCCGCAGATGCTGACCGCGCTGACGCGCACCGCGGACAAATTCCCCGCGTACAGCGTCACCATCTCGAACGTCCCCGGCCCGCGCGAGCAGCTATACTGGAATGGCGCGCGATTGGACGGCATGTATCCCGCCAGCATTCCGGTCGACGGCATGGCGATGAACATCACCCAGGTGTCGAACAATAAGAATATCGATTTCGGCATCACCGCCTGCCGCCGCAGCGTGCCGCATGTCCAGCGGCTGATCGACTATCTGGAGGATGCGCTGGTCGAGCTGGAGGAAGCGGCGGGGATCAAGGGGAAATAGGCTTTCAAACGACCTCGTCATTGCGAGCGAAGCGAAGCAATGACGATATTTTGGGGGCGAGGGCTATTCGCCCTCACCGCTCGCCAGATCACGCTTCACCTTTGGATCGCGCAGCAATTTGTCGATATGGCTCGCCTCGTCGAAACTTTCGTCCGACAGAAATTTTAGCTTCGCGGCATATTTCATGCTCATCTTTTCGGCGACGCTCTTTTGCAGCCACGCGGTGTTGGTGCGCAGCGCCTTGAGCACCGCGGCCTCATTCTTGCCGAGCAGGGGTTTCACGAACACCGTCGCGTGGCGCAGGTCGGGCGACATCCGCACTTCGGTGATGCTCACCGGATGCTTGGCCAGCAGCTCGTCATGGGCATCGCCGCGCGCCAATATGTCCGACAGGATGTGACGCACCTGTTCGCCGACGCGCAGCACGCGGACCGAGGGGCCCTTGCTCTCTACCGCTTTCATGCCGCACCCTTCTCCAGTTCGTCCAGTTTCGCCACGATCCGCGCGATCGAACGCAGGTTGCGCGCGGTGCCCTTATGCTCCAACCGGCGCTCGATCATCCGCGCGGTCAATTTGCTGTCGCCCACCCCATCGCCATAATCGATAAAGAGCGCCCGGTCGCCCAGCGCGATGCGCTCATTGGGCTTGATCCACTTGTCGGCCGCCAGCGTGTCGAACTGCGCCGCCGTCGGCTGCCCGTCGAGGAACATCGTGTGGACGAACTTGTCCTCGTTGGTCCCCGCGAACGGGTTGTCGGCGATCGCCGCCGCCAGCTCGTCGCGGCTGCGCACCAAAGCGGCGCAGTGCATGTCGAAGCGGTCGTAGACCATCAGCGTCAGCTTTTCCTCCAGCCCGCGCGTCGGCCGCGCGGGGTGCGAAAAAATGACATTGCCGCTGGCGACCACCGTCTCGACGTCGGCAAAACCCTCGGCCTCGAACGCCGCGCGCAGGTCGGCCATCGTCAACCGGTTGCCACCGACATTGATGCTGCCGAACAGGGCGACGTAGCGGGCCATGCAGGCGCCTCCTGATCCGCCCGAAGCGGGCGCTGGTTACAGCGCCCGTTCGCGCAGTTCGACTTCAAAGACTTCCAGATTGTCGCCCGCCTTGATGTCGTTGGTATCCGACAACACGACACCGCACTCCAGCCCGGCGCGCACTTCGGCGACGTCGTCCTTGAAACGGCGCAGCGACGCGATGGTCGTGGCCGAAACGATGACGTCGTCGCGGGTAAGGCGCGCGTGAAGCCCCTTGCGGATGACACCCTCGAGCACCAGCAGACCCGCGGCCTTGTCGCGCTTGCCGGCGGGGAAGACATCCTTGACCTCGGCGCGGCCGACGACGGTTTCGATCCGCTCCGGCCCCAGCTCGCCCGCCATCTCTTTGCGGATTTCATCGGTCAGGTGATAGATGACGTCATGATACATGAAGCGCACTTTTTCGCGCTTCGCAATGTCGCGGGCCTTGGCGTTCGGGCGGACGTTGAAGCCGATGATCGGCGCCTTGGTCGCCGCCGCCAGCGTCACGTCGCTTTCGGTGATCGCACCGGCGCCCGACTGGAGGACGCGGACGCGGATCTCGTCGGTCGACAGCTTGTTCAGCGCATTGACGATCGCCTCGACCGATCCCTGCACATCGCCCTTGATGACCACCGGGAACTGGATGACATTGGCCTTGTCGGCCAGCGCTTCAAACATCCCCTCCAGGCTGACCGGCGCTTGCACGGTGCGCCTCTTGAGCGCCTCGCCATGACGATAGGCCGCCACTTCGCGGGCGCGCGCTTCATTTTCGACCACAGTCAGCGTATCGCCCGCCATCGGCACGCCGCCAAGGCCCAGCACCTCGACCGGCATCGACGGACCGGCGGTCTTGATCTGCTGGCCCTGATCGTCGACGAGCGCGCGGACGCGGCCGCTTTCGGCGCCGCACACAAAGATGTCACCGACCTTCAAAGTACCACGACGAACGAGGATCGTCGCCACCGGACCGCGGCCCTTGTCGAGCTTCGCCTCGACCACCGTGCCTTCGGCAGCGCGGTCGGGGTTGGCTTTCAGCTCCATGATTTCGGCCTGCACCGCGATCGCGTCGAGCAATTTGTCGAGCCCGGTCTTCTTGAGCGCCGACACTTCGATATTTTGGACGTCGCCGCCCATTTCCTCGGCCACCAGCTCATGTTCGAGCAGGCGTTCGCGGACGCGCTGCGGATTGGCGCCTTCCTTGTCGACCTTGTTGATCGCAACGATGATCGGCACGCCCGCGGCTTTCGCATGGGCAATCGCCTCGATCGACTGCGGCTTCAGCCCGTCATCGGCCGCCACCACCAGGATGACGATGTCGGTGACGTTGGCGCCGCGCTGGCGCATTTCGGTAAAGGCTTCGTGGCCCGGGGTGTCGAGGAAGGTCACCAGCGACCCGTCCGGCGTCGTCACTTGATAGGCGCCGATATGCTGGGTAATGCCGCCGGCTTCGCCCGCCTGCACATTCGCGCCGCGCAGCGCGTCGAGCAGGCTGGTCTTGCCGTGATCGACATGGCCCATGATCGTGACGACCGGGGCGCGCGGCTTCAGATGCTCGGCGTCGTCAATATCTTCGTCGTGACGGATATCGACATCACCTTCGCTCACGCGAATGATCTCGTGCCCAAATTCGGTGACCAGCAATTCGGCAATATCCTGATCGATCGTGTCGGTGCTCGCCGACGGGCTGCCCATCTTGAACAGCGCCTTGATCAGGTCGCCGGTCTTTTCGGCCATGCGGTTGGCCAGTTCCTGAACCGTGATGCTTTCGGGCACGACGACTTCGCGGACCTGCTTTTCGCGCGGCCCCGACGAAGCGGTGTGCGAACGCTTTTCCTTTTCGCGGGCGCGCTTCAGCGCCGCGAGGCTGCGCGCGCGCGCGCCCTCGTCATCGTTGAGCGCCCGGGTGACGGTCAGCTTGCCCGACTGGCGGCGGCTGTCGCCGCCACGGCTGACCTTGGGGTCGGGTCGCTTGGGTTCGGGGCGCTTCGGCGCTTCGATCGGGGTGAAGCGGCGCGGTGCCGGCGCGGCACTCGTCGTGCTGCGCGGCGCGGCGGTTTCCTGCGGCGCGGCGGCGGCGGGGGTTTCGGCCGTGACCGGTTCCGCCACCGCGGGAGTGGCAGCCGGGGCGGTTTCGGCGACCTTGGCCGTCGCCTGTTCGACGCGTGCTTCGACGCGCTGTTTCTCGTCCTCGACGGCGCGCGCGCGCGCGGCCTCTTCGCGGCGGCGCGTTTCCTCTTGCGACGTCATGCGCGCTTCTTCGGCCTCGCGCAGCAATTGCGCCTGGCGTTCCTGACGCGACATCAGGCTGTCGTTCTCGCTCGCGCGCGGCGCGGCGGGCTTCGGGGCCGGAGCGGGCGCCGGCGCCGGGGCGTGCGCCGGAGCGGCCTCGACCTCTTCGACCACCGGTTCGGGCGCGGGATCGCCGGGACGACCGAGCACGCGGCGGCGCTTCACCTCGACCACCACCGTATTACGGCGGCCGTGGCTGAATTGCTGCTGCACCTGTCCGGCCTCGACCGTCCGCTTCAGCCCCAGGGGCTTGCGGGTCAGGGTCGGTTTGTCCTGTTCGTCACTCATCGAAACTCATCATTCCTTCAAAACGCGTCCGAAGCGGCGGAGCCTGTCGGCGCCGCCCCAATTTTGTCCTCACCGGCAAGCGGCGCGGCGTGCGGGTCGGAATCGCGGTTGGCCGCGTCCCTACTCCATCCTGTGAAAAACTGCCAGCGGCTCAAATGCGCCAGCACCCGGGCCGCCGCGCGGGCGTCGGTAATCGCCAGATGCACCGCATTCTCGCGGCCCAATGCCATAGATAGGGCGCTGCGGTCCACCGGCAAGACCTGGCCCTCGCGCCCCGACCCTTCGGCGTCCTCGCCGACGCGCCACGCCTGGGCCAGTTTCTTGCGCCCGTCCTCGCCCGCGTCATTGGCGTGAAGGAGCAGGCGGACCTGACCTTTGCGCGCTGCGGTCTCGATCTTTTCATTGCCGCTGAGCAAGGTGCCCGACCGCGATTCCAGCCCTAGCCGGTCGAGCGTCGCGCGCTGCAACTGGGCCTCGATCCGCGCCCCGAGGTCGTCAGGGATGGTGAAATTGCTGTCCTGCAACGCCCGCGCGAGCCCGCCCTTCAGCTTGCCTTTCGCCTGCGCCGCTTCCAGCTCGGCGCGCGTCACGCCGATCCACGCGCCGCGCCCCGGCGCCTTGCCCAGCACGTCGGGCGCGATGCCGCCGTCGGGGCCGAGCGCGAGGCGCACAAGCCTTTCGGCCGGCGAAACCTCGCCGGTCAATATGCAGCGCCGCTCGGGCACATGCTGGCCGCGCCGTCCAGCGCGGTCTGGTTCGCTCAGCTGATCATTGTGCGGGGTCCGCATCGGCGGCCTCCCCGTTTAGCGGCTCCGCCGCGGGCCCGGCTTGCGGTGCAGCTGCTGCCGGCTCGTCGTCGAACCAGTGCGCGCGCGCCGCCATGATGATTTCGTTGCCCTGTTCTTCGCTCAGGCCATATTCGCCC
>CAZCUW010000038.1:0-25533 GCA_964502035.1 uncultured Sphingopyxis sp. | reverse complement strand
TCGCCGCGCGCGGCGAGCACCGTGCCGTCATTGATCGCGTCGGTGACGCTGCCGGTCGAATAAGCGCCGCCGTGGAAATATACCATCACCGGGCGCTTGCGCTGGTCGGCAATGTCAGGCGTCCAGACATTGAGGAACAGGCAGTCCTCGGATTGCGGCAGGTAGCGGTCGCCGCTCTGCGGACAGGCTGGGCCGAAAGCGTCACCTTTCAACTGCTCCGCGCTGGTCACCGCAACCGGCGCCGCAAAGCGCGCGGCACGGGCGTAGCGGATGCCGGGAAAGGCCCAGGCCTGGCCGTCCGGACCAAAGTCGCGAAAGCGGCCCGACCGGTAAGCACCGTCAGGCGCTTTGACGCCACCGACATGCGTTATCGGCGTAAAAATCTCGGCCTTGGCGACCGCGGGCAACAGCAGCGACGCCGCGCTGGCGGCCAGCAAGCCGCGCCGCGTCAGCTTAGCGCCGGACATCGAGTCCGCCGCCGTGGAAGGCGTCGATATCGGCCTGGCCGAAGCGGCTGGCGTCGCCGGGCAGCGAATGTTTGAGCGCGGTGAGCGCAAGTCCGCTGGCGGCCATGGCCCGCGCATCGCCGCCCGCCAGATGCGCGTGCAGCACCCCGGCGGCAAAGGCGTCGCCCGCGCCGATCCGGTCAACGATGCCGGTGACGTCGATCTCGTCGGCCTGATGACCACCGCCGCGCAGGTCGACGCGCGCCGCGATACGGTGGTGGTCGGCGGTGACGGTGTGCCGCGCGGTCGACGCGATCAGCTTGAGGCCCGCGAAAGCGGAAAAGCCCGCTTCGGCGGCTTCGCGCCGCCGGTCCTCGCCCTCGCCGCTGAATTCCTGACCCAGCACCAGCGACAGGTCGCGATGATTGCCGAACAGGATGTCGGTCAGCTCGATCAGTTCGGACAGGACCGCGCGCGGATCGCTGTCCCATGCCTCCCACAGCATCGCGCGGTAATTGCCGTCGAAGCTGACGGGTACGCCGAGCCTTTTTGCCGCCCGCGCCGCGGCCAGTGCCGCTGCGGCCGAACGCGGCCCGAGCGCGGGGGTGATCCCCGACAGGTGGAGCAGGCGCGCACCGCCGAGCAGCGTGTCCCAGTCATAGTCCTCCGCGCCGGTGGCCGCGAAACTCGAGCCGGTGCGGTCATAGACGATTTCGGACGAGCGCAGCCCCGCCCCGACGCTCAGGAAATACAGCCCCATGCGCCCGGGGCCGCTGGTGACGGCAGCGCAATCGACACCGCCGCCGCGCACCGCCGCGACCGCGCCGCGGCCCAGCGCATTGTCCGGAACATGGCTGACCATCGCACAATCATGGCCAAGATGCGCGAGGCCGATCGCGACATTGGCCTCTGCGCCGCCGACGTGGAGCGCCAGCGACGGCGATTGCATCAACAACTCGTTGCCCGGTGCGGTCAGGCGGATCAGCAGTTCGCCGAAAAAGACCAGCTTGCCTTGCGCCATCCTCACTCCGTTCGCCCTGAGCTTGTCGAAGGGCTGTTCTCTTCTTTGAACTCTAGAAGACAGGACGGCGCTTCGACAAGCTCAGCACGAACGGCCTTGGGTTGTTGCTACCGCGCGAGCCAGCCGCCGTCGACGGCAAGGATATGGCCCTGGACATAATCCGACGCCGATGATGCGAGGAACACCGCGGCACCGCCGATGTCGCTGGGGTCGCCCCAGCGCCCAGCCGGGATACGCTCCATGATCTGGCGGTTGCGCGTCTCGTCGCCTTGCAACGCCGCGGTGTTGTTCGTCGCGATATAGCCGGGCGCGATCGCGTTGACCCGCACCCCCTTTGCCGCCCATTCATTGGCGAGCAGCTTGGTCAGCCCGCCGACCCCCGATTTCGACGCGGTATAGCTCGGCACGCGAACGCCGCCCTGAAAGGTCAGCATCGAGGCGATGTTGATGATCTTGCCGCTGCCGCGCGCGATCATGTGCTTTCCCGCCGCCTGACACAGGAAGAACAAAGTCTTGAGATTGGTGTCCATCACCGCGTCCCAGTCGGCTTCGGTGAAATCGACCGCGTCGGCGCGGCGGATGATCCCGGCATTGTTCACCAAGATGTCGATGCGCCCAAATTCGGCGAGCACCGCATCGACCAGCGGCTGCACCGCGCCGACACTCGACAGATCGGCGGAGAAATTTTCGCCCTTCCGGCCAAGGGCGCGCACCTTGCCAACCGTCTCATCGGCGGGCGAACGTCCCGCGGCGGCGATGTCGGCCCCCGCTTCGGCGAGCGCGAGTGCGATCCCCTGCCCAATGCCGGTGTTGGCGCCGGTGACCAGCGCGACCTTGCCCGTTAGGTCAAACAGTCCGGTCATGTCAGGCGAGCGCCCGCTCCGCCGAAACGCTCTTCAGATAGGCACTGATCGCGTCGTCCTGCGAATTGGCGTAGAAATACTCTGCGAACTTCTCGCCCGCGATCGCCGCGCGCAGCAGATCCTGATCGACCGTCTTCAGCACCGTGAGCATGTCGTTGCACGACGCGGCTTTCAGATCCTTCAAGATGCCGCGGTTCGTCCGCATGATTTCGGCGCGCTCCTTGGGATAACCGAGACCGCGCTCGCCATCGAACAGCTTGCGATAGACGTCCTGCAAATTGAGCTCGGCCGCCCAGCCGAAGCCCTTGGCATAGGGCATCGACATGGCGTTGCCGTCATTGATCTGCCCGAACAGAAAGGCGTCGGTCGGATCGATCACCAGGCCGCAGAAAACGCCCGGCATCGCGTTGCACGCGAGCATCGAACCCATGCCGGTGCCGCAACCCGTCACCACAAAATCCGCGGCCTTCGAATTGATCAGGATGCCGGCCAGCAACCCGTTCATGACGTAGGTCAGCGACGCCGTGTCGTCCGCCGAATACATGCCGTAATTGAACACCTCATGGCCCAGCGGCTCGGCGACAATGGTCAGCGCGTCGTAGATGATGGCGTTCTTGGCGGCCTGGCTGTTTTCGGTGATCAGCGCGATCTTCATGATCCGGTTCCTTTGCTGGTTTTGCGACAAGCTAGTCATTTTGGTAACCGGTGTCAATATCACCTTGCCTCGGGACCGGCAGGTGATCTGGACACCGGTATCAGTTTTCGCCAGATGGCGGTTGTCGCGGTTGATTTCGGGGCGCCGAACGCCCATCACAAAAGACGAATGGCGGGACAGCGACCCGAACCCGCAGAGGATAAGACGCATATGACGGCACAAAAAAAGGGGGCGGGCGGCAAGCAGCCGACGATCAACGATGTCGCCGCGCTTGCCGGGGTATCGAAAAAGACCGTCAGCCGGGTCATCAACCGCTCCGAATTCCTCACCGAAAAGACGCGCAAGGCCGTCGAGCAGGCGATCGAAACGCTGGGCTTTGTCCCCAATCCGCAGGCGCGCGCGCTGGCGTTCCGGCGCAATTTCCTGATCGCGCTGCTCCACGACAACCCCAATGCGCAAACGGTGCTGAATTTCCAGCAAGGCGTGCTCGACGCGATCAAGGACAGCGATCTGGCGCTGCTCGTCCGCCCGGTTGATCGCGGATCGGACGGCCTGCTCGGCGACGTCCGCACCTTCCTCGAAAAACAGCGGCCGATCGGCGCGCTGCTGTTGCCGCCGATCTCGGAGAATGACGATCTTGCGGCGCTCTGCGAAGATCTGGGGGTGCGCTATGTCCGCATCGGTTCGGCGCCGCTCGATGATGCCAAGCATTGCGTGTCGTCGAACGACCGCGAAGTCGTCGCCGAGGCGGTGCGCGCACTGATCGCACTGGGCCATCGCCGCATCGGCTTTGTGCGCGGGCCGGTCGGCTTTCGCTCCGCTGCCGAGCGTGAAAAGGGGCTCATGAAGGCGTTGGCCGAGGCCGGGCTCGACCTGCCTGCGGCGCTCAACGCGCCGGGCAATTATCGCTACACCGCCGGGATTGAGGCAGGTGAGGCTTTGCTATCGCTGCCCGAGCGGCCGACGGCGATCTTCTGTTCGAACGACGAGATGGCCGCCGGGGTGATGAGCGTTGCGCACGCCAAGCGCATCGATGTCCCCGGCGCGCTGTCGATCATCGGTTTCGACGACAGCCCGACCGCGACGCATATCTGGCCCGCGCTCAGCACGGTGCGCTGGCCGATCCGCGAGATGGGGGTGCGCGCCGCCAAGACGCTCGTCCCCGACTTCCTGCCGCTCGCGACGAAAGTCGATGAGAGCGATAACGGGGTGCTGAACTCGACCTTCATCCAGCGCCAGTCGGTCGCGCCGCCCAAGTCCTGAGGCGATCAGCGGCGCCGCCGGGCGAGCTGATAGTCGTACAGCGACGGCGCCGCGGCGACCGCCTGCCCGGTTCCCGCGATATAGGGTGCCGGGGTGTAATGAACGTCGATCGCGCGGTTGGCGTGCAGCCCGACGATCCGTTCGCCCGGCCCCTCCAGCCCGCTGGTGATCCGCACCGCTGCGCCCGCCGGGACATCGTCCGGCATCACCAGCCGCGCGTTCCACAAGGTGTTGTAAAGGCCGTGCCCCGGCTTCCAATAGGGGGCGCCGCCGCCGACCCACAATTGATATTCCCAGCCGGCCTTCGCCGGTTTCGGATCGATGTGCATCACGATCTGATCGAACAGATTCTGATGGTTCGACCCGCTGTGCTGATCGATGATCGCGTCGCGGGTCACCACCGCGCGCAGGAACACCGACCGCGTCGAGCGGGTGTTGACGCTGAGCGGATGGATCACCGGATTTTCAACTTTCAGATCCTGGACCAGCACATTGTGCACCGCGCCGACATGCACCGAATAATGGGCGCGGCGGTCGCCGGTGGTGGTGACGTCGGCGATGGTCAAATTCGCGGCATTGTCGGTCAGGATGCCGCTGTCCGACCGGTCGATCACCAGATCCTTGATCCAGCCGTCGAACACCCCGGTCATATAGATGCCGTTATACCCCTGCTCCAGATGATGGCCGAACGACGGCGATTCGGGAAATTGCAGGCGCAGGTTCTGGATGCCGACGTTGGTCAGATGTTTCCACTTGGCGAGCACCGCGGGCTGGTCGGCGCGGACGTCGTGGAGCAGCGGGTCGCCCAGCGTCACCATGCGCCCGCGGATCGCCGCAATGCGCGTCATCTGCGCGACCACCGGGCGTTTCGGCGAGGTCCAGTGATGCGATCCGATCGGCAGGTCGGTGTCGCCATAGAGCGACTTCAAAATCTGGCTGCGCGGACCATCGACAGAAAACCATTGCAGCTGCACGACGTCGCCGACGCGCAGCTCCGCGGGATCGTCGACGGTCAGGGCGCGGCCAAATTGCCTCCCCGATACGCCATTGGCCAGCAGCGGGTCGCGGACATCCTTGCTGCCGTCATACGACACCGGCCGGGTGGTTTCGGGGCGGACGACGATCATCCCCCCGGCCCAGCTATATTCGGTGAACAGATAGTCGATATTCTGCTCGGGTTCGATCTGCTGCTTCTTCTCGCGCACCAGATAGTCGCGCAGTTCGTCGAAATCGTCGCTATTGTCGATGATCTTGAGCGGGCGCGGAAACCACAGCTCGCTGCCGCCCGGGCCGCTGCCCGCGCCGTCGAGGACAATGTCGCTGCGCGTTATCCGCAGCACTTCCGTGATCTGCGTCCGCCCTTTGGGAAAACGCAGCGTCACCTTGCCCTGCACCGCATTCGCCGCCGCCAGCGCGCGCAGCACCGCCTTGGTGTCGTCGAGCCCGTCGTCGGCAACCGCGCCATGGTCGGTGACATCGACGATCGTCCCGCTATCGGTGGGGATCGCCGCGAGACCGAAGCCATAGCCCGCATAGCTGAAATCGGGCAGCGGGTTCGCCGCCGCCACCGTGCGGTCGGACAAGATGGCGGGCAGCTGCTGCGCTGCCGCATAAGCCGGAACGACCAGCATCGCGCCGAGCGCCCATCCCAAAGCCCGGCGTCCGCGCCGATTGCCCGACATCATCACGGTTTCCCTCCTGCGACCCGGCAGATAGTTCAAAACTTCGCCCGCGCCCCGATCGAAAAGCGCCGTTCGGACAGGGCATAGCTGTTGAGCGCGGTTGGGTTGAAGTCGCTATATTCGGTCGTCGCCGATTTCTTCGGCATCAAATTCTGTGCCTGCAATGACAGCGCGATATTTTTGGTGATGTCGATGCCGATCTGGGCGTCGAGCTGCGAGCGCGAGCCGATGAAACTTGGCCGCCCCTGCGAGAATTCGAACACCGCCTCGTCGCGGTAATTATAGGCGAGGCGCGCCGAAAACGGACCCTTTTCGTACAGGCCGACCAGATTATAGCTGTTCTTCGACACCGCGACCAACGGGAAGCCGGCGTTATCCTCGGCATCCGAATAGGTGTAGTTGGCGATCACCCCGAAGCCGTTGAACGGCGACATTGGCATCGGGCAGCTTGCCGACATCCTCGGCGGTGATGACGTCCATCACCTGCTCGGCGTCGCGCTTGATGTCGGCCGCCTGTTACAGCGAGGCGCGAATCCCGGTGACGACGATCGCGTCTTCCTCCGCCGGTGCCGCTGCATCCTGTGCATAGGCCGGCGACAGCGCATAGGCGGCGAGCGACGCGCCGCCTGCCAGCCTGGCCAATATGCGGGCTCCACGCTTTGCTCGAATAGCCATAATCATCCTCCCACCTCGCGGCAAAGCCGGTCCGTCAGAACCTCTTGCCAGGATTTTCGGAAGGTTGCCGTCACCCCGTCGCCTTTGCGGCCGGCCAACGGCACCTTCGCTCGTCATTGGTTTGTTGCCGATATTGGTAACCGGTGTCACGAATGATGGAAGACTTGCCACCCCCCTGTCAAGTCCTAATTGTATGACAACTCTCCTACTTGTATGACAAATAAGTCAGGCCGTACAGCGGCACAAAATTGTCGTAATTTGTCGCAAATCCTGCATTGCGCTTGCATGGACCAATCCAATCGGTTGAATAGGCACAATTCCTCCCCCGCCGCTCGGCGAGCCGATACGAGAAACATCCCTATGCCGCAGAAAAGGTCGCTGTTGCTGACCGGACTATGGTGCGCCGCGACCTTGTCGCTTGGCGCCTGTTCGGGTCAGGATGACGCAAACAAGAACGGCCGCGGCGCGCCGCAGGTCGGCTTTGTCGTCGTCAAGGTCGAAGCGGTGCCGGTCACCACCTCGCTCGGCGGACGCGCCGTCGCGTTCGAGACCAGCGAAGTGCGGCCGCAGGTCAATGGCCTGATCCGGCGGCGGTTGTTTACCGAGGGCGGTTTTGTGCGCGCCGGGCAGCCGCTCTACCAGATCGATGCCAGCCTGTATCAGGCCGCGGTCGATCAGGCGTCGGCGAACCTCGCCAGCGCCCGCGCCAGCGCGCAGGCCGCCGACGAGCGCGTCCGCCGCTTCGCCCCGCTGGCCAGGATGCAGGCGATCGCCGAGCAGGATTATACCGACGCGCTGGCCGCGGCGCGCGTCGCGCGCGCCGCGGTCGCGCAAAATGGTGCCGCGCTGGAAACCGCGCGGATCACCCTGCGCTATGCGACGATTACCGCGCCGATCAGCGGCCGCATCGGCCGCAGCCTCGCCACCCCCGGGGCGCTGGTCAGCGCGAGCCAGGCGAGCCCGCTCGCGGTGATCCAGCAGACCGACCCGATCTATGTCGACATGCAGCAATCGAGCGCCGACCTCACCACCTTGCGCCAGGCGCTCGCCAGCGGCGGCGTCGCCGCGGGCAGCACATCGGTGCGGCTGCGGCTGGAGGACGGCAGCGCCTATGGCTTTGTCGGCACGGTCCAGTTTTCCGACATCACGGTCAGCGAGGCGACCGGCACCGTGACGCTACGCGCGCGCTTTCCCAATCCCAAGGGGGTGCTGCTGCCCGGCATGTTCGTGACCGCGCTGTTCGATCAGGCGGTCAACCCGCGGGCCATTTTGGTGCCGCAGGCGGCGCTCCAGCGCGATTTCGACGGGTCGGCCTTTGTCTATCTGGCGGGCGCGGACAACAAGGCGATCCGCCGCAAGGTGACCGCCGATCGCACGATCGGCGCCAATTGGGTGGTCACCGACGGGCTGAAAGCGGGCGAGCGCGTCATCACCCAGGGGGTTGGCAATCTGAAACAGGGCGCGCCGATCACCCCGGTTCCGGCCAACAGCGCGCAGCGGGTGGGGGCGCCCGCGGCCAAGACAGCAGAAAAGAGTCCATAGCCCCTCATGTCCCGCCTGTTCATCAACCGTCCCATCTTTGCCTGGGTGCTGGCGATCATCGTGATGCTGGGCGGGGTCGGCGCGCTGTTCGCGCTGCCGATCGAACAATATCCCGACATCGCCCCGACCCAGGTCAATATCCGCGCCAGCTATCCCGGCGCCTCGGCCGAGGCGATCGAGAACAGCGTCACTCAGGTGCTCGAACAACAGCTGACCGGCGTCGACGGGCTGCTCTATTTCAGTTCGCAATCCAGCTCGCGCGGTCAGGCGAGTATCACCGCGATTTTTGCCAAGGGGACCGATCCCGACATCGCGCAGGTCCAGGTGCAGAACAAGATCCAGTCGGCGATTTCGCGCCTGCCAGCGCAGGTGCAGCAACAGGGGGTGCGCGTCACCAAGTCCAATTCGGACACGCTGCTGCTCGTCGGCGTCTATGACACGACCGACACACGGTCGAACCAGGACGTGTCCGACTATCTATCTTCCAATATCCAAGACCCTCTCTCGCGTGTCGAAGGAGTCGGCGACGTCAACGTCTTCGGATCGCCGCACGCGATGCGGGTCTGGCTCAATCCGCAGCGGCTCGCCGGGGTGGCGCTGATGCCGAGCGACGTGATCGCCGCAATCACTGCCCAGAACAGCGAGGTCGCCGCGGGCGAGGTCGGCGGCCTGCCATCACCGCAGGGCCAGATGCTCAACGCCACGGTCACCGCCCAGTCGCGCCTGCAGACCGTCGAACAGTTTGAAAATATCGTCCTCAAGACCCAGTCCGACGGATCGAGCGTGCGGATCAAGGACATCGCGCGGGTCGAAATCGGCGCCGAAAATTACAGCACGATCGTCCGCATCAACGGCCACCCCGGATCGGGCATGTCGATTTCGCTGTCGCCGGGATCCGACGCGCTGGAGACCGCCGACCGCGTCAAGGCGCGGATGGAGGAGCTGGTCGCCGATTTCCCCGACGGGCTCGCCTATAGCTATGCCAATGATTCGACCGCCTTTATCAAATTGTCGGTCAGCGAGGTCCAGAAATCGCTGTTCGAGGCGATCATCCTGGTCATCCTGGTCATGTTCGTGTTTCTGCAAAGCTGGCGCGCGGTCCTGATCCCGGCGATTGCGGTGCCCGTGGTGCTGCTCGGCACCTTTGCCATTTTCTATATCGCGGGGTTCAGCATCAACACGCTGACCCTGTTCGGGCTGACGCTGGCGATCGGGCTGCTCGTCGACGACGCCATCGTCGTGGTCGAAAATGTCGAGCGATTGATGGAAGAAAATCCCGGCATGTCGGCGCGCGACGCGACGATCCAGTCGATGAAGGAATTGCAGGTCGCACTCGTCGCGATCGGGCTGGTGCTGTCGGCGGTGTTCCTGCCAATGGCCTTTTTCGGCGGTTCGACCGGGGTCATCTATCGCCAGTTTTCGGTCACCATCGTGTCGGCGATGGCGCTGTCGGTGCTCGTCGCGCTGATCCTCAGCCCGGCGCTGACCGCCACCCTGCTCAAACCCAAAACCCATGGCGAAGCCCACACCGGCGGACGTTTTGCGGGCGCGCGCGCGCTGCTCGAACGCGCCAAGACCGGCTTCAACACCCGCTTCGACCGCACCGTCGAACGCTATGTCGGCAGCGTCACCAAGGTCGTCGATCGCAAATGGCTGTTCCTGGGAATTTACGCGATCATATTGGTCGTGCTGGCGGCCCTGTTCCTGCGTCTGCCCAGCGGTTTTCTGCCCGGCGAGGATCAGGGGCGCGTCCAGGTCCAGTTCCGCCTGCCCGCCGGCGCGACGCAGGCGCGGACCCTGGAAGTGCGCGACGCGGTCGAAAAATATATGCTGACCCAGGAAAAGGCGAATGTCGGGACATTGTTCCTCGTCGCCGGCGGCGGCGGCGGCGGCGCGGTGGGCCAGAACACCGGCCAAGGCTTCGTCAACCTGACCCATTGGGACGATCGCGAGGGCGCGGAGAACACCGCCGACGCGATCGCCGAACGCGCGCGCAAGGCATTCAGCGGGCTGCGCGATGCCCAGGTGTTCGCGCTGGTCCCCGGCGCAGTGCGCGGGCTGGGCGACAGTTCGGGCTTTACCATGCAGCTGCAAAATCGCGGCGGGATGAGCCGTGAGGATTTTGTCGCGGCGCGCGACCGCCTGCTCGCGATGGCCAATGCCAACCCCAAGCTGACCTCGGTGCGCCTCAGCGACTTGCCCGATGTCGCGACGCTGAAGATCGACGTCGATACGCAGCGGCTGACCGCTTATGGCATCAACAACAGCGATGTGAATGCGACCCTGGCGACCGCATGGGGCGGCCGTTACGTCAATGATTTCATCGACGAAGGCCGCGTCAAGCGCGTCTATGTCCAGGGCGACGCGCCCTATCGCGCCAAGCCCGAGGACCTGTCGCAATGGTATGTGCGCTCGGCCGATGGCGAGATGTCGCCCTTTTCCGCCTTTGCCCGCACCGGCTGGGCGACGACGCCCAGCAGCACCTCGCGCTTTCAGGGCGTGCCCGCGTTTGAAATTTCGGGCCAGCCGTCGCCGGGCACCAGTTCGGGCGAAGCGATGGACGAAATGGAAGCCATGGCAGGGCAGCTTCCCGGGACCAGCGTCGCGTGGTCGGGGTCATCGTTTCAGGAACGGCTGTCGTCGGGACAGGCGCCGTTGCTCTACGGCATCTCGCTGCTCGTCGTCTTTCTGTGCCTCGCGGCGCTTTAC
The DNA here is from genome assembly GCA_964502035.1 of uncultured Sphingopyxis sp. Taxonomy (GTDB): domain Bacteria; phylum Pseudomonadota; class Alphaproteobacteria; order Sphingomonadales; family Sphingomonadaceae; genus Sphingopyxis. Next base: position 14,677 of record CAZCUW010000038.1, on the reverse strand, counting down.
GAAAGCTGGACGATCCCGCTCGCGGTCATCCTGATCATCCCGCTCGGGCTGATCGGCGCGGTCTGCGCGGTGTCGCTGCGCGGGCTGGAGAACGACGTCTATCTGCAGATCGGGCTGCTCACCACGATGGGGCTCGCGGCGAAAAATGCGATCCTGATGATCGAATTCGCCGAACAGGAAGAACGCAAGGGCAAGCGCGTGATCGAGGCGGCGATCGCCGCGGCGCGCATCCGCCTGCGCCCGATTTTGATGACCAGCTTTGCCTTTATCTTCGGGGTGCTGCCGTTGGCGATTGCGACCGGCGCCGGGGCCAACAGCCGCGTCGCGATCGGCACGTCGGTGATCGGCGGGATGCTGACCGCCGCCTTCCTCGCGATCTTTTTCATCCCGCTGTTCTTCGTCCTCGTCCGCCGCGGGGTGCGCGACGGCATCGCCGGGGTTCGCAGCCGCTTCGGCAAGGGTAAAGGCGCCGCCGAGGTGCCAGCATGATCCGCACCCGCGACGTCCTGCTCGCGAGCACGCTGTTGCTTGCCGGCTGCTCGCTGGCGCCCAAGACGGTGCTGCCGACGCCGCCGGTGCCGCCAAGCTGGCCGGTCGGTGATGCCTATCTGCTCCAGAGCGAGGCGGCGCTGCCGATCCTGTCCTACCAAAGCGTCTTCACCGACCCACGCCTCCAGTCGCTGGCCGCGCAGGCGCTCACCAACAATCGCGACCTGCGCGTCGCTTACGCCAATGTCGCCGCGGCGCGCGCGCAGGCGCGCGTCACGCGGGCCGGGCAATTTCCGGAGATCGGGATCAGCGGCGGCGCAGGCTATTCGGACGGTAGCGGCACGAGCGGCAGCGGTGACTTCTCGCTGCGCGGCGGGGTCACCGCGTTCGAGCTCGACCTGTTCGGTAAGCTGGCTAATGCCACCGAATCCGATCGCAACCGCGCCTTAGCGACCGAGGCGGCGTCGCGCACCGTGCGCCTCGCGCTGATCGCCAATCTGGCCGAAGTCTGGGCAACCTATGGCGCCGACCGCGACCTCCTGAAAATCGCCGAGGACACCGCCGCCAATGCGCGCGAAAGCGTGCGGCTAACCAAGGCGCGGCTCGATGGCGGCGTCGCGCCGCGCACCGACCTGCGCCAGGCCGAACAGATTCTCGCGACCGCCGAGGATGCGATCGCGCAGCAAAGGACCGCGCTGGCGCAGGACGAGAATCTCATCCGCCTGCTCGTCGGCGGCGATGTCGATCGCGCGCTGCTGCCGACCGGTCTGAGCGAAGTGACGCCTGCGGTCGCGCCGCTACCCGCCGGGGTGAGCTCGCAAATCCTGCTCCGCCGCCCCGACGTGATCGAGGCCGAATATGGCCTGCGCGCCGCCAACGCCGACATCGGGGTCGCGCGCGCGCAGCTGTTTCCGTCGATCTCGCTCACCGGATTGCTCGGCTTTGCCAGCAACGCGCTGTCCAGCCTGTTCGACAGCGGATCGTTCAGCTGGTCGGCGGGCGGCGACGTCACCGCGCCGATTTTCGACGCCGGGGGCCGCCGCGCCGGGGTCGCGGTCAGCGAAGCGCAGCAGGGCGCCGCGCTGGCCGGCTATGAAGGCGCGATCCAGACCGCGTTTCGCGAGGTCGCCGACGCGCTCGCGGTGCAGGGCACGATCGCCGAACGGGTGCGCGCCGCCGCCGCGAACACCGCCGCCGCCGCCGACACCGCAGCGCTCAACGACGCGCGCTACAAGGGCGGGATCGACAGCTTCCTCGCCAGCCTCGACGCGCAGCGCAGCCTCTATTCGGCGCGGCGCAGCGAAATCGCGACCCAGCTGCTGCTCGTCCAGACCCGCATCGCGCTGTTCCGCGCGCTCGGCGGGGACAGCGGCGCGGGGGCCGGGACGCCCTGACCTTCGTCATGGCGGACTCACCTTGACAACCCCCCTCGCTCGCGCGCTAATAGAACAAATCAGGAACATATATGCGCGAGTCGTCTCAACCTCTCGCCGGGCTGCGCCAACGCATCGCCCGGCTGGCCGCCACGGGTGGTCCCGCAAGCCGCCCGGCCGAGGGCTGGCTGGCGTCGGGGCATGGCGCGTTCGATGCGGCGATTGGCGGCGGGCTGATGGCCGGGCGCACGCATGAATTTTTCGCCGCCGACGCGCTCGACGGCGCCAGTGCTGCGGCCTTTGCGGCGCTGCTGGCGCTGCGCGGCGGCGGCGATGCGCCGCTGTTGTGGTTACGCACCGTCGATGCCGGACGCCGCACGGGGCATATCTATGCCCCCGGCATCGCCGAACTCGGCGGCGATCCCGATCGGCTGCTGCTGATCGAGACCGCCGACCCCAAGATGCTGCTCGCCTGCGCCAATGATGCGGTGCGCTGCGCCGGTTCGGCGGCGGTGATCGTCGAAAGCTGGGGCAAATTCCCCTTGCTCGACCTGACCGCGGGGCGCCGCCTGACGCTCGGCGCCCGCGATGCGGGGACGACGCTGTTGATGCTGCGCCTGAACGCCGCGCCGACGCCCAGCGTCGCCGAAACGCGCTGGAGCATCGTCGCCGCGCCGTCGCGCGCGCTGGCCGCCGACGCACCGGGCGCGCCCGCCTTCGACCTTGAACTGCTGCGCTGGCGCGGCGGCCCTGCCGGAACGCACTGGCGACTCGATTGGGATAAAGATGAGCAAATTTTCCGGGACGCGGCGCTATCTGGCGCTGTTCTTCCCCTGGCTGCCCGCCGAGCGGTTCATCCGCACGGCGCCAAAGCCGCCTGACCTGCCGCTGGTCTTTGCCGAAAAGCAACGCGGCGCGCTGCGCCTCGCGAGCGTCGATGCGCGCGCGCAGGCGCTTGGACTGCGCGTCGGCATGCCGCTCGCCGACGCGCGGGCACAGGTGCCCGACCTCGCCATCGTGCCGCACGATCCCGTGCTCGACCTGCATTGGCTCGACCGGCTGGCGCAGGGCTGTGCGCGCTACACCCCGCTGGTCGCGCTCGATGCTCCCGACGGGCTGATCCTCGACATCACCGGCTGCACCCATTTGCTGGGCAGCGAGGCGGCGCTGATCGACGACATCGACCGGCGGCTGACCCGGCTCGGCATGACGCTGCGCCATGCGCTCGGCCCCACCGCCGATGCCGCGCGCGCGCTGGCCCGCTACCAGACGCGGCCCGCCCCCGACGAGGCAAGCGCGATCCGCCGCCTGCCCGTCGCCGCGCTCGAACTCGAAGCCGAGGCGGCGACCGCGCTGGTCCGCGCCGGGCTCAAGACGATCGGCGACCTCGCGAGCCGGCCGATGGCGAATATCGCCGCGCGCTTTGGCGCCGACGCCGCGACCGCGCTGCGTCGTCTGCTCGGCGATGCGCCAAGCCCGCTCGATCCGCGCGTCATCCCGCCGCCGGTCGCCACCGAACGCCGCTTCGCCGAACCCATCGCCAGTATGCCCCACGCCGTCCAGATCCTGGCCGAGCTGGTCGGCGAGGCGATCGCCCAGCTTGCCGAACGCGGCAAGGGCGGACGTCATTTCCGCGCCACCTTTTTTCGCAGCGACGGGCTGGCGCGCAGCATCGAGATCGAGACCGGCCATCCAACGCGCGACGCCGCGCTGGTCATGCGCCTGTTCGCCGAACGGATGGATGCCTTGCGCGATCCGCTCGACCCGGGTTTCGGGTTCGACATGATGCGGCTGGCGGTGCCGCGGCTCGAAGCCCTCGCCGCGACCCAGCTCAAGCTCGAGGGCGGCGCGGTGCGCGCGGCCCATCAGGGGGCGGCGATGGCCGAACTGGTCGACCGGCTGGCGACCCGGCTCGGCCGCGGGCGGGTGCGCAAATTCGCCGCCGTCGACACCTATATCCCCGAACAGGCGCAGCTCGCCTTGCCCGCGATCGACGCCGCGCCGCCCACGCCCTGGCCCGCCCCCGACCCCGGCGAACCGCCGCTACGCCCCTTCTACCTCTTTGATCCGCCGCAGGTGATCGAAGTGATTGCCGAGGTGCCCGACGGCCCGCCGCACCGCTTTCGCTGGCGCCGCGCCACCCACGCGATCCGCCGTTACGAGGGGCCCGAACGGATCGCGAGCGAATGGTGGCGCCGCCGCGACAATGGCGGGCTGACCCGCGACTATTACCGCGTCGAGGACGACCGCGGCCGCCGCTACTGGCTCTTTCGCCACGGGCTGTACGACGAAAAGCCCGATCCGCGCTGGTATATCCACGGGCTGTTCGCATGAGCCAAGACCCCGAACCCGGCCCCGCGCCAGGCTTCGCCGAACTGGTCGCCGCGACCAACTACAGCTTCCTGCGCGGCGCCTCGCACCCCGCCGAGATGGTCGCCGAAGCGATCAACCTCGGCATGGCCGGCATCGGCATCGCCGACCGCAACAGCGTGGCGGGGGTGGTGCGGGCGTGGGCGTTTCTGAAAGAGCTACAGGTCAGGCAGCCCGAAATCGTCGCGAACTTCCGGCTGGTGGTCGGCGCAAGGCTCGTCTTCGCCGACGGCACCCCCGACATTATCGCCTATCCAACGACACGCCACGGTTGGGGGCGGCTGACCCGACTGCTCTCGACCGGCAATCTGCGCGCGCAAAAGGGCGACTGCATTCTCCATCTGGAGGATTTGTTGGGGCATTGCGACGACCTGTTGCTGATCGCGACGGGCGGCGATGCAGCGCTGCTCCACAAACTCAAACAGGCGCGGCGAAAGTCGGTATGGCTGGCCGCAACCATGTCGCGCTCGGGGGTCGATGCGCGGCGGCTGAGCGAACGCGAACGCCTGTCGGCGGCAACCGGTGTCCCGCTGCTCGCGACCAACGATGCGCTCTATGCGACGGTCACCCAGCGGCCCTTGCACGATGTCATCACCAGCATCCGCGAAGGCACCACGGTGCAAAAGGCCGGCAAGTTGCTGCGCGCCAATGGCGAACGCCATCTGAGAGCGCCCGCCGAAATGGGACGCCTGTTCAAAAGCTATCCGCAAGCGATCAAGGAGAGCGCGAAACTGCTCGCGCGCATCCGCTTCCGGCTCGAAGACTTGCAATATGAATATCCGAATGAGCCGGTGCCTCCGGGGTGGAAACCCTTTCTCTATCTGCATCATCTGGTGAAAACGGCGGCAGAGAAGCGTTATGGAACACGGCTCCCGGTCAAGGTTCGCAAACTGATCGGCAACGAACTTCGTCTGATTCGAAGACGACGATATGTCTATTATTTCCTCACCGTCCATGATCTCGTCCGTTTCGCCCGGACGCAGCAGCCGCCGATCCTGTGCCAGGGGCGCGGTTCGGCGGCCAACTCGATCGTTTGCTTCCTGCTCGGCGTGACGTCGGTCGATCCCATGCAGCACGACCTCCTCTTCTCGCGCTTCGTGTCGGCGGAACGCGACGAGCCACCCGATATCGATGTCGATTTCGAACATGAGCGGCGCGAGGAAGTGATCCAGCATATCTACACCCGCTATGGCCGCGATCGCGCCGCGATCGCGGCAACCGTCATCCACTATCGCCCGCGCAGCACGATCCGTGAGGTCGGCAAGGCACTGGGATTCAGCGAAGATGTGACGGCGCGGCTCGCGGATACGAGCTGGGGCAGCTGGGGTGACGAGGTGCCGGTCGAGCGGCTCGCCGAAGCGGGGCTCAACCCGCACAACGGCGAGATCGAACGACTGCATCGCTTTGTCGGCGAATTGCTGAAGGCACCGCGCCACCTGTCGCAGCATGTCGGCGGCTTTGTGCTCACCCAAGGACGGCTCGACGAACTGGTGCCGATTCACAATGCCGCAATGGAGGATCGGACCTTCATCGAATGGGACAAGGACGATATCGACGCGCTGGGGTTGATGAAGGTCGATGTCCTCGCACTCGGCATGCTCACCTGCATCCGCAAATGCTTCGACCTGATGCGCGCGCATGGGCTGGGCGACAAGACGCTGGAACTCGATCTCGATGCCGATGATCCGGCGGTTTACGACATGCTGCAAAAGGGCGACAGCATCGGCGTCTTTCAGGTCGAAAGCCGTGCCCAGATCAACATGCTGCCGCGTCTCAAGCCAAAGATATTCTACGATCTGGTGGTGCAGGTCGCGATCGTCCGTCCCGGCCCGATCGAGGGCGACATGGTCCATCCCTATCTGCGGCGGCGCAACGGGGAAGAGCCTGTAGAATTTCCTGAACCGGCGCCGCCACACCCACCCAATGAGCTGTATGACGTTCTGGGCAAGACATTCGGCGTGCCGCTGTTTCAGGAGCAGGCGATGAAGCTGGCGATGGTCGCGGCGGATTTTTCTCCCGAAGAAGCGAACGGTTTGCGCCGCGCGATGGCGACCTTTCGCAATGTCGGGACGATCGAGAATTTTCGCGGAAAGATGATCGGCGGCATGGTCGCGCGCGGATATGAACAGGATTTCGCCGAACGCTGCTTCAAGCAGATCGAGGGGTTCGGCAGTTACGGTTTTCCCGAAAGCCATGCCCAATCCTTCGCGCGGCTCGTCTATGTCTCGTCATGGATCAAACATTATCACCCCGCGGTGTTCACCTGCGGCCTGCTGAACTCGCAGCCGATGGGTTTCTATGCCCCCGCCCAGCTGGTGCGCGATGCGCAGGAACATGGGGTCGAGGTGCGCGCGGTTGATGTGAACGCGAGCGATTGGGACAACAGCCTTCAACCGCGCGCCGACGGCAGCCTCGCGCTGCGGTTGGGGCTGCGGCAGGTCGACGGGTTTCGCGAAGCATGGGCGGCGCAGATTGTGGCGGCGCGGACCGCGCCCTTTGCCACCGTCGAGGAACTCGCGCGACGAGCAGACTTGCCATCGCGCGCGCTGCGCCTGCTGGCCGAGGCCGATGCCTGCCGGTCGATGGGGCTCGATCGGCGCCCCGCGTTATGGGACGCACGCCGCGTCCGGCAAGGCGTGCTGCCACTGTTCGGCGCCGCCGAAACCGACGAGCTAGGCGCCGAGAACGACGCGCAGCTGCCCCCCACCCCGCTCGTCGAACAGGTGCTGACCGATTACCAGACGACGCGGCTGTCGCTGAAAGGCCATCCGATGGCGTTCCTGCGCGGTGATTTTGCGCGCGAGGGGGTGCTGAGCGCCGCGCAGGTGATGGCGGCCAAAAACGGATCGATCGTCCGCACCGCGGGCGTCGTGCAGATCCGCCAGCGCCCGGGCAAGGGCAACGCGATCTTCATCACGCTCGAGGACGAGGGCGGGGTCGTCAACATCCTGCTGTGGGCGCGCCATTTCGAACGTTATCGCCGCGCCGTCATGGCGTCGCGGCTGATGCTGGCCGAGGGCGAGGTGCAGCGGAGCAAGGAAGGCGTCATCCACCTGATGGCGACGCGGATCGTCGATCGGACGGCGATGCTCGACACGCTGGGCGGCGGGCGCGAAATACGTCCCGAACTGTGCCGCGCCGACGAGGTCGCGCATCCGCAGCTGCCGCGCGGCTATGCGGCGAAACACGGCCATCCGCGCGACGTCCGCATCCTGCCCAAATCACGCGATTTTCATTGATGGTGGTTTGTTTTCCGGCTGACGCCGGAAGCGGCACCAGCCCGCTCCCCCACCCAACCTCCCGACAAGGATATCCTATGGGAGGTTGGGTGGGGGAGCGGGCCGGTGCCGCGCCTTCGCGCAAAAAAGTTGATGCCCCGGCTGTGGGGGCCGGGGCATCGGATCAGGCTATCTAAGGGACCAACCAAATATAGCCTGAAAATCGTGTGCGGAGTTTAGCCGCGAAGCAGGTTCATCACGCCCTGTTGGCTCTGGTTCGCCTGAGCGAGCATCGCCGTCGAGGCCTGCGACAGGATCTGGGCCGCCGCCAGCTTCGTCGATTCGGACGAAAAGTCGGTGTCTTCGATGCGCGACTTGGCATCTGCCAGATTCGTGACAGTCGACGTCAAATTGTCGACAGCCGCTTCGAGGCGGCTCTGCTGGGCACCCAGGTTGGCGCGCTGGGTGGCAACCGTCTGGATCCCGGTGTCGAGCGTGGCGAGTGCACCCGACGCGCCGGCGGCGGTCGAGATGTCCAGGGTGCCGACGCCCAGCGCGGTCGCCTGAAGATCGGCGATCGTGATGTTGACCGTGTCGCCCGTGGACGTGCCGGTCTGGATGTCGAAACCGGTTGTGGCGCTGCCGTTGAGCAGCTGGTTGCCGTTGAAGTCGGTGCGCGTCGCAATGTCACCGATCTGGGCGATCAGCGCGGTAACTTCGGTCTGCATCGCGGCGCGATCGGTCGTGCCGTTGGTGCCGTTGGCCGACTGGACGGCCAGTTCGCGCATCCGAACAAGGATGTTCGAGATGCCCGACATCGCGCCTTCGGCGGTCTGCGCCAGCGAAATGCCATCGTTGGCGTTGCGCACGGCCTGATTCAGGCCGCGGACTTTGGCGTCCATACGCGTTGCAATGGCGAGACCCGCAGCGTCGTCTTTCGCGCTGTTGATGCGCTTGCCGCTCGACAGGCGTTCCATCGCCTGCGACTGCATTTTGCCCGCAACCCGCGAGTTGTTCTGGGCGCGAAGCGCGCTCACATTGGTGTTGATGACAGTCATTGTTGTTCCTTTCCGGCCTCGATGGCCATTCCCGTGATGTGAAGGCTCGAGGAGCGGTCACGAAGAGCAGTAACGGTCGGCAGCAGCGGCGCTTAAGCCCGGTCCGTCAAAAAAATGCCGAAGCGGTCCCAGCGCCAGGATGAGATTCGCCCAATCCCCTGAAAATAAGCCATTAAATCTTTTGGCATGGCCTTTGCATTGTTCTTTGCGTGCGGCGCACCGCTGCGCACAGGACGGATGGAAAGCAATGAGCACGATTGACCCGAGCCGACTGCTGCAGATGCGCAGTTCGATCCTCAATCAGAACCAGGCGCTGCAACGCGCCGCCGGTCGCGGCGGCATTGGCACCGCCGAGGGCGGCATCGACGGCGCTGGCGGAACCCCAGATTTCGGCGCTGCGATCAACAATGCGCTGCAACAGGTCAACGCCCAGCAATCCAAGGCGGGCGCGATCACCGAAGCCTATGAGCGCGGCGATACCCACGACATCGTCAGCGTGATGATCGAACGGCAGAAAGCCTCGCTCGGCTTTGAAACCACGTTGCAGGTGCGCAACAAGCTGCTGTCCGCCTATCGCGACATCATGAACATGCCGGTTTAAGCCATGGCCGAGACCCAGATCCTCACCCCCGTTGACGACGGCCACGCGAACCGCCTGCCCGCTCCGGCATTCGGCGGCCGACTGGCGCCGTTCACCGGCTTCGTCCGCCAGCCGGCGGTCCAGCGGGCGCTGCCCGCCATCGCCATGGCCACCGCGATCGGCATCGCCGCGCTCGCCTGGTTCACGATGCAGTCGGCGCCGCAGGCCCAGCTGTTCGCCGGGCTCGACGACAGCGACAAGGCGGCGGTCGCCGAGGCGCTGCAGACGCAAGGCATCGCGCACAGCATCGATGCAAGCACCGGCGCGCTGACGGTCGATGCCGACAAATTGCATCAGGCGCGCATCGCGCTCGCCGGACAAGGCCTGCCCAAGGCGGCACCAAGCGGCGACAGCCTGATCGCGGCGCTGCCGATGGGGTCGAGCCGCGCGATCGAGGGCGAAGCGCTGCGCTCGGCGCGCGAAGCCGATCTGGCGCGCACCATCGAAACGATCGATGCGGTCAAAAGCGCGCGGGTCCATGTCGCCGCCGCCGAACCCAGCCTGTTCGTCCGCGAGGATAAACCCTCCACCGCGTCGGTGATGCTGACGCTGCAGAACGGCCGTTCGCTCAGCGACGGTCAGGTGCAGGCGATCCGTTTCCTCGTCGCCTCTTCGGTACCCGGCATGAACGCCGATCAGGTGTCGGTGATCGACCAGCGCGGCGCGCTGTTGTCCGACACCGCATCGGGCAGCGATATGAAAGCGTTCCAGTTGCAGGTGCAGGTCGAAGACCGCTTCCGCCGCGCGCTCGACACCTTGCTCGGCCCGATGCTCGGCGCCGGCAATTATAGCGTCGAGGTCCACGCCGACGTCGATATGTCCGAAAGCCAGGCCACGCGCGAGAGCTTTCCCAAAGACGATCGCGCGATGACCAGCGAACAGATTACCCGCACGGTCAGCGGCGCGGGCAGCCCCCCCGCCGCCGTCGGCATCCCCGGCGCGCTGTCGAACCAGCCGCCGCAGGCGACCACGGTCACCGCCAACGCCCCCACCGCCACCCCGGCGCCGGGCGCGACGCTCGAAACCGCGAGCAATGAAAATGCCGCGCGCGCCTTTGAAGTCGGCCGCGAGATTTCGGTCACCCACTCGCCGCAGGGCAAGCTACGCCGCGTTTCGGTCGCCGTCGCGCTCAATCAGGGCAAGAAAGCCCTGACCCAGGCCGACATGGCCAAGATCGACAGCTTGGTCAAAGGCGCGATCGGTTTTGACGCGACGCGCGGCGATCAGGTGGCGATCAGCCAGCGTCCCTTTGTCCAGGTCGAAGCCGAAGAACCCGCTTTTTACGATCAGGGCTGGTTCCTGCCGCTGGTCAAGCAGGTCGGGGCGATCTTCGCCGCGCTGCTCGCCTTCCTGTTCATCGGCCGCCCGCTGATCCGCGCCGCCAAGGCCCGCGCCGCCGAACGCGCCGAACGCAATGCCGCGCTGGAGGAAACGCTGCTCGCCGCGACCGACGGCCGCCCGGCGCTCCCCAACGGACCGGTCGGACGCGAGATCACCCTCGAGATGATCGAGCAGGCGCCGAGCTATGAAACGCGCGCCAATCTGGTCCGCGCCTTTGTCCGCCAGGATTCGGCGCGCGCCGCGCTCGTCGTCCGCCAGCTGATGCAGGAGGGCGCCCGTGGCTGAGGCCGCCGAAACCATGGCGCCGTCCGCCCGCCCCGCAATCGAAGGGTCGGCCGCCGCCGCCATCCTGCTGATGCTGCTCGACGAAAGCGAAGCCGCGACGATCCTGAAACATCTTGGCCCCGATGAAGTGCGCCAGCTGGCCAAGGCGATGTTCGACACCGCCAACGCCAGCGAACAGCAGATCGGCCAGGCGCTCGATCGCTTCGTCGTGCGCAGCCGCGATGTCAGCGCGCTCGCCATCGGCGCCGACGTCCGCATCCGCACCGTGATGAACCAGGCGGTCGGCAACGTCCGCGCCGACAATATCCTGGCCGCGGTCGCCCCGCAGCGCAGCGCCGCGTCGCTCGAAATCCTCCGCTGGATGGACGTCGAGGCGATCAGCGGCCTGCTCGCGGCCGAACATCCGCAGGTCGGCGCGCTGATCCTGTCGGTGCTGATCCCCGACGTCGCCGCGCGCGCCATCGAAACACTCGACGAAATTCTGCAGGCCGATCTGGTGCTACGCGCCGCGATGCTGACCTCGGTCCCCGCGGCGGCGATCGAGGATCTCGAATCGGTCCTCGCCAGCGCCAATGTCGACGGCCAGCGCGTCGCCAAACAGACGATCGGCGGCCCCAGCGACGTCGCCAAGATCATGAAGAAAATGCCCAAGTCGTTGAGCGAGCGGACGATCCGCGCGCTCAAAAAGACCGACAAGCTGCTCGCCCAGGCGATCGAGGAAGAGATGTTCATCTTTGAAAATCTGCGCGACCTCGACAAGAAAAGCCTTGGCACGGTGTTGCGCTCGGTCGATGCCGCCGAGCTCGCGGTCGCGCTCAAGGGTGCCGACGACGAGATGGTCGACCTGTGCCTCGCCACCATGTCGCAGCGCGCGTCGGAAACGATCCGCGACGAAATGGCGGAAATGACGATGGTCAAGCGCGCCGACGTCGACGATGCGCAAAAGAGCGTGATGACGATCGTACGCCAGATGACGGCGTCGGGCGAAATCATGATCGCAGGCGGCGGCGACGATTATGTCTGATCGCACCACCGAAACCGGTTTTGCCCCGGTCACCCTCGCCGCGGCGATGGCGCGGAGCAGCGGCTTTCGCCCGCTGGCCTTTTCCGGCAGCGCGCGCGCGCCGCAGGCCGCCGACGGCAGCGCCGCCGAACTCGACCTCGACGACCCCTTTGCTCGCGGTCTTGCCGAAGGGCAGCGCATCGCCGAGGCCGCCTATGTCGCCGAACGCCACCAGCTGCTCGCCCTGCTTGCGGGCGCCGAGGCGCTGCAGGATGAACCGAGCGAGGAACTCGCGCAGCTGATCGCCCGCACCGTCGAACGACTGGTGCACCAGATCGTCGCCGACGCGCCGATCGACGCCGCCTGGCTGCAGGCACAGGCCGAAACCGCCGCGGCGCTGGTCGCCGACGCCGACAAGGCGCGCACCCTGTGGGTCCATCCCGACGATGCCGCGCTGCTGACCGATTGCCCGCTGCCGCTGGCGCTCGAAAGCGACGCGGCGATGATGCGCGGCACGGTGCGGATCGAAACCTCGACCGGCTGGATCGAACATGGCCGCGCCGTCTATCTCGACGAATTGCACGCGGCGCTGGGCGAAGGATCGCCCGCATGACCCGCCGCCTCGCCCTGTCGGCGCAGCAATTGCTCGACCCCATCGACGTGACGAACGCCAGCCCGCGCCGCGTCGGCACGCTCGTGTCGCACGAGGGCATCATGCTCGAAGTGTCGGGTTTCCCGCAGCCGCTGGGCAGCAATGTCCGCATCAAGTCGGCGAACAATGACTATGTTTACGGCGAGGTCGTCGGTTTCCGCGGCCAGAGCAGCCTGGTCCTGCCGTTCGACACCAACATGCCGCTGGTCACCGGCGCCCCGGTCGAGCCGCATGGCGCCAGTTCGATGGTCGCGTGCGGCAAGGCGCTGCTCGGCCGCATCATCGATGCCCAGGGCAATGCGCTCGACGGCCGCCCGCCAGTCAAATCGCAGTTTCAATGGCCGCTCGCCGGGCGCAAGGTCAATCCGCTGCGCCGCGGCCGCGTCACCCGCCCGCTCAACATGGGGGTGCGCGCGATCAACGGCCTGCTCACCGTCGGCGAAGGCCAGCGCGTCGCGATCATCGCCGGCTCGGGGGTCGGCAAATCGGTCCTGATGGGCCAGATGATCGCGGGCACCGAATGCGACGTCATCGTCGTCGGCCTGATCGGCGAACGCAGCCGCGAGGTCAGCGATTTCGTCGAAACCAAGCTGCCCCCCGAAGTGCGCAAGAAGGCGGTCGTCGTCGCGGTTCCCGCCGACCATCCGCCGCTGCTCCGCCTGCGCGCCGCGATGCGCGCCACCGCGATCGCCGAGGCGTTCCGCGCCGACGGCAAAAAGGTGCTGCTGCTGATCGACAGCCTGACCCGCGTCGCCCATGCCCAGCGCGAGATCGGGCTGACACTGGGCGAACCGCCGACGATGAAAGGCTATCCGCCGTCAGTGTTCGCGCTGATCCCCTCGCTGTGCGAGCGCGCCGGGATCGACCGCGAAACCGGCGGGTCGATCACCGCGCTCTACACCGTCCTTGCCGATGGCGGCGACATCGACGATCCGGTCGTCGATTCGGCCCGCGCCATTGTCGACGGCCATATCATCCTGTCGCGCACCCTGGCCGAACAGGGGGTCTATCCCGCGATCGACGTCGCGCGGTCGCTGTCGCGCACGATGGTCGATTCGGTCGATCCAGACCATGCCGCCGCCGCCGCCCGCTTTCGCCAGCTGTGGTCGGCGTATGAAGAGAATCGCGATCTGATGCTGATGGGCGCCTATGTCGCCGGCGGCGATCCGGTGCTCGACGAAGCCATCGCCCGCCACGCCGACCAGCTCGCCTTTGTGACCCAGCCCGCCAAGGCGCAGGTCGATTTCGACATTTCCCGCCAAACCCTGATTGAAGGATATTCCGCATGACCGCCCGCACCGCACGCCGCAAACGTATCATCCGCGTGCGCACCGTCGAACATCAGATGGCAGAGGCCAATCTGGCGCGGGCCAATGGCGAACTCGCCAGCCTGGTCGAGCTTGCGAGGCGGCTTGAAACGCTGCGCGTCGACCTGGCGATGGCCAAGGGCGCGGTCGCCGGCCGCGCGCTCAACACGATCGGCGAGCTGTCGATGCGGCTCGACATCGCCCAGGAAAATCTGACCGCGCCGCTGGTCAACGCCAGCGCGCGCCGCGACCATGCCGGGGCGCTGGCGCAAAGCGCGATGGTCAAGGAAGAATCGGCCATCCGCCTGTATGAACGCAGCCGCAAATCGGCCGAAGCCGAAGCCGAGCGCCGCAGCGACGCCAACCGCCCGCACCGCGCGCGCGGCGGCATGCGCCTGCGTCTGATCGAAGGCGGCGCGGCATGATGGGCGCGGCCTCCCTCCCCATGCCGCAGGCATCGACCCCCGCGGGCTTCGCCGCGTTCCTCAGCACGATCGGCCAGACGCCGACCGGCAGCGGCGAGGACGGTGGTTTCGAGCAGTTGCTCGCCGCAGCACCGACGCCGGCCGCCGCGCCGGTCAAAGCCGCGGCGCCAATCGCCGTTGCGGGCAGCCCCGCGATGCCAACCGTCATCGCCCCGATCGCTCTTGCGACGCCGGTCGCGACCCCTGTGGCGACGCCGTCCACGACCATCGATGCGTCCGCCGTGACCGCAAAGTCGGCCGAACCTGGCACCGCCATCGCCGCTGACCCCGATGCCGCCGCCGCGTCGGCCGCAAAGCTGCTGATTGCGGTCAATGGCAGCGCCCCAGCACCGCAGCCGGAAACCGCGCGAGTCGTCGAACCGAAACCGGGCACCGATACCGAAACCGCCAGCGCGCCGGAAACCGGCGCCGGCCCCATCAGCACTGTTCCCGCCGAACCGGCCGCGCCAGTCGCCG
>CAZCUW010000037.1:0-25766 GCA_964502035.1 uncultured Sphingopyxis sp. | reverse complement strand
GCGACGACATCGGGGCCAAGCGCAAAGCCGCGGCCCAGGTTGACGCGGATGTCGTCGCCGGTGGCCAAATCCTCGGTCACGATCATCACGCGGCCCCGCGCATCGTCGCGCCTTTCCAACAGGCGTGTCATTTCGGCAATCGCCTCGGGCAGCGCCACGCGGCAGGTCAGCTCGAGCGCCGCCGTCGCCGCGATCTCGGCCAGCGGCTGCGCGCCGCGCACCGTCACGCGCGGCGTCTCTTCGCCTTCGAGCAGGTCGAGTTCGACCGCCAGCATCGCGCAGCCGCCATCGACCGCCAGCGCTTCCAGCAGCTTGCACGTCTGTTCGTCGAAACAGCTGGACTGAAATTGCCCGCTGCGGTCGGACAGCGTCAGGTTCAGGAACCGGTTGCCGCGCTGCGACACCCGCGCCTTGGCGCTTTCGACCATCCCCGCCATCGTCATCGGGATGCGTGTGCCCGGCGACATTTCGACCTGAGTGCAAATGTCGCCATAGGTCCGCGCGCCGCGCGCCGCGACAATCGCTTCATATTGCTCGACCGGGTGCGACGAGAAATAGAAACCAAAGGCTTCCTTTTCGCGCGTCATCCGCTCGGCGAGCGTCCAGGGTTCGGCCGCGGGCAGTTGCAACACCGGCGCCACATCGACATCGCCGCCGAACAGTCCGCCCTGCCCGGTCGATCGCTCGTGCGCCGATGCGTTGGCGCATGCCAGCAGGCTCTCGGCACCGGCAAAGGCGCGCGGCCGGTCGGGCTCGACGCCGTCGAACGCCCCCGCCCCCGCCAGCGCCTCGATCTGGCGCCGGTTGAGCTGCTTGGGGTCGATCCGCGCCGCAAAATCGTCCAGACAGGCGAAATCACCCCTTGCCTGCCGTTCGGCGACCAGTGCTTCCATCGCCTTTTCGCCGACGCCTTTCAGCGCGCCCAGCGCGAACCGGACCATCAGCGCATCGCCGCTCTGCCCGACCGAAAAATCGGCCTCGCTGTCGTTGATCGACGGCGGCGCGACGTCGATGCCCAGCCGCCGCATGTCGTCGATAAAGATCGACAGCTTGTCGGTCTGATGGCTGTCGAACGACATCGACGCCGCAAAAAATTCGTGCGGATAATGCGCCTTCAGCCACGCGGTCTGGTAGGACAGCAATGCATAGGCGGCGGCGTGGCTCTTGTTGAAACCATAGCCCGCAAATTTGTCGATCAAGTCGAACAGCTCGTTGGCGGCCTTGGCGTCGATCTGGTTATGCTCGCCGCATCCTTTGACAAAGGTGTCGCGCTGCGCGTCCATTTCCGCCTGGACCTTCTTGCCCATCGCGCGGCGCAGCAGGTCGGCGCCGCCGAGGCTGTAGCCGGCCAGGATCTGCGCCGCCTGCATTACCTGTTCCTGATAGACAAAGATGCCATAGGTTTCGGCGAGGATCTCTTCGAGCAGCGGGTGCGGATAGGCGATCGCCTCGCGCCCGTTCTTGCGCGCCCCGAACAGCGGGATATTGTCCATCGGCCCCGGACGATAGAGCGCGACGAGCGCGATGATGTCGCCGAAATTGGTCGGCTTCACCGCCGACAGCGTCCGCCGCATCCCTTCGGATTCCAGCTGGAACACCCCGACCGTCTCACCGCGTTGCAGCAACTCGTAAACCGCGCTGTCGTCCCACGCCAGCGTGTCGAGATCGACGTCGATCCCGCGCAGCGCGAGCAGCCGCCGCGCCTCTTTCAGCACCGACAATGTCTTCAGCCCGAGAAAGTCGAACTTCACCAGTCCGGCGCTCTCGACATATTTCATGTCGAACTGCGTCACCGGCATGTCAGACCGCGGGTCGCGATACAGCGGGACAAGCTGGTCGAGCGGGCGGTCGCCGATCACCACGCCCGCGGCATGGGTCGAACTGTGCCGCGGCAGACCTTCCAATTGGCGCGCCATGTCGAACAGGCGGCGCACCCCGTCGTCCTGCTTATATTCGGTCATCAGCTCGCTGACGCCGTTCAGCGCGCGTTCGAGCGTCCAGGGATCGGTCGGATGATTGGGCACCAGCTTCGCCAGCCGGTCGACCTGGCCATAGCTCATCTGCAGCACGCGCCCGGTGTCCTTGAGCACCGCGCGCGCCTTCAGTTTACCAAAGGTGATGATCTGCGCCACGGTGTCGCGGCCATATTTTTCCTGCACATAGCGAATGACTTCGCCGCGCCGCGTTTCGCAGAAATCGATGTCGAAATCGGGCATCGACACGCGCTCGGGATTGAGGAAGCGTTCAAACAGCAGCCCGAGTTTGAGCGGATCGAGATCGGTAATCGTCAGCGCCCAGGCGACCACCGAACCCGCGCCCGAACCGCGCCCCGGCCCGACCGGAATATCATGCGCCTTTGCCCATTTGATGAAATCGGCCACGATCAGGAAGTAGCCCGGGAACCCCATCTGGGTGATCACCCCGACCTCGAAATCGAGCCGGTCGATATAGATCTGACGCTCGTCGTCCGACAGCTCGGCATAGAGCGCGAGGCGTACATCGAGCCCGTCGCGCGCGTCGCGCGCCAGCTGCGCCGCCTCGGCCTCGCGGTCACCCGCCAGACTCGGCAGGATCGGGGCGCGGTTGGGCGCCATGAACGCACAGCGCTGCGCGACCACCAGGCTGTTTCGCATCGCTTCGGGCAGGTCCGAAAACGCATCCTCCATCGCCTCGGCGGGCTTCAGCCACGCTTCGGGACTGCTCACCCGCCGGTCGGTGCTTTCGACATAGGCCGATTGCGCGATGCACAGCATCGCGTCGTGCGCGGGGTGGAATTGCGGTTCGACAAAGCTCGCCGGATTGGTCGCGACCAGCGGCAGCGCGCGTGCATAGGCCAGGTCGATCAGCGCCTTCTCCGCCGCCATCTCGGCCGCGTCGCCGCGCCGCGCCAGCTCGATATAGAGCCGCCCGGCGAACAGCGCCTCCAGCTGCTCGACATAGTCATTCGCCGCCGTCGCCTGCTCACCCGCCAACAGCCGCGTCAACGCGCCCTCGCCGCCCGCGGTCAGGCAGATCAGCCCGTCGGTGCGCCCCGCCATGGCGGCCAGCGTGACGTGCGGATCCAGTTCGGCCGGACGGCCCAGATGCGCTTCGGACACCAGCGCGCA
Organism: uncultured Sphingopyxis sp.; assembly: GCA_964502035.1. Taxonomy (GTDB): domain Bacteria; phylum Pseudomonadota; class Alphaproteobacteria; order Sphingomonadales; family Sphingomonadaceae; genus Sphingopyxis. The sequence goes on along the minus strand of CAZCUW010000037.1, from coordinate 22,659 downwards.
CAAATTGCCGTAACCCGTCGCATCCTGCGCATAGAGCGCCAGCCAGTCGATCAGCGGCGCGCCGTTCGCCAGCCGCTGCCCGGGCCGCGCGACGCTGAGCAGCGCGCCGACGATCGGCTGCACCCCCGCCGCCTTGCACGCATCGCCAAACGCCATCGCGCCGTACAGCCCGTTGCGGTCGCAGATCGCGATCGCCGGAAACCCCCGCTCGCGCGCGGCCTTGGCAATCGCCTTCGGCTCGATCGCTCCTTCGAGCATCGTGTAGCTGGAAAAGACGCGGAGGGGGACAAAGGGGCTGTAGGCCATCGGATGACGCTACCGCGCGCCTAATGATTCGCCTACGCTGGATTCACAAAAACGTCATTGCGAGGAGCCGAAGGCGACGCGGCAATCTCCAGCCATCGGCGTTACGCAACTTCGACAGCTGGGGATTGCTTCGCTTCGCTCGCAATGACAGTGCAGGTTAGCCCAACAATTCCTCAATCTCTTTGCGCAGCTGCTCGGGCTTCGTCGTCGGCGCGTGGCGCGACACCACCTTGCCATCGCGCCCCACCAGGAACTTGGTGAAATTCCACTTGATACCGCTGCCCAGCAGCCCGGTCTTTTCCTGTTTCAGATGTTTGAAAATCGGATCGGCGCCGTCGCCATTGACCTCGATCTTTGCCATCACCGGAAAGCTGACGTCATAGGTCAGCGAACAGAAATTCGCGATCTCGGCCGCGTCCCCCGGCTCCTGCGCCCCGAACTGGTTGCAGGGGAAGGCCAGAATTTCGAGCCCGCGATCCTTGTAATCGCGGTACAGCTCCTCCAGCCCTTCATATTGCGGCGTGAAGCCGCATTTCGACGCGGTGTTGACGATCAACAGCACCTTGCCGCGATAATCCGCCATCGACTGACTCGCCCCGCCGGGCAGTGGCGCCGAAAAATCATAAAGGCTCATGGTCCATCCCCTGCTTGTCAAATCCGTTCGTGTCGAGCGAAGTCGAGACACCCATCGGGGCCGCACTTGGTCGAGGGGCATCCGGGCTTCGCTCGATGCGAACGGGAATTGGGTCTATAAATACTCAGAAGAGCCTACGCCTCTATCCGCCCGTCGTGCAAGCGCAGGACGCGGTCCATTCGCGCCGCGAGCCGTTCATTGTGCGTCGCGACCAGTGCGGCCGAGCCATGATCGCGCACCAGCGCCACAAACTGGTCGAACACCCGGTCGGCGGTCGCTTCGTCCAGATTGCCCGTCGGCTCGTCGGCGAGCACCAGCAGCGGCCGGTTCGCCAGCGCCCGCGCCACCGCGACGCGCTGTTGCTCGCCGCCCGACAGCTTGCTCGGCTTGTGATGCAATCGCTCGCCTAGCCCCAGCCGCCCGAGCAAATCGGCGGCGCGTTCCTCGGCGTCGGCCTGCGCCGTCCCGCGGATCAGCTGCGGCAGCACGACATTCTCGATCGCGTTGAAATCGGGCAGCAGATGGTGGAATTGATAGACGAAGCCGATCTTTTCGCGCCGCGTCTTGGTCCGCTCGCCCTGATCATATTGCGTCACATCGGCGCCATCGATGCGGATCGTCCCGTCGAACCCGCCTTCGAGCAGGCCGACCGCTTGCAGCATCGTCGACTTGCCCGACCCCGACGGGCCGAGCAAAGCGACGATCTCGCCGCGCTTCAGATGCGCATCGACCCCGCGCAGCACGTCGATCGTCACATCGCCCTGCGTGAAACTGCGCTTGAGCGCGGTCAGTTCGAGGATCATGTCACTCATAACGCAGCACCTGCACCGGATCGGTGTTCGCCGCCTTGAACGCGGGATACAGCGTCGCGAGAAAGCTGAACACGACCGCCATCAATGCAATGCCCGCGATCTCGAACGGATCGGGTTTCGACGGCAATTCGGTCAGGAAGCGGATCGAGGGATCCCACAGCGGCTGGCCCGTGAGAAACTCGACCCCGCGCAGCACGCCCTGCCGGAAATAGAGCAGCCCGAAACCGAACGCCATGCCCATCAACGTCCCCGCAACCCCGATCGACAGCCCGATCGCCATGAAGATGCGCAGCACCGCGTCGCGCGGCGCCCCCATCGTGCGCAAAATCGCCATATCGCGCGTCTTGGCGCGCACCAGCATGATCAGCGACGACACGATGTTGAACGCCGCGACCAGCACGATCAGCGACAGGATGACGAACATCGCGACGCGCTCGATCGACAGCGCCTCGAACAGGCTGCTGTTCATCTGGCGCCAGTCCGAAATCACCGCCTGCGCCGCGACCTTTTCTTTCAGCGGCGACAATATGGCGTCGACGTCGTCGGGGTCGGTGACCTTGACCTCGATCATCCCGATCTGGTCGCCCGACAGCAACAGCAGCTGCGCGTCCTCCATCGGCATCACGACATACATTTTGTCGAAATCATACACCCCGATCTCGAACACCGCGGTCACCCGGTAGCTGATTTCGCGGGGTACCGTGCCGAACGGCGTCGGGCGCCCTTGCGGATTGATGATCGTCAAATTTGACCCGACCGTGGCACCGATATTGCGCGCGAGCTCGCTGCCGATCGCAACATTGCCCGCATTGGGCGTCAGCGTATCTAGATTGCCCTGCAACACCTTGCCGCCCAGCGTCTGGTTATTGCGAATATCGGGCACCGTCATGCCGCGCACCAATATGCCCTCGACCCGCCCGCCAAAGGTCGCCAGCAAAGGCTGTTCGATCAACGGCGTCGCCGACACGACGCCCGGCGTCGCCTTCGCCTGTTTCAGCACGTCGCGCCAGTCGTCGAGCCGCCCGCCAAAGCCCTGCACCACCGCGTGGCCGTTGAGCCCGACAATCTTGTCGAACAGGTCGGCGCGTACCCCGTTCATCACGCTCATCACGATCACCAGCGCCGCAACGCCCAATGTCACCGCGACAAAGCTGAACGCCGCCGCCACAAAGATGAACCCTTCGCCGCGCTGCGGAAGCATATAGCGTTTGAAAATGGTGCGTTCGTAAGGACGCAGGATCATGGGGCGATGGGCCTTTGCGGCGCATGGGGGATGACACGCATGTCGCCGCTTTAAGGAGCGGCGGCGCGGCTGGCAATGGCCGCTGGCATGACGTCATCTTGCGACCGAGTCGCAGAATATGTTGCACATCGGCCACAGCGGGGGCCAAAAGCGCCGCCCAACGGCTTGCACAGGGTGACAAAGCGCGCCCTTGCGCCTAGCCCGATGACTTCTGGATCAAGCGGCCCCAAGGCCCGGTTCCAGGGAGTGCAGGCCTTTCGCCGGGCCTGCAACAAAGGGGGATGGCGTGTGTTCGTCACAGGCGCCCGGGTTTCGCAAAGCGAAGCCCGGGCGTTGTGATTCCGACCCCGGACGTAGCCCCGATTTGCCTCCATCCTCATCATCACCCCGGACTTGATCCGGGGTCCATGACTTCGGCGCTGCAGTGGATCGCGGATCAAGTCCGGGATGACGATGAAGGAAGGGTCGGGCTTGGGCTACCCCTACCCCTCGCTCTCGCTGATATCCTCCAGCATGTCGGTATCGAGCACCCGCACCCGCCCTTGCTCCAGCGAGATCACCCCCGATTCCTCCCAGCTGCGCAGCTGGCGGTTGATATGCTCGCGGCTCATGCCGGCAAAATTGCCCAGCTCGGTCTGGCTCAACTCGACGCGGTGCGACGCCTCGACATCCTTGTGGATCAGGCGCTTCAGATAGCGCGCCAGCCGCGGACCCGACGCATAGGCGCGGTCGCTTTCGATCGTCTGGTCGGCGGTGCGCAACCGCCGCGCGAGCTGCTGCATCAACGACCAGGCAAATTCGGGGTGGCTGGCAGCAAAATCGCGCAGCGCGTTGCGACCAAGCTGCAGCGCGCTTCCGGCGCTCGTCGCGGTCACCGATGCGGTGCGTTCGCCGCCGTCGAGCAGCGCGATCTCGCCCAGCACCGCGCCCGGTTCGGCATAGGCGAGCACGATCTCGCGCCCGCCGCCGGTCAGCATCGACACGCGCGCCGTGCCCTGGGTCAGGATCAGCATCATGTCGCCGGGATCGCCCTGGACGAGCAATTCCTTGCCCTTGACGAAATTCACCTGCACCGCGCGGCTGGTGATCTCGGCCCAATCTTCGGCCGACAGGCCCGAAAAAATGCTGTCGGGGCCTTGCAACTCGGCGAGTTTCGCGTGATCCATGCCCCTGATACCCCTTTGTCCGAACGGTCAGACCAACCGGCTCTGCTTCACCGCCGCTTCGATGAAACCCGCGAACAAGGGATGCGGGTCGAACGGCTTTGATTTGAGCTCGGGATGGAACTGCACCCCGATAAACCACGGATGGTCGGGCCGCTCAACGATTTCCGGCAACATGCCGTCGGGCGACATGCCCGAAAACACCAGCCCGCCCTTCTCCAGCCGGTCGCGATAAGCGCCGTTGACCTCATAGCGGTGGCGGTGCCGTTCGCTGATGTCGCTCGCGCCATAAACGGCCGCGACATGGCTGTTGGGCGACAATTTCGCCTCATAGGCGCCCAACCGCATCGTGCCGCCCAGGTCGGTGTCGGCGCCGCGCTGCTGCAGCCCTTCGGCGCTCATCCATTCGGTGATCATGCCGACGACGGGCTCGTCGGTGCGCCCGAATTCGGTGCTCGACGCATCCGCGATGCCGCTCGTGTTCCGCGCCCCTTCGATGCACGCCATCTGCATCCCCAGACAGATGCCAAAGAAAGGCACGCCGCGTTCGCGCGCAAAGCGCACGCTCGAAATCTTGCCCTCGGACCCGCGCTCGCCGAACCCGCCGGGCACCAATATGCCGTGCAGCGGCTCCAGATTCGCGGCCAGATCCTCGTCGCGCTCGAACATTTCGGCGTCGAGCCAGCGGATATTGACCTTTACCCGGTGCGCCATGCCGCCGTGAACCAGCGCTTCGTTGAGCGACTTATAGGCGTCGGGCAGCGATACATATTTGCCGACGACGCCGATCGTGACCTCGCCCTCGGGGTGCTGCTTGCGGTCCATGATGTCGTACCAGCGCGACAGGTCGGGCGCGGGCGCATCATGGATGCCGAAATGCCGCAGCACTTCATTGTCGAGCCCTTCGCCGTGATATTGCACCGGCACCGAATAGATGCTGTCGGCGTCGAGCGCCGGGATCACCGCCTCTTTGCGCACGTTACAGAATTGCGCGATCTTGGCGCGCTCGCCGTCGGGCAGCGGCCGTTCGCAGCGGCAGAGCAGGATTTCGGGCTGCACGCCCAGCGAGGCGAGTTCGCGCACGCTGTGCTGGGTCGGCTTCGTCTTCAGCTCACCCGCCGCGGCAATATAAGGCACCAAAGTGACATGGACCGACAGCGTCTTGTCGCGTCCCTCTTCGTTACGCAGCTGACGGATCGCCTCAATGAATGGCAGCGATTCGATGTCGCCCACCGTGCCGCCGATTTCGCACAGGACGAAATCCAGATCGTCGAGTTCGGCGCGCGCAAACGCCTTGATCGCATCGGTCACATGCGGGACGACCTGCACCGTCGCGCCCAGATAATCGCCGCGGCGTTCCTTGGTGATGATCTGCTGATAAATGCGGCCCGAAGTGATGTTATCGCTCTGCCGCGCCGCGACGCCGGTAAAGCGTTCGTAATGGCCGAGGTCGAGGTCGGTTTCGGCGCCGTCGTCGGTCACATAGACCTCGCCATGCTGGTACGGCGACATCGTACCCGGATCGACGTTCAGATAGGGGTCGAATTTGCGAATTCGGACGCGATAGCCACGCGCCTGCAACAAAGCCGCGAGGCTAGCCGCCATCAAACCTTTGCCAAGCGAGGAGACCACGCCGCCGGTGATAAAAATGAACCGCGCCATGGGAGGAAAGACTTACTCAACGGGAGGGGGACGGCGCAAGCCGTCGAATCGCAAACGGCGGAATTTATTTCCGCCGCGCGGGCTGCTGTATCGGCCGGGGCCGATGCTTATTGCTTGGCGGGTGCCTGCGCCGGGGCCGGAGCGGCTTCCTGCGTTGCGGCGGCGGCCGCTGCCGCCAGCGGATCGTCGCTTGCGGGGGCGGGCGCTGCGGTCGCGGGCGCTTGACCGCCCTGCGCCGGCTGCGCCGGACCGGTCAGCGACGACGCCGGCGCGGCGCCGCTCGTCTGCGCCGTTTTCGACAGCGAGGTGTCGATCGTCGAACCGCCACGGCCAACCGATGCCATCGCCGCAAGAACGATCGACAGGCCGACAAACAGCGTCGCGAGAACGGTGGTCGCCCGGGTCATAAAGTCCGCCGCACCGCGCGCCGACAGCAAGCCCGCGGGGCTGCCGCCGACGCCCAAACCGCCACCTTCGGACTTCTGCATCAAAATGACGCCGATCATCGCTGCGGCAACAAGCGCCTGCAGGACGAGAATGAAGGTGAAAAGGCTGGACATCATATTTTCCCGAACTTGCGCTGCCTCACACGGACCACGCCCGCGGCGCACATAGAGACGAAGCGGCCTGGCTTCAAGCCATAGCTGGCCCGCCTAAGCCGTCGCCCCCGCGCAGGCGGGGGGGGTATAGCGATACTGGTCGTAAATCGCTTTTATGACCACACCCGGTATTTGTATTCAGGCATCCAACTGGCCTTAAACTGATTAGGGAATAGCGAAGCGCCGTGCGCCTTGGAGTGGCAATGATGTGGCTGGATCGATTTGTCGAAATAGGGAATCAAACCATTTCACGCTTGTCAGAGCTGGTCCGAACGGTAGCTCGAACCCATTATAAAAATATCTTCCGTCTCTAAAAAAACCGAGCTGCTTCGGTGACTTTTGGGTCAATAATGCCGCGACTTGCGGCACCCCACCCGAAAGCAAATCCTTGCCGCTTGCAATCGCTTCGCACACACCCGAATAAATTGCTCGACTGGTTCCAGCGACGTCTGACTTGTTCCAGACATTGACATGGTCTCTGGCCGATGCCCCGCCCGATCCAAGGAATATCAGCGGGGAGGTTTTGTCAGGAATGTTTAGTTTGGTGCTCGACCAGCTATTAGAACCCGCCTTGTAGTCGATCCTAAAAATCCCAAACTCTGTATCAGGCCACGCCTTACTCCGAGAGGCGTGAAGAATGGTGAAGTTTTCGCAAGGCGCATCATACCGATTGTCAAACATTTCCTTGGCAAGATGAGTGATCATGTCTTGCCGGTCAGAAAACGCTGTGGTTTTTTCAAAGAGCAGCTTTTCATCAATTGCGGAATTAAGCTGACTCAAAAACAGCGCAGGAAAAACGACGTCCCCGCAATAGCCAAAAATATGGGGTTCAAGGGCGCTTGCGAATATCTTTCGTCCGCTGTCCCACCGTTTATCAACCGAACCCCAAGTAATACGGCTGTCGGAAGCGATGTAGATTGCTTTGGGTAATTCGGGTCTCTGTCCAGTGTCAGAATACGACACCCAAGATACCAAAGTAGTCAAATCTTGACGCCTTGCGATGATAACTCACGGTTGATGGCGTCATAATCGCGATCAAACGGCATCACGAATTTATTACCTGTCACCTTCGCCCAATGAGCGCCAATAGCCCGCTTTTCGTCGGTGTGGTCGGCTGGCCCCTCGGTCCCTTTGCCCTTGTATTCGACGGCCAAAATGGTGCCGTCATCAAGCTGCGCCACGAAGTCGGGATAAAACCATGCATGGGAAATATGGAGCCGGAATGATGATGGCAGGCGTTCGATGTTTCGCACCCAGCGCGTCACTTTTGGATGTAAGTCGATTGCTTGCGCGCAAGCCGCTTCTTCGCCGTTCATGTCGCCGATGACATCGGGCAGCAGATGCTTGGGAAATGACGTGCGCCCTTCATACAGCTTGATCGGATGATAGCGGTCGGGGTCGAATGTCAGCTGCAAATCGGGTGCGACCGTGAATGCGTCTAGGCGATCAAACAGACAGTTCTCAAATGAGTCGATGGCTCGCTGATCGCGTAGTTCGACGATCATGCGGGCAAAGGCATCGACCAACCGAAAACGAAGGTGGCGCAAATCATCCAGCGCAAAACCGCCCTTATCTATCAGCGTATTTAGACCGGCCTTGATGAAGGACTGCGCCGATGCTTGGGTCACGTCGCTGCCCTTGACCGATGCCAAACGGCTATCGAGCCAACGGACTAGTTTTGCGTAAGGCCAATCACGCTGATCGACCGCCAATGCCAACTCATTCTGCAACCGTTTGACGAAATCGATACCCAGCTTGCCGGTCTGCTTAATGTCCAAAACGGCTTCGTCATCGCTGCCCGCAGGCGCTGCAAAGCGTTCGACAATTGCGGTCGCATCGCATGTTTCCAACTGCCACGGATGATCGAGAAAATGGCTTTGGTCGAAAATCTCGATTTGCTCGCCGCGCTTGTAACCCAATAGCGGGACGGCAAAGCCTTCCCGCTTGGGAGCCGCAACGGGCGCGGGCGCGCTTTCAAACTTCGTGATAAATGCGGTTAGGCTTTCGGCGAGCAAGGCCGGGACGGTCAGTTGCAAGGTGGTGCTATCGGCTTTGGTCAGCGACGACGCACTGAATTTTCGAGTGTCGGGATCGAGCTTCACGCGATTGCCCGTGACCGACGCCACCTGTTTCGCAATCGTCGAAAGATCAAAATCGCCGCCGATGGATTCCGATTCAATCGTTTTGAGCGGCGAGAGGCCGGGTAGCTCCGGCGCGCTCCTGATTAGATGCTTCGCTTCCAATCGCTCAAATCCATTGGCGACAAGCCCCTCGGCCAGCGCATTGGCCGCGTCCCTGAAACTCGCTGTTGCGGAAAACGCATATGCTTGATTGAGCCGATCATCCTGTTTCCGCTTTGCGCCGGGCAATCGCATGACACGGCCAAGCATCTGTTCCACCGCTGTCGATGCCCTTTGTTCGGCAAGCGAACATAGCACATAGGCATTTGGGCAATCCCAGCCCTCGCGTAGCGCCTGAACCGTGATGATGTATCGCGTCGGCTCATTCGGCGACGCCAAATCGATGCCGTCCAGCTCCCAATCGCTGCCGGTCGCTATTTTGATTTCATCTGGCGCCACAGCAAAGTCAGTGAGCAAAGCCTGTTTCACCACGTCGGGCGTTATAGGCGCGGCCCCTCTATTGGCTTGCGCTTGGATCAACATAACGGGACGCACCCGCTCGCGGATCGGCACAACCTCTGCCGCCGCAACCTCGGTCAATTCCTCCAATTGCGCTTTCGCTTGGCGCAGCGTTTCGCGCCAGTCAGGATCGCCGCGCAGGATGATCGGCAATTTTATCATGTCGGCGTCTTTGAGTTCCGCTGCCGATACATGATGCAGGATATTGGAGTCGTCGGCTGGCGTCGCGGTGAGTTCGACAATCACCGATGGATCGAGCCGCGCCAGCGTTACAAATGACAGGTCGGTGCGCGCATTATGCGCTTCATCGACAATCACAATCGGGGTGCGCAATTTCAACGCATTGGCCAGCGACCGCAAGGGCTGGCCCGATGGACCAATCTCCAAAATGTCGCGCTGGGTTGCGGTGAGGCCGGTGAAATGGTCCATCAACTCGCCATTGTCCTTATAGACATTGAGCGTGTCGATTTCCTCCTGCCGGAATGACTGGATCGTCGCGACGATAATGGTCGCGCCGCCGTCATAGTCAGGGCGCTTGGCATAAAGCGCCTCTGCAATGGTCATGGGCCGGACATTCTCGCCAAAGCGTTCGGCCAAGGCCATGCGATAGAAATGCGACCGTTCTTTTAGCGCCGCGATGGTTTGATCGAGAATCGCCGTCGATGGCACCAGCCAAACGACACAAGGGGTGTCACTTTTGAGTAAGGCATCGGCGATCCGACCAATTGAATAGGCGGCGATCAGGGTTTTGCCGCCGCCGGTAGGAAGGCGCAAACAAGCGTAGGGAATGCCCTCCAACCCTTCGACCGGCTGATATGCGCGGCGAGTTTGCTTGTAAAATTCGGTGTCGGGATCGCCGCTCAAGCTGCTGGCCGACAGCCAGTCGGTCAGCGCATCCAAAGCGTCCAACTGATATTGTTTAGGTGCTATCGGAAATCCGCTCATGCGCGGATCACTTGATAGGGGATTTGTTTGAAAACTGCACCCACCGCCGCCAACCGATCCGGCGTGACCGTGCAACCCTCACCATAAATCACCTTCGCGCCCGAAAATTCATTGGAAGGACGGGCCAAAGCGTCGAGAATTTGAGGGGTCAACACGTTGCCCCTTTCGGCGCTGGCAACACCCGCGCTGTCGGCCGACCAAAGCAGATAGACCGCCCGATTTTGAAAGCTACCCAGCAAACTGGATTTCCCGGTCGCTTTGCGCGGGATCGGTGTGCCAGTTTCCGAGAAGAATACGAAGGCCGCCAAATCGGCGTAGCTTACGCCATCGGTGACGCTGCCCCATTCGTCGAAAAGCGGCTTGCCGAGTGTGCAATATCGAAAGCCGGAATGTAACTCGCTCTTGCTCAGCCGTTGCGCTGTCACATCGCGGGCGATATTTTTGTCGAGTTCAACCAGAATGTATTTCCGATTTCCACCGGCTAGATCTGCCGCAACTCCAGTGGTGCCGGAGCCTGCAAAAGAATCGAGGATCAAGTCGCCCTCACTCGTAGCCTGCAATAATAGCGACTTCACAAATTCGCTGGGCTTGGGAAATGCGAAAACTTTGGTGCCGAAAATTGCATTGAGTTCCCTCGTTCCCGTCTCATTTGTGGGTGCGTTAAGGATGCTAGAGAACCCAGTCGTTTCCGCCTGAATTTCATACTGAAAGCGTTTAATGCGTGGTCGTCCCGAATCTGATCGCGGCCAAAGGATTCTGCGTTCGCTGATTAGTCGATCCATAGTCGAGGGAGCCACTGCCCAACCTCTCGTGGGATGGGGTGGATAAGACTTTCCAGTGTCGGGGTTTATCACGTCATAATGCAGGTTTGGGCGTTCGGATGGCCCCGCCAATCCGGTTAGATTGTCACTCATCCAAGGCCCACGAATATCATCGTCGGAGTTTGTATATTTGCTCAAATCACGATCAGCACCCCGAAATTTGGAAGCTGCGGAGCGCCCGTAACAAAGCACATATTCGTGATCTTCCGAAACGCCGCTTATATTTCTGCTATCCGGGTTGCCGCGACGCTTCCAAACCAAGGTTCCAATACAAAGAGTTTTGCCAAATATATCGTCGCAAATAAATTTGAGATTGTGAAACTCATAGCTATCAATCGAGATAAATATGATTCCGTCCCGCCGCAAAAATTCTCTCAACAGACTGAGGCGAGGATACATCATGCACAGCCATTTATCGTGGCGGGTCAAATCCTCGGCTTCGCGTCCGACAACCTTGCCTAGCCATGCTCGGATTTCAGGGCTGTTCACATTGTCATTATATACCCAGCCTTCGTTTCCAGTATTGTATGGCGGATCAATATAGATGCATTTGACCTTGCCCGCATAATATGGAAGCAGCGCCTTTAACGCTTCAAGGTTATCGCCTTCGACCAGCAGGTTTCCGGTATCGGGCTCGCCAGCCGACAGCGCGCTGTCGCAATGCAGTAACCGCGTCGGCACTTCGCGATGGTGATTGACGACGGCCTGTTTCCCAATCCAGTCAAGCGTCGGCATATCGTCCCCTTCGTCCCCGTCATGGCCGGGGTGCGAAACCCTTAAAACGAGTCAGCCGCGATTTGCCAGCTTTCTTCGCAAGTTCGACGGATCGACGCCAAGCTGGCGAGCTGCGCCCCTCCATCCAAGCAACTGGACCATGTGGCTTAGCGTCTTCAATTCCTTGGCGTGTGCGGCGCGCGCATTGGCTACTTCCAGCATTGCCGCTGGCAAGTGCAGTGCCAGAGTGCGCGTTGTTCTGTCATCAATGTTTGCCTTGCCTGCGAGGATTGCCCGCAACCGGCGGGGCGCGATCCGAAGCGCCGTTGCTGATGCACCGATTCCGATGGCATCCCTGAGTTTGGCCAGATCGCGCAACAGCTCCGCGACGCTATCATCCGCAAGCCCATAGTCGGGATCGCTCCCCGCGTCTCGGCCCAGCACCGCCCGTCGCTCCCATTCGTTCGCTTCCTTGCCGATATGACGGATGCCGGTGACGCGAACATGCCGCCGTCGGGTTGTTCCCCGGTCGAGATAGTCGCCGCCAAGGAATTTCGATTCAGGGTGCACATGATATTGCGCCAGCGCCTCGGTATAGCTTTGCAGCGCATTCGCGAGAACGGGCTGGCCGCTCTCGCGGTCAAAGGCTGTTGCCGCAACCTTGGCCGGATCGGTGTCGAAGGGCGCAACGGGTTTCACGGCCTGAGCCTTTGGCGGGCGACCGCGACGGGACATGCCCCCGATAGTTTGGCCACCGCCCCAATCACGCTTGGCGCTCAACGATAGCAGGAAGCCAAAGGGCTTCACCTGACCGCGATAGGATCGATTGAGGTTGAAACCATCGAACCAGCGCAATAGTTCGGGCGCGGTCGCGCCATAGCGGCTGATCGCCGGACCTTTTATGGCCGGATGATAATCGAGCGTCGGCGTATCCGGGTGTCCGGCAAGCGCGGCGGAAACATATTGAAACCACAGGTCACAATGCCAGCGTTCCACGCCACTGCGTAGAACCGATCCATGAGGCGCGGGGATGCTGTCGGGTGCATTGTCGGCGTCATAGGGTGGCCGCAGATGACCTAGCCCATGCGCCGAAACCTTGCGCATCATCGGGCCGCCGTCGCGGGCGCGATTGAACAGCGCATAGCGTTTCGATGACACCGCCCAGCAATAGAGCGGCTCCGGTGTGCCGGTGTCGAGGTTGAAATTTTCGCTTTCGATTTTCAGGATTGAACCGCCGAATTCATAGGGATTGAGCGGCGCGAACCATTCGGCGATGCCTTCGACGCGCTGGCGAAACATATCGTCCGCCATCGCATCGGGCTTGGCTATCGCCATGCTGTCGGTATCGCAGAAAGCCCATTCAAGGCCGCTCGCTTCAATCTGGCATTCGGTGATCGCAAGCATCAAGCGCGCCGCGCCGGTAATCAGCGACGCCAGCAAGGGGTGGAAATATTCCCCCGGCTTTTCGGCCTTGTCGGTTTCGCGGGTAAAAGGTTTGCCGTCATGGCCGTAAATCGTCGCGGTAAAACGCTTCGCCCGCTTGGCCACATTGACCTGCATCCAGATTCCATAGCTTGTCGAATTGGCGCAGATTTTGAGCGCGTGCTGTTCGGTGTCGAGTGCTTCGCGTTCTTTGCCGCTGGCGCTGGCCATGCGGGCCTGTGTCGCCTTGCGCAGTTCGATGACGCGCCGGAACAGGTCATCCTTGACCGGATCAACCCGGTATTGCGGATTGCCGTTGACGTCGATCGGGCGAAGCCCCGGCTGCACCGGCCCCGGCTCGAACGCCATAGCTTCGATGATGCGCGGCGGTTTGCCGGTCAACAGCTTGGACGCGATGCAATCGGCGAGCGTAAACCACAATGGCGTATCGGACGTGAGATAGTTCGCGGCAATCGTCGCTTGCTCGTCGCCGTCATAGGCCGCGCGAACAGGGAATATGTCATTGTCGGGCCGCACCCGAACCAGCACCGTCAGCTTTGGCCAAATGTCGGGCGATTGCAGATCGTCAATGGTGACGCTGGCCAGAAAATTCTGTGTTTCCGCTGTGGTGTCGTGCCACGTCATGCCGCTGGCGATGATGAAAGGCCACAAGCGCATGAGCGTGCAGACCGTGGGATACATCGATAGAAAATCGCACAGCATCACTTGCCGGATTTCCCGGCGTATCCTGACCTCGGAACGCCCGCCATAATAGCTGGACAGGATCGAACCCAGCATTTCGGGCGGAAAATCCGGCTGCGAAATGCGCCACGGAACAACCCCCATTTCGCGCAAATTACCCTTGCCGATGCTCGCCTCGCTATAAATCTCCTCTGGCCGCAAATCGGACAAGCCTAGCCGGTCCAGTTTTTCAAGCAGTACGGCATAGCATTCCCATGTCGTCTGCACGTCGCGCACGGCATAGGCTAGCATCGCGTCGGTAACGGGTCCGTCGAATTGGTCGAATTCAAGTTTGGGATTGGGCACAGCTAGAAAGCGGCTGAGACTGCCGAGCGTGAAGCCCTGTGAAAATAGCGAAGCCGATAACGTATTTACGTCCACAAAATAGCCGCGCCGCACCGGGGTTGGCATGTCGCGATTGCGCTGCCCCCGGCTGTTGCGCTGGCGGAAAGGCGCGGCGAAGTCGATCAACGCACAGCGGCGCGATAGATGCTTCACCCGGACGTGCGGCCAGATTTTCTGTTCGGAAAGCGTGAAGGTGAAGCCCCCATACATAGCGCCCCGCGCGGGGCCGTGAGCAATCGCCAGCCGCGACAGGTCGAACGGCAGATTGAAACCGACGATCCGGGCGCGAAGCTGATAGGCGCGCTTGAACAGCACTTCATCGACAAACTCGTCGCGGGTGCGGATAAATAGGCCTTCGCGTTTTGCAAAGGCGCGAAGCCCCATCACTTGTGCCGCTGGCATTCCGGCGGGATCATAAAACAATCCAGCTTCAATCAACCGCTCGCCATTGCGAAGCTGATACGCGCCAAAGCGCAGCGCCTGCCCCGCATCGGTTGTTGTCTCGCAGTCGAAGGTCAGCGTCCAAGGCGACGCACCGATGCCCCGGCGCAGCGGACGTGCCTTCGGCGCGTCGGCATAGGCGCGAAGCGCAATCGGCAGATGATCGGCTACGGGCTTCATGCGCCAGTCTCATTTGCCGTTTTGGCGCGGTCAAATAGGGCAAGGCCGAATTCGGTCAGCTTTTCGATGGCGAGTTCGAGCAAGTCCGCCAAGCCAAAAAGGAAGAACGCGATGGTTTGCAGCAGGGAATCGGCGGCAGGGTCGAAGGCGGGATGATCCTTTTGGCTATCGGTCACGTCACGATGGCAGTTGCGGCAGGAAATTGCTGTCGCGGAGTCATGCTTACGGCCCGCGACATGATGCCTTTCAAGCGCCGTGCTGCGCGTGAAGCCACATGTGCCGCAAATCGGGTCATTCGTGCCGAGCCGTTCCAATCGGCGCTGCTTGCGGATTTCTCGGGCAAGTTCCTTTTCCGTCATATCAGTCCTCACAGGTTGAGCCGGTAAACTTCGTGGAACACCTCGCTTCCGGCATGGGCGAGGCGGTAAAGAGCGTTGGGATCGGTTTCGAGCAGGTGCGCCGCGCCTTTGGCGTCGATGACGGATTGGCCCTCGAACGGGCGCAGCAAGTCTATGTCGTTGGTTCGCAGAAAGGCTTGGACCGCATTGAGATGCTGACTGTTGAGCGACGATTGCGCGAAGTCCCGCAGGTTCATTTTGAGTGCGTCACCGCCGGTAATCACCGTCATGTAACGGGTGCGATTATCGGTAATCCGCCATTTCTTGCCCTGTCGGTCGGCGAGGCCATTGGCGCGCAAAAAGCGCCGGAAGCGTTCCGCCGATATGCCGGATTCTTTGGCGGCGCGGCCCTGATTGCCCGTTTGCCGCAATAGTTTCAGGGCCGTTTCCAGCTGCTCGTCACGCTTGATCGGCTTGGCCCGGATCGGCTTTTCACTGGCCCGCGCATGGCCCCGCGCCTGCGAACGGCTCAGACCACGCTTGGCGGCATTGGCTATGCGGCGTTGATATTCCGCCTTGTAGTCACGGTTTCGAGACACGGGACGCGCTTTCGACTCCATCGCAGCGCGATTGCTGCGAATCGGTCAGAGCATCCCGATTTGGTAGAATGGGGGCGAATCATCTTATGATCGAGTTTGAAGGCAATTCGCTATTTTAGTGTCTTTTTATCCGCCGGGTGCCGCAAACAGCATTTACGTATTTTGCCAAATTTGGATCGCTTAACCCCGACCCATTTGGTTGCGTTCCGCCAATTTCCTTCCTGATAAGATCAAAAGCCAATTGTCGGGGAATATCGCAAAAATCTGCACGCCGAGTTCGGATTGAATCAATTGCCGCGCGGATTGAATCGCCAGACCCTTTCGGGCCGTGGCGTCGTTTACACCAACCGGCAATTGCCATTGGATCGACGACTTGAATTTCCGAATAGGTGTCGCCGCGACCCACCATAAGGTTCCGCTTCCATTCAACCTTGGGGCATTCAAATAACTCTGCCGCAATTCGCACCGGGGTCCGGCTCCGCGAAGGGGCTATCCGATAGCCGTAGGCGTGCAATTGATCGTTGAATAATTCATCCAATAGCAATTCCTGCAATTCCTTTTGAAATTGGTCATTGTCGGACCATTGCCGCATTCCCGTCGCAACCAATTTCAGCATATCGCCGCCCGACTCGATATTGGTAGCTTGCTCGTTGAATGTTTCGAGCGTGGGCCGTTGGGAATAACTGCGCTTGGCATCGGGATCGGCAAATTCCAGCCACGCATCACTGAGCGGAACGCCGTTTTCCCAAATTTGCCGACTGCTTACATTTGCCATTTTCGATTTGCCCGTTTGAACGAATTTCCGTCCTATCACGGCATCAAAGCCATTCGGTTAACCTTCAAATTATGGCACGATTCCTTTGATTTATGCTATGATTGGCAATGCTGCACGATACCGAATTTCACCCCGCCGATAGCGCCGATGATTGGGCATTGCGCTCCGAATTTTGGCTTTCCCAAAGCGCCAATTCTATCAAGCCGCGAAAACGACGCGAACGCAATTCCAATGCACTAATTTTGACGGGTCATGGCAATTCCATGCGAATTGAAAACGGCGCTCTTTTGATAAAGCAGGGCTTTTCGCACTATCCGCAAAAGGCCCAATGCTACGGCTATTTCCCCGGCAGTCGCGATATTCCCGAGCGCATTTTGCTTTTGGATGGCAGCGGATCACTGTCGTTTGATGTTCTGTCATGGCTTGGCGAGCAGGGCATTGCCTTAGCGCGGATCAAATGGACCGGCGAAGTCGCAATTGTCGCCAATGGCAGGGGTTATGCGTCCGACCGCGCCAAGGTCGATTGGCAAATTGAGCAAAGGGACAATGACGACAAGCGCAAAGCCTTCGCCATCGACCTTGTGACGCGCAAGTTGATCGCCAGCATCGAAACGCTGGAACGGCATATTCCCGAAAGCAGGAAGAAAGCGACGGCGCTCGAATGGCACCGAAATGCCATCACTCGTTTGGAGCAAGAGCATTTCCCGACCGTCAATGATTTGCGCGGAATCGAAGGTCAGGCGGCGACGCTCTATTTCGGATCATGGCAGGGGTTGCCGATCAATTGGTCAGGCAAGCGACCTGTTCCCGGCGACTGGCATCATTATGATATTCGCAGTTCAATGGCCAACGGACCCAAGCCGCAAAACCGCAACGCCTCGCACCCGCTTAATGCCATGCTCAATTACGCCTACATCGTGAAGCTGGCGCAATTACAGATTCAAACCATAGCCGATGGCTATGACCCAACCATCGGGATCATGCACCATGGTCGGCGCGGCAAGCCGTCCTACATTTTCGACCTTATCGAACCTGAGCGGCCAAAGATTGACGCGGCCATTCTCCAATTCGTCGCGGACCAATCATTCGCGGCGGCAGATTTTGTGATCCGAAGGGATGGCGGCTGCCGACTGTCGCCGCAACTGGCCCGCATGATTGCACAATTGCTTTAGCGGGCAGGCTTCCGACCGGGCCGCAATCCCTGTTGCTGACCAACGTCATTCACGGGCAGAAAGAATTCCAGCAATTCGATACCCAATATGCGGGCAATTTTCTCCAGCGTATCAACGCTTGGATTTTCGTCCCCCCGTTCGATACCGCCGAGATAAGAACGATCAACGCCCGCGTCGAATGCAAGCTGCTCTTGGGAAACGGCTTGGGCAACGCGAACCCGCTTCAAATTTTGCCCGACAAGTTTCCGCCCCTGCATGAGCACGATGGACAGTATTTGAAGGATATAAAACCACTGGATATATCCATCATATTAAGATTTGCGGCCTATCTTCATTCCACATTTGGAGGAAGATTATGCGTCTTTTCACCCGTCTTATACTGTCCGCTTTCGCATTGAACGCTTCGTCCGTCCAAGCAGCCGAACCAAATTTCGATCTTATATGCCGAGGGTTGAGCGGGCAGCAGACGCATTATCGGTTTGACCTTGCCCAAAGGAAGTGGTGCATCAATCAATGCCAATCCGTTTGGGGGATCGACCGGCTTAGTGACAGCATGATCGAACTGGTTACATACAGTAGCGATGGGCAAAACGACTGGACGTTTAGGATAAATCGCTACACTGGCGCTTTCGCGGCTATTCGCAGAGGGTTTGGAAGCGAGCCGAAGGACACCGGCGAGTGCGAGGCAAAGCCATTCTCAGGCTTTCCGGGAAAAAAATTCTAGCACAACCGACTTTGCTGATCGTCAGCCTGCAAACTAAATCTAGCCAGAATGGCTTGCTGTGTGGTCATCGGTAGCCTTATCACCGCCGATCACTATACCCCCCCGCGCAGGCGGGGGCCGCTGGAGGTTTACACCGCAACGCTGGGCAAGGCCGATAACGGCCCCCGCCTTCGCGGGGGCGACGAATCATAGCGCCGCAGCCGCCGCCACAATCGGCACAAACTTCGCCGCGGTCAGGCTGGCGCCGCCGACCAGCGCGCCGTCGACATCGCCCGCATCCAGCAGCTCGGCGGCATTCTCGCCATTGACCGACCCGCCGTACAGGATCCGCATATCGTCCGCCGCACCGCCAAAGCGCGCCGCCAGCGCGCCGCGGATCGAGCCGTGCATCGCCGCCACATCGGCGACCGTCGGGACCAGCCCGGTGCCGATCGCCCAGATCGGCTCATAAGCGATCGCCAGCCGGTCGGCGGCAAAATCGTCGGGCACCGACCCGGCAATCTGCGCCAGCACATAGTCGATCGCGCCGCCCGATTCGCGCACTTCGCGTGGTTCGCCGACGCATAATATGACCGACAGCCCGGCGGAAAGGCACGCCTCGGCCTTAGCGCGGACATCGGCGTCGCTCTCGCCGCAGCTTTCGCGCCGCTCGCTATGCCCGACGATGACCAGCTGCGCCCCGGCATCGGCCAGCATCGGCGCCGCGACCGACCCGGTGAACGCGCCCGACGCGGCGCGATGGCAATCCTGCCCGCCAATGGCCGCACCCGGCGCCGCCGCGACCATCGCACCGACCAGCGTGAACGGCGGGCACAGCGCAACATCGACATTTGGATGGTCCTTTGCCGCCGCAAAAATCGCCTGCGCATCGCCGATCGCCGCCGACAGACCGTTCATTTTCCAGTTGCCGACCACATATTTGCGCCGTGCCATTGCCCTGCCTCTCCCGTTGTTCGACCGATGTCGGTGCCCTAGCGGCGGGCGGGGGCGATAGGCAAGCCGTGTCGCACGGCGACGAAAAGCCCGTTTCGCGCCTTGATGCCGTGCCGCGGCGCCTCTAAAGCATCGCCCAACCGCGCATCCCCGCGCCCCGCCGAAAGACCGCCCGTTCCATGATCACCGCCATCCGCCGCATGTTTTCCTCGACGATCGGCAAGTTCCTTGCGCTGGCGTTCGTCGCGCTCGTCGGTGTCGCCTTTGCGCTGGGCGACGTCACCGGCAATTCGACCTTTGGCGGGATCGGCGGCGCCAATGTCGCCAAAGTCGGCAGCGAGGAAATCGGCGTCGGCGAACTGCGCGATCGCGTTCGCCTGGCCTATAATCAGGCGCGCCAGGACCAGCCCGGGATGACGATGGCGGCGTTTGTCGAATCGGGCGGGCTCGACCAGGTGCTCAACCAGTTGGTCGAGGGACTCGCGTTTGACCAGTTCGCCACCGAAATGGGCTTTGGCGTCAGCAAACGGCTGATCGACGGCCGCATCGCCGACATTCCCGCCTTTGCCGGGGTGTCGGGCAGCTTCGACCAGACCCGTTTTGAAGCCTTTCTGCGCGAAAATGGCATGACCGAGGCGCAGTTGCGCCGCGACTTGCGGCAACAGCTGCTGATCGAACAGATCGCGGCGCCGATCGCGACCATGCCGCGCATCGGACAAGGCATGGCGCAGCCCTATGCGGCGCTGCTGCTCGAACAGCGCCGCGGCCAGGCCACCTTCATTCCGTCCAGCCCGTTCGCGCCCACCGCCGATCCAGGCGACGCGGCGCTCAAGACCTATCTGACCCAAAATGCCGCGAAGTTCACCGTGCCCGAGCGGCGCGTGATCCAATATGCCGTGTTCGACCGTTCAGCGGTGCCGGTCCCGGCGGTCACCGACGCCGAAATCGCCAAGGTTTACAAAGACAACGCCAGCCAGTTTGTCGCCAGTGAAACGCGCCGTTTTGCCCAGGTGATCGTTCCCGATCAGGCGACGGCGAATGCGCTTGCCGCCAAGGTACGCGGCGGCACCGCGCTGACCGCCGCGGCGCAGGCCGCCGGCCTGTCGGCGTCGACAACCGGCGACCTCACCCAATCGGCCTATGCCGCAACCAGCACCGCCGCCGCCGCCAAGGCCGCCTTTGCCGCCAAGCGCGGCGAGCTGATCGGCCCGATCCAGACCGGACTCGGCTGGAGCGTGGCGCGGGTCGAGGATGTCACGACACGTCCGGCGCGCAGCCTTGCCGACGCCAGCGCCGAAATTCGCACCGAACTTGCCAAGAACAAGGCGAATGAGGCGATCGTCGATTATTACAATGCGATTCAGGATGCGGTGAACAGCGGCGCGTCGATCGAAGAAATTACCACCGACCGCAAGCTCGCGCTGGCGACGACGCCGGCCTTGCTGCCCAGCGGCCGCGTTCCCGGTCAGCCCGGCTTCACCCTGGCGCCCGAACTCGCCCCGCTGATCAGCCAGGCGTTTCAGGGCGGGTCGGAGGGCGAAGGCCAGCTCGCGACGTTGGTCGAAAATGAAAAATTCGCCGTCTACGCAGTGAAGTCGATCGTCGCCGCCGCACCGCCACCCTTCGCGCAGATCCGCGCCGACCTGCTGACCGACTGGCGGTTCGCGCAGGGGCAAAAGATCGCCCGCGACAAGGCGCGCGCCATCGTCAAGGCGGTCGAGGGTGGCAAGAGCCTGCCCGACGCCGTCGCTGCCGCGGGGCCGAACATCGGCAACGTCCAGACGATCGGCGGTCGCCGCGCCGAACTTGGCGCTGGCGGCAAGCCGGTTCCGCCCGAACTCGCATTGCTCTTTTCGATGGCCAAGGACAGCGTCAAGACGCTCGAAATCCCCGGCAATCGCGGGTGGATGGTGATCGCGCTCGCCGACGTCCAGCGCCCCGATCCCAAATCGATCGACCCGGCGCGCGTCGCCGGCATCGCCCAGCCGCTCGCCCCGGCCTTTGGCAACGAGCTGGTCGAACAGCTCGCCGGTGAAGCCAAGCGCCGCGCCGGGGTGACGATCAACAAGGAACTGGTCGACCAGCTGCGCAAAGAACTCACCGGCACCGCGCCGGTCGCCGAATAGGGGTGAGCCTCGAAGGCAGAGCAGCCGCGCTCGAAGCGCTGGCACGGGGGCGCGGCGCGGTCGTATGGCAGCGGCTGATCGCCGATGTCGAAACGCCGGTGTCGGCGGCGCTCAAGCTGATCGAGCCGGGGCGCGGCGACTGGGTACTCGAATCGGTCGAAAGCGGTGAGACGCGCGGGCGTTACAGCCTGATCGGGCTCGACCCCGACCTGATGTTCGAGGTCACCGGCGACGCGGCGCGGATAAACCGCGACTGGCGCTATAACCGTGACGCCTTCGCGCCGCTGGCCGCCCCCGCGCTCCAGGCGCTGCGCGACCTTGTCGCCGAATGCCGCTTCGATGTGCCCGAGGGGCTGCCCAAGGCGCTCGCGACGCTCGTCGGCTTCTTCGCCTATGAAACCATCGGCCTCGTCGAGCGCATCCCGCGCGCGCCCGGCGCCGGGCTGGGTCTCCCCGACATGATCTTCGTGCGCCCGACGACGATCCTCGTCTTCGACCGCCTGGCGGACGAATTGTTCCTGATCGCGCCGATCTGGCCCGACCCTGACGGCGCGATCGACCGGATGATCGAGGCGGCGCAGGACCGGCTCGACACCATCGCCGCGCGCCTGTCGAGCGTCAGCGCCCACGCCGACCGCGCCGCCACCGCCGCGCTGCCCGCCGACATCGGCCCGCATGCCGCAACCACCCCCGCGCAGTTCGCAGCGATGGTTGCCGCCGCCAAGGATTATATCGCCGCGGGCGACATTTTTCAGGTCGTGCTGTCGCAGCGTTTCTCGATCCCCTTCGACCTGCCGCCCTTCGACCTCTACCGCGCGCTCCGCCGCATCAACCCGTCGCCCTTCCTCTATTTCCTCGACCTGCCCGGCTTTGCACTGATCGGCTCGTCGCCCGAAATTCTGGTGCGCGTGCGGGACGGCGAGATCACCATCCGCCCGATCGCGGGGACCCGCCCGCGCGGCAAGACCAGCGCCGAGGATGTCGAAAACCGCGACAGCCTGCTCGCCGATCCCAAGGAACGCGCCGAACATCTGATGCTGCTCGACCTTGGCCGCAACGACGTCGGCCGCGCCGCGATCGGCGGCAGCGTGGCGGTGACCGACAGCTATACGGTCGAGTTCTACAGCCACGTCATGCACATCGTGTCGAACGTCGTCGGCCGCATTGCGCCTGACAAGGACGCGATCGACGCGCTGTTCGCGGGCTTCCCCGCGGGCACCGTCAGCGGCGCCCCGAAAGTCCGCGCCTGCCAGATCATCGCCGAGCTCGAAGCCGACGCACGCGGGCCTTATGCCGGCGGCGTCGGCTATTTCGCCCCCGACGGC
>CAZCUW010000036.1:0-26717 GCA_964502035.1 uncultured Sphingopyxis sp. | reverse complement strand
AAGCCTTTGTGACGCTGGAAGAGGGCTATGAGATTTCGGGCGAGGCGCTCGCCGCCTGGCTCAACCCGCGGCTGGGCAAGCACGAGCGGGTGAAGGCAGTCGAAATACGCCTGAACCTGCCCAAGACGATGATCGGCAAGCTGGATCGCAAAGCGCTGCGGGCGGAGGAGGGGGCAAGCTGAATCTGCTCCCCTTCCCGTCACCCCCGCGACGGCGGGGGTCCAGCTGTTTCACGGAGTGGGTAGATGCAGAAAGGCGGATATGTCTACATCATGGCTAACCGCTACCGCGGCACCACCTACATCGGAGTTACTGCCTATCTGCCGCACCGCGTCATGCAACATCGTGATGACAAGGGCGCCGAGCATTGCCGCAAATATGGGTTGAAGCGCCTTGCTTATATGGAACGCCACGACGATATTCGCGATGCCATCGCTCGCGAGAAGGCGATGAAAAAATGGAATCGTGACTGGAAATTCCGCCTGATTGAGGAAAACAATCCCGATTGGGCAGACCTGTTCGATACTCTGAACGGCTGACAAAGCTGGACCCCCGCCTTCGCGGGGGTGACGAGGGAGAATCGCTGGTCGCTCGCAATGAGACATTGTAACCTTTGTCATGTTATGCCATATCCGGCATCGCAATTGCCCCAACGGAGAATCGGGTGACCCAAGTCGCCAGCCCTGCCCCTATCCTGACGCGCGCTGTCTCTTTCCTGGGACGGTGGGGCGCGGTGGTTCGGGCTGCGCGGGAATCGCGGCCGCTGACGTCGCTGAGCGGTGACCAGCTGGCGATGGGTCTGTCCGGGCTGTGCCTCATGCACTGTCTCGCGACGACGGTCTTTTTCGCGTCGATCGCCTCGGTCGGCGGGGTGTTTCTCGACAATCACCTGTTCCACGAGATCGGGCTGATCATCGCGATCGGCTTTGCGCTGATCACCCTCGTCTCGGGCGTCCTCAGCCACGGTTATATGATGCCGTTCGCGGTCGGCAGCTTCGGGCTCGGGATGATGGCGGGGGCGCTGTCGCGGCCGCATGACGGCAGCGAAGTGCTGGCGACGATGATCGGCGTTGCGGTTGTTGCGTTGGGCCACGACCTCAACCGCCGCGCGCGGCACTGACGACGCCGCTGATCCCGGCGCCGGAATGGACCGGTCCGCAACTTGCGGACGCGCCCTAAACAGCCTACATTGGGGCGATAGTTAGCGTGGGATTTCCCACGTGCGCTGTCAGTTGGCGCGGGATTGACCCGCGCAGAGGAACCGCCAATGGGCAAGCATGATCATCCGCACGTCGAGGCCAGCGGCGCCTCGCTCGCCAAGGCGGCGCAGACCGCGCTCGAGGGCGCGGGCGAAGCGTGGACCGACATGCGCGCGCAGATTTTCGACGCCGTCGCCGCCATTGGCAAACCCGCCAGCGCCTATGAAATCGCCGACATCGTGTCGAAGAACCGCGGCAAGCGCGTCGCGCCGAACAGCGTCTATCGCATCCTCGACCTGTTCGTCGCCAACAACCTCGTCCGCCGCGTCGAAAGCGCCAACGCCTTTGTCGCCAACAGCCATCCCGGTTGCCTGCACGACTGCATCTTCCTGATCTGCGATAGCTGCGGCAGCGCGGTGCATGTCGATGACGACAAATTGTCGACCGGCGTCCGCGCCGCCGCCAATGCGACGGGGTTCGCCGCCGAACGCCCGGTGATCGAAGTGCGCGGCAAATGCGCCGAGTGTCAATAGGGTGAGCGAGCGCGCTCCGCCGGGCGATTAGCGGTTGATCGGGGGGCTTCAGCAGTGGATCGAGGCGCAGCGGGCGCGCCCGCCCGCGCCGACCCGCGCCTGGTATTGGACGGTGGGATTCGGTATCGCGGTCGCCTTGTTCGGCCTCCACCTGACGCAGGTCTTTCCGCAAGCGGGGTTCGACATCGCCCCCGGCTATGGCGCCCCGGTGCTGGCGTTTGAATTTGTCGGCGGGCAGGCCGACCTCGAAGCCATTTTCGGATTTTTCACCGACCCGAAACAGGTCGAGCGCCTTGCCGCGATGCGTGCCGGTAACGAGCAGGATTATCTTTACATGCTGCTGTACGCGGGCTTCCTGACCAGCGGCTGTCTGGCGCTGTGGCGCGAGCTGCGGGCGCGGCCGCTGCTCGCCGCGGCGGCGCTCCCGGTCGCGGCGGCGCTGTGCGATGGTTATGAAAACTGGCTGCTGTTCGACATCCAGGCCGCCTTTACCGCGGGCGAATATTCGCCCGCCATGGCCAGTCTGCCCTATCCGGTCGCGGCGAAGTTTCTGCTGCTGGCGGCGACCAACGTCGCGATCGGCGCCGCGGCGACTCAGCTGGGGCGCTGGTGGGCGCTGTTCGGCACCGTCGCGATCCTCGCCGCGATCCCGACCGTGATGGCGATCATCGCCCCCGCCGCCTTTGCCTGGGCGCTGGTCCCCTCGGCGGCGGGCGGCTGGATCCTGTTGCTTGCGCTTGCCGCGGCGGGCGGCTGGCGCGCGCTGGCTCGGAAGCGCCCGCTCGTCAATTTCGTGCCGACCGCCCCCACCGCCGACGCACCGCAAACCGCGACGACGCCGCGCCCGGGGTTCGGGCGCCGCCGCACCTGACCCCCTTTCCACCCTGCGCCGCGGGGTCTAGGGAGGCCCGAATCCCGCAAACAGGGCGAAAGGCTGCACATGAACAATGTCATCATCCGCGAGGACGACCTGGTCGAAACCATCGCCGACGCGCTCCAGTACATCAGCTATTTCCATCCGATGGACTATATTCGCGCGCTCGGCGCCGCCTATGAGCGCGAAGTGTCGCCCGCCGCGAAGGACGCGATGGCGCAGATATTGTCGAACAGCCGCATGTGCGCCGAGGGGCATCGCCCGATCTGCCAGGACACCGGCATCGTTACCGTGTTTATCAAATGGGGCATGGACTGCCGCCTCGACAGCCCGCGCAGCCTGCAACAGGTCGTCGATGAAGGGGTGCGCCGCGCCTATCTCCACCCCGAAAACAAGCTCCGCGCCTCGATCCTCGCCGACCCGGCGTTCACCCGCGTCAACACCAAGGACAACACGCCCTCGGTCCTCAACGTCGAAATGGTCCCGGGCAACAAGGTCGTGATCGACGTCGCCGCGAAGGGCGGCGGCAGCGAGAACAAGTCGAAGTTCAAAATGATGAACCCGTCGGATTCGATCGTCGACTGGGTGCTCGAAATGGTGCCGCAGATGGGCGCCGGCTGGTGTCCGCCGGGGATGCTGGGCATCGGCATCGGCGGCACCGCCGAAAAGGCGATGCTGCTGGCCAAACAGTCGCTGATGGACCCGATCGATATGACTGAATTGCTCGCGCGCGGGCCGAACAATCCGACCGAGGAATTGCGCATCGAGCTCTATGAAAAGGTCAACGCGCTCGGCATCGGCGCGCAGGGGCTGGGCGGGCTTGCGACCGTGCTCGACGTCAAGATCGCCGACTGGCCGACCCACGCCGCGTCGAAGCCGGTCGCGATGATCCCCAATTGCGCGGCGACGCGCCACGCGCATGTGACGCTCGACGGCAGCGGCCCGGCCTTCCTCGAACCGCCGAAGCTCGCCGATTATCCGCAGATCGACTGGAAGCCCGATCAGGCGGCGATCCGCGTCGACCTCGACACTCTGACCCCCGAAGTCGTCGCCAGCTGGAAGCAGGGCGACCGCATCCTCCTCAACGGCAAGATGCTCACCGGCCGCGACGCCGCGCACAAGCGCATCGCCGAGATGCTGGCCAAGGGCGAGGAGTTGCCCGTCAGCTTCCGCGATCGCGTCATCTATTATGTCGGTCCGGTCGATCCGGTCGGCGAGGAAGTCGTCGGCCCCGCCGGCCCGACGACCGCGACGCGCATGGACAAGTTCATGGACATGATGCTCGATCAGGGGCTGCTCGCCTGCGTCGGCAAGGCCGAACGCGGCCCCGCCGCCACGCAGGCGATCGCCAAGCACAAGAGCGCCTATCTGATGGCGGTCGGCGGCGCGGCGTACCTCGTCGCGCGCGCGATCAAGGGCAGCCAGGTCGTCGGCTTCGCCGACCTCGGCATGGAGGCAATCTACGAATTCGAGGTCCAGGATTTCCCGGTGACGGTGGCGGTCGACAGCGAGGGCCAGAATGTCCACGTCAACGCGCCGATGCTGTGGCAGAAGCGGATCAAGGACGAAGGGTTGCTGGAGGGGGCGTAGCTTGCCTTGCGCATCCGGGACTATTCTGAGGTCATGCAATACAAACGCTCGCTGCGCGACAATGCGGCCAAGAAAGCGGCGTAATCCGCACAAATGAATGAGCGGACGTGGCGGGCTATTCTCGCCGCGTCCGCACCACCAGCGACCTCCGGCTGTAACGGGAGAGCCAGCGGAAAACCCCTAACTTTTGGAGTGTTTTCACATGTCCGCCTGGTTGTCCAATCCGCCCGAAGTAAGTGACAAAGCCGTCTGGCTAAAGGCTCACTCACAACGAAATCGCAAACAACGCTTTAAGAGCCATCTGTCATCCCGGCGAAGGCCGGGATCTCACCGGTGCCTCCTTGCCATCCCCCTCGATTTAAAGAACACTCCCCGCGCATTATCACCGCAGGGGACGAGCCATGGATTTCCGTAACGTCGATCGACCGAACCGCCGCGATCTGATTCGCGGTGCCGCCATGCTGGGCGCGGGGGCGGCGGTGATGAGTCCGTTGCCCATCCTCGCCGCGGGCAGCCAGAGCGCCGCGATCCGCAAGGCCGCCGAGGCAGGCAAGGAGGCGTCGATCAAGCGCATCCGTGACTGGATCGCGCTGCCCTCGATCGCCGCCGAAAACCGCAGCATGGCCGAGGGCGCGGCCTATATGGCCGAACTGGCGCGCGACGCGGGGTTCAGCAATGTCGAGATCGTCCCCACCGACGGCCATCCCGGGGTGTTCGGCACGATCGACGTCGGCGCCCCGCGCACGCTTGGCATTTATTTCATGTACGACGTGAAACAATATGACCCCGCCGAATGGTCGTCGCCGCCGCTCGAGGGTCGAATGGTCGATCGCCCCGGTTTCGGCCAGGCGATCATGGGTCGCGGCGCGGTGAACCAGAAGGGGCCGGAGGCGACCTTCCTCGCCGCGCTCCACGCGATCCGCGCCGCGAAAGCGAAGCTGCCGGTCAACATCGTCCTGATCTGTGAAGGGGAGGAGGAGATCGGCTCACCGCATTTCCGCCAGATCGCGGCCAAGCCCAACATCCTGGCGGCGCTGAAGAAATGCGACGGCATCTTCATCCCCTTTGCCTCGCAGGGCCGCAACGGCAATGTCACGGTCAATCTGGGGTCAAAGGGGATCATCGAACTCGAATTGGTCGCGAGCGGCGAAAAATGGGGCCGCGGGCCGAAGGGCGATGTCCACTCCAGCCTGAAGGCGATGGTCGATTCGCCCGCCTGGCGGCTGGTGCAGGCGCTCCAGACATTGGTCACCCCCGACGGCAACAAGCCGGCGATCGACGGCTGGTTCGAGAATGTCCGGCCGCTGACCGAGCGCGAAAAGGCACTGATTCGCGAAGCCGCGAAGGCGGGCGACGAGGCGCAGCAAAAGGCGGCGCTTGGGGTCACCCACTGGATCGACAACCTCGCCTATGACGATGCGCTGATCCGCCTCGCGCAGGAACCGACGGTCAATATCGAAGGACTGGTCGCGGGCTACACCGGTCCCGGCGGCAAGACGATCCTGCCCGGGCGCGCGGTCGCCAAGCTCGACTTCCGCCTCGTCCCCAACCAGACCCGCGCCGAGGCCGAGCAGAAGCTGCGCGCGCATCTCGACAAACATGGCTTCAAGGATGTCGAGGTCAATGTTTCGGGGGGCTATGACCCGACCGAGGTCGCCGAGGACAGCCGGTTGATCCGCACCGCGCTCGCCAGTTACAAAAAGCTCGGCGTCACAACCAACCTCAATGCGCGGCTGGCGGGCAGCTGGCCCGGCGCGACCTTCACCGCGCCGCCGGTATCGATCCCGGCGGGGCATTACGGTACCGGCCATGGCTCGGGCGCCCACGCCCCCGACGAATATTTCCTGATCGATTCGACCAACCCAAAGGTCGCCGGACTGGTCGATGCGACGATGGGATTCGCCGAATTTCTCTACACGCTGGCGGCGATCAAATAGTCAGTTTTGTCATCCCGGCCAAAGCCGGGATCTCGCCGGTGCGCGCGAACGCGAGGTTGAGATCCCGGCCTTCGCCGGGATGACGAATGCTAAAAGCCGTACACCAACGTAAACCGGGTCTGGGTATCGACGCTTTCGATGCCCGGCGGCGGGCTGGTGTCGATCTGCGCCGAGTACGCGATGCGCGCCGACAGAGCGCCGGTCAGCTTGGCATTGAGCGCAGTCAGCGAGCTGGTCGAGCTGTTCGCTTCGCCGACGATCGTCGAGGCGACCTGCGTCAGCCGCAGCGTCGGCGACAATTGCCAGCCGAAATCGATCCCGCCCAGCGCGGTCAGCTCGCTGTCGTTCAGCCCGCTGACAAAAGCGGTCTGGCGCCACGCCGGGCCGCCTTTCAGGCTCAGCGACATCGTCTTGCCGTCGATCAGCTTGTACCCCAGCCCGCCCGACAGGTTCCAGCGCGTGTCATAGCCCAGGATGCGGTCATGCTCCCACCGCCCCAGCCCAAAGGCAAAGGCGCGGTCGTTGACCCGGTACTGCGGTTCGATTTCGGCAACATAGCGTTCGACCGAGGTGCGGCCGTTGGTGCGCTGATAATCGGCCTGGGCGCGAAATTTGTGGGTCCAGTCGATCCCCTGGCGCGCCACCGCGATCCCGGCGCTCAGCCCCGCCGATTTGGTGTTGCCGCTGCTCTGCGACGCGCCGATCTGTCCTTCGCCCTTCCAGTTCTGCCAGAATTTGGCCGACGCCAGTCTGGCCCGCTCGGCCGCCGCGGCCTCGTCCTTGAGCCGTAGCCGTTCGGCGCGATAGGCGGCCAGCCGCACGTCGATGTCGGCTGCGTCGTCGGGCTTCGCGGCCTTCGCAAGCAGTGCCACTGCCTCGACATCACCATCCTTGCCGCCCGCCATCGCGGCGGCGAGCATGTCGCGCACCGGGTCGGGCGGCGCGACCGGCGGGTGGCCGCTGCGATAATAGGCGAGCAAAGCGTCGATTTCACCGACATTGCCGGGATTGGTTCGGCGGGCGACCTTGGCCACCGCCTCGACATCGTCATTCTCCCCGCTCGCGAAAGCCGCGTCGATCATCGCACGCACCGCATCGGGCAAGGTCGGGGCAAGCGGCACGAGCAGGGTCGGCACCGGATTGGCCAGCACCGGATCGGCGAGCGCCGGGTTCGGCTGCGGCGGGGTGGCGGGTTCCTGCGCTGCGTGCGCGGGCGGCGCGGCAAGCGCGAGCGGCAGGCACAGCGCCGCCAGTCGGGGGAGAGATGTCACCGAAGACGTCCTTCGCTGGCGGCACGAGGCCGGGTTCGTTCGATCCTTGGCGCAAAGCCAAAGCGGTGCGATGCCCCGCTATAACCCGAAAGAGACTGGCATTTCCACCCCGGCGGCCCCATTTGCAAACCTATGGTAATCGCCCTCATCGCCATTTTCTGCGCCGGGATCGGCAATTTCGCGATGCACCGCGCCTTCATGGAAAGCGACGACCCGCTGATCCAGCAGATGGTGAAGCCGCTTGCCGACAAGACGGGGCCGCACATCACCTATGTCTTTGAATTTTTGCTGCTGGTCGGCGCCATGGCGATCGCGACCCGGGGCTGGTTCACGGCGCTGATCCTCTATGGGCTGTACACGATGTTCAACGCGATGGCGTTCAGCTGGATCATGCAGCGGCGAGATTGAGGCGCGGGGGCTGGTGGCTGACGACCGGTTGCGGACGTTAGCCCTTAAAGCCCCTCCCCTTCAGGGGAGGGGTTGGGGTGGGGTCTGTCAGCGTTGCGCAAGGCCGATGGACCCCA
Source organism: uncultured Sphingopyxis sp. (assembly GCA_964502035.1). Lineage (GTDB taxonomy): Bacteria > Pseudomonadota > Alphaproteobacteria > Sphingomonadales > Sphingomonadaceae > Sphingopyxis. Next base: position 18,789 of record CAZCUW010000036.1, on the reverse strand, counting down.
CCCGCTGCGACTAGGCAGCAAGCTGCCAAGTCTCGCTGCCCTCCCCTGAAGGGGAGGGCGTAGGTCTGCGTGAATATCCGCTCCCCACCCCAAAACCGACATTGCCAAGGCGGGCCTCACGCTACCCCGTGATACCACCACACCCCGTCGCGGTCCTCGCGCCGGACCCGGCCTTCGACTTCCAGCCGCTTGAGATGCGCCAGCGCCTCGCCGGTGGCCAGCCCCTGATTATGCTCGCCGATCGGGCGGTTGAAGAGCAGGGGGAAACTGTCGACCGCGCGCATCGGCGCCTTGGCCGCAGCTTCGGCCAGATTATAAAGCCGCATGCGATGCTCGTCGCGCAGCGCCATCAACCGGACGTGCAGCCCTTTGAACGGCTCGCCATGCGCGGGGCAGACGGTGACATCGGCGGGCACGGTGGCGAGCAATTTGTCGATCGACGCCAGCCATTCGCCCAGCGGATCGGCGTCGGGTTCGGTGATGTTGACCGACACGTTCGAACTGATCCGCGGCAGCACCTGATCGCCCGATACCAGCACGCCCTCGCGCTCGTTCCACAGGCACGCATGTTCGGGGCTGTGCCCCGACCCCACCACGACACGCCACTGGTGCGTGCCCAGGTCGAGCGTCTCGCCGTCCTCGATCCGCACATAGCTGCGCGGCAGGGTGAAGATCATGCGCTGGAACATGTTCCAGCCGCGCGTGCGCTGCGTCTGGATCGCCGCATCGTCCCAGCCCGCGGCGCGCGATTGCGCCAGCACTTCGTCGGGGGCGGTGTCCGACGAATCGGCGACGATCGCGCGCGCGGTCAGCATCTCGCCGCGCGTCATCCACAGCTTGACGCCCTGCTTTTTGGCGATCCAGCCGGCCAGCCCGATATGGTCAGGGTGCAAATGGGTGCCGATGACGCGCGTGATGCGCTTGTCGTGGAGCGCCCCGGCGTAGAGTGCCTTCCAGGCGTCCGAACACATGGTCAGGCAGATGCCGGTGTCGACGATGGCGACACCGCCATCGGTATCGGCGTCATCGTCGAGCAGCCAGCTGTTGATATGGCCAAGCGACCCCGGCATCGGGATGCGCGCCCAGCTGATCCCCGGGGCAATCCGGATCGTCTCGCCGACGCCCGGCGCGGCGTCGCCCCATGGATAGGTCAGGCCGGCGTGGCTGGTCGATGTAAAACTGTCGTCCTGGGTCAGCGACGCGTCCGGCGAGCCGCTGGCCGCCGGGATATTGTCGTCATCTCGGTCCGTAGCCACGTTACAATTCCTTCGTCATTGCGAGGAGCGAAGCGACGCGGCAATCCAGCGTGGCGTAAACCGCTCTGGATTGGTTGGCCTTCGGCCGCCTTCGGCCCGCTTCGCTCGCAATGACGAATGGCTGAAGACTCATGCCTTGAGTCAGGCGGCCGTTTCGTCGCTCGCGACCTCGGCTGCTGCTTCGGCGGCACGCGCCTCGTTCGCGGCGGTGCGTTCGGCGCGCAGTTCTTCGAGCAACGCTTCGCGGTCGCCCTCGAACCGGTTGTCGGTCGGCGCGGCGATGCCTGCCTTTTTCGCCGCCTTGGCAACCAGCGCGTCGAGTTCGCGCTGCGAACACAGGCCCAGCGTCACCGGATCCTTGGCGACGATGTTGGCGCTGTTCCAGTGGCTGCGGTCGCGGATCGCGCCGATCGTGTTGCGCGTGGTCCCGATCAGCTTGCCGATCGCGCCGTCCGACACCTCGGGATGGTTCTTCAGGATCCAGGCGATGCCATCGGGCTTGTCCTGGCGCTTGCTGACCGGGGTGTAGCGCGGGCCGCGGGTGCGGCGGATCGTGTCCTGCGCCTGCTTGCTCATCTTGAGTTTGTAATTCGGGTCGTCCTGACCCTTTTCAATCTCTTCCATCGACAGTTCGTGCGCGCGCACCGGGTCGCGGCCGGTATATTTGGTCGCGGCGGTTTCGTCGGCGATCGCCTGCACTTCCAGAATGTGGATGCCGCAATATTCGGCGATCTGGATAAAGGTCAGGCCGGTGTTGTCGACCAGCCAGGCGGCGGTCGCATGCGGCATCAGCGGGGTGGCGTCAGGATTGGCCATGGCGGGTTTTCTCCAAGCGGAAATAATAAGGGCCGCCCCTCGCGGGGCGGCCGGACATTGACCGCGGCTGTAAACCCTGCCGCGCGCTAGGGCAAGAGGGCGATTCTCAGGCGCTCACGGCCCGCACTGCCACAGTCCTGCGAAGACGCGCTGGGCGCCGTCGGCACGGTCGGCGGTCAGCGTCGCGGGGCGCGGCGGCGATTCGCCGTCCCCCTGCGCGGGACCGGTCAGCGCGACGCGAAGCTGCAATCCCTTGCCAAAGAATGTCGCGCCGTTGGCCATGGCGTCGAAGCCGCCATTGGCCGAAATCGCCTCGGTCGTATCGCCGACCTTGACGACGCCGCGCGACGGATCCTGCGAGGCGACATTGCCCTTGGCGATCAGGATCGGCGGCGTGGCCGCGTCGGCGGCAAAGCTGCATCCCAGCTCGCCCGCCAGCCCGGCGCCGTCGGTGGCGGCCAGCGCGGTCAGTTCGATCGGCGATCCGTCGCCGCCGCGGGTGGGAATATCGACCGGCTTGATCGCGGGCGGCGCGGTGGGGGTGGCTTTGCCGGCCGCCGCGGCACCGCCGTCTGATGACGCTGCCTGGTCATTTTGGGCCGGCTGCGAACAGGCGCCGAGCGCCAGGGTCATCGCGGTCGCGGGCAGCAAGAGAAGACGCACATGATAAGGCAATTTCATTATGGGAAAGCTCCTGAGGTTTGGTCCCTGTCCCCCATCTAACCGCCGAAAACCGGCAATGTTCCGCGCCTATCCCACCATCAGCACGATCTTGCCGACATGCGCGCCCGCCTGCATTCGCGCGTGTGCGGCGCTCGCTTCGGCCAGCGGGAAGATTTGGTCCATCGCCGGTTTCCACCCGCCTTGCGCCAGCCGCGGCCACAAAATGCGATGAATCTCGTCGGCCAGCGCGGCCTTGAAGTCGGCGCTGCGCGCGCGCAGCGTCGACCCGGTCAGGGTCAGGCGGCGGCGCATCACATCGGCGATGTCGATTTCGACCTTCATCCCGCGCTGAAAGGCGATGGTGACATGGCGTCCGTCCTCGGCCAGGCACGCCAGATTACGCGGCAGATAGTCGCCGCCGACCATGTCGAGCACGGCATCGACGCCGCGCCCGCCGGTGAACGCCCGCACCGCCTCGACATAATCTGCCGTCGAATAATCGACCGCCAGATCGGCGCCGAGCGCCAGCGCCGCGGCGCATTTGTCGGCGCTGCCACAGGTCACGATGACCCGGATATCGAACAGCTTGCACAGGCCGATCGCGGTCGTCCCGATGCCGCTGGTGCCGCCATGGACCAGCACGGTGTCGCCGTCCTTCACCCACGCGCGCTCGAACAGATTGTGCCAGACGGTAAACACGGTTTCGGGCAGCGCCGCGGCCTCGGCCATCGCAAAGCCGCGCGGCACCGGCAGGCAGCTGCCGACGGGCGCGACGCAATATTCGGCATAGCCGCCGCCCGCGACCAGCGCGCACACCGCCTGCCCCAACAGCTCGGGATCGCCCCCCGGTCCGACCGCCACGATCGTTCCGGCGATTTCCAGCCCCGGCAGGTCCGATGCCCCCGGCGGCGGCGGATAATAGCCCATGCGTTGCAGCACGTCGGGGCGGTTGACCCCGGCGGCGGCGACGCGGATCAGCACCTCGTCCGCCGCGGGCTGCGGCACCGGGCGCTGTTCGGGCACCAACATCTCGGGACCGCCGGGCGCGCTGATGGCGACGGCGGTCATGCTCGCTGGCAGGCTGGTCACGTTGAAATTTCCCCCACTTTTCAATTCGCCCTCCCGGCCACCTTATTGACAGCGTGGCGCACCGGGTCAACAGTTGCCGCGGGACCAGCGAGAGAAAGGAGCCGCCATGGACGATGACGACCTTCCCCGCCGCCGCGACGACATTCTCGCGGCGCTGGCCAAACAACCGCTCGATCCGCTGTCGCTGGCCGAACTCGATGACCGTATCGCGACGCTCGCGGGCGAGATCGAGCGCGTCAAGGCGCACCGCGCCGCTGCGACCAGCCACAAGGCGATCGCCGAGTCCCTGTTCAAGAAGGGCTAGGGTTTCACCAAAGCGTCGGGCGTGAACCCGGGATCGCGATGCGCCGCGCAGATTTTTGGGCGCATCCTGGCCCGCTGTGCGTCTTGCAATCGGGCCCGCGAAGCAGGGCGCACCGCCCGGGTCAGCGTGCGCAAGCGATTTTGACACGGCGGGCGATTGCGGCTGTCATCCTTTTGTCATCGCCATGGCGTTGAGCGCGCCGAGGAGGTTCGTCCATGACTCAGCCCGACAAACGCGCGCTGCTGGCCCAAGGCCTGGCGGCGGGCGATGATGATGCCGCATTGCATGCGCGGCTGACCGCGGCGGGCGTGTCGGCGGCGGCGGCGAAATATGAAGTGGAGCGGCTGTCCAAGGATCCGATGGCCGCGGAATTGCGCCGACAGACGGCGCGCATGGCCAAGCAGCGCTGGCTGTTCGCCAATCAGCAGCGGCTGGCGCTCGAGGCCGGGGGCGGCTTTGTGCTGGGCACGCTCGCCGCGCCCGCGGGCGACCATTTCTATCGGCATTATTACGACGCGAACCGACCGGCGAAACTGACCGGAATCGTCGATCACTGGCCCGCGCTGACCCGCTGGTCGCTCGACCATTTCGCGTCGGTCGCCGGCGATGCCGTTGTCGAGGCGCAGGTCGAGCGCGAGCGCGATCCCGACTATGAGCTGGCCAAGGACGACCACCGCCGTCTTGTGCGCTTTGCCGAACTGATCGACTGGCTGCGTAAGGACGAGGCGAGCAACGACATTTACCTGACCGCCTATAATAGTGGGACCAACGCGGCGGCGCTGGCGCCGCTGTGGGACGACATGGCGCCGATCGCGCTGCTCGACGGCGCGCAGACCCGCGACGGCTTTTTCTGGCTGGGGCCAAAGGGCACGCTGACCCCCTGGCATCACGACCTTACCAACAATCTGCTGGTGCAGGTGATCGGCCGCAAGCGGGTGCGGCTGGCGCCGCCTTGGGCGTTCGACCGGATGAAGAACAGCCGCCATTGCTTTTCCGACTGGGGCAATGCGGCGCTGCCCGCCGGACCCGGCACCGCCGACACGCCGCCCGTCCTCGAAACGGTGCTCGGTCCCGGCGAGGCGGTGTTCCTGCCGGTCGGCTGGTGGCATCAGGTCGAGGCGCTCGACCTGTCGGCGAGCATGAGCTTCACCAGCTTTCGCCGCGCGAACGTGCATGTCGAGGATTATGCATCCTATGGGGCGATATGATGGACCGTTCGGCGAAGCGGCGCGGCGATTATTCGGATCGCAAACCCTTTCGTCGATAAGGCGCCGCATGGCCTTGATCAGCGATTATCAGCAGCGGCAGATGCGCGACACCGAACTGCGGCGGTTCGACCGCTGGTTCGTCGATACCGCCATGGGGCCGGCCTATCGCGGCCGCGACGGGCGGGCGCGGGGGGTGAAGGCCGACGAGGTCGCGCGCTGGCGCGGCGAGGTCGAGGCGCATGTCGATGCGATGATCGCGGCGATCCCGGCGCAGGCCGCGTGGGCGATCGGGGCGCTGCTGACCATCGTGTTCGGCGGCGGCTGGCTGCTCGATATGTTGGCGATCCCGCAGCGGTTCCATGCCCCCGCGATCGGACTGGGGGTGTTCATCGTCGAGGTCGGGATGATCGGCATCGAAATCTGGGACTATGTTGCGGGCTGGCGGACGCGCCGCGACGGCATCGAGGCGGCGGTTGCGGCGCGCGCGCCGTTGCCGATCGACCCGGCGCGGCTGGGCAGCGGGCATAATTGGTTCCAGACGGGATCGATTGTGGTGGTCACACCGATCATCCTGCTCGCCTTCTTTTCGCATCTCGATGAACGCCTGATCGAGCGGATCGATTGGTGGGGCTGGATTTTGTTGACCGGGCCGCTCGCCTGGGTGCTCTATTTCGCGGGCAAATGGTATGACCGGCGCATCGGGAGCCTGCGGCGCTAGACGCTTTGCGGCGACGTTCGATTGTCCTCGCGCGCGTCCTTGGCGGCGTTGCGCGCGGGCGGGACGAACAAATGTTCGCTTGCCGTTTACGTAAACTGCAAGCACAATCGGTCGATGAGCAGCATGAGTCACGCCCTGTCCGGCTTGATGACCCGCCTTGCCGGCCCCGGTGAATTGACCGGTCTGGCGCGCCTGTCGGGCGGCGCCAATATGGAAAGCTGGGCGTTCGACTGGGCGGGCGGCGCCTATGTGCTGCGCCGCGCGCCGTCGGCGGATTATATGGCGGGGCGGCCCTATGGCCATGCCGACGAGGCGGCGCTGGTGATCGCCGCCCATTCGGCAGGCGTGAAGGCGCCCGAGGTCGTCGGGGTGCTGGTGGACGGCGACGGCATGGGCACCGGCTATGTGATGCGGCGGGTGATCGCCGAGGTGAACCCGGCGAAGATACTCGCCGATCCGCCGCCATCGTTGCTGACCGATCTGGGGCGCGAGCTGGCGCGCATCCATGCCATCCCGGCGAGCGCGATCCCGGCGGCGATCCCGCTGATGGACACCGCCGCGGCGCTGGCCGATCTGAAAGCGCGGTTTCTGGACTATGGCGGTGACCGGCCGGTGATCGCGCTGGCGATCCGCTGGTGCGAGGATCATCTGCCGCTGCCCGCCGACCCCGTGCTGGTGCATGGCGATTACCGGATGGGCAATATCATGGTCGATGTCGCCAAAGAGAGCGGGGGGCTGGCCGTCGTACTCGACTGGGAATTGGCGCATCGCGGCGACGCGCATGAGGATCTGGCGTTCGGGTGCATGACGGTATGGCGGTTTGGTCAGATCGATCGAACCGCGTTCGGGGTCGGCAGCCTCGCCGAATATTTCGCCGCCTATGAAGCCGCGGGCGGGGGGCAGGTCGACCCCGATCGCTTCCGTTTCTGGCTGGTATATCGCACCCTGTGGTGGGCGCTCGGCTGTCTGCAGATGGGGCAGGCGTGGCGCAGCGGCGCTGACCCGACGGTCGAGCGCGTCGTGGTCGGGCGGCGCACCGCCGAACAGGAACTCGACCTGCTGCTGCTGCTGGAGGCGGCGGCGCCCGCGGCCGAGCGGGAAAGGGCGCTGCCGCCTTCGCCAGCCGCCTCTCCGGCGCCGACGGGCGAGCCGACGAATGGCGAGATCGTGCAGGCGGTGCGCGACTGGCTGGGCGATGCGATCAAGCCGCAGGCCGAGGGGCATGGCAAGTTCGAGGTCGCGGTGGCGATGAACGCCTTGGGGATCGTGATGCGCGACCTGGATGCCGGGGTGCGCGCCGAAGATCAGGCGCTGGCGGCGGCGTTGCTGAGCGGCGCGACCACCCTCGCTGAACCCGGCTTGCTCGCGAAACTGCGCCGCGCGGTGCTGGACAAATGCGCGGTCGACAGCCCCAAATATGCCGCGCTCGCCCGCGCCCGCGAAAGCTGGGGCGGCCAGGAATAACAGGGAGAGAGACATGGATTTTGCGATGCCCGCCGACCTGCAGGCGTATCTGGACGAACTCGATGCCTTCATCGACGCCGAGATCAAGCCGCTGGAGGACGCCGACGACAATATCCGGTTTTTTGACCATCGCCGCGAACATGCGCGCACCGATTGGGACAATCAGGGGCTGCCGCGTCACGAGTGGGAGCAATTGCTGCGCCAGGCCACACGCAAGGCCGACGCGGCGGGGCATTGGCGGTTTTCGGCGCCGAAAAAATATGGCGGCAAGGATGGCAGCAATTTGTGGATGGCGGTGATCCGCGAGCATTTCGCCGCCAAGGGGCTCGGCCTGCACAATGACCTGCAGAACGAACATAGCATCGTCGGCAATTTCCCCTTTGTCGAGATGTTCGAGCAATTCGCGACGAGCGAGGAGCAGAAGCAGGAGTTCATTCTGGGCGGGTTCGAGGGCAAGCGCCGCACCGCCTTCGGCCTGACCGAGCCCGACCATGGCAGCGACGCGACGCATATGGAAACGCGCGGCGTCCGCGAGACCCGCGACGGGATCAACGGCTGGCGGATCGACGGGCGCAAGATGTGGATCACCGGCATGCACGTCGCGACCCACTGCGCGACCTTTTGCCGCACCGACGGCCAGGACGGCGATGCCAAGGGCATCACTTGCCTGCTCGTGCCCACCGGCACGCCGGGGATGACGATCGACGAATATATGTGGACGTTCAACATGCCGACCGACCATCCGCGCATGACCTTTGCCGATGTGTGGGTGCCCGACAGCGCAAGATTGGGGCCGGTCGGCGGCGGGCTGTCGATCGCGCAGAGCTTTGTCCACCAGAACCGCATCCGCCAGGCGGCGTCATCGCTGGGCGCCGCGGTGTTCTGTATCGAGGAAAGCGTCAAATATGCCCGGACGCGCAAACCGTTCGGCGAGGCGCTGGCACGCAATCAGGCGATCCAGTTCCCGCTTGTCGAGCTGGCGACCCAGGCCGAAATGCTGCGCCTGCTGATCCGCAAGACCGCATGGGATATGGACAACACCCCGCACAAACAGATCGAGCACACGCTGTCCGACAAGGTCAGCATGTGCAATTATTGGGCGAACCGGCTGTGCTGCGAAGCCGCCGACCGCGCGATGCAGGTCCATGGCGGTATCGGCTATTCGCGCCACAAGCCGTTCGAACATATCTATCGCCACCACCGCCGTTATCGCATCACCGAAGGCGCGGAAGAGATTCAGATGCGCAAGGTGGCGGCGTATCTGTTCGGATATCTGGGGCCGCGGCGGGGAACGTTGGGATAGCGCCGATAATACCTATATTTCAGGCATCCATGTCAATGATGTTTGCCGGAAGACCAATCAGGATTAACGGACAGGGATTGCCGACACCGCGGGCTACCCGATCCATCAGTTTCGACCAATGGGTTGTTGCCATTCCGAACTTGTCGGAAACGAATTTACTCGCCCATGCTTCCACGAACGGGCGACCAGCAAGAACCTGCCGATCTATCTGATTGCGCTGCGGACGGGTAGGGGCAAGGTCGAGCCGCAACAAATCGTCGTAAGTATCGAGCAACTCGCGGCGTCCGAATTCCAATACACGCGGCAGCATTTCTGCCTGCATTGTGCTGCCGCGAGTGATAATGCCACCGACGCTGATTGCACCCTCGGCGTGGAGCCGCTTGAAATTTTCCAAGTCGCGATCGAAGAATGGGTCTTTGTTGTTCCATTCAATTTCGAAAGCCACTGTTCCGCTTTCGGCGCGACGGACATGATCGATTTCATGGCTGGTAGATTCTTTCGGAACGCCATCCACTGACTTGGTAACGATGAAATTATGCTTTGGCCAACCCAGCTCGGCCAGGGCGCGACGGAGACGTTGTGTCATCTTTGCCTCGCCACCGCCACCGCCAATGATCTCTGACATAGGCAACCGCAGCGTTTGCAAAGCGAGTTCAATTTCACCCGCGAGCTCAGGAAAGTCGTGACGCAAAATTGCTTGTGCGTGACTGGTATTTTGCAACTCAAAGCCCGCTGCAACCAGAGGCTCAAACATTATTCCGCAGCTTCGAGTGCGCTGTTGTAAGCGTAGGTGCTCCAATCGGGCGTATAGCTGTTGTCGGCTTGATTACCCCAAACGGTCCACCCATCCCGTGTCCCGCGACTGAAAAGCTCAAGGCGCGGACCCCAGCTGCAATCCTCGATAATTTTATATTGTTCGTCAGGCTTGCGGCTGTGTTCACGCTTTCGGGTTGCCAGCAAGTTGACTTGGCTGCGGCCGGGCGCGAGTGTGCGTGCGTTCTTACCTCGCACGCCAAACAAGAGTAGTTCGGTGACGTTGCGAAAATAGAAACCGACGCCACGGCCGTCCGATCCGCCATCCTTACGTACTTTATGCCAGACAATGTTTGAAATGTAACGATAACCCCACGCCTCCATGACACGCAAGCCGTCTGGAAGCAGAGCGTTGGGTACCCACAAATAAAGATGCGAAGGATCGTCGGCGATTGCCCCGACCGGTAGTTCGCAGATGTCTTCGAGCGTCATCGTGCCGTAGCGATTGAGACGTTTATGCTCTGGAGCGACCTTTCCAGTGCGATTCTGAAACTGCCATGGCGGGTCGGCAAGTATTGTGCCGAACCGAGTGTCCCCGACGGATGAAATCAGGTCGATTGCGGCATCGCTCGGGGCTGGCGTGATGGAGAACATAATAGGATCTTGCCGGTTCACGATCTCTTCGTCAACCGCGCAATTCTAGAACTGTCATCCCGGTTTCCGAAAGCGCAGCGCGAACTGGTCGGTCTTGCCGCGGATCGCGGGGTCGAAGACGTTCGTCGTGCGCGGGTCGTCGGCACGCTGGTAGAGATCGCTCTCGGCCTCCAGTTTGAACCCGGCCTTGGTCAGCGCCGCGACCACCGCCGCCTTGTCGATCCGGTGCAGGCTGTCGGCGAGCGTTGTCCCCGTTCCGTCGGCGGCGCTGTGGTCGACGATGACCAGCGTCCCGCCGGGTTTGAGGGCCGCGAACAGCGCCGCGCTCGCCTTTTCGCCGGTCCCCGCGGGGAAGGGCTTGAGATAGAGGTCGTGGAAATTCTGCACCGTGATGATGGTGTCGAGCGGTTCGGCAAAGCCGGGCGCGGCGAACGGACCGGCGACCGCATCGACATTGGCATAGGCGGCATCGACCGCGGCCTGATCATCGCCATATTGTTTCTTGAACGTAATGAATTCGGCGGGCTGGAAGGCGTGGACCTTGCCCGCCGGGCCGACCGCGGCGGCAAGCAGGCGGGTGACATAGCCGCCGCCCATGACAAAATCGCCGACCTTTTCGCCCGGCGCGATCTGCGCGAAGGCCAGCAACTCGGCGGGCTTGCGCGCCGCGTCGCGTGTCCGGTCGGCGGCGGGGCGCGCCGAATCGGCGAGCGCGGCCTGATAGTCCGGGGCCGCCGCTTCCTTGGCGGCGAGCGGGGGCGCCGACACGGCGAGCAGCAGGGCGAGGGTAAGCGGACGGATCATGGCATCGACTCCCAGCGATTTTGCCCGGCCACCATAGCGGCTTGTTGCCAGCGCCGCGCGCTTATTTGCATCTCGCGATTTTGATGATAGGTTTCTTCGTGAAACTAAAAAATCGGGCCTAGAGATTCGGGAGAGTCGGGATGTTTGATCTGGTGATACGCGGCGGCACCGTCGTCGATGGTATGGGCGGCGCGCCCTTTGTCGCGGATGTCGCGGTCGATGGCGATCGGATCGTCGCAGTCGGCGAAAACCTCGCCGTGGGACGCGACGAAATCGACGCCAGCGGCAAGATCGTCACCCCCGGCTTTGTCGACGTCCACACCCATTATGACGGCCAGGCGACCTGGGACGCCGAAATGGCGCCGTCGAGCTGGCACGGCGTCACCACCGTCGTCATGGGCAATTGCGGTGTGGGTTTCGCCCCCGCCAAACCCGACCGCCACGAATGGCTGATCTCGCTGATGGAAGGGGTCGAGGACATCCCCGGCACCGCGCTGGCCGAGGGCATGTCGTGGGACTGGGAAACCTTCCCCGAATATATGGATGCGCTGGAAAAACTGCCGCGCACCGTCGATGTCGCGTGCCACGTCCCGCACGGCGCGGTGCGCGCCTATGTGCTCGGCGACCGCGAAAAGCCCGGGGCGATCCCCACCGACGCCGACATCGCCGAAATGTCGCGCATCGTCGAGGAAGGCATCCGCGCCGGCGCGCTCGGTTTCTCGACCAGCCGCACCGTGCTGCACAAATCGATCGACGGCGAACTCGTCCCCGGCACCACCGCGACCGCCGAGGAACTGATCGCGATCGGGCGCGCGATGGGGCGCGTCGGCTATGGCGTTTTCGAAATGGCGAGCGATCTGAAGCGCGAGTGGAACGAGTTTCAGTGGATGGGCGACCTGAGCCGCGAAACCGGGCTGCCGGTGACCTTCGCCGCGCTCCAATCGATCGCCAAGGAACTGCCGCTCGAGGAGCAGATCGCCGAAATGCGGCGCCAGAATGCCACCGGCGCCAACATCGTCGCGCAGATCGCGCTGCGCGGCAACGGCATCATCATGGCGTGGCAGGGGACGGTGCATCCGTTCCGGTTCAAGCCCGCATGGAACGAGATCATCGACCTGCCGTGGGATCAGCAGCTCGCCCGGTTAAAGGACCCGGCGTTCAAGGCGCGGATGATCGGCGAGGCGAATGTCTGGCCCGAAAGCGATATCATCGATTTCCTGAAAATCGTTGCCGAGGGCTGGCCGGTCCATTTCGAAATGGACCCCGATTTCAACTATGAGCCGAAGATGGACGAAAGCATTGCGGGTCGCGCCGCCGCCGCGGGCGTCTCACCGGCCGAATATGCTTACGACCTGCTGATGAAGGACGACGGCAAGGGTTTCATCTATTTCCCGATCCTCAACTACCGCGACGGCAACCTCAATTTCCTCGAGGATCTGCAACATGCCGACGACACGGTGAACAGTCTGTCCGACGGCGGCGCGCATTGCGGGACGATCTGCGACGCCGCGTCGCCGACCTTCATGCTCCAGCATTGGGTGCGCGACCGCGCGGGCAAGCGCATCGCGCTCGAACATGCGGTCAAGCGCCAGTGCCGCGATACGGCGCTGCTCTATGGCTTGGAGGATCGCGGCGTGCTCGCGCCCGGCTATCTCGCCGACCTCAATGTCATCGATATGGACGCGATCAAACTGGGCAAGCCGTGGCTCGCGTTCGATCTGCCCGCGGGCGGCAAGCGCCTGTTGCAAAAGGCCGACGGCTATGTCGCGACGATCAAGTCGGGCGAGGTCACGTTCAGGGATGGCGCGATGCAGGGGCCAACCCCCGGCGGGGTGATCCGCGGCCCGCAGCGCGTCGAAATGGCGATGGCGGCGGAATAGGCGCATGTTCGACGGCGCCGGGATGCTCCGCATTGCCTATGCCGCCAACATCCTGATCCTTGTCCCCGTCTGTTGGGCCATGTTCCTCGGCGGCGGGGTCGCGAGCGTGTTCGAGGGCAAGGTCGATGAATCGGCGGGGCTGCGCCTGCTTGTCGGCAGCCTGTGGTTCGCGATCCTCGCGTGCAGCGCCGCGGGACTGGCGATGCCAAAGCTGTTCGCGCCGCTGCTGGTCGTTCAGATCATCTACAAAAGTTTGTGGCTGCTCGTCTTTGTCGCACCGCTCGTCGCGGCGGGGCGTGGCAGCGATGTCCCATGGGGCATTTCGGCCAGCTTCATCCTGATCGTCGCGACCTATCCTCTTTTGCTCTGGAAATCGGGCGCGCTGTCCGCCGTCTGATCCGTAACCCAAGGATATTCCCATGAAAGCCACGCAATTGCGCGCGCCCGCGTCGCTCGACAATCTGACGCCGACCGAAATGGCCGACCCCGGCGATCCGGGGCCGGGCGAAATCCGGGTGCGGCTGGCCGCATCGTCGCTCAACTTCCACGACTATGCCGTCGTCATGGGGATGATCCCCGCCGCCGACGGACGCATCCCGATGTCCGACGGCGCCGGGACGGTCGAGGCGGTGGGCGCGGGGGTCACCCAGTTCAAACCGGGCGACACCGTGGTGTCGATCTTTTTCCCCGACTGGATTGACGGCGCCCCGCCCGCCACCGCGTTTCGCGGCGTCCCCGGCGACGGCATCGACGGCTATGCGCGCGAGGTCGTGGTGACCCCGCAGCATTGGTTCACCCGCGTGCCGCAGGGTTACAATGCCGCCGAGGCCGCGACGCTGACCTGCGCCGGGCTGACGGCGTGGCGCGCTTTGTTCGTCGACGGCAATGTGCAGCCGGGATCGACGGTGCTGGTGCAGGGCAGCGGCGGGGTGTCAGTGTTCGCGCTGCAATTCGCCAAGGCGGCGGGCGCGCGGGTGATCGCGACCAGCTCGTCCGACGCCAAGCTGGAACGGCTGAAGGCGCTCGGCGCCGACGAACTGATCAATTACCAGGCGGTGCCCACGTGGGGTGCAAAGGCGCTCGAACTGACCGGCGGACGCGGGGTCGATACCGTCGTCGAAATCGGCGGCGCGGGCACGCTCGACCAGTCGATGATGGCGACGCGGGTCGGCGGCCATGTCGCGCTGATCGGCGTGCTCGCAGGTTTTGCCGGCCCGGTACAGACCGCGCTGCTGATGGCAAAGAACCTGCGCGTGCAGGGGCTGACGGTGGGCAGCCGCCAGCAACAGCTCGACATGATCGCGGGGATCGAGGCGAACGGCATTCGGCCCGTGATCAGCGATCATTTTCCGCTCGAACGCTTGGCCGATGCATTTCGCCATCAGGCCGCGAACGCGCATTTTGGGAAGATTGTGGTGGATATTTGAGCGTCGGTTGCCAATCCAAATCCGTTTGTGCTGAGCTTGTTGAAGCACCGTCCTTCTCCCCCAGTTTCAGCGAAAGAAGAGCGGTCCTTCGACAAGCTCAGGACGAACGAATGAAACGTGGGCGGTTCGGATCAATCGGGAGCTTTCGCAGCAACACTTGATTGCGCTGGTTTGATTGGGGCAGTCTCTGCTCAACGGGAGGCTGGCATGTTCGATGAGATCAGAGACTCACTTCAGCGCAAGGCAGGCTACAAAGATGCCTCCAGAGAAATAGAAGAATTGTCGGATGGAATTTATACTGATGAGCAAATTAAAGGAGGTCGCAGCTCCAAGCTGAACATCATGAATCATCCTTATGGCGCAGGATTTTCGCGCCGATGGATCGACTTCGGCGCTGAGGATGCACGGCGCGGTGTGTGCCAAGTTGAGCGCTTTGACAGCCAAGATTACAACCTCGGCTGGGTCGGCCAGATAGACGAGCGTCATAAGCTAGGCTGGCGTCATCCCCGCCTCGACAAGCAACTTGAAGAGCTATTCCCATCTAGAGCTGGGAAGCATCGCCGATAACAATCGGCTGACGTCCAAAAATACGCCCATCCCTAAACCCCGCTCCCATGCCCCGCGTCGCCGTGGCGGATGCTGTCGCGCTTCACGCCATATTCGGCGCACCGACAATGGATCAAGGCGCCAACCCCACTCTAACCCCCGCCAAAATCCGTTGCAGCAGCTCGCCGTCGATCTGCGCGATCCGCTCGGCCTCGCGAACGTCGATGGTGGCTATTTTGGCCGTGCGGATCATCGATGGGATGGGAAGCCCGATGGCTTCATGATCGGGCAGCTCGATGTCGCCTGCCCACTTGTCGCGATTGGCGCCGGTGATCATCAATGTCCATAACAGCGCAATTTCGGTAGTCACCTGAAACCGCGCCACAACCAGCGCTGGCCGAAATTTGCGGCCTTTCTTCTCCGTGATCGGGAACGGCACGCGCACGATCGCGCCGATGTCAAAGGACATCGAACGCCGCGTCGATTTCGTCCGCCCATTCGGTAAACGTCGAGAAATTGCCGATGAAGGGATCGCCTTCAGTGGAATTGACCTTGATGATGGTCACCGAATCGCCGTCGATTTCCCAGCCGACCTCGTCGCCGGGCTTGATGCCCAGCGCGTTGCGGACCGCTTTGGGAATGGTCGTCTGCGACTTTGCCGTGATTTTGCCAACGATCATGTAAGGAATTGTAAGGATTTTTGGGTGGATTTCAAGGCCTGATGCAGGCAACCCGCCCCCCGCGCAAGAAACTCCTTTCCTACATTATTCCGCCATGCTTCAAGCTCGCGGATGAGCCGAAACCTCTCCAGCCCGCCGAGCGATCTTCAGCACCCGCTACCGCGCGCGGCGGCAGGTGCTGGGGATCGCCATTGGGCTGAACTTCACTGAACTTTGGACGGGTGCCGATGGGCGCGAGCGCCTCTAAACCCCGCTGCCATGCCCGGCGTCGCCGTGGCGGATGCTGTCGCGTTTGACGCCATATTCGGCGCCCCAGCGGTCGGTCATCTGGGCGCGGATCGCCCAGAGTTCGGGGAAGAAGCGATGCCGCGCCCCGGCATCAAGCAGGTCCACCGCGCGGCCGCTGATCGCTTTCGATCCCATGCCGATCGAGCGGTGGACGAGGTAGATGTGGTGGGCGCGGAATTTCTGGAACAGTTCGTCGAATTCGATCAGCGCCTCGGCGACCATATAGGCTTCGTCATGGGCATAGCCGGTGTCGTAGATGTCGGTCAGCGTGCGACCCTCTGGGTCCAGATATTTCGCGCGATAGCTATCCCACAATCCGGCGGGCAGCGTCAGCAGCATCTGGAACCCCGGGCTTTCCTGCCCCGACCCGTTGCCGAGCTGAAGCCGGATCGCCTGATAGTCATAGGGGCTCATCGTTTCGATCAGCGCCAGCTGGTCGGTCATCATCCGCAGCAGCATATGGACGCGGCCGAACAGGGTGATGGCGCGCATGATCTGGCCGCCCTGCAAATGCTGGTCGATTTCGGCGAGGGTGAAGGCGGCGAGCTTCATCCACAATTCCTCGACCTGATGGACGATCTGGAATTGCAGTTCGTCGGGGGTGACGAGCTGGCCAAGCGGTTTCTGGCAGGCGAGCAGGCGGTCGACCGCGAGGTAAACGCCATAATCCTTGAGGACCGGGGCTTCGAGGCGGGCGTGGATGTCGGTTTTGTCGAGCATGGGGGGCAGTCCTTCGGGAATTGCTTAGCCCCTCCCCTTCAGGGGAGGGGTTGGGGTGGGTCCATCGGCCTTGTGCGGCGACGATTGACCCACCCCGCTGCGACTAGGCAGCAAGCTGCCAAGTCTCGCTGCCCCTCCCCTGAAGGGGAGGGGCTTTAGTCCGTCGCTCAACCGCGCGGATACACCCCCGCTGGCGGTCGTCGCGGCGATCCCGACTGGCCGAGCCAGAGCAAGGGCGCGGCGCCCTTCATTTCGCCTGCAGGTCCGCGGGCAGTGTCGGTTCGCTGATCAGCCTGGCCATCCGCCGCCACATCTCGTCGCGGCTGGGGCGGCCGCGCTCGACATGCGCGCGCACCATCGCTTCGCCGAGGCCGTAGTTGATGACATAGCTGCGATATTGATCGGTGAAGCTGACCGATTGTTCGGCGCGCTTTTCCGACACCAGCAGATATTTCTGGGTCAGCGCAACCGCAGTCGGGCGGTCAACCAAACCGTCGAGATATTGCTGCGCGATCGTCAGCCGCGCGCCGCCCAGCGCGTCGATCGCTTTGAGCAGTTGCCAGTAACGATCGTCCGACGGCACCGCGATTTCGGCGAGCGGCATCAGCACGTCGCGTTCGGTCTCGGCCTTGCTGGCTTCGGGGAACGCCAGATCGATGCCGTAATTGGCGGTGCCTTCGGCGATCAGGCTTTGCGGGCTGTAGAGCGGATAGACGCTGAATTCGGCCCAGCCGCGCTCTTTGACCAGCTTTTCCTCGAGTTTCATGTTGAGGAGGTGATGTCCCGGATAGCCTTCGTGGCACCCCAGATCGAGCGCGCGCGACAGGCGGATCGGCAGGTCGGTGTTGACCTGGATCAGGCTGTGGTACGCGCCCTGATAATAATTATAGCCGCTCCAGCTTTTGCCGGTGACGAACTCAAGCCGAAAACTTTCGCCGCCCGGCATCGGGATGTGCGCGAGGCTGCGGCCGCGGCAGCGCGCGATGGCGACGTCGAAAACCTTTTGCAGCCGGTCCTTGGGGATGGTGAAGCGGTCGAGATAGGCCTCGACCCGCGCCGCGAGCGGGCCGTCGCCGGGGACCAGCGCCTCGACCGCGGCGAGATGCCGGTCATAGCTGGCGAGCGGCTGCAATTGCGGGCGGACCCCGAACAGCCGCTCGGCCTCGTCGGCAAAGGCGAAGCGCGTCCCCTGTATCATCATCAGCCGCGTTTCGGCGGCGCGCAATTGGGCGCGCAGAAAGGCGGCGCGGCGGCGGTCGAGCGGGTCGGACAGGCGGCGCGTAGCGTTGAGCCGGGCAGTCAGGTCGCGGGTTGCGGCGAGCAACGCTGGCTTGTCGCGCGGCGCTGCCTCGGCCGCCGTCTTCAGCTCGGGCGGGCCGTAATAGGCGTCGATATATCCTTCTTCATGGGTGCCGATTTCGAGCGTCAGCCGGAGGTAGGTCGCGGCGATGTCGTTCAGCGCCTGCGCCGAGGCCGGGGCGCGGCGCACGTCGATTGCGGCGACGTCGGACGGGCCAGGCGCGCGCGCGGTTTGGTTCGTCGCGCAGCCCGACAGGAGGGCGGTGGCGGTCAGCGCCAAGGTTATCGATTTCAGCATCACGCGGTGACGGGCTCCTGATCCTCGGACGTATCTTCGACATCGCCGTCGGCAGCAATCTCGGCGTCCGTTTCGCGCTCGACTTCGTCATGCTCGGGATGGAGCGGCGCGAAGCGGAGGATGGCAAAGCCGACCAGCGCCGCGGCGAGCGACCCCATCAGGATGCCGATCTTGGCCTCCTCGATCAGCAGCGGGTCGCCGGGGAAGGCGAGGCCGCCGATGAACAGGCTCATCGTGAACCCGATTCCGCACAGCATCGCGACGCCATAGGTTTGCAGCCAGGTCGCGCCGCGCAGCTGGCCCGCGATGCCCAATTTGACCGCCAGCCAGACGCTGCCGAAAATGCCGATCTGCTTGCCCAGGAACAGCCCCGCCGCGATGCCGAGCGGCAGCGGCGCGAACAGCTGTTCGGCGGTCAGCCCGCTGATGTCGACCCCGGCGTTGGCAAAGCCGAACAGCGGTACGATCGCAAAGGCGACCCACGGATGCAGGCCATGTTCGAGCCGGTGGAGCGGCGAAGTCTGGCTGTCGGGCGCCCCCGGCGTGTGCTCGAACGGGATCGCCATCGCCGCCAGCACCCCGGCGATCGTGGCGTGAACCCCCGAAAGCAGCATCGCAT
>CAZCUW010000035.1:0-27055 GCA_964502035.1 uncultured Sphingopyxis sp. | reverse complement strand
GTTCAACAACAGGCGGCTGCTGGAACCCATCGGCAATATCCCGCCCGCTCAAGCAAAAGAACGATACTACGCCATGCTGGACGACGTCTCTATGCTGCGTAACTTAAACCAAATGGCCTCCGGCAATCCCGGGGCGGTTCATTGGCACGGTTTGATAGGAAACTAAGGGCAATGTACCGATTGAATTGAGGAGAATGGATTTTCGGTACTTGAAAGCCTAAGCTTAACCGGGGGATAGACAAATGATGAACGAGTCGCACGCGATCAGAGCGCCTAAGGGCACATTTGTTTCATGACCCTACCCCTCGGCAGTTTGGTGAATGTATCGGCGCTCGGACAGTTAGGCGTCGGGAAGCTGCACAAATATGATGAACTCGATCGCGCCGTTGTGCACTTCGGCGGCGAGGGCACTCGGATCTTAGCGCCAAGAACGCCGATGGCGCGCGCGCGATTGGGCGAAGCGACGCCTGTAAAATTCAGATCGCTCGATGGCGAGACTTTTTTGGGTGAAGTTCTTGAGTTTCTCATTGAGCGCGAGGACGGGGGTTTTGTTTATCGGATTAAGTCCGCTGGCGTGACGCATGATGTCTGGGAAGGTCATATCATGCCCGTGGGCGATACCACCGACCCACTGCAATTGCTTAAAGCCTACCGTTGGGACACGCCGAAAAACTATCTCGCTCGCTGGTCAATGGCTGACATTCAGTCGCGCTGGTACGCTGCGACTGGCGGTTTCCCGGCGATGTTAGGGGCTCGGATCATTCCATTGGGACACCAGATCTACGCGGCCCGCAGAGTTTTATTCGACCGCACACCCCGCTTCATCCTAGCCGATGAAGTCGGCTTGGGAAAAACGATCGAAGCGGGCATCATCGTCCAAGCATTGCAAGCAGAGCGCAAAGCATTCAGCGTTTTGGTAGTGGCGCCGGGTTCGATGTCGCGGCAGTGGCTGACCGAGACCTATCTTCGCTTCGGCGCGCGACCCTATCACCATGTCGATTGCACTCGTGTGGAGGAGGAGAGCGCCGCGTCACTGGAGGCACTTGTTAGCGGCGAACGCTTGATTGTCGCAACGACTGCCCTTGAGACATATCCACGCCTGGGCGAAATGCTCAGGGCGAGGCGCTGGGATATGGTGGTCATCGACGAAGCGCATCAGATTCCTCCGGAGCATTCGCTTTATCCTTTGATCCAGTCGCTTTCGCAGCAGACTGAGGGGCTCTTGCTGCTGTCCGCCACACCGTCGAAACGCGATCTAAGCGGCTTGCTTGGTCTGCTGGTGCTCGTTGCGCCTGAAGTTTTTGCGGGGCATTCGGTTGATGCACTGCAAGGCAAGTATGATCGGCAGAGCGCAGTATGGGACCGGCTCAATTTCACACGTAAGTTCATCGAGGCAGCGGCAAGCGAAGGACGTACACTTGACGCGGACGAAGTGGAATTTGCGGCGGAAGAATGGAACGACCTGATCAAGGGCGATGCCTTCTTCGATGCTCTGCTGGACAGAATGCGCGAAGGCGACGCCACTGCGGCGACCGAATTGATCGCCTATGTTCAGGAATTCCATCGGCTCGACCACCGCATCATCCGGACGCGGCGCGCGACGCTCGGCACAGGAGAGGCCCGCTGGCCCAAGCGACAATTGGTGGAGATCGATTGGACGCCTGGTCAGGCCGAGGCGATTTTCCTCAGTCATCTTGAAGACCTGCCCCGTGCCACGTGCGAAACCGATCAAGTCGTGCGGGTGCTCTATCAACGCTATTGCGCAACCAATGCGGCGGCTGCGCTTGAGCATCTCGACATGCGTTCCGCCGCATTGGACGGCGACCGCTCAGACGGCATTCGCGATCCGATCGGCAAGGTCGCGTCCGATGCCGGTCCGAACGATGAACCTTCCCTCATTCGCCATCTCGTTGAACAATTGCCGCAGATTGATGGCGAAGCCGAGTGGCTGCGGGTCGCGAAGGCCCTCGCTTCGGCTTGGGTCGAAGACGGCGACCAAGCCCGCGTGGCGGCGTTGAAAACATGGCTAATCGAGCATCTGCTTGATCCTGATAATCAGGTACTGATCTTCGTGCAGGATGCAGATGCGGCTGATCGATTGGCCGATCTCCTAGGCGAAGGCATGAAGACGCACGCAGTGGCACGGTTTCATTGCGGGATCGCTGAGGCCAAGCTTGCCGACACGGCCTTTAGGTTCCAGCACGATAAGGCATGTCGGATCCTCGTGTCCGATGAACTGGGCGGCGAGGGACGCAATTTCCAGAATGCCTCCGCGGTGGTCCATTTCGACATACCCACCTCATGCGCACGTCTCGAACAGCGGATCGGGCGCCTCGATCGTGTGGGCCGGGCAGCCGAGCGGCCGGTTGTGTCGGTGGTGCTGACGCCGGCGACACCGGCGGACGACGCGCTACTTGCGGTCCACCGCGACGTATTTCGGGTGTTTGACCAGACGATCGGCGGCCTGGAGTTCATTCTGCCCCGCCTTCAGCGAGTTGTTTTGGCAGCCTATGGCGAGAGCCCCGCAGCGCTGAATGATGCGGCCGCGGCGCTGCGGCTGGAAGTCGATGCCGCGCTAAGCGCGACAGACGAAGCATTCGATCTCTCGCTCGATGCAACGAAGCCGGAACTGGATCGATCGAATGCGCTTGCTGTCCAAATCGAGGAGAGCGGGGTCAGCGACAGCGCTGGCACGGTACGATCTTGGGCGCAGCGGCTCGGTATCCAAACGAAGAAGATCGACGATGGCAGCAGCGAGTTCCGCTGGTCCAACGGCTCGCTGAACGTCGCCAGTGACCGACTCAAGGTCGGTCTCGGCACCGACACGGAAAGCCGGTTGTTATGCGGCACCTTCGAGCGTGAGATGGCGCTGGAGCGCGACGATCTGCAATATTTCGCACCGGGTCATGACTTGGTGGACACAATGATCCTTGAGGGTGAACACGGCCGCCACAGCCGGGTGTCAGCCTTTCTTCTCGAAGGCTTTCCCAAGCATCGCGGCACGATCTTGCTCCAGGTCCTTGGCCGGAGCGTTTTGGATGAACGACGCTGGAAGACCGAGGCGGTCGGCGCCGGTCTGGCCGCTCGCGCACGGTCATTCCTGTGGCCCGAAGTGCTTGCCGAAGTCATGCTGCTCTGGGACGGCCGCGGCGCGCATCATGACATCGTCACCCACGCGGGGCTTAGAAGCCTGCTCGATCAACCCCGTCGTGATCTTGCGCTCAAACCGCTCGAAGCGGCTGTAGTCAGTTCCTTGCCCTATCTCCCGCAATTGTGGGAAGCGATAGATCAAGCCGTGCCGGTGGCGCTGCAGTCGATTGCGGCTCGCCGGCAGAGCAATGCCGACGAACGTGCCAATTTGCTCGAGGCAAGTTTCCGCGCGGAATTTGGCTATCTACGCTGGCAGGCGAACAGCGCCCAATCAGAGGGTGAAGCCGAGGATGCGCGGGCGGGCATAAGCGCGCGCGAGGCACTGATACAATCGCTGCGCGTCCCTCGGGTGGACCTGCTCGGCCTAGCGCTGGTGGCACTTGCCTGATGCGGCCCGAAGCCACTCAGTCTTGGTATGCGAGCGCGAAATGCCGGTCCGTAGCGGCATTCGAATCCGCACATGGTGTCGGAGATCGGGGCGCGATGCTGCGCGAGACTTGCCGCCTGTCTAGCGGGTATCTCGATCTTGCGACCTCGGGCATTGCCCTCACCCTGGAAGACCGCGCGGCCCTTGGCCGGTTCGGGCTCAAGTCGGTCGCTACAGCAACGGGCGAAGCGTTGATCATAGACGACAGCGATACCGGTTCCGTTGCCGGGCTGTCGGATATCCTTCGGCTCGACGGTCACGCCCGCCAAATCTATCCGTCCGCAGCAGCCGATGCGGTGCTGATCAGAAATAGTCAGTTCGGACAATATCGGGCACCCACCCAAAAGGCCGCAGTTCGGGCGCTCGCGACAATGCCCGGGGGCGCGAGCTTGCTCACGACCCTGCCGACAGGAGCCGGCAAAAGCCTATTATTCCAGATCGCGCCGAGCCTCGCGGGGAAGCCCGGTGCATGTGCCGTGGTAATTGTGCCGACCGTCGCACTGGCGCTCGCGCATGTCGATAGCCTGTCCGCAATCGCCGGGCTGGAAGCGAGTGCCTGCATCCATGGGGGGCAGAGCCAGGCCGCTCGGCAGGCGATTTATGACGGCTTTGGTCGGGGCGAGATCCCGATATTGGTCTTGTCTCCCGAAGTTGCGTTGACGAGCGCACGGGCGCTGCTGATGGAAGTTGCACAAGATCCATCGACGAAGCTCCCTGGACTCAATGCTCATCTCACCCACTTCTTTGTCGATGAGGCGCACATTATCGAATCCTGGGGCAGAACTTTTAGGCCGGATTTCCAGCGGCTGCCCGGACTGATCGAACCGCTCCGCGCACAAAACCCTGCGCTGAAGACCATACTCCTGTCTGCGACCGTCAACGATGCCGCCCGTACCGAGTTGAAACGCGCTTATGGTGCGACCGACTTCCTGTCCGTCGAGGCAAAGGTGGCCCGCTACGAGTTCGACCTCTTGCAGAGCCGCGTCGACACTGCGGACGAACGTGATGCGATACTTATAGATCTCGTAGATCGTTTGCCTCGCCCTGCAATCATTTACACGACCCTCGTCAAACATGCCGAAGCGTTGCATCGCGCCATTGCACGCCGTGGTTATAACCGGCTTGCGCTGTTCACGGGCCAGCTAAACGACGGCGACGCTCGCCTTCAGATCGTAACGGAGTGGCGCGCCGGCAAAATCGACCTGGTGGTGGCGACCTCGGCGTTCGGCATGGGGATCGACAAAGATGATGTCCGGGCGATTATCCATGCCTGCGTGCCTGAATCGCCCTCGCGCTATTATCAGGAAATCGGGCGAGCAGCCCGAGACGGCAATCAGGCGTTGGCTTTGATGCTGTGGACTGACGATCAGGGGAAAAATGGCGACTGGCGCCAAGCGCGCAGACTCTGGTCGGGCAGTTGGCTGAGGCCCCCCATGGTGCGCAAGCGTTGGCGGGCGATCGTCAAGGCAGCCGATCAACTCGGCGGCAGCACGATCACCGACGGCATACAGCGGCTGGTCGTGCCGTTGGATGCCGCGCATGACGACCTATCGACTGGCGATACCGACTATAATCGAGACTGGAACCGCAGCCTGTTGAATATGCTTCAACGTGCCGGGGCCGTGCAGATCATGGCGACGGAAAGTCGCGGCGATGTACCGGTTTGGCATATCGACATTCTGGAGCCCTTGCTGCTTTCGGCGAACGAGAATCTGGAATTTTGGTCGCGGATTGCTAATCTGCGAGCAGAGGAGCGCACCGCCGCTCTGT
This sequence comes from uncultured Sphingopyxis sp., assembly GCA_964502035.1. Taxonomy (GTDB): domain Bacteria; phylum Pseudomonadota; class Alphaproteobacteria; order Sphingomonadales; family Sphingomonadaceae; genus Sphingopyxis. The sequence continues at coordinate 21,708 of CAZCUW010000035.1, read as the reverse complement.
CTGATCTGGACGCATTCAAGCGTGCTGTGTTCAAGCCCGAAACCTGCGTGTCAGCGGCGATTTTCGAATTGGTGGAAGCGGGCAACCCACTTGTACCACCCTGCGGCCGCTGCGCCTTTTGCCGATCGCATGCAATCGCGCCACCAACGATCGAAGAGATACGGTTCGAGGGTCTCGACAGGCGATGGTCACAGACCAGAGCAAGCGCCATGCTAAGGCAAGGCATCACGATCGTACATCCGACAATCGACGACGGGACGATTTCACCATCGCTGATCGCTGGGCTCGCGGCGGCCGGCGTCGAGCAATATGTTGTCCCCGACGCCGAGGTCGACAGCTTTGCGACACGGCTGGTTGGCCTCAGTTGCGCGCTTGGCCTGGTCAGCAGCCATAGCGACATATTGGGCGCATGGCGTCTGGCAGCGGTGCCCACGGCGTTTATCATCAACGGGCTGAGCCGGGTTGACCGGCTGATCGATCGGATCGAAGCGATCGCGGCGCAATCGCCAGGACAGGTGTTCGTCGTCGTCGCGCCCGCGCAGACCGCGGTGCGCGGCAAGCCGATAGTCAACATTCTCTCGAACGGCGCGCCGATTTCGGAGGACGCTCTGCAGAGTTTCGTAAAGGACCCAGTCAGTTCATGAGCCTATTGAGCGATACCAATCATTCTCCTCAGCGAGTCTTCGCGCTGCTGCGGTTGCTCGAGGCAGAAGGCGGAAGCCTCGATTTCGACGCCATCAAGACGTGGTTCAAGCCTGAATTTCGCGGTAGCGAAAATCGCGGGTCGGAAGGCGAGCACATCAACATTCGCCAGATGCTGGGCGCGGCGACGAGCCTCAATTTAATCACCTCCGATGCCCAAAATCAGTACCGGCTGCTGGGGCCGGTACCAGCGACGCTCGACGCGTTTGCGGACGCGGTGCACGACCGGTTGGTCGGGGTGGATTGGGGTGACGCCGACTCGATCATTCTCGAGGCCTTTGCGGCCATGATTACAGTGAGCGAGGTCGAACAGGGGACGGCGTGGCTCGACGGCAATGCCAAGGAGCGGGCATCGCGCATCAACAAGGCAGTCCGCCGCGACGGCGCAGACGAAGAAGACGAGTCCAAAAACCGGTTCAACGCTACCAAAGCGGCGCCTTGGAAGCGATGGATCATCTTCCTTGGCCTTGGACTTTCAATGCCAAAAGGCGATCTCTACCCCTACCCCGTTTCTCGACTGGAACGTGAAATAGCGCGTATGCGCTTGGTGGGCATATTGGGCGAAGAAACCGAGATCGAGCTCTTTCTGGAGAAAATCGCTGCTCGAATGCCTTATCTCGATGGTGGCCGTTTGTTCGCTGCCTCTGCCGATCAGATTCGCCTGCCGCCGATGGGCCGTCGCCTATCCCGCGTGCTAACGGGTGCTTTGCGCGACCTGCATGACGACAAGCGGATTGCGCTCGATACGATCGGTGATGCCAAGGAACGCTACGAGATGACCGGAGAGCCGCATATCGTCAAAAGCATCAAGGGCGTTCGCCTGATCGTGGAGATGTCGCATGGTTGATGTGGCGGACGCGATCCACGGCACGTGCTGGACGGCTGAGCGCGCGGACTCGATTTTGCGTTCGGTGGCGCTAGCCAATAATGTGCCTGAATTTCTAGCGGTCCACCAGCCGATCCGTGATTTCCAGATTTCAACGACAACCGGTCAGAGCATCGATCCGACCGACGAGGGGCTGCTTGCCGATCTTTCCAACCCCGACACGCGCCATGCGTTTTGCGTCGTGGAGGGGGAGCCTGGGGCTGGGAAATCTCACCTCATCCGTTGGCTGGAAGTAAAGTGGCGCGAGGGTGACCTTATTTTGCTAATCGAGCGCGCCGACGGCAGCCTGACGGGAACGCTCCGTCAGTTGCGCGACAAGCTTGGTCAGAAATACGCGCACTTGTTCGCGAACCTCGCTCAAAGTGTCGAGGCCACGTTCGACGGCCGCGTGAAGCTCTTTCACGCCAATCTCGCGGCGTCGCTCAGCCCGACCTTCTTCACCAATAAGCTCGGCGACGAAGAGTGGTGCGGCACATGGGAGCTTGAGCGCCTGATCGGCAACCCGACCGTCCAGGAGCGATGGACTGGCCCCAAGCGCATTCTCGATGTGATGTCAGGTGACGGCGGTCAGCGAAACTCGGCGTCGGCCAGCTTTGACCTCGACGATATCATGGCACTGTCGCAGGTGCAGTTGGCGGCCGAGGGCCTGCCGCCGCGCGCCATGATGTTGATGCGCAAGCTCAAGAAAGAATGCGACCGTATTGCGCCCGCCCGCGCCGAGCGCTCCTCGCATGACTTGCTGATGGACGACGATCTGGAGATTCCGGAGGCGCGGCGTTTGCTCGACGCACTTAACCATCGTCGCGATTTTGCCGTCCAGCCGATTCTCGGCATCACTGTCGATGGCCTTCGAGACATGTTCCTCAAGTTGCGCAAGGCCCTGCTCGCCGAAGAGCGCCGCCTGGTGCTGCTGCTTGAGGATGTCACGAGTTGGGAAGGCATTGACGGGCAATTAATCGACTCGCTCGCCGTCGATGCGCGGACACGATCGGATGTCTGCGATATGGTCTCGGTGGTCGGCATGACCCCACTCTATTTCAAGGCGATCCAGGGAAATTACGGGGGCCGTATCAGCCATGTCCTCCGGCTTGGCCGACAACGCCAATCGGGCGGGTTCCAGCAGACGATCCAGTTGGCGACGTCCGATGCGCAGACACAGTTCGCAGCGCGCTATCTTCGGGCAGTTCGGATCGAAAAGCCTGATCTCGAAAGCTGGTTTGCAAATGGGGCGGAACCGGATGCCGTTCCAAACAAATGCGACGGCTGTGCCGGCCAGAGGGCATGCTTCTCGGCGTTTGGCGCCGAGGGTGGCATCGGGCTGTTCCCCTTTAACCGCAACGCGATCACCAACATGTTCGAGGCACTGGAGGATCCGAAGGGGTCGCAAAGCCTGCAGACGCCACGCGGTATGATCCAGGGGGTGTTGTCGCCGGTGTTGCTCAACCCGACGCGCCTGGACGCAGGAGAATTTCCGCCGCTTGAGATTGAATTTTCCGAATGGATGCCGGAGCGCAGGCTGCAGCCAAGCGGTTTCATGGCGCAGATCATCGATGCTGCCGAACCCGACGCCGCGCGACGCGCGCAACTGCAACGGCTTGTAATGCTGTGGGGTGATGCGACGCACGATGTTACGCTTACCACCGACGCCGGCGGGCAGCGCCATGTGGCTGGTATTGCCGAAGGAATATTTGAAGCGTTCGATTTGCCGTGGCTAGGCTCGGGCCTCGACGAAACGCCGGCCGGTGCAGGCGCTCAGACTGCCAATTCCGCTGTTCCTAACGAGGCCGTACCGCAAAGCGGCGAGGAAACGACCGGTGATCCCCGCCCCGATCCCACGCCTACACCAGCGCCATTACTGGCACAGCCACCGGGGGCAAAGCCGGTCGGTGGCGGGAAGTCGGCCGCGCCGACAGTCTCGCCCACCAAGTTGAAATCGCTGGCGGATCAGGCGCAGGCCTGGCGCGACGGGAAACCCGTAGGCGATCCGACGGCCTGGGAGCAATTGCTGCAAGATCTGATGAGCGATGCGCGCGAATTGCTGCCCGACCCGGCTCCCGGCCTATGGGAGCGTGTTTTCACGAAGGATTTGGTCAAGCTCGAAGGCGCAGGCAAGACCGACAGTCGGCATTTCGTCATTCCTCGTGAGGAATGGGTAACGCGCGGTCTCGAAGCCTATCTACTCCAGCGTCAGGGCACGCCGCTGCAATCGATTCAGCGCGAGACCAATCTGCGTGCGATCGCCCGAATGTTGCGGCGGCTTGCCGAACTGGCTCGTGCGCAACTCGACCGACGGCTGGAAATGGAACCGCATGGGTGGTCGATCCCGGGCGCGATCGCTCAATTGTTGCTCGCGCGCGCCTGGTTGCGCGGAGCGGTCTCACCGTCTGAACCGCTGTCAAAGCAGTTTCAGGAACTACTTTCCACCGAACAGGAGCCGCGAAGCTTGCCGACCGAACGGGCCGATTCCTGGGGTGAACTCATCAAGGGCACCGATTATTGGCATGATAAGTTCCGACTCCTGCTGCGCAACCAGTTGACCTTGCCGCTCGGTAGTGGCGAACGCCTGTACGACGCTGGGCTCGTCGCGCGGCAAATGGCGGACCTTCGGAAGACCCTGCGAACTGTCACTGTGCCAGCAGGAAGTTTGTTCACCCGCGGTCTCGAGGAATTAGGCAAACTCGCGGACCTGGCGGCGCAGACCGACGCGGCGCTTCGTCATATTCCGGCGCGCGAGGCAAAGAGCCTAGCTGAACGGCGCGATAGGGCTCTGACCCTGTTGCGGGCTTCGACGTTGAAACATCACCTCGACCGCGTGGATGACGCACTTAATCAAACCGGCAAAGCGCTGGCGCAAGCAGCGCCGGTCGAAAGGCAGGACTATTTCAACGCGCGGCGCAAGATCGCCGAGGCAGAATTGCTCGATGAAGCCAGTGACGCATGGATAACCTTGCGGGATTATCTGCTTGCTGACGACGTGCCGTTCGATGACGAGGCTAAACGGCTGAGCCACACGCTGTCGGTTCCGATCTCGACGCTGCGGCCGACGTTGGACGCCCTGGAGAAAGCGGAGACCGCGATACGGGCCGCCTATCAATTCGCTCACGCCTATGTCGAGACTAACCAGTCCGACGGGGATCTCTCGGTCGTCCAGAACTTCGGTACACGCCTCGCGCAAGCCGCATCGACCGTGCGCACGACACTTGAGGAGGTCGCGTGATGGCGGACGACGCGGGCCTCGTCGACCTTGCTCCACTCGATGAACTCGTCGGCATTCTTCCCAAGATCGAGCGGGCGAAGGAGCGCGCGCGGCTCGGGACGGCGTTGCAAAAGGCAACAGCATCAGCCGAGCAATATGGGCATTTCCCAGAGCGACTGATTGGTCTGAGCACGTTACTGGCCGCCATCGATTCGGATAAGGAAGAGTTGCGTGGGGAGTTGGGGCTGACACTCACCACCATCGCTAAAATGGGTCAGATACTCGGCGGCGACCCGACGATCGAACAACTCGACGGAATCAATCAAGCCGGGATGGCGCAGCTGCCGCTTCAGGTCGACAAGGTCGCGGCTCGCGTTGAGGATCTCTGGCGCCGCTCCGTTCAGACCGATCTTGGCGGACAAGCGGCGCTCGGCGAGGTGCTGAGCGCGATTCCCGGTGTCGAAGCCCTGGGGCGCGACCTTAAGGCGCTTGCGGTCCGTACCCGAGCGTTAGACGATCCGAAGATGGTCGCGGAACAGCGCGTCGCCGAGCGCGATGCCTTGCTCCTCGAAGCCTCGGCTTTGCAGGCACGGCTGCTCGATGCTGGAATCGCCGCCCCGATTGCGGATTTTCTGGTTTCGGTGGCAGCGAACCCGGTACGGCTCTCGGACCTGACCGAAGAGATTTTCGAATGGATACGCTCGCATGACGCGCTCGCGCTCTTTTCAGTGTCTGCCCGTAGCATTTGAAAACGCCATGAATCTAGCCAGCAGCCGGCGGCTGACCGCGACATCGGCCATGCCGCCGGGCATGATGTCACTGTCGCCGTGGAGGCATGCTAGGCACCCGTCAAAGCAGAGGCGCCCGCAGAGGCGGTAGATCTGGTCGGCGAGCCTCTCCTGAGGCGAGAGACGCTCCTCCTGCGAAGCGCCTTCGATACCGGCATAGGCAACGAGCATCGCTGCCAGCGTAGGGTACCCACCATCGATCGCGCCGAGCGAGGCAGCACTGACAATCTCCCATGCGTCGGGCTCACGATCCAAGGCCGCGGCAAGATTGGCCCGCGCCGCCATGACTTCCTGCCACGCGCCGTAGAGCGCGAACGGTCGTCCGCCGATCGTTTCCGTAGCGTAGAGAAGACGCAGCAATTGCTGCGGCAAGGGCGCGCCGGGAGCCCCGAAGTCGATACCAAGAGCGGTCCCGATGGTGGTCAGCGTGTCGGGTCGGCGGGGGTCGAGGGTGCGCCACTGGTCATGATGATCGCCGGCACAATGCGCTTGCTCCAGCAATGCATCTTCCGCCGCATTTGGGCAGGTGTCGGCAAAGCCGTTCACGAAGTCTGCGAAGGCAGCGGGCGCATGTTCGACGAAAGTGCGCGTGGTGCCGTCGCCCCCGACGCCATTTTCGACAATCGTGATGACATCGTCGGCGCGCTCGCCGAACTGAACAGGCAGGCGGACGTGCGCGACGATCCGGTGCTCGTCACCGCGTCCGTGTAAGACGACGCTTTGTCGCAACCGAACGGCCAGGCTGTGAACCAACTGGCTGCGCAGGAACGATCTTAGCGCATCTTCCGATTCATAAGCTTGCATCACGTGGCGCAACAGGTCGTTGAACCCGCTGCCCGCGAGCGCCGCGATCAGCCGATCAATGCGGCGCTCGCTGAGTAGAGGATGGCTCGCCAATGCTTCGTGATAGGTGCGCTTGAACAAGGTGCCGAGCGCAGTGTCACTCCACATCATGCGCAATCTTTTCAGGTCCGCAGCCAGCACAGGATTGTCGGCGGCCGTGACGACCAGTTCGGCCGCCCGACGCGCTTCATAGCCATTGATGCCCGCGTTGCGCGCGCGCCGCTGGACGATGTAGCGCAGCATCTGATTCCGGTGCCAGCGTTGCTCGGCAGGGACCGCGGCGAGGCGGGCTGTTTCACTGTCGAGGAAGCTGTCAATCGCGGCACTGTCGAGGGCGAAGCTGATGCCCTCGCTTTCCATCGCATAGCCGATGAACTGCGATTTTTCGCCAGCGGCGTCGGTGAATGTCTGTGACACACCGACCGCATCGGCCTGCTCGACGATGCGGACCTCGGCATCGACTCCCCAATAGACCCGCGCGAGATGGAGGCCGGTGCCACGCTGGCTATTTCCGACATAGGCACCGACCGAACGGACGAACCGGCTGAGCGGCCCGGTGTCGATGTCGTCCGGCGCACGCTCGGTCCGCACCATCGGAAAACCACGCAGCGACCCGGTACTTCGAATGTCGATCTCGGAGCTGGAATCAACATTGTCCGGAATGGGCTTGGCGGTGGATGTTGGCGTGTCCCACTCAACCAGTGCCGTCCAACCGCCGCCTCGGGCGAGGCCGATCAGATCGACCGACAAAGCCGTCGGCCGCAAGACAATCGGCGCGACCGGCGCGTCGCCGAGATCCTCGCGCGCGTCGAGCGGGAGGTCGTTGAGGAGTGCGGCGCTGTCGCCAAGATCGAGTTGCTCGGCCACAGCCTCTTCGCACGCGTTGAGGAATGGTGCGCGTCCCTGTTTCGGCGCACGCCAATGGGCTTCGATACTGCCCCAACGCCGTGTAGCATTACCGGGCGCCGCGGCAGCGAGACCAAGCGTGATGTCTTCGCTGCGCGTGACCGGTTGCTGACCATGTACCGGGACCGTGACGTAGATGCTCGGCAGATCGGCCGCGCCGAACAAAGTTGAGGGCACCCAGGCAAAGCGTTCGCGCCGCGAGCGCACCCATTCCTGACTGTTGAAAGCACCGAACCGCGCGACCATGTCATCGAGGAAAGCTGCCGCGCCGGTGTAACCAAGTCGGGCGAACGGATCTGCGTCGAACATCTGATGGCACACGGCCGCAAATTCGCGCGCAAGGTCGTCCACCAGGCGGCCATTGTTTGCGATGCTCGGGGCGCCCTGGGCTTCACGCCGGGCAATCAGGTCAAGCACCAGCGTCGCGAGTTGCCCGCGTGAGACAATGGGATTGCCGAGATTGAGCGGCACATCGAAACCGCGGCTATCGAGCAAGGCGGCAGGTCGACGGAAATACCAACTGTCGCGCGACGAATAGATCGAGAGGGTGATGCCGGTAACAGGCCTATCGTCATTACCGCGCCCGCCCCGGCCCTTGCGCTGGATGAAGCTGGCTAGGTTTGTCGGCGCATAATGCTGATAGACGAACGCCATATCCGGATCGTCGTAACCGACCTCCAGCGACGCGGTCGAGAAGACCAGATCGCTGCGCTGGATTTCCGTTTCGATGCGCGCGGTGCTGCCCGAATAGACCGGGAAGCGTGCGACCGCGAGCGCATTACCCGCGATATACGGTCCGGACGCTGTCCATTGCCGCGTATCGGTCGCGGCGAAGGTCCAGCATTCGCCATCACGAAACAGATCACAGCCAAGCGGGTCGCCGCAACATTGGCGACGCGGGAGGCCGGTGGTCGGGTGATCCGGATAGAAACGTGTCCGTAGTCCGGCGAGGGTCTGACCTTCTTCGGCGTCCATATAATTGCTGTGCAGGCGCTTCAGCTTGTCGATTGAATCGACAAAAACGATCCCGCGGAAGCCGCCTTCCGCACCGTGACGGCGATGCATATTATGGGCGAGTGCCATTGCCGACTGAATCGTGGTTGATGCACCCGCGACGTCGCGGTTGCGAGATTCGATCTCCGGCTGGACGAAATAGAAATACTCGCGCCCCTTAGGATTGCGCAGCCGCTCGGCCTCCAGCGGCTCGATCAGGGCAGCCGGACTACCGTCTACCAATTGATGCCAGACATGCTCGGGGCGTCCGAGCGTGGCACTCATACCGACAGCGAGTGGCGATGCGCCATTGAGCCGTGCGCGCGCCAGCAAACGCCGCAAGCCATAACCGATCTGGGCGCCCTGGATGTGCGTGTACAGATGGATTTCGTCTGCGAGAATCGCGCGCGGTCCGTCGCCGAAGTCGCCGAACAATCGCCCGTAGCGCTTGTCGTTGAGCCATTGGTGGAGCGATTCCGTGGTCGGCAGAAACAGGTTCGGCGGCGTCGCGCGCAATGCCTCCTTGGTTCCAACCCAGCCGTCGAAATGCCATGCACAGTGCTTGCAGTTAAGACGGTCCGAGCCGTCATGGCCCGCTCCGGCGGCGACCGCGAGCGGACCGCCGCAGGCGGGTTCCGGGCACATGAAGAATGGGAATTGATATTCGTTCGATCGGCCCGTCGGCTCCCAGATGTCGCCATCTGATGTTGCCCAATTCTCGGGCACGGCCGCGTTCTGCAGTCCCAGCGTCAACACCGGCGCATCGGGAAGCGTTGACAGCGCCGCAAGATAGCGTGCCAAACGTTGTGCCTGGTTCGCGGCCAGTCGTACGCGCGGGTAGACGAGGATCGCGCGCGTGCCGACGCGGCCTTCAAGTCGGTCCGCAACCGCTCCGGCAATGATCGGCAGACAGGCGGCTTCGGTTTTTCCGGATCCTGTGTCTGCAGCGATGACATACCGCTCTTCGCCCTCGCCCATCCACGCATCGAAGATTGCTGCCAGCGCCCGCGCCTGAAAGCCTGCGAGATTGGGTTCGGGCGTGTTCCAAGCCGCCCGCAACATGTCCGCAATGAGCGTGATCGCGCGCGCTGCTGCGCTGCGTTCACCATGTTGGGCGATGCGTGCAGCGACGACCTTTGCCAGCGGCGTGTCGTAACCCGGCTTTTCGCGATTGCGGATCTCGACCTTCAGTCCGCGCACGAGATAGGGGCGATCGGCCGCATCGTCCTTGCGGAAGCGCTGTTTTGCGTATCGAACCGCGCGCGCCATCTCCGCCATCCGACTGCGGACGCGGCCCTCATCAGCAATCAGGACATAGCCGTGGCGATCAAGCCGCCGCAGTGCTTGTGCGACGTCGGCGAGTGACGCCCCCAGTGCTTTGGCCAGGTCGATCGGGGCATGCCATTCCTCGAAGACCCCGAAATTGATGCGGCGCGCCTCGTGGTCTTCGAGGTGGTTGAGCAAGATCCAGTCGCCGACTTCGAGTTGCTCCTCAAGCGGCGCATAGTCCGCCTTGGCTGCCGCCTGATCCGGCTTGACCCGCGAGACGAACAATTTGCCGTCCAACATTTCGTAGCGGACAGCGCCGGTGTCCTCGAGGTCGTCGAGCGCAGGCTTGAACAGATCCTCGCCTGCGACATCGAGCCAGTCGAATGCATCACGGACATGCCCATAGCGGGCGCCGCGACGCCCGCTTCCTGCCAGCATGATCGCTTCATCGACTCGGTCGGCGAACGATGGATCATCGAGCGGAAACAGGGTGCGCTGATTCGACAGCGGACGAATGCTCCAGAACGGCTGATCGCGGGCAACGCGTTCGAGTGCGACCAGCCCATGGCGTTGCAACAGGCGGAGATCCGGGAATATGGCTGCGGCATCACGACGCATGGCCTTGGCAATGGTGTAATCGGGAACATTGCCCCATTTGGTCGCACCGGCCCGCGCCTTTATCTCCTCCAACAGCCGCAGATGTCCTGGGGTCAACGGCTCCAAGTTCTGCTGCTTTGCCCTCAGGGGCGGCTCAATCTTGGGCAACACCAAATCATTATCGAAGGGCACGACGCACAGATCGACATTGACGCGGCTGTGGTCGGGGGCGGTGAGTTTGATGCTGTCAACGAAGCGGGCACGATAAACGAATTCGCGGAGGGTTTCGGCCTTGTCGACCAACTCCTCGTCCGACGGCACGACTTCGAGTAGCCGACGCGAAATGATCAGGACGAGCTTCGCTCGTGCGCGCGTCACCGTGACGTTCAGGCGCTCGGAACTAAAGATGAACTCGGCTTCGGCCAGTGCGAACTCGGGGTCAGCAACGGTGTAGCTGACGAGAAGCGCGTCGCGCTCGCGACCCTGGATGCGATCGACCGTCTCGACAACTAGCCCCGCCCCTTCGGGGCCTTGTGACAGCATGTTGCGAATGAGGGCGTTCTGCGCCCGATGCGGGCTGACGATTGCCAGCCGATGCTGCCATTTTTCGGCGTCGGGCGCCCCCTCGGCGACGGGAGGCTGGCGCTGAAACAAAGCTTTCGCCAGACGCGCGACAATCGCAGCCTCGAACGGATTGCTCGACCCGCTGGCAGGACCGTCATGGATGAGAATGCAGATCGGAAACTCGGGATCGAGTGCAACACGTTCCCAGTCGTCTAGTCCTTCCTGCCACCCATCGATCAGAGGCAAGCGGCGCGTCGGGTCGGCGCTGCGATAGCGATCTTCGTAAAAATGATCGCGCGGGAAGCGCGTGAGCGGTTCGTTGAGACGGAAGGTCTCGTCGAACGGAAATTCCGGAACGCCGGCGGCCTGAAGAAAGGCATAGAGCGACGAGCCGAGCCGACGTCCGTCTATGTCATGCTCGTGCTCAACGCGGATCGGCGGTAGTTGCTTGTTGTCGCCGGCAACCAAGACCCGACCCTGCGACGCCATTCCGGCGATCGCCATCAGCCCATGGCTGAGCACCATCTGGGATGCTTCATCGATGCAGGTGAGGTGGAAGAAGTCCCCGGTGAACCCGCCCTGCGCCGCGATCAGGCTGTTCAGGCCCCATACGGTGGTCCCAATCACCGCATACGGCTCCGTAAGAAGAGCGGCAGCGGCATCGACCTCGACACATTCGACGCCGGGACCAAGCGCGGTGGCGGGTTCGCGTCCGGCGAAAACGACCCGAGGCGGGGTTTCGAACTCCCGGCTGCGCTTGGCGATCGCCTCGAGGAGGTTGAAGATCGCGTTGCGGGTGAAGGCGGAGACGAGAATGCGGCACGGCAGGCCTCGTCGCCGGCGTGCTTCGAGATAGGCGGCAGCCATCCAGGCAAGGGCATGGGTTTTTCCGGTTCCCGGCGGACCGAGGATCAGCCCGGCGCGCGCGGTCGCAAGGCCATGCCATGCCTCGACCTGCGCCTCGCGGAAAGGCTCAGATAGAGTGAGCGGTTCGGCGACCTCGAATAAGGCCTCGTTCCAGATTTCGGCATCGACGGCGTCGGTCGAGAAATCGAGTGGATCGCGCAGGAAGCGCAGGACGTCGGCGGCGCTCATGGCTGCGCGCCTCCAAGCTGGATGAGGAAATTCTGGACACGCGGACCGTTGAAGTCGCGGTGAGTCTTGTCGATGCACCAGCCGCCCGGACCGGTCGTTCGCAGCAGGCTGGCCATGAAAAGCGAAGCATATTGGCGCGCGGTCATATTGACGAATAAGGTGCCCCCCTCACCAAAGCTGAAGTTGATCCGAAGCTGCCCCCAAAACGCGGGATTGAGCCGCAGATCGGGATTGTCGTCGGTCAAGATGAGACCAATGTCGTCTGGCGAGACCTCGGCATCGCGGCTTTCGGGCGGTATGCCGAACAGCAGCCAGTGCCGGCCGTTCTGATGCCGCCCTTCCTTGAGAAGAGTGAGGCCGCCAAGACATTCACCGCGTTGTTGGCGCACGCGCGCGGGTTGGGCGAGGCGAACCAACGTCTCGAGCAGCGCGCTGCGCGAATCCAGTAATTCGTAGGCGTGCAACAGGTCGAGATCGCCGGCATTGAGGGGATCGAGCGTCGCCTGAAAGCGAAATGGCTGCTTCTCCAAGCGCAAAAACGGAGTGGCAGCGGCCAGATTTTCACGCTGGAGCCACGCAACCAATTCGGCTGTGGTGTTCAGCCGTGCCCGGACATCGGCTTCGACTTGAGCGACGGTTACAGCGTCCGTTAGGCCCTCCCGAAGCGAGCGAACGGCTTCCATCGCGAGCAGCGACGAGAAATCGCGGCGAAACACCCCGGCTGGCGCATAGGGTTCTGCGATTCCGCCAGCAAATGCGATGGTCTCGCTGACCTGACGCAGGTCGTACGAGACCTTGCAAGGCAATGCGTAAAGCTGCTCGACCACCGAGCGCAGCGCCGTCGCCGGCAAATGATGCGCACCTTTGAATTCGGGTTCTGGCACGACGTCGTCCGGCGGGAAGAGCCGGACCGCATGAAGCAGGCTCGAGCGGATATCGGGGTCATCGAGGTGACGACCGATCGCTGCCTGGATCGCCTTGGCTTCGGTCGGCTCATAGATGAAGATATGCGTCTGGAGTTGCTGGTCCGGATCGGCTGTCGCGTTGAATGCGTCGATCTCGCCGAGGTCCGCGATGAGGGCAGCGAAGACTTCTGTTAATGCAGTGCGTTCGGCCTCGTCGCTGCTCCGGTCGATCACGCGGACGATCGAACGCGGCGCGCCGCCGCGCCGCATATAGCCAAGCGTGACGAGATTGTCCTCGACGGCATCATGGTCGGCGAGAAGGTAGAATGCCCGGTCGATCTTGGGCGGCATCAGATAGCTCAAGGTATCCGGCATGCGGCGGACGGCGTTGCCAGCCTGCGCTGCGGCACGCGCGATGATGGCCTCGCTCTTGCGCTGGAGCGACCAACTCGTTGGCCCGTCGCCGGCAAGTCCGGCCAGGCGCGAGACATCGCCAATCGTCGCCAGTTGGCGGCGATGGAGCGCGATCTTACCTTCGTGCGAGACGCCGGGGATCGCGGACACGTCGTTGGTGGCGGGATCGGGCTGTTCAATCGCGTGCCGGCAATGGCCGAGATAATCGCATTGTTCGCATTTGAAATAGATGTGGAAGAAGGTGTCGTCCCGGTTCGCGCTGACCTTTTTTTGGGCGATCCGGGGCGCGTCGCGATGCAGGAACTCGTCGACCAAGCGCAGATAGGGCCGAAGCTTGAACTTCGCGGGTTCATGGAGACCGTCAACGAGGCGGCTGCCGCCCTCGATGTGCCAGATCTCGCCTTCGGGATCGACGATGGCGGCGATCCCGAGATCGCCGAGCATGCCCTGGAGCAGCCGCGCGTAAAAGGCGACTTGAGCGCGGTGAAACGGCGTTGATCGGCGCGTTGCCTTGATGTCGATGATCTTGAACGACGTGCCGTCCGGTGTGACGTGGCGGAAGATGAGATCGGTGTAGGAACGGTTGATTCCGACATGATCGGCGAGACCGAGCGCGGCGCGGAGTGCCGGCCCACCCTCAAGCCCCATTTGCGTGGCGACTTGTTCGCGCGTTTCGCCGCGCAGGAACGCGATCGTCTCGGCTTGGCCAAGCCGATCCTGGCCTGCCGCGTGCGCGAGCAGCGGCTGTGTGGATCGGAGGCGGGCAAGAACCCGCTCCTCAAACTTGTTGCCTTCGAGTGCCCAGGATGCGCCCGACTCTTCCTTGACGATGATCGCATCGTCGCGCTCGGCGCGGGTCATCATGTCGTAGCGAGTCTTACGTTCGCAGCGGTACTGGAACCAGCTTTTGACGGTCGAAGCGCTTATCCCGGCTGCCATTGTCTCTCCCCTCGACAGCCACCCTCAAGCGGTCTTTTCGGCAGCGATATAAAGGCTGTCCCGCCGGATATGTTCACGCCAATGGCTGCGATGTCGACTGGTATTGTGTCCAGCCCTTCATACGCAAATCGCAGGCCGGACAATCGCCGCAGCCATAGCCCCACGCATGGAGCGCCTCATGCTCGCCGCGATAGCAGCTGTGCGTGCCGGTCCGGATCAATTCGACCAAAACGTCGCCGCCGAGATTAGACGCCATCTCCCAGGTTCGTGCCTTGTCGATCCACATCAACGGCGTGTGCAGGACCGAACGGCTGCCCATGCCGAGATTGAGCGTGACCTGAAGCGATTTGAGCGTGTCGTCGCGGCAGTCGGGATAGCCCGAATAATCGGTCTCGCACATGCCGCCGACGAGATGCCGGAGTTGGCGGCGCGATGCGAGCGCGGCGGCCAGCGTGAAGAACAGCAGATTGCGACCGGGGACGAAGGTGTTGGGAAGGCCATCGGCGCGCAGCGCGATTTCGGCATCGCGGGTCAGCGCGGTATCGCTGACCTGGCCGAGCACTGACAGGTCGAGCATGTGATCGGGACCAAGGCGCTCCGCCCACGCTGGGTTCAGTTTGACCACCTTCGCGCGAAAACTCTCGCTGCATTCGAGTTCGACGCGGTGGCGTTGGCCATAGTCGAACCCAACGGTCTCAACCGTGCCGAACCGGTCAAGCGCCCAGGCAAGGCAGGTGGCGCTATCCTGGCCGCCGGAGAATAGGACAAGCGCGCCGGCATCGCCAGTCATGCCGAGACCTCTTCGCCCCAATAAGAGCAGCCCTCGCCGCTGCTGTCGCGATAGACGCTGACCTTGAACAGATTGCCAACCTCGGGTGACAATCGATCCCAGATCCAGCGGCTGAGATTTTCCATCGTGGCCGGCCCCAGATCATTGATTTCGTCTAGGAAGCGGTGGTCGAGCGAGTCACGGGCATCGGCAATGGATCGATCAAGGAGCCCTAGGTCGACAACCATGCCGGTAACCGGGTCAGGGCCGCCGCGCACGGTAACCTCGGCGCGGTAGCTGTGCCCGTGGATGCGCCGGCTCGATTCGGTGTCGATCGACCGGTCGAGGGTGTGGGCGGCATCAAAGCGAAACTGCTTGCTGAGCTCGAACATCAGCGGATTCCGATCATTTTGTGCGACTGGAGCGAGAGCCGCCAGCGCGGGTTGTCCGTACAATAGGCGATCGCGGCATCGAGATTGGCGGCGGCGGTCGGCGAATCCATCGGTTGCAGGAAGAAATATTCGAACGCGAGATGTTCGAACCGCTCGGGCATCGCGGTTTCCTGCGGGTAGACGAGTTTGAGTTCATGGCCCGATTGCAGGACTAGGCCGGCATCGGCCTTCGGGCTAACGCAGATCCAGTCGAGACCGGCCGGTGCTGCCTGCGTGCCATTGGTCTCGACACCGATCTCAAAGTCGCGGGCATGAAGCGCGGCGACGAGGGCATCGTCAACCTGAAGCAAGGGTTCACCACCGGTCAACACGACATAGCGGTTGACTGACGGCCCCGCCCATTCGGCGGCGATGGCATCGACCAACGCTTCGGCATCGGCGAACCGACCGCCCCCGGTTCCGTCCATGCCGACGAAATCGGTATCGCAGAAGGTGCAGACAGAGGTTGCGCGATCAGCCTCGCGGCCCGACCAGAGATTGCAGCCAGCAAAGCGGCAGAAGACCGCGGCCCGACCCATTTGCGCGCCTTCGCCCTGCAAGGTCTTGAAGATTTCCTTGACCGCGTAGCTCATGCCATCCCCGCTTGGGGTTCGAGCCTCGGCAAAGGGGCCGATTTGCTACGTTTGCGCTGATCGGCCTTCACGATCGCGATCAGATAATGTTTGAGCAGAGCGACATCGCGATTGACGTTCTGGAGGCCGTTCCAGCGGCGAACCTCGCCCGACAATTCCCATTCGCCGCTGGTCCAGGCGGTCCTGTCCTTGAGGCATTCGAGCCCCTCGCGAAACTCTTCAACGCTGCGCGCTTCGGCGCGCTGGGCGAGGACTTCCATAACATCGCCCAGCGCCTGGATGCCGGCGCCATGGAGCAGGCGCGAGGTTGAGGGCTTCTGGCCGTGCCAGGCCTCGGGCCAGATTCTCTTCACGGCTTCGAAGAAATTGGAGACAAGCCGCACGCAGCGTTCAACGCCCTTGGGGCTCCGGATCATCTCGCGCATCACGCCGTTGGTTAAGGATTCCATGATGATCCGCTGCATCACCGTGTCGGCGATGATGCCGTCTGGACAGGTGTGCTGCTTAATATAGCCCTTGAGCGCGGTGTTCTCGAAGTTGAGGCGCGCGGTGAGGTCGGAGGCGACCGAGCGACGACTCAATCGCGGTGGCAGATTATCGACGGTGGGCAGCAGTTCGTAGATCAGCGACTTGGGCAGGGGCTTGGTGTTGTTGATGAGCACGAACTGGCGGCGCAGTTCGGCCTCGTCGCGGCAGATCAGCGCGGACACGAAAATCTGGAAGTCACGATCGACCTCGGCCAGCGCCGAGAGGCGTTGTTGGCCATCAACGACCAGGCCGGGGATGCCGGTGCTCATATCGATCGACAGGCGCATGGTGCCATTGCCGAGATCCTCGACCGCAACGCGATCGGTAAAGGCGACGACGATCGGATTCGGGAGCACTGAATTGGGCTGTTCGAGATAATCGCGGATCTCGCGGATGTGGGCTGCGACCTGCGGGCGCTGGAACCCGCTAAGTTCGCCCTGTGCGTCGCGGCCGATCCGTTCGATCGATGCGAACCGCAGCACGTCTGCGGCGGTCGCCGCAAAGCTGAGCACTTGGTGCTCACTGCTCTGCAGCGCACAGACGGCGAGGTAGGTCATTGGGGTTGACGTCACGCTTCAAATCCAGTCGTTCAATATGGTCGTGATAGACCGCGAGATTGTGGATCCCGCGGCGTTTGTTGCGATTGCTGCCGCGAAAGATGATCACGTCGATCGCAGCGTCCCGGCAGATTTTGCAGGAACATTGTTTCCAGGGTTGCTCGGTCAGCGTCACCCGATAGCGCTGGGCAAGCCGCGCCAGTGCGATACTATCTTTGCAGTCTTCGTAGGACTGCTCCTCTACCAGCGGCGCGCTGTAGACGAGGACATTGTGGAGGGTTTCCTCAAGGTCGGCGGCACCGCGATCGAACGCGCGCAGCGATTCCAGCGCCAGCGCCTCGAGCCGCACCAGTTCCTCGGCGCGGAACAAGCCCTTCTTGACCCCGCGCTGCAGCTTGGGGTTCTCGATTGCCTGCGGCACCCGGATCGACGTGAAGTAGCGCAGGCCGAGCCCGTCACCTGGCAGGTAGTAATTCTGTTTGGCGTCTTTGAACGCGCGAATCAGCGGCGAAGTGGTGTCGAAGCTGGCGATGTCGTAGCCATGGAAACTGTCGATATCGTCGGCCTTGGCGAAGCCCAGGATATGCAGCCGTGTCGACGATGGCACCGCATGGCGGATCGCCTCGAGACATAGTTTGATGTCGGGCGATTTGAGCGGAACCATGCCGCCCAGCGCAAGGTAGTCATAGCCCATCGCGACGAGGCGACGCGCAGCCTCAGCCATGCTGCCGGGGGACCAGCCTTGGACGACACCTAGCGGTGTGAAGCTCGCATCGATCGCCAGTGCCTCGCGGCGAAATCCGTCGGCATTTTCCAGAGTGATCTCGAACCGGTTCTTAGCGTCTTGGGAGCCGCCGGACATGCCAATGGCTCCCGGATCGAAATCGAAGATTATGTGATCGACCGAGGCGCCGTGAGTGAAGCCGCATTCGTCGTAGAACTCGGCCATTTCCGCTGGCGTGTAGGGTGGCCGCTCCTCCTGCACATAGGTAAACGCGCCGCAGTCGCCGAAGATGTCGAGATGCGCGAACTCAGGCTTGTCGAGCCGCAAAAACTTGCGCGCACCAACGAGATGGAAGCGGCGCGCTTGGCTGGCGGTATATTTGCCCTTCACGCGGTGATCGCCGACGATGCCGCGCGATACCAGTACGCCGTCATAGGGGGCGTAGCCGAGGATCTCATGCGGATAGGCGTCATCCCAATAGGGTTGGCGCTCGGCCGAACTGCGGTCGCCGATGAAGTCGAAGGCCGGATCGACATAATCAAGACTGTCGGCGAAAATGAACTTCATGGTGCCGCACGCGCCAGGTCGCGCTCGACATGCATAAGATGGTCGCTCAATTTGGTGATGTGCTGCGAGGTAGACTGAATCTCGTTCCAGACAAGACCGAGCCCTTCCCAAGTGCCGGTCGTCCAGCAGCAATGCGGCGCCAACCGCTGGAGGGTCGCCAGTACCGCTCCGCGCCTGTCGGCGGCGGCATCGGCACGTAACATGACTGTGTCCATCAGCGCGCCCATGGCGCGGATGCCGGCCGAGTGCATGAGACGGCTCTCGGTCGCCGGCTTTCCCCATGCCTCGGGGAAAGTGTCGCGCACTGCGGTCCAATAGAGCAGCATCGCGCCGTACATGGCTTTGGTGTCGTTGCCGTCGCCATTATGCTTGTACTGGCCGAGCGCGCCGGCGGGCGTCTTCAGGCTCGCCTTCATTGTCTCAATCAGCGCGCTGTCAGTGACGATGCCGGCACGGTCCTTGGCATCAGATTCACGCTTGATCAGCTTGTAGAAGGGCGACTTGGGATCGGTATTGAGGGCTTCGCACAAAATGCTCGGCAACTGCTTCGCGGCGAGATTGCGCGGCAGCAGCACGCTCACTTCAGGCAGCAACTCGTTGATGAGGCCAGTCGGCAGCTTGCGCGCCTTGTTGACCAGGATGAACTGCTCGCGCTGGATGGTGAGTTCGTCGGAGATGAAGCCGATCACCGGCACTGCGATCGAGCGGTCCTTAGCCGCGCCCAGAGCCAAAGACCGCTGCTGGCCATCGACGATCCACGCCGCGCGGTGACCTTCGGGGTAGAGCGGGATCTTGAGCGTGCCCGTCTCGCCGACTTCGCAGGCTTGATCGGGCGAACGGCCCCGCGACCGCGCAAACTCCACCTCGGGTGACATGGCGAGGATGATCGCATTGGGAAACAGCACAGGCCCGCTGTCGAGGAAGGCGGTGATCTCCCTGACATGGTCGCGGATCTCGCGACGCTGAAAGCCTTTGAGTTCCTGTTCGTCGCGGCGGATACGGCTGATATCGGCAATGCGGCTGATATCGGAGCCGTAGAGGAAGAACGCGAAGACGCCGGTACCTTCTCCCTGCTCCGAGCGGACCGCGCGGACCTTAAGATGTTCACGGGCGGTCATGCGCGCTCTCCACGCACCTGACGTGCGAGATCGGCGAAGCGTCCCTGCTCGCAGGCGATCTGAAGATCATCGCGAAGGCACCGCAGTAGCCGCGCGGTGCTGCCACGCTCGGCGTCCCAATGCTCTCGAATCAGTTCGAGCATGGCGGTATCGTCAACCCGCAGGCGATCGAACCGCTCCGCCATCCGCCAGTCAGCCAACCCCGCACTTACCGCCGCTGCATGCTCCCGAGCCGATCTGCCATCGCCATCCACGACAACATACTTGGCAAAATGATGCAGCGCACGCCCAGCAAAGTCACTCCGCGTTCCGCGCACGAGACTGTCGGGACCATCGAGCCGGTCGTCATAAGGCATGACAAAAGGCCGTAGCGTTGGCGCCACTCTATCCAGCGGCGCACGAGTAAAAAGCCGCAACCGTCCCAACTCACCGGCAGACAAGGTGCCTAGGTCGTTCGCGACCATCTCGATATAGGCATCTGAGAGTGCCGCGCAGATCAAGCCTTCCGTCTCGGCTGCAACCTGCTGGAATGATCGGGCGTAAGGAGAAACCGCGCCAAGAGTCCGCCACCAGCCGCAGGCCGAATAATCCCCTACTACCCGCGACGGGATGCTGTCGGGCGCATTGGCAAGGACGGTACAAGCATAGGGCGGCACTCGTGCATCAGCAGAAATCAGGCCAAGCCCTGCCGAGACGACCATCAGCCGCGCGTCGAGCAAATCGGCAGCAAGTGCGGCTTCTTGAAATGACCTCCCGCCATAGAGGTCGAGAGCCGGAAACAAGGCGTCCGCCGCCGCAAGACGGCTCACCCAGTCAACAGCCAGATCGACCATCGGGGCTTTCGGAAGTGCGGACACATGGAGACCGTCTGGGATCGGCTTGCGCTTGCGATTTGTACAGGTGGTGATCACGAGCGTCACTAATTACAGTCCCCTATCCGCGCCGGCGGATGCATTAATCTATATAGATGGGCCACCGCCTTGGCTATATTTAATGCAAGAAATTGCGCCAAGTTCTACCTGCGTAAATGCGCATCCCAGCGTTGCGCGCTGCGATATTTTCTGCGCACGCGTCAAAGTCGCAGTCTCCTTGACATGTTGCCCGCATTACGTTCGCTATCATCCCGCGCCTCTCACAACATGGACGGCTTCGGGCAGCCCCAAAGCAGCCTTCGGCGCCTAGGGACTGCTCCGGCTTACCATCTTTGAAACGAAACCGCTTTTCGACATCGAGCGAGGGCGCGCATCATATGATACTCGACTCCTTGTTCCCCGATGCCGATCTCCTCGGCGATTTCCCGGTAAGTCTGGCGCCGCAATCGGTGCATCAGGAATATTCGCCGCGTGCGCGCGGGCATCGCAAGAATTGCCCGCCGTAAACCGTGCCGCAAATCCGACGCTTCAATTGCCAACGCCTGTTCGGGGCCAGCAGGTGCGTCACGCTTTTCATCGAACGGGAACAGTCCAGATTCCTTCCTCCTCCCACGGCGCGCGCGATCGATCACTAGATTGCGGGCCGCGCGAAATAGGTAAGCGCGCGGATTTTCGACCCGCTCGAATGCCCCGGTTCGCAACATCCGCGTGAACGCTTCTTGCGTGAGGTCTGAGGCTTCTTCGCGTCCCACGCGACGCCGGAAAAAATGAAACAGCGGCTTATTCTCGCACCGATAGAATTCGTCGAACGAGGTGAACGATGCGGGGGCGGTCATGACCGTTCCTCCCGCTTGTCGCGCGAGGGCAGCGGCGCATCCCGCGCAGCGCGGTACAGGCTGATGCCAGCCTCGATGCGATCAAGAATGAAAGTGTCGCGCTCGGCCTTGGCGGTGCGAATGTCGGACTTCGCATAGATCTCGACATCGACGGCGCAGCGATTGCCGACTTCCCGGTCGATTGTTGCCTGCGCCCGTCGCCAACAGCGTTCGTCGGCAAACAGAGGATGATTGACGACGACCCAGAATTCGTAATCGGAAAATTCGATCGTTCGGCTGTCTTCGTACCAGGATCGCCGCGCATAGGGACCGATCAGGATAATCCGCTTTATCCGACCCGGTTCGGGCGCATGAACCTGTGAAGGGTCAAACAGGCCGCGCAATATTCGGGTGATGCGCTCTATTTCTCGCTGCTTGCGTCGGATCAGATGGCCGACGCGCGCCATCACGACTTCGCGCGCGCAGACGTCGTTTAATTGTGGAGTAGTCATTTGCAGCTCGCACCGCGGCGGTCCGCGCACTCGTGCGCGGATGGGCAAGCGGTGTTCGCTGTGGCGCCGTTTGTCCGTCGTCAGAACATTTGGCTCAAGTCGCGGCGTAAATTAGCGGAGTGCGG
>CAZCUW010000034.1:0-27159 GCA_964502035.1 uncultured Sphingopyxis sp. | reverse complement strand
TCCTTCGTCACTGCGACGAAGCCCCAACACTCCTTAAATCACAACCTCAAATCTGGGCCATTGGTGCTGACGGCGGACAATGCATGCGATCCGCCATCAATATGGCCTCGACCATGTAAAGACGATCGCCCGCGCACTCGACCGCGCGAAGGTCGATGCGATCGAGGTCGCGCATGGCGATGGTCTGCAAGGGTCCAGCTTCAACTATGGCTTTGGCGCCCACACCGACTGGGAGTGGATCGGCGCTGTCGCGGAGGTGCTTGAGCATAGCGTGCTGACGACGCTGCTGCTGCCCGGGATCGGCACGATCCACGATCTCAAACGCGCCTATGACCTGGGCGTGCGCTCGGTGCGGATTGCGACCCACTGCACCGAGGCCGATGTCGCGAAGCAACATATCGCGTTTGCGCGCGGCATCGGCATGGACGTCTCGGGCTTTCTGATGATGAGCCATATGTCGGCGCCCGAACCGCTGGCGCAGCAGGCCAAGCTGATGGAAAGCTATGGTGCGCATTGCGTCTATGTCACCGACAGCGGCGGGGCGATGACGATGGACCAATATGCGGCGCGATTGCAGGCTTATGACCGCGTCCTAAAGCCCGAGACCCAGCGCGGCGTCCACGCGCATCACAACCTCAGCCTCGGGGTCGCGAACAGCATCGTTGCGGTGCAGAATGGCGCGATCCGCGTCGATGCCAGCCTGGCCGGCATGGGGGCAGGGGCGGGCAATGCGCCGCTCGAGGTCTTCATCGCCGCCGCCGACGTCCACGGCTGGAACCATGGCTGCGACCTGTTCGCCCTGATGGACGCGGCCGAGGATCTGGTGCGCCCGCTGCAGGACCGCCCGGTTCGCGTCGACCGCGAAACGCTCACCCTCGGCTATGCCGGGGTTTATTCCAGCTTCCTGCGCCATGCCGAAAAGGCCGCGGCCGACCACGGCCTCGACACCCGCGCCATCCTGGTCGAACTCGGTCGCCGCAAAATGGTCGGCGGCCAGGAAGATATGATCACCGACGTCGCACTCGACATGGCTCGCGACCGCCGCTAGGCGGCCGCCGCCCGGCCACGAAAATTGAATCGCCACGGCGCTTGTCTTCGCCGGGCCACGCTGTTAGAGGCGCGCCTCGTTGCCGCTTTAGCTCAGTTGGTAGAGCACATCATTCGTAATGATGGGGTCACAGGTTCGAGTCCTGTAAGCGGCACCATATTCCCGTTCTTGCGCGTTCCGCCGCTATGCTGTCATGGTCAGCGCCAGCATAAGATATTTGCTTATGCTGTGTTAAGCCTCTAATACGGCGGGTAAGCATGAGCTGGTTTCGCAAACCCGATAGTCCCGATCCGATTCCCGTCGCGGCGCCCCTTTCGCCGCCGGGCGCGCCCGTTTTCGACGCGCCGCCGCCGGTTGTCCCCGAAACGCGGCGGCGCAAATGGCTGCGCCGGATCTCGCGCGGTTTTGCGATTTTTTGCATCATTTTCATCCTGCTCATCGGCTGGCTGGCGCTCACTGCGCCGCTGTCGAAATCGCTCGAACCGATTGCGCCGCCGCAGATCACCCTGCTCGCGTCCGACGGCACGCCGATCGCGCGGATCGGGGCGATCGTCGATACGCCGGTCAAGGCGAGCGCGCTGCCCAGGCATGTCACCGGCGCTTTCCTGGCGATCGAGGACCGGCGTTTCTACACCCACTGGGGCGTCGATCCGCGCAGCATCGCGCGCGCGGTGTGGAGCAATGTCACCGGCGGGCGGACGCAGGGCGGCAGCACGATCACCCAGCAGCTGGCGAAATTCACCTTCCTGACCCCCAAACGCACGCTCGGTCGCAAGGCGCGCGAGGCGCTGATCGCCTTCTGGCTCGAAGCGTGGCTGACCAAGGACGAGATCCTCGAACGTTATCTGTCGAACGCCTATTTCGGCGACAACACTTATGGTTTGCGCGCTGCGTCGCTGCATTATTTCTATCGCCAGCCCGAAAAGCTGACCCCGGCGCAGGCGGCGATGCTGGCGGGGCTGGTGCAGGCACCGTCGCGGCTGGCGCCGACCAAGAACCCCGATCTGGCGGAAAAGCGGATGAAGCTGGTGCTGAACGCGATGGTCGCAACGGGCTATCTGTCCGAGCAGGAGCGCAAGGCGCTGCGCACCCCGCGCATCGACGTGCGGTCGCGCAACACGCTGCCCACCGGCACCTATTTCGCCGACTGGGCGCTGCCCGAGGCGCGCAAGCTCAGCGATGTCGGCTATTCGCGGCAGACGATCAAGACGACGCTCGACGCGCGGTTGCAGGCGGTGGCGCGGCGGGTGACCAGCCGCGCCGGGGTTGGCCAGGCACAGCTCGCGCTGGTTGCGATGCGCCCCAATGGCGAGGTCGTCGCGATGGTCGGCGGTAAGGATTATGCGGCGTCGCCGTTCAATCGGGTGACGCAAGCGCGGCGCCAGCCGGGCTCGACCTTCAAATTGTTCGTCTATCTCGCCGCGCTGCGCGCGGGATGGGAGCCCGATGATGTGATCGACAACCAGCCGATCGAAACCGGTTCGTACCGCCCGAAAAATTCGGGCGGCGCCTATTCGAAAACGATCACGCTGGAGGACGCGTTCGCGACGTCGAGCAATGTCGCGGCGGTGCGGCTGCTGCGCGAGGTCGGCGACGACAAGGTGATCGACATGGCGCGCGACCTGGGCGTCACCGCGCCGATGACCAAGGGCGACCCCAGCCTGGCGCTCGGCACGTCGAGCATGACCTTGCTCGAACTGACCGCCGCCTATGCCGCGGTCGCGGCGAACAGCTATCCGGTGGTCCCGCACGCGTTCGAGGGCGAGGAAAAGGGCTGGTTCGAAAATCTGATTTCGGGGCCGAGCCGCTTCGGGTCGGGCGTCCATGACGCGATCGAACAGATGCTGCGCGCCGCGGTCAATCGCGGCACCGGCCGCGCGGCGCGGCTGCCGCAGGCCAATTTCGGCAAGACCGGGACCAGCCAGGACAATCGCGACGCGCTGTTCGTCGGCTATGCCAACGGGCTGGTCGTTGGGGTGTGGATCGGCAATGACGATAATTCGCCGCTGCGCGGCATATCGGGCGGCGGGCTGCCGGCGCGGATCTGGCGCGATTTCATGACCCAGGCGTCGGGGCAGAAAGCAGCGCCGCCGCGGCCAACCAACCCGCGCGGTCCGGTCGAACCGCAGGATATTCCCGACGTGGGCGCGATCCCGGTTGGCGAGAATACGAGCGTCGGTATCGAAGGCGGCGAGGCGGTTATCTCGACCGAAATCAACGGCAGCCGGATCGATTTGCGGGTGCCGATTGCGAATGAGGCGCCGCCAGAGCCTGCTCCCGCGCCGCCGTGAGGGAGGGGAGCGGAGCATCGGCGTGCGCCTTGATCGTTATGGAACAACGCCGTTCTCCCGCGAAGGCGGGAGCCCATCTCCGGGCCGCGCCAGTTGGAACCGGCCGGTGATGGATCCCCGCCTTCGCGGGGAAACGGGTTTCTTGTTGAGCCTTGATCAGTCAGCCAACAGCGCAAACCCGCTCGTCGCCATCGTCTGTCCGTTGACGATCAGCTCGACATTGTGCTGCCCCGGGTGATGCCGCCGCGTGCTGAAATCGCGAATGACCTGGCTGATACGTAGCGCGACGGTGTCGCCCGCCGCGAGGTCGAACGTCTTCCACTTGAACACCTTCGCCGCCGTCTTTCCACCAGCGCGCGCATAATTGACGCGATAATCGACAACCAAAGGCTGATTTACCGTCGAATCCGAAGCGATTTCAACGGTGATCGCAATCCGCTCGCCCAGTCGCACTGCCGATGGCTCGACCGCAAACTTGCGCACCGTCACGGCCGCGCCATGGCCGACGCCGATCAGTGCCAGCGCGCGCGGCTCGCCCTGCTTGATCAGGGTGCGCAGCGCGTGGCGGATGATCCAGACCGTGCGCGGACTATCGTTCGGCCAGTCCGCCAGCCGATCAAGCAGCCAGTCGGGGCGATCCTTGGCGATGTCGTTGAGATGATTGGCGACCGATTTGCGCACATAGAGGCTGGGGTCGGCCTTCAGCGCCTCCAGAATATGTGCCGCGCGGGTCGGATCGGCCTTCAGCGTCGGGACGCGCGCCGCCCACGGCAGCCGCGGGCGGCCGCCCTCGCTCGCCAGCCGCCGGACATGCTCGTCGTCGCTGCCGGTCCAGCGTGCCATCGTCGCCAGAGCGCGATCGACATCCTGCGCCAGATAAGGCCGGATCGCGAATTCGGCGGTGCCAAAGCGCGTCAGCGTGGCAAGTGCGTCCATTGACCGGTCGAAATCGTCCAGCCCGTAGCGCGCCACATATTCGGTCACCGCGACGGCTTGAAATCCGTGCGGCAGCCGCGGCGCCATCGCGGCGATGATCTCCAGTGCTGCCGCATAATCCGCGGGTAGCGCGGGGCGCAGCGCGTCAGCGATATGCCGCACCCGTTCCATGATCGACAGCGCGTTGAGGCCGTCGGTGGCGGCGGCAAGGAACGCCGTCCGGTCAAACCGCAGCGAGGCGGCGACGCCCGCGTCGGCGATCGTCGCCAGCGCTTGCGGACCCAATATGTCCTTCAGCAGGGCAGAGGCGTTATCCGAAATCGGCTTCTGCCTTCAGCGCCGCTCGATCAATCCGCCGCCGAGCGCGACGTACAGCGTCACCAGATTGTCGACCTGGGCGCGGCGCAGTTCGATCAGCGTCTGTTCGGCGGCGAACAGATTGCGTTCGGCGTCGAGCACTTCGAGATAGGTCGATACCCCCTCGCGGTAGCGCTTGCGCGCGAGGTCGGCGATCTGCCGCTGCGCCAGCGTGCCGCGCGCCTGGGCCTCGACCTGCTCGGCGAGGTAGCGGCGCCCGGCGAGCGCGTCGGCGACTTCGCGGAACGCCCCCTGGACGGTGCGCTCATAGGTCGCGATCGCGATATTCTCGCGCGCTTCGGCGACGGTCAGATTGCCCTTGTTCCGACCGAAATCGAAAATAGGCAGGCTGATCGACGGGCCAAAGCTCCAGCCGAATCCATCGTTACTGAACAGGTTATCGAGCGAATTTGACGCGAAACCCAGATTGCCGGTCAGCGAGATCGCCGGGAAGAACGCGGCGCGGGCGGCGCCGATATTGGCGCGCGCGGCGCGCAGCCGTTCCTCGGCCGCCAAGACGTCGGGGCGGGCGACGAGCAGGTCCGACGGCAGACCCGCGGTCAACACCGGTGACTGCCCCTGTGCAACCAGCGGCAGCGGCGCGGGCAGGGGGCCGGGCACCGGGCCGCCGGTCAGCACGGTCAGGAAATTGTCGGCCTGCGCCTTGCCGAGCTTCAGGCTCGCCAACTGCGTCTCGGCCTGCGTCAGCAGCGTTTCCGACTGGCGGTAATCGAGCGCCGAGGTCACCCCGGCGTCGAGCCGCCGCTTCGCGATCCGCAGCCCTTCCTTGCGGCTGGTCACCGTCGCTTCGGCAAGGGCGATCTGTTCCTCGGCGCCGCGCGAGGCGAAATAGGTCGACGCGACATCGCGCACCAGCGCCAGCCGAAAGGCGCGCTCGGCCTGCTCGGTCGCCAGATATTGGCTGCGCGCCGCTTCGGAGAGGCTCTTGACCCGCCCCCAGAAATCGAGCTCGAACGACGTCACCCCGACCCCGACCGAATAGCGGCTGGTGGTGTCGGTTCCGGCGCCGGTCAGCGACGGCCCGCGGCTGCGCGCAGCATCGGCGCTGACGCCGACCGTCGGCAGGCGGTCGGCGTCCTGGATCCGGTACAGCCCGCGCGCCTCGTCGATCTGTGCTACCGCCACCGCCAGGTCGCGGTTGCGCTCGATCGCCTGCGCGATCAGCGCTTCGAGCTGCGGATCGGCGAAGAAGTCCTGCCATGCCACATCGACCGCGCGCTGGCCCAGCGTGACGTCGCCCGCGAACGCCGACGGATAATCAGGCGCGGTGGGCAGGGCGGGGCGCTCGTGGGGCGGCGCCATGTTGACACAACCCGCCAGCGTGGTCGCCGCGAGCAGGGCGATCAGCTTACGCATGACCCGGCTCCTCATGATGGCCTTTTTCGGCGGGTGATGGTGGCCGTTTGCGGCTGATCCACTTGCGTACCGACAGATAGAACAGCGGGATGAAGAAGATGCCGAGCAACGTCGCCGCGATCATGCCGCCCATCACGCCCGACCCGACCGCGATCCGGCTCGCCGCCCCCGCTCCGCTCGCGATGACGAGCGGCACCATGCCGAGGATGAACGCCAGGCTGGTCATGATGATCGGGCGCAGCCGCAGCTTGACCGCCTCCATAACCGCATCCAGCGTCGATTTGCCTTCGGCCTCTTGCTCGATCGCAAATTCGACGATCAAGATCGCATTTTTCGCGGCGAGGCCGATGATCGTGATCAGTCCGACGTTGAAATAAATGTCGGCGCTCAGCCCGCGCAGCATCGAAAATAGCACCGCGCCGAGCACGCCGAGCGGCACCACCAGCAGCACCGACACTGGCACCGACCAGCTTTCATACAGCGCCGCGAGCAGCAGAAAGACGACGACCAGCGACAGCCCGAGCAGCATCCCGATCTGCCCCGCCGACTGTTTTTCCTCATAGGAGATGCCGGTCCATTCGAACGCGAATCCCGCGGGCAGCGCCGCGGCGAGCCGCTCCATCTCGGCCATCGCCTCACCGGTTGATTGTCCCGGCGCGGGTTCGCCCGAAATCGTCATCGCGGGATAGCCGTTGTAGCGCTGCAACTGCGGCGCTTCGGCGGTCCATTCGGCGGTGCTGAACGACCCGAACGGGACCATGTCGCCGTTGGCGCTGCGCACGCGCAGCTCGACGACATCCTGCGGCGTCATCCGGCTCGCGGCATCGGCCTGCAGCAGCACGCGCAGAACGCGGCCCTCGCGGGTGAAGTCGTTGGCATAGGCGCTACCAAAGGTGATCGCGAGCGTCGCGTTGACGTCACCGATCGACAGCCCCAGCGCGCGCGCCTTGATCCGGTCGATATCGACCTTCAGCACCGGCGCATCTTCCTGGCCTTCGGGACGGACATTGGCGAGCAGCTTGCTCTGCATCGCGCCGCCCAACATCTGATTGCGCGCGCCGATCAGCGCCGCCCGCCCGTTGCCGCCGCGGTCCTGCAACTTGAAGGTAAAGCCGCTCGCGGTCCCCAGTTCGGCGATCGACGGCGGGCTGAGCGAGAAGACAAACGCCTCCTTGATCCCCGAAAACACGCCCATCGCCTTGCCGGCAATCGCGTCGGCGCTGTCGCCGTCGCCGGTGCGCTCGTCCCAGGGTTTGAGCGGGGTGAACATGATCGCATTCGCCTGACCCTGCCCGAAAAAGCTGAACCCGTTGACCAGCACGACATTGGCAACCTGCGGCTGCTCGGCGAAAAAGGCTTTGACCTGCTTGGTCGCTTCGTTGGTGCGCTGGGTCGTCGCGCCCGGCGGCGCCTGAACAACGGTGATCAGATAGCCCTGATCCTCCTGCGGCAGGAACGAGCCGGGCAAACGGGTGAACAGCAGCGCGGTGACCGCAACCAGCGCCAGAAACACGCCCAGCCAACGCAGCGGCGCCGACAGCATCTTGCCGACGCTGCCCTGATAGCGGTCGGTGGTGCGTCCGAACCACCCGTTGAACCAGCCGAAAAAGCGGTCGGCGCGCTCGCCGATCGGGCCGCTGCGCTTGGCCTGATCATGCGGCTTGAGCAACGTCGCGCACAGCGCCGGGGTCAAGGTCAGCGCGAGCAGCGCGGAGAAGGCGATCGAGATCGCCAGCGTCAGCGAAAATTGGCGATAGATGCCGCCGGTCGATCCGGGGAAGAACGCCATCGGAATGAACACCGCGATCAGCACGAGCGTGATGCCGATGATCGCGCTGGTGATCTGCGTCATCGCCTTCACCGTCGCTTCATAGGGCGACAGATGTTCCTCGTTCATGATCCGCTCGACATTCTCGATCACCACGATCGCGTCATCGACCAGGATGCCGATCGCCAGCACCATCCCGAACAGGGTCAGGACGTTGATCGAAAAACCGAACATCCACAGCCCCAGGCACGCGCCGGCCAGCGCAATCGGGACGACGATCGTCGGAATGACGGTCGCGCGCCAGTTCTGCAGGAACAGGAACATGACCAGAAAGACGAGGACCATTGCCTCGGCCAGCGTGACGACGACCTCTTCGATCGACAGCTGGATGAATGGCGTCGTATCATAGGGGATCGACCAGGTGATGTCGGGCGGGAAACCCTTGGACAACAGCTCCATCCGCTCGCGAATCCCGGCGGCGGTCGACAGCGCGTTGGCGCCGGGGGTCAGCTGGACCGCCATGCCCGCCATCGGCTTGCCGTTGAGTTCGGACGAAAACAAATAGCTCGCCGACCCCAACTCGACGCGCCCGACATCGCCCAGCGTCACCGCCGACCCGTCGGGGTTGGCGCGCAGGATGATGCCCGCAAATTGCTCGGGGGTGGTGAAACGGCCCTGCGTGGTGATGACGGCGTTGAGTTCGGCGCCCTTGGCGAGCGGCTGGTCGCCCAACTGGCCGCCCGGGGTCTGGCTATTCTGTTCCTGCACCGCGCCCAGCGCCTCGGCGGGCGAGAGGTTGTAGGACGCCAGCTTTTGCGGATCGAGCCAGATGCGCATCGCATATTCGGGCGCAAACGCCTGAACATTGCCGACCCCGTTCACCCGTCGCAGCTCGTCGAGCACCCGGGTGTTGGCAAAATTATTGACCTCCATCGGGTCGGTCTCGCCGCTTTTCGATGTGATCGCGACGATCAGCAGGAAGCCCGAATTGGCCTCGGTCACTGAAATGCCCTGACGGCGGACATCTTCGGGCAGGCGCTGTTCGACGCGGCGCAGGCGGTTCTGCACCGCCATCTGGGCGTTATCGATGTCGGTCCCCGCCTCGAAGGTCAGGGTGATCGACGCGGTCCCGTTCGATTCGCTGGTCGAGGTCATGTAGAGGAAACCCTCGACCCCGTTCAGCTCCTGCTCGATGACCTGGGTGACATTCTGTTCCAGCGTCTTGGCGTCGGCGCCCGGGTAGGTAACGCCGATGGTCAGTGATGGCGGCGCGACCGAGGGATATTGCTCGACCGGCAGGCTGCGCAGCGCGATGATGCCCGACAGCAGAATGCCGATGGCGATGACCCACGAAAAAATCGGGCGGTCGATGAAAAAACGGGGGGTCATGATGGTCCCCTGTCAGCGCTTCGACGCGGCGGATTTGGTCGCGACGCGAACCGGCTGGCCCGGCTGTATTTTTTGCAGCCCATCGACAATCACCCGGTCGCCGGGCTTTAATCCCTCCAGGATCGCCCATTGTCCCGCCAGCATGGTGCCCAGTTTGACCGGGCGCGGGGTCGGCATGTTTTTGGCGTCGAGCACCATCACCGTCGCCGCATCGGCGGTCAGCTTGACCGCGCGCTGCGGGATCAGCACGCCGTCGGACCGGTTACCGACGAACATCCTTGCGCGCACGAACTGACCGGGAAGCAGCGCGTCGGCCGGATTCGGGAATTCGGCGCGCAGCGCGGCGGTACCGGTCCCTTCGTCGATCGACAGGTCGAGGAAGTCGAGATGACCGACGACCGGGTAAGCGCGGCCGTCTTCGAGTATCAGCTGCACTTCGACTCGCTCCAGCTCGGGTACGCGCAGCTTGCCCGACGCGATGTCGCGGCGGATCGCCATCAGGTCCGAACTCGACTGGCCGAAATTGACATAGACGCGGTCGATCTGTTCGATCGTGGTCAGCAAGGTGCCCGCTCCGGCACTGACCAGCGCGCCTTCGGTCACTTCGGCGCGCCGCGCGCGGCCCGAAATCGGCGCCGTTACGGTGGCATAGCCGAGGTTGAGCCGCGCCGATTCCAGATTGGCGCGTGCGGCCGCGACGTCGGCCTCGGCGGTGCGCTGCTGCGCGATCGCGGCGTCATATTCCTGCTTGCCGATCGCCTGGTCGGCGAGCAGCGGCTGATAGCGGTTGACGACCTGCCGGGCGTTGGCGGCGGTCGCCTGCGCGCGGGCCAGCTGCGCGCGCGCCGCATTGGCGCTGGCGCTCAGCTGGCGCGGGTCGATGCGGAACAGCGCCGCGCCGGCGGGCACGATACTGCCTTCGTTGAACAGCCGTCGTTCGACGATGCCATCGACGCGCGCGCGCACTTCAGATGTGCGATAGGCTTGGACGCGGCCTGGCAGCTCGATGACATTCGGCACCACCTGAGTGCGGATCGTAACGATCGTTACTTCGGGCGGCGGGGGCGCTGGGGGCGCTTCAGGCGCGCAAGCGGCGAGCAACAAGGCCAGCGCGGCGGCGCTGACGCTGGCAAAGGAACGAGCGCGACTCATAAGAACCCCTGGATAATGCTGAATTATGAAGCGTGCGTGGCGTGAAAAATGCCTTGCACATTGAGCTGTGTAATTTAGATTACAAAAAAACACAAGGGAGAGAATAGCCGATGGTTACGTCCGATTTATGCGACAGTTCCGCAGAGCCGCCGTCGCTGCGCGAGCGGCGCCAAAGTGCGATCCTCGACGCCGCCGAAGCGCTGTTTCTCGAACAGGGCTACGACCGCACCAGCCTCGCCGAAATCGTCAAGCGGTCGGGTGGATCGCTGGCGACGCTCTATGACCTTTTCGGCAACAAGCAGGGGCTGTTGCACGCCATTGCGTCACGCTGGGGTGATGAAACCGCGCTCAAACCCGTCAATCGCGACGCCACGCCGCACCAGTCAAATGCCGAAGTGCTGACGCGCTACGCGCGGCGGCAATGCGAAATGATGCGCTCGCCGCGGGCAGTCGCGCTGATGCGGATGCTGATTTCCGAAAGTTTGCGCGACCGCGAATTCGCGCTGCAAATCTACCGCGACCTGCACATTCCGGCGGTGGAGGAAATGTCAGCGCTGTTTGCCAAATGGGCCGCCGCGGGCCAGGCCAGGATCGACGATCCCGAAGCCGCCGCAAAACTGCTGCTCAGCATCGTGATCGGCGATTCGATGCTCCACACGTTGGCTGGGCTCGAGGATGAGTGGCTCGACAACGACCAGCTCGACTGGCGCCTCCAGCCGTTTCTGTCGCATTTCAAGATCGCTTAGCCAGGTCGCGCGTCGCGCCATCTATTGACATGATTGTCAATAACTGAAAGCCTGCTGCTTTCCGCTTCGGGAGCAACGCGACTTGGCGACGACTGCCCTGCCATCGGCTGGCCGACCCGACGAAGCCGCTGCTTTGCGGCCGCGCAGCGTGGCGGCCTATGCCGCGACGGCGGGGCCGACCGTGATCCTTGGCCTGCCGTTCAGCGTCTATCTGCCGCCCTATATTGCCGAGGGCGGGGTGATTTCGGTGGCGCTGGTCGGGCTGCTGTTCTCGCTCACCACCATCTGGGACGGGGTGGTCGATCCGCTGATCGGGACGATGGTCGACCGCGTCCGCACCGGGCTGGGCGCGCATCGGCGCTGGATGTTGCTGGCGCTGGCGCCGCTCTCGCTGCTGTTGCTTGCGCTGGTGACGGTCGGCGACCGGCTGCCCTTTGCCGCGCTGTTCCTGATGATGGTGCTCTTTTATTCCAGTTTCAGCCTGTACGAGGTCGCGCAACTGTCGTGGGGCTCGGCGCTGGTGCGCACGCCGCGCGACAGCGCGCTGCTGTACGGGATGCGCGACTGGTTCGCCAAGATCGCGCTGATCCTTGCCTTTGCCGCACCGGCGGCGGCGCAGCTGCTGATCCCCGGGGTCAGCCTGCAGGGGCGGATCATGGCTTATGCCAGCCTGTTCCTGCTCATGGTGCCGATTGCGCTGATCGCGATCCGCATCGTGCCGCCGCGGCCGGTGATTGCCGAACCGGGGATCGGCTGGCGGCGGGAAATCCGCGCGTCGCTGTCCTTTCCGCCGCTGATGTTGCTGCTGGGGGTGCAGTTCCTCAACAGCTTTGCTTTTGGGTCGCTGACCTCGCTCTTTGTCTTCTTCGCCGCCGCGGTGCTCGATCTCGACGGGCAGAGCGCGGTGCTTTTGTTTGCCAGCTTTATCGGCGGGGCGATCGCGTCGCCGATCTGGACGCTGCTGGCACGGCGCTATGGCAAGCCGCCGATGATGATTGCCATGGGGTTGCTGATCTCCAGCCTGCTGATCGCGACGCTGTTCCAGCCGCCACAGGGCCTCGGCCAGGCGGCGGGATTTTCGATCATGCTCGGCACGGGTTTTGTTGGACTGTTGTTCACGCATTCGATGCTCGCCGACCTCATCCCGCGCGACGCCGCACGGTGCGGGCGCAGCCGCTCGGCCTTTCTGTTCGCGCTGCTCAACCTGATGCAGAAATTCGGCGTCGCCGCCGCGATCGCGGTCAGCTATGTGTTGCTCGACCTCGTCGGCTTCGATCCGCTCCGCGGTGATGCCGCCGCCCGCGAGCTGCATCTGCTGTTCGCGCTTCAGCCGACGGCCAGCTGGATGGTCATGGTCGGCCTGCTGATCCTGATGCGGCGGGCGCTGGCGCGCGATGCTGACCCCGCACTTGCAATCGCTTCGCCGCGCCAGTAAAGGCCGCTGTCATTCGGACAGATGCGCCGTTTTCGTTCCGCCTTTCGCCGACACGCTCGGGGAGGGTGGGCGGACTATTGCCCAAAGCGTGCTTGACGCGCGGGGCATGGCAACCCATCTGGCCCGAAGCTGAATATTATTAGGACAGGACGATCGACATGGCGAAAACCAGCCCGGCTGAGTTTATCAATCAGGTGCGCGCCGAAGCCCGGAAAATCGTTTGGCCTACGGGACGCGAAACGGTGCAGACGACGATCATGGTGCTCATCATGACGACGATCCTGTCGCTGTTCTTTTTCGGCGTCGACACGGTTTTCAACGCGATCGTCAGCTGGCTGACGTCGCTCGCGCGCTAAACGCCGCGGCTTTCAGGGACAGGACACGGACACACATGGCGCGCTGGTACATCATTCACGCCTATTCTGGTTTCGAAAACAAGGTGCGCGATTCGGTGCTTTCCGAAGCCGAACGCATGGGCCTCACCGATTTCGTCGAAGCGGTCGAGGTGCCGGTTGAAACCGTCACCGAGGTCAAGCGCGGCAAGAAGGTTCAGGCCGAACGCAAATTCTTCCCCGGCTACGTCCTCGCCAAGCTGACGATGACCGACGATGTCTATCACCTGGTCAAGAACACGCCGAAGGTCACCGGCTTCCTAGGCTCAATGGGCAAGCCGCAGGCGATCAGCGAAGCCGAAGCCGCGCGTATCCTGAACAGCAAGGAAGAGGCTGCGGCCCGTCCGAAGCAGGAAATCCGCGTCGATTACGAAATCGGCGATCAGGTCAAGGTGCTCGACGGTCCCTTCGCCAGCTTCAACGGGCTGGTCGAGGAACTCGATTTCGAAAAGGCGCGTGTCAAGGTGTCGGTGTCGATCTTTGGCCGCGCTACCCCCGTCGAGCTCGATTTCGAACAGGTCGAACGCTTCAAGTAACGACCAGGGGGGCAGGCGGACATCGTGGCGGCGCTTTCCCCCGAACAGGTTCAGGCGCGGATCGCGCGCGCGCGGGAGATCCACGCCAGCGTCGATGCGGCCAAGGTCGTCGACGCGGTCGCGCGGTTGTTCGATCTGATCCCCGCCGACGAACCCGATGAATTTACCTTTCCCGCGCTCGCGACCACCGCGCGCGAGCGGATTTTCGGCGGCCAGGTGATCGCGCAGGCGATGGTCGCCGCGGCGCGCACCGTCGATGCGGGCAAGCAGGTCCATTCGCTGCACGCCTATTTCCTGCGCGGCGGCGACGAGACCAAGCCGCTGCATTTCCGCGTCCACCGCGATTTCGACGGGCGCAGCTTTGCCAACCGCCGCGTCGTCGTGCGCCAGGACGGCAAGGTGATCTTCAACCTCACCGCTTCGTTCCAGCTGCCGGCGCCGGGTCTGGCGCATCAGGTGCCGATGCCCGACCTGTTGCCGCCTGAGGAATGCCGAGACTTTCTGGAAACGATCGCCGCCGATCCGAATATTTCGGATCAGGCGTTCGCGCATATGGCGCGGCGGCGGCCCTTTGAGCTGCGCAACCACCGTCCGCCAGCCTCGGCGAAGGCGACCCAGCATTATCAATGGTTCCGCGTCGCCGCATCGATTGGCGACGACCCGCTCGTCCACCGCGCCTTCCTCGCCTTTGCCTCCGACATGGGGCTTTTGTCGTCGGCGATGCTGCCGCACGGGCTCAACTGGTCGACCCCGGGGCTGTTTTCGACCAGCCTCGACCATGCGATGTGGTTCCACAATGACATCCGCGTCGATGAATGGTTCGTGTTCGTGATGGACAGCGACTGGACCGGCGGCAGCCGCGGGATCAACCGCGGTTCGATCTATCGCCGCGACGGCACCCTGATCGCCTCGGCGGTGCAGGAAGGGCTGCTGCGCTACGATCCGCCCGCATAAGGCTTGTTTTCCGCGCGATTTGCGCTTATGCGCGCCGCTTCGCGTCAGATACGGGCGTGATTCCGCGCGGGAGGAAGGGGTGATGGCCTTCTGTTCGACCGCTTATTTTAAGCCCTGGACCGGGTCCGGGGCGACAGAAAGATAGGAGGCCTTCATGGCTAAGAAGATCAGCGGCTATATCAAGCTGCAAGTTCCGGCAGGGACCGCAAACCCCTCGCCGCCGCTCGGGCCGGCACTCGGCCAGCGCGGTGTCAACATCATGGAATTCTGCAAGGCGTTCAACGCCGCGACGGATGGCATGGACAAGGGCACCCCGACCCCGACCATCATCACCGTGTTCGCCGACAAGAGCTTTTCGTTCGTGACGAAAACGCCGCCGGCGACCTATCTGATCAAGAAGGCCGCAAACCTGAAGTCGGGTTCGAAAGAGCCGGGCAAGATCAGCGGCGGCAAGATCGCGCGCTCGAAGCTCGCCGAAATCGCCGAGATCAAGATGAAGGATCTCAACGCCAACGACATCGAACAAGCGACGAAGATCATCGAGGGCAGCGCGCGCTCGATGGGCCTCGAAGTGACGGAGGGCTGATCCGATGGCAAAGCTGACCAAGAAGCAGAAGGCGCTCGAAGGCAAGGTTGAGCCCATGAAGCTCCACACCGTCGACGAAGCGCTGAAGACCGTTCGCGAGCTGGCCTCGGCCAAGTTCGACGAAACGCTCGAAATCGCGATGAACCTGGGCGTCGACCCGCGCCACGCCGACCAGATGGTCCGCGGCGTCGTGACGCTGCCCGCCGGTACCGGCAAGGACGTCAAGGTTGCCGTGTTCGCGCGCGGCGACAATGCCGACAAGGCGCTGGCCGCCGGCGCCGACAAGGTCGGGGCCGAAGACCTGATGGAAGACATGCTCGCGGGCAACCTCGACTATGGCCGCGTCATCGCGACGCCGGACATGATGGGCATCGTCGGCCGCCTCGGCAAAACGCTGGGTCCGAAGGGCCTGATGCCGAACCCGAAGCTGGGCACCGTGACCCCGAACGTTGCCGAAGCCGTGAAGGCCGCCAAGGGCGGTCAGATCGAATTCCGCGTCGAAAAGGTCGGCATCATCCACGCCGGCCTGGGCAAGCTGTCGTTCGGCGAGGAAAAGCTGCGTCAGAACTTCGACGCCTTCGTCGATGCGATCGTCAAGGCGAAGCCCGCCGGCGCGAAGGGCAAATATGTCCGCAAGATCGCGCTGTCGTCGTCGATGGGCCCGGGCGTGAAGGTCGATACGGCCGACGTCGCCGGCGTCTGATCGAAGCGCACATGATTTAGGGAAGGGCCGGGGGAAACTCCGGCCCTTTTCTTATGGGCTGGTCTGGGGGTGGCGGACGGCCATGGCTTCCTTTTGTGGTCTCGGGTTGGGCCGGTCGGCGCAAGGGCCGTATGATATTCCAAAGTTCAGTAAAGTTCAGCCCTGTGCGCGCCCCGATTTGGAACTCGCGTCATGCTGGACGCGCCGACACGCCCCGCCGTGGCCGCACCGGAATCCGGGCAGCGACCGCTTTATCCACCAAATGAAAGAGCGGGATGAAGGCTGGCACAGCGGAATAATGTAGGAAAGGGTTTATTTGCAGGTGCCTGCTTTGGGGGCGTAAGCTGACGGCAAGCTGCCCGTGCTGCGTCATCCCGGATCCAGTCCGGGATGACGAAGGAGGAGACGTTTCCTCATCTTCTGCTCCCCGGCGAAAGCCGGGGAGCAGGGAGTTCGAGAGCAAGCATCGCGCGGTGACGCTCTGGGCCCCGGCTTTCGCCGGGGAACGGTAAGTTTCGGTCGTTAGCGGTCATTCGCGCAGCCCCCGCATCGCCGCGCCCGCCGCGAACGGCCCGATCATCGTCAGCAGCAAACTTGTCGCCGCCAGCAACTTCATCGCCCCGCGCCCCGACGGGTCGAGCATCCCGGCGCCAAAGATCAGCAGCGGCACCGCGAGCGGCAGCACCAGCAGCCCACCGATCGCGCTGCCGCCTTTCAAATTGGCGGTCAGCGCCGCGCTCAGCACCGCCAGCGAGGCGAGGGCAGGAATGGCGATGGCAATTCCCGTCGCCAATAGCGCCACGCGCTCGCTATCCTGCGCGAGCAACGCAGCCGCCGGAAACAGCGCAAGCATCAGCGGCAGCCCAAAGGCGATTGCGTGCGCGACGATCTTGACCGCCGCGATCACCTCATCGGCGATCCCGCGCACCGCGAGCTGATCGAGCACCCCGGCATCGCGGTCGGGCCGCACCAGCCGGTCGATCGGCAGCAACGCCGCGAGCAGCGCTGCGACCCACAGCATCCCGCCGCCCGCGCGCCGCAGCAATGGCGCATCGGGGCCGACCGCAAAAGGAAAGGCGGTCGCGACGAGCAGGAAGAACAGCACCGGCAACCACAACGCCCCGCTGCCCCAAGCACGCCGCAGGTCGCGCCAGAACAGGGCGAGCAGGGTGGTCATGCGCATTCCTCGTCATTGCGAGGAGCGTAGCGACGCGGCAATCTCCAGCTATCGACCTTGCGCAAGGTCGATAGCTGGAGATTGCTTCGCTTCGCTCGCAATGACGGATGAATCGTCACGCCATCGCCCCCATGTCGAGCTGCGGCAGATCGTCCACCGCCAGCGCGAAATGCGACGCCAGCAGCACCGCTCCGCCATTCGCCCGATGCGCCGCAATCGCCGCCACCAGCCGCGCCTGCGCCGCATCGTCCATGCCATTCGCGGGCTCGTCGAGCAGCCAGATCGGTGCGCCGCTCGCGATGACGCGCACCATTGCCGCGCGCTTCCTTTGCCCGGTCGACAGCATCGCCACCGGCACGTCGCTCAGCGGCGTCAGCGCCATCGCCGCCATCGCGCGGTCGACGGCATGGCCATCGACGGTATCGACGCGCGCCCAGAAATCGAGCCCGCGGCGCAGCGGCAGTTCGGGGTCGAGCGCCGAGGCTTCGTCGATCAGCGCGCAGCGTCCGCGGCGCTCGACCGTCCCTGCCGCGGCGCGCAGCAGCCCCGCGGCCAGGCGGATCAGGCTCGACTTGCCCGCACCATTGGGGCCGCGCAGCCACAGCGCGTCGCCGGGTTTGAGCGCAAGCGACAGATTTTCGAACAGCAGCCGGTCACCGCGGATGCACGCCACGCCATCGAACCGCAGCAGGTCGCTCACGCCATATCTTCCAGCGCGTGCATATCATCGTCCGAAAAGCCGAAATGATGTCCGATCTCGTGGATCAGCACATGGCGGACCAGCCGGTCGAGCCGCTCGCCGGTCTCGATCCACTCGACCAGGATCGGAACGCGGTACAGCGTCACCCGGTCGGGCATCCCGCCGCTTTCGCTGACGCTGCGTTCGGTCAGCGGGCGGCCTTCGTACAGGCCGGTCAGCTCATAGGGATGCTCGATGTCGAGCGATTTCAGTATCTCGTCGTCCGCAAATTCCTCGATCGCGATCACCACGCCCCGGATATGCGGCTTGAACACGTCGGGCATCGTCGCCAGTGCCGCCTCGGCCATCGCGAACATCGCATCGGCGTCGGGGGCGGTCCCGGTCCATGCGCCGGACGGGTCGGTGGGCAGGCTGCTCTTGTCGCTCATCGCGCCCTTCCTTATGGCGAGCGCACGACATTGACCAGCGGGAGAACAATCATGGTCCAGAAACTCGACGAAGACGCCCGCACCGCACTGCTCGCCCGCTTTCCCGACTGGACGCACGAACCGGCGCGCGACGCGATCACCCGCCGCTTCAAATTCGCCGACTTCGCGCAGGCGTTTGGCTTCATGACCAGCGTCGCGATCATCGCCGAAAAAATGGATCATCATCCCGAATGGTCGAACGTCTATAACCGCGTCGACATCCTGTTGACGACGCACGACGCCGATGGTTTGTCGGAGCGTGACGCGCAGCTGGCCGAGGCGATTGAGGCGCTGCTCTGATTGTTCGCGACGGTCGCTTTCGCCCGGAAGCAGACCCATGCAACGTCGTCGCCCCGGACTTGATCCGGGGTCCATGCGGCGGTCGAGACCATGGATCCCGGATCAAGTCCGGGATGACGATGTTGGGGACGTCGGCGTCTGCTCGCCGCCCGCCGCCGGTTGTTGTTATCTTGCGCTGGCGCGTCACTCCCTTACAAGCAGCGCAAACACATCAGGGGAGCCACTTATGTCCGACAGCTTGCTGCGCCGCAAACCGATCGTTCCGGAACGGCACGATGGGCACCAGCTTGCGCGCACGCTCGGCTGGCCGCATCTGATCGCGCTCGGCGTCGGGGCGATTGTCGGCACCGGCATCCTGACCCTGATCGGGGTCGGCGCCGACAAGGCGGGGCCGGCGGTCATTCTGTCCTTCGCGATCGCCGGGCTGATCTGCGCCTGCGCCGCGCTTGCTTATGCCGAAATGGCGACGATGATCCCCGCGTCGGGCAGCGCCTATACGTACAGCTATGTCGTCATCGGCGAACTGATCGCCTGGGTGGTCGGGTGGAGCCTGATCCTCGAATATTCGCTGGTGGTCAGCGCCGTGGCGGTCGGCTGGTCGGGCTATGCCGCGCCGTTGCTGGAGGCGTGGGCGGGGGTGCCGATGGCGTTGATGCAGGGGCCGGAACTCGGCGGTATCGTCAATTTGCCGGCGATCGCGATCATCGCGGTCGTTGCGGGCCTGCTGCTGGTCGGGACGCGCGAAAGCGCGACCCTCAACGCGATCCTTGTGGTCGTCAAAGTCATCGCGCTGGTGATCTTTGTCGCGGTCGCGCTCCCCGCCTTCAATGCCGCCAACCTCGAACCCTTCAGCCCCTATGGCTTTGCCAAGCATATGGGCCCCGACGGTGTCGAGCGCGGCGTGATGGCTGCGGCGGCGATCATCTTTTTCGCCTTCTACGGCTTCGATGCGATCGCCACCGCGGCCGAGGAAACGCGCAACCCCGACCGCGATCTCAAGATCGGTATCGTCGGGTCGATGTTCGTTTGTGTCGTCATCTACATCGCGGTCGCGGTCGCCGCGGTCGGCGCCGTCGCCTACACCCGCTTTGCCAACAGCCCCGAACCGCTGGCGCTGATCCTGCGCGAACTGGGCAGTCCGCTCGCGGCGCAATATCTTGCGGTGTCGGCGATCATCGCGCTGCCCACCGTGATCCTCGCCTTTTTCTATGGCCAGAGCCGCATCTTCTTCACCATGGCGCGCGACGGGCTGCTTCCCGCCAGCCTGGCCAGACTGTCGTCGCGCGGGACGCCGGTGCGGATCACCATCTTCACCGCGCTTGTCGTCGCGGTGCTGGCGGGCTTCATCCCGCTTGGCGAGCTGGCAGCGCTGGCCAATGCCGGGACGCTCGCGGCGTTTACCGCGGTGTCGATCTGCATGTTGATCATGCGCGTCCGGGCGCCCGATGCGCCGCGGACCTTCCGCGCTCCATTGCCGTGGGTGGTCGGCGGCATCGCGGTGCTCGGCTGCATCTATCTGTTCTTCAGCCTGCCGATGCAGACGCAGCTGTGGTTCCTGGTGTGGAATGTCGGCGGGCTGGGCGTCTATTTCCTCTACGCGCGCCGCAATGCGGTGGTTGGCTGATTTAGGCAAAAAATCACCGTAGCCCTGAGCCTGTCGAAGGGCGCTTCTCGGCGAAGCGCCCTTCGACAGGCTCAGGGCTACGGTTTCAATTTTAGTCGAACAATTCGCTCAGGAAGCTCTTTTTATAATTCTTCTTGTACGGCTTGCTGCCGTAATAGCGGTCGTCATGGCCATGCTCGCGATATTGCGGCTGCTGCTGGTATGACGGCTGCGGCGGCGGCGGGGGTGCCGACGCCTGCGGGGCGGGGGTAGTGGCGCTTTCGCTGCGCTCGATGATCTTGTCGAGTTCGCCGCGGTCGAGCCACACGCCGCGGCATTGCGGGCAGTAATCGATCTCGATTCCCTGTCGCTCCGACATCGTCAAATTCACGCGGCAGGTCGGGCAAAGCAGCCCTGGAGCATCGGTCACGGATTTTCCTTTCCTTAAGGGGGTACGCACGGCCTAACGCGGCATTGGCACCGCGCGTTCCGTTTCACCTAGATGGCGTTTGCCAGTCGAACAGCAAGGGTGCTTCGCGAAAAGCAAAACGGTCTAGGTGGCGCGCGACCGCGCCCTTCAATCCCTCAAGCTGGCCGTCGATGCTGGCATCGATGCGGACCGATAACATATCCGGCCCGGCATCGAAGGTCGCCAGCCCGTCGCCGGGCCAGTCGGCACCGCGGGCGTCCTTTGGAAAGGTCACGGTGCCGCGTTCCGCGGTGAACGCGACGGCCAGATTATGCTGCCAATGCTTGCACAGCTGTTGCAGATATTTGCTGGCGTGGGCGGTCGGCACCGCCGCGATGGCGCTGACCGTCATTACAGCCGCTCGATCTTTTGCGCTGCCTCGTCGATCAGCGCCACGATGTCGTGCAGCGCCGCCTTGTCGAGGTCGCGGTCGCCCAGCCGGTCCATCAGCACCTGGCGCAAATTGCCCATCGCGCGGCGGACCGACGCGGAGTCGGTGCGCTGCGTGTCTTCACCGACCTGGGTCAGGCGCGCGATAGCCGCCTCGATGACCGCCTTGTTGGCATCGATCTCGGCGCGTCCGGCATCGGTGATCGCGAACAGCTTTTTGGCGCCCTCGCTCTGCTGCGCCTCGATCAGGTCCATGTCGTCCAGCATCGTCAGCGTCGGATAGATGACCCCCGGGCTGGGCGCATAGGCGCCGCCGGTCAGCTCCTCAATCTGGCGGATCAGGTCGTATCCGTGGCGCGGTTCGTCGGCGATCAGCTTGAGCAGCACCAGCCGCAACTCGCCAGTATCGAACATCCGCTGCCGCCCGCCGCGCTCGCCCCGGCCGCCGCCACCGCGTCGGCCGCCAAAGCCGTGCCCGAACCCATGGCCAAAGCCGCGTCCGCCGCCGCGATGCATCGCATGCCGACCGCCGCAACCGCGCCCGGCCAATTTTGCGTAGAATATCATTTTCGTTCCTTCGTGTGATTCATGATGCGTCTAAGATATATCTTAATGCGAACTTTGCAAGGGGGCGAGGCCGCGCTGCGCGACACTTTCGCCAACTTCCGCCCCGCGCCTTGACTTCCGGGCGTTTCCGGCTAATAGCGCCCCCGTGTTGCCGCGGGTTCGCTTGTGGCAATTCCGTCCGAGACAGTTGGTGCAGGGAATTTGCCCTGCTTAATTTCCAGCCGAGACGGGGAACAGTCTTTTTCGGTCGCCCGCCTGCACGTTCAGGCGACGCGTCTTGACCGACCCCTTCGGACATCGCCAACGCAAATGCAGGTGAGCCTTGGCTCGCGCCTGTATCTGCGTTTTTTAGCCGCCCGGCGGCGCGTGCGTTTCGGCGTGGGCGCATCCGGGCACAGAGTGGAGTATAGGCATGGATCGTACGGAAAAGGCCGAAGCCGTATCCTCGCTGAACGCTACGCTGGCATCAGCTGCCTCGGTTGTGGTCGTCCGCAACCTGGGCATGACCGTCGCTCAGTCGACGGTGCTGCGCCAGCAAATGCGCGATGCAGGAGCCGACTTTCGCGTCACGAAGAACCGTCTTGCCAAAATCGCGCTCGACGGCACGTCCTATGGCGGGATCGGCGAACTGCTGACCGGCCCCACCGCCCTGGCAACCTCGACCGATCCGGTCGCGGCGGCAAAGATCGCGGTGGAATTTGCCAAGACCAACGACAAACTTGAAATCGTTGGCGGCGGCATGGGCGACGTGGTGCTCGACGTGAATGGCGTGAAGGCGCTGGCTTCGCTTCCCTCGCTCGACGAGCTGCGCGCCAAGATCATTGGTCTGGTGCAGGCTCCGGCCACCAAGGTTGCGCAGATTGCCGCAGCCCCGGCGGGCCAGTTGGCGCGGGTTTTTGGCGCATATGCCGCCAAAGAAGCAGCGTGATTTCGAACTAACTTTGAAACTTACTGCCGGGATATCCCGGTTCTGATGGAGAATGAACATGGCTGATCTCGCAAAGATCGTTGAAGACCTTTCGGCGCTGACCGTCCTCGAAGCGGCTGACCTGTCGAAGATGCTCGAAGAAAAGTGGGGCGTTTCGGCTGCCGCTGCTGTTGCTGCCGCTCCGGCTGCTGCCGCTGCTGGTCCGGCTGCTGAAGAGCAGACCGAATTCGACGTCATCCTGACGGGTGACGGCGGCAACA
Source organism: uncultured Sphingopyxis sp. (assembly GCA_964502035.1). Classification (GTDB taxonomy): domain Bacteria; phylum Pseudomonadota; class Alphaproteobacteria; order Sphingomonadales; family Sphingomonadaceae; genus Sphingopyxis. The sequence goes on along the minus strand of CAZCUW010000034.1, from coordinate 4,628 downwards.
AGATCAACGTGATTAAGGAAGTCCGTGCGATCACCGGCCTGGGTCTGGGCGAAGCCAAGGCGCTCGTCGAAAGCGCGCCGAAGGCGGTCAAGGAAGGCGTGAACAAGGCAGAAGCAGAAGAGCTCAAGGCCAAGCTGCTCGCCGCCGGCGCGACCGTCGAACTGAAGTAATTCGGTTTGCAGGAACCGGCCGGTTCTTCCGGTCGGGCTCCAACGATATAGAAAAGGGCGGCGCCGCGAGGCACCGCCCTTTTTTTATGCGGCGAAGGATTGCCGCGGGTTATCGGGATCAGCGATTGGAATATCCCGGACGGAAGGTCGTGGTGACACTGCCGCGCGCGGGTTCGGGCCGACGCACGTCCTGTTCCTGCGACGCCGGGGCGGGACGCTGGGCGATCTCCCAGGCGCTGACCGGCTTGCGCGTCATATCCTTCTGCGCGCTCAGCGTTTCGTCATAGGCGACGCGTTCCTGGCGATCGAGAAAGCGTGCGCGCTTCAGGCGCTTGTTCAACGTCGCGAACGGATTGTCCGGCGTCGGGCCAGCCATGGCCATGGCTTCGTGGCGTCCCATGCTGCCGCTCGGCGCGGCGGCAAATGCCGGGGTGGTGCGCGGGGCCGGCGCATAGGCGGGACTGATCCAGGGCGCGGCGTCGCTTGCCGCCGGAGCCGCTGCCATGACGGGCGCATCGCGCTCAACCGGAGCGTCCTCGGCAATGGCGCCGGATGCCCGGCGGCGGCGGGCAAAGGCCAGGCCGGCACCGCCAACGATCAGCAGCGCCGCGGCGCCGCCAGCGATCTCCCAGGGGAAATCGCCAGTCGCTGCGGTCGCTGCGGTTGCCGTTTCGGCGGGCAGCGGCGCGGCTTTAACCGCGGGTTCGGCAGGGAGCGCCATCGGGGCGGCGATCGGCGTGATCTCCGCGGTCGGCGCTGTGTCGGCTACCGGCGCGGCGGCAGCGGGGCGAGCACGCTGCGCGGTACGAGCCGTGCGCGCCGGAGCGGGCGTTTCCGCACGCTGCGTCGGCTGCGGCGCTGCCGTGCTTTCAACCGGTGCGATGTCGAGCGGCACCCGGATGACCGGCGCCGGGGCAGCGGGCTGGGCCGACTGCGGCGTCGCCACAGGAGCGGGCGCACTCGGCTCGGCGACGGTGGGCGGGGTTTGGGGCGTCGGCGCCGTCGGCGCAGCGATCGGCGGGGTCATCGTGATGGTGGGCGCCTCCTGGGCGAAAGCGCTGGGGGTGGACAGAACCAGGAACGCGGCAATCGCGCTCGTGGCGGGGCGGGAGAGGGCGATATTTTTCATCATAGTGAAGGACGAACGAACCACCGATGAAAACCGCTGCCCCAGCGTAGCGCTTTCCGGGACGAGCCGTGGCCGCCGAACGGCATGGCGAAGATTCCGCCGCTATTGGTCGCGCGCAGCGACCGGGTTTGCGACCGGGCGCATGGCGCGGCCGTGGGCCGATCGATCGGAAAAATCCAAATTTTTCAGGCATGAACTGCGAAAATGACAATGGTTTTGCGGTTTGGCGGCGCTCGGCGACACCATTTCGTCATCGCGGCGCAACCCCGCCATGGTCAACGCGGGCCATGAAAACGACCGACCTTGCACCCACCCGGCTGCCGACCCATCTGCGTGAAACGCAGCGCCTGTTGTTCATCGCCAAGCACGCCCGCTGGACCGGCGGGCTGCATGCCGACGACGGCAATCACGCGCTGTATCACCGCGAAATGCGCAAGACGCTCGAGGGGCTGGGGATCGAGCTGCTGATCGCGGACAGTTATGCCGCGCTGTTCGACCGGCCCGCCGCCGATTTCGTCTTCCCGTTGCTCAACCGCGGCGGCTTTTTCAATTCGGAAATGCTGTTGCCTTTGCTGTGTAACCAGCATCGCCTGCCCTATCTGGGCGCTTCGCCGATCGTGCGGGGGCTGTCCGACGACAAGCATCTGACCAAGCTGGAGGCCGCGGCGCGCGGGGTGCCGACCGCGCCGTGGGCGCTGTTCCGCCGCGGGGCGCCGATCGACGTGGCGCGCTGCCCGCCCGCCCGGCGCTGGGTGATCAAACCGAACAACAGCTCGGCATCATGGGGCGTGCGCGACGCGCACGACCGCGTCGACCTGGCGCAGGCGATCGCCGAGATCCACGCGCTCGACCATGATGCGCTCGTCGAACCCTTCATCGACGGCAGCGATATCGAAGTGCCGGTGATCACGCTGGACGGCGAGCCGACGATGCTGCCGATGATGATTTTCGAGCAGGACGATCCCACCCAGCTGCGCACCTATCAGGAAAAGCGCGACCTGGTCGGCAACGTCGGCTATTGCATCAAACGCTTCGATGATCCGCTGATCAGCCGCCAGGTCATCGACTATACCCGCCGCATGGCCGACGTGTTTCGCCCCTTCGACTATGGCCGTTTTGAATTTCGCGTCGATCAGGCAACCGGCGACGTGCGGCTGCTCGAGGTCAATCTCAACTGCAACCTGTGGTCGGAAAAGCTGTTCGCGCGCTCGGCGGTCATCGCGGGCTTCACCCACGCGGCGCTGATCGAAACGATCGTCGCCGAAAGCATGATCCGTCAGATCGCTCCGGCGATCGCGCGGCGCGACGCGGCATGATCGGCGCGATCCTGATCCTCGCGGCCCGATCAACCTGCTGCGCTTTCGTTTCGGCCTCGGGCCGATCCACCATTTTTTTGCGGGTATTTCGCGGCATTTGAATCTCGAGGTCGCCCCGCTGCTGGTGAGCAACGGGGCGACCGCGATCGATGTCGACGATGAACGGTCGCTGCGCGTGACCGAGGCGCCGATGGACGCGCTCAGTCGGCCACCCAATTGCCGTGAAAGCCCGGCGGAACCCGGTGCGGCAGATGCACGACAGCTTGCGGTGACCCGGTAAAATCATCGGCGTTGAGGATGACCAGCGCGGTCGTCTGGTCGTTCATGTCGACGACCAGGCCGATCAGCCAGCCATCATCCTCGCCGCTGTCGGCGCCGCGCGGGACGAACACGAATTCGCCGGGATGGCGGCCGGGGCCGAAATCGTGGATGGCGGTCGCGCCTTGTTCCAGATCATGTTTGAACAGCCGCGTTTCGGCCAGCGCCCATTCGACATTTTTGCCGTCGGGCAGCGCGATGCTGTAGGCATAGCGATAGGGGCGGGTGGTCAGCCGTTCGTCGTAGCGCGGAAATTCCTGGGCATGATCGTGGACGACGGTGCGCGTCGTCGTCCCGGCGGCGGGGTCGATCGTCCAGCGTTCGAGGCGCGATTTCTGGCTGTCGGGACCGCGTTTCGACTCCGCGAACATCGTCTCGTGCGCCACCACATCGACGATCACCTTGCCGTCCGCGGTTTCATACGCATTGGCGGGGTGAAAAACATAGCAGGGCTCGACCGGCACCCAGATGATGCTGTCGCCGCGGCCTTTCCTGGGGAGGAGGCCGACGCGTGCCGGGTGGGCGGCATTCCACGCATAGGGAAAGCGATAGCCCGCGAGCAGCATCTTCATCGAGAAGGTGACCGGCAAGTCGAATACCAGAATATGGTTTTCGGTGATCGCGCAGTCGTGGATTGACGGGCCGTCGCTGACCGCGATCGCTTCCTCGCGGATGACATGCGCGTTGTTGTCCATCACGACGTGCCAGACCTTGTTCGGTTCGTCGCCGCGATAGGTGATCGCGTGGATCTCGTCGGTGACGGGGTCGTGGTGCGGATGGGCGGTGTAGGCGCCGACCAGGGTGCCGTCGAACGGGTTGTGCGCGATGGTGCCGAGTTCATAATCGAGCTCGACCGGTTTGCCGCCCGCTTCGACGATGGCGAAGGTGCGGCCGGCGAGGCCGACGACATTGGTGTTCGGCGCGTCGTTGCGCCCTTCGCGCGGGCCGGGGGGCAGCGCCTCGCCCAGCATTTCGCAGGCTTCGGCGCCGCGCACCCAGCGATTGCGATACCAGTCGGCCTTGCCGTCTGCGATGCGGATGCCGTGGACCATGCCGGCGCCGGTGAACCAGTGATAGCTGGCGGGATCGGGCACGACGGCGGGGTTGGGGCCGTTGCGCAGATAGCGGCCGGTGAGCGCGGCGGGGATTTCGCCTTCGACGCGCAGCCCGTCGAGCGTCAGTTCCTCGGTCATCGGTTGGTGGATGCCGGTGAGGAAGGGGTGGGCGTCGGTGGGCCGGGGCAGGCGCTTGCGGTTGAAGTCGGCGACCTTGCCGATGCCTTTGGTCACCGCGCCGCGGATGAGGGTTTCGACGTTGCTTGCCATGATATTGCTCTTTACGGATGTTGGCGAAAGTGTCGCGTGGCGTGGGGGTTGCGCTGGCGACTCGGAATGTTTACGGTGACAACATGAGCGAACAAGATAACAGTGTCAACATAAAAAGCGACGGCGCGAAGGCGGCGGGCGCTTATCATCATGGCGACCTGCGCGCGGCGGTGATCGCGGCGGGGTTGAAACGGCTGGAGGCGGGCGACGACGGCGAACTGGGCCTGCGGGCGCTGGCGCGCGACGTCGGGGTCAGCGCGACCGCGCTTTACCGCCATTTTCCGGACAAGGAGGCGCTGCTCGACGCGCTCGCCGACGAGGGGCTGCGGCGGCTCGGCGCGCGGCAAGCGCAGGCCTGGCTGAAAGCCGG
>CAZCUW010000033.1:0-27385 GCA_964502035.1 uncultured Sphingopyxis sp. | reverse complement strand
ATCGTAGCCCCTTCCTCTCAGGAGTTGGGGCCTCCGGCAATCCCGGGGCGGTTCAGGTAATATCATGACGATGTGCCGGGTGGTCGAGGCAAGCATTGCTGAGTTAGCTGAACAGGAAAGAGCCGAGATACCCGAGCGAGATCGGCGAGTGTTTATCGGCTTTGATGGCAACGAAGAACCGCACTATCACGTCGCGACCACGCTAATCGAGCAACTGGATCGGTTTAAGGAGTTCGGCGACCACGATCTCAATAGCCATCACCCAACCTTACGTCGCTATCACGCCATGCTGGACGCTTATAGGCAAACGAACTCGCATTTCGGAGCGGGGTTGAGCCTCGAAGACATCAAGACCATTCTGGCTGCACCGAGCACGGTGTAGAACAAGACAGGAGCGGAAAATGAGCTTTGTTGACGAATTGCTGGCGGGCGGCGAAGATTATCGAGTCACGTCCGATCTTGGCGGAGCGGTTTTTTCCTCGGTGGATGATTCTGATGACGCTCTCCGTCGTTTCCAACCCATAGCTGATCGCGTCGAGGCCAATGACGGATTGGGCTACGATGTTGTGCATCGACTAACGCATCGGAGCAGCGACCATCGAGATTCGCCAATCGATAGGATCGTGATCAACATTCACCGGTAGCTGAGGATGGCCGAGCCCATAATTGATTGTGACCAATGCGGACACCGTCTCGCAGACGCCCGACTTGTGGACGAAACTTATCTCTTGGCTCAGGGAGAGAAAAAGATTGAGCCCCAGCGTCATCTGCGAATGTTCGAGGGCGAATGTCCTGAACACGGTCATCGCTTCGTTCCCTTCCCAAACGAAGGCCATTCGACGCTAATCGCTGCGAAGCTCAGAAAGAAATTTACGAACGCTGAGAGAAAGTCGCTCCGCAAGACGTTATCCGATGAGCAGCGTGCAACCTTTCAGGCAGCGCTCAACGGGCAATACGCTTGGGATGATGATGACTTGGCTCGCTGGGCTGCTGCCCTAAGGCACGGAGCGGCGGAGCCGTAGCAAACGAGTTTGGTGCGTTTGCTGGAATAGACCGCAGCCGGTGCAGCTTTTCCGCCCTATTCGCCGCGCTGGAAGGTGATCGCCATCTCTTCGATGTCGAGGTCGCGTTCGAGTTCGTGGAGCACCTCGTCCTCGATATGCCCCGCGCGGTGGATGCGGATCAGCTCGGCGCGGCCGGCGGCGATCGCTTGCAGCAAGACGTCGAAATGCGGGCGCAAATCGTCCATCGCGGCGGCGGCGTCGGCTTCGTACCGCTCCATGAACCGCATACGCTTGCGATGCTCCTCGAGCATCTGGGGGTGGATGAGCGTGCCGTCGGGGGCGTAAGCGAGCTTTTCGATGACCGCGCTCCGCGCCCGCGCCATCGCGGCTTCGGCGGCGGGCATCGCCATTTTGGCGGGCGGATCGGCATCGACCGGGGTAATCTTGCGGATGACCCAGCCGAGGCTCGATCCCTGCGCCACGACGGTGACGAAAATGACGGCAAAGGCGCAGATCAGCATCAGGTCGCGGCCGGGCATGTCAACAGGCAGGGTCAGCGGGACCGCCAGCGTCACCACGCCGCGCATTCCTGCCCAGCTCAGCACCGTGGCTTGTCGCCAGCCGAGCGGGCGGGCGCGCTCGACGCCGACCTTCTGCGCGATCGCGAGCAGGCCTTCTGACCCGAACACCCAGATGAAGCGGGCGACAGCAACGGTGACCACCACTGCAACCAGCACAGCGACCATCGACGGCGGAATCGCGTCGATTCCTCCGATCCGATCGAGCGCCCCGCGCAGCGAAAAGCCGATCAGGATGAACACCAGCGCTTCGAGCAGAAAGACCATGATCTGCCACGCCGAACTGCCGAGCAGCCGGACGTCGGCGGACAGCACGACATGCTGGTACCAGCCCATCACCAGCCCCGCGGCGACGGTGGCGATGACGCCCGACACATGTACCGCCTCGCCCGCGATATACGCCGCCCAGCACAATGACAGGGTGACGAGGACAACGAGCATCCGGTCGCGCAGGCGGCGCGCCAGGAACAGCCAGATCGCACCGACCGCGGCGCCGACGATCGCGCCGCCGACCGCGACGACGGCAAAGCTCTGCACCGCCTCGCCGGTATGGAAAACCCCGCTCAGCGTCGCGGCGACGGCAAAGCGGAACAGGATCAGCCCGGTCGCATCGTTGAGCAGGCTTTCGCCCTCGAGCAAGGCTTCGAGCCGGCGCGGCAGATGCACGCCCTTCAGCACCGCGCGCGCCGACACGGCATCGGGCGGCGAGACGATGGCGCCGAGCGCGAAGCAGGCGGCCCAAGGCAGGCCGGGAAGGATCCAGTGCACCACCACCCCGACGATCAGCGTCGTAAACACGACCGCACCCACCGCGAGCGACAGGATGCCCGGCAGATGGCGGCGGAAGCGGCCGAGCGCGGTGTAATAAGCCCCGTCCATCAGCAGCGGCGGCAGAAACAGCACCAGCGCCAGTTCGGGGTCGAGCGAGATTGCGGGCAGCCCGGGAATGAAGGCGAGCGCACCGCCACCGACGAGGAGTGCGGTCGCGGGCGGCCAGTTGAGCTTGAGCGCCAGCCAGTGCAGCGCGATCACGAGCGCCAGCAGCCCGAGCACCAGTTCGAAGGTTTCGACCGCGTGCATCGGTTCAGGTCCGGTCGGCGAAGACGCCGGGTGATGATGCCATGATGAGCCCCCTCGACAGTCCGCAAAATCCGGCGCCATTTTTGCCGCCGATTGTCGCAGCGATCAATGCAATAGCGCGAGGGGAGGAATTCGAGGGCCAGCGCCGCGCCAAGGCGACAGCCGGACATCTCGGTTTTGGGGCAAAGGGTGAAACCTTTATCCCCCGCCCGCCACGCTCGGCGGCTGCGACGGGGGATGAGGTTCGGTGTCGACATGAGAACATTAAGAGAACAAATGCCGTTCGTCAACCCAATCCCCTCATATTTTTGAGCAGCGCCTCTCGGTTGACGTTAACGTCAATCATGGCCAAGACCGGGGGGAGCAACGAAAGGACGCATGATGGCCGAGCAACCGAAGTTCGATCTTTCCGGTCGGGTGGCGCTGGTCACCGGTGCATCGTCGGGCCTGGGGGCGGGTTTTGCGAAAGTGCTTGCTGCCGCTGGCGCAAAGGTCGTGCTAGCGGCACGGCGCGCCGACAAGCTGGCCGAGCAGGTTGCCGCGATCGAGGCGGCGGGCGGGCAGGCCGCCGCGGTGACCATGGACGTCACCGACGAAGCATCAACCATTGCCGCCTATGACGCCGCCGAAGCCGCGTTCGGGACGGTCGACACGATCATCGCCAATGCCGGGGTCGCGACCGAGAAGATGGCGATGCAGCTCGACATCGACGAGGTCGATGCTTTGCTCGCCGCCAATTTGCGCGGTGTCTTCCTGACCGCGCGCGAAGGCGCAAAGCGCCTCGACAAGGCGGGCAGCCGCGAAAAGGGGCATGGCCGGATCATCCTGATCGGTTCGATCACCGCCGAGAAAATCTATCCGGCATCGTCGATGTACGGCGCCACCAAGGCCGCGGTGCGCCATCTGGGGCGCAGCCTGGCGCGCGAATGGGCGCGGCGCGGCATCAACGTCAATATCATCCAACCGGGCTATTTCGAATCGGAAATGACCGGGAACATGCTCGCCAGCGACGTCGGCAAGACGCTGGTCGCCAGCTTTCCGCGCCAGCGGATGCGCCCCGCGAGCGACCTGCACGCGCCGTTGCTGTTTCTGGCGTCCGACGCGTCGATCGGCGTGACGGGCAGCGTGATCACCATCGACGACGGGCAGTCGCTGTAAGCCGGTGGCCGCGGGGCGTTCCGCGACAGCGGGCGCCATATTGTCGCAGGCGATTGGCGGCCGGCCAGAACATTCGCTCATATTGACTCGCCGATATATTGGCATAGTAAGTGCCAGTATCCCAGGGGGAGGGGGCGATGGCAGTGCGCGTGAGGACCACCAAGGTGCCGGGTCGCAAGGGCCGGTTCCGGCGCACTGCCATCATTGCTTGCAGCGTGCTGCTGGTCGCGACGCCGGTGCAGGGACAGCCGAAATCGGCGCCACCGCGCCAGCCCAACATCGTCATCCTGCTCGCCGACGATTGGGGGTTCAGCGACGTCGGTGCGTTCGGCGCCGAATTCGCGACCCCGAACATCGACGCGCTGGCCTATGCGGGGACGCGCTTTTCCAATTTTCATGTGGCGGGGTCGTGCTCGCCGACGCGGGCGATGCTCCAGACCGGGGTGATGAACCACCGCAACGGGCTGGGCAACATGCCCGAAACTATCCCCGACGAACATCGCGGTAAACCGGGATATGATACGGTGATGAACCACCGCGTCGTGACCATCGCGCAATTGCTGAAGGCGGCGGGTTATCGGACCTATTTCACCGGCAAATGGCATCTGGGGAGCGATGCGATGCGCCTGCCGCATGTGCGGGGTTATGACCGGGCGTACAGTCTGGCCGATGCCGGCGCCGACAATTTCGAGCAGCGCCCGATCGAGGGGATGTACGACACCGCCGCCTGGACTGAGAACGGAAAGCCTGCGACGCTTCCGAAGGATTATTATTCGTCGCGCTTCGTCGTCGAGAAGATGATCGATTATGTCGAGGCGGACCGCGCGAGCGGCAAACCCTTCCTCGCCTCGATCAACTTCCTCGCCAATCATATCCCGGTGCAGGCGCCCGACAGCGACATCGCGCGCTATGCGGCGCTGTACAAGGACGGCTGGACTGTGCTGCGCGCGGCGCGGGCGAAGCGGGCCGCGGCGCTGGGCATCGTGCCGGCGGGCGTGCCGATCGTGACGATGCCGACGACCCCCGACTGGACCAAACTCGAAGCCGACGAACGCGCCGCCGCGGTGCGGGTGATGCAGGCTTATGCAGGCATGGCGACCGCGATGGACCGCGAGGTCGGGCGGCTGGTTGCGTATTTGAAAGCGACCGGCGATTACGACAAGACGGTCTTTGTGTTCCTGTCGGACAATGGCGCCGAGCCGACCAATCCGTTCGGCAGCCTGCGCAACCGGCTGTTCCTGGACATGGCATATGATTTGAGCACCGCCAATATCGGGCGGCGCGGCAGCTTTGCGGCGATCGGGCCGGGCTGGGCGAGCGCCGCGGTGTCGCCGCTTGCGGGTTATAAATTCACCGCGTCGGAAGGCGGCTTGCGTGTGCCGCTGATCATCGCCTGGCCGGGAAATTCGGCGATTCGCGCGGGTGGTATCAACGACGGGCTTGCACATGTCACCGACATCGTGCCGACGCTGACCGAATTGGCGGGCGTCCCCGGCCACAGCGGCGCGTGGGAGGGCAAGGCGGTTGAGCCGGTGACCGGGCGCAGCCTGGTGCCGGTGCTGACGGGCAAGGTCGCCAGCGTGCATCGCGACGCGCCGCTGGGGTATGAATTGTCGGGCAACGCGGCGCTGTTCCGCGGCGATTACAAGCTCGTCCGCAATCTGGCGCCGACCGGCGATGGCAAATGGCGGCTCTACAATCTCCGAAACGATCCGGGCGAAACACGCGATCTGGCTGCCGCGATGCCCGATCGCTTTGCAGCGATGCTCGCCGACTACCGCGCCTATGCCAAAGCCAACGGCGTGCTCGAAATGCCCGCGGGCTACACCGCCGACGAACAGATCAATCGCTATGCGTTCGAGCAACAGGGTCGCAAGCGGTTGATCCGGCTGGGCTTGTGGGCCGGCGGGATCGTTCTGCTGCTATCAGCTTTTGTCTGGCACTGGCGCCGCCGACGCCGCGCGCGCCGTTTTGCTGGAGCGAAGACGGACAGGCTCTAGGGCATCGTCGCCATCAACGTTTCGGCCATATGCATCGTCACCGTCCCTGCTTCCTCCGCCGACAAACCCTGGTCGTGGCGCAGCGCGCGCCAGCTTTGGAACGAGAGCGCCGCGCACAGCGCCTCAATATTGATGCGGTCGGACCGCACCGCGCCGGGCAGCAGGCGAAGGAGAAGCTCGCGTTCGAGCATCACGACCTTGCCATATTGCCCCATCAGGAAGGGCGACTGGTAGCGTTTGATATTGGCGGCGAGCCGAAAGGGCAGCGTAGTTTCAAATACGCGGACGCGCCGCCGCACCATGTCGCGGACATTGGCGCGCCAGTCCTGGTCGGGATAGGGCGCCGTGACGATCGGCATCACCTGCTCGGTGATCGTCGCGGTGATTTCGGCGTAGAGCGAGTCCATGTCGTCGAAATGGCGAAACACGGTGCGCAGGCCGATCCCTGCTTCCTCGGCGACGCGCGCCGCGCTGGGCGCCAGGTCGCCCGCGATGATCAGCTCCATCATCGCCTCGACGATGCGCTTGTGGCTCGACCGGCCGCGTTCGCGCCGCCCATCGATCCGCGCGGGCTGGGCCTTTGTCGCAATCGATTTGCTTGCCGCCTTGGTCATTGCCTCTTCGCTGGCCCAGCTTGGCGCCGGGGTCAATGGGCACGTGTCGCACGATCTTGCGCCGCCATCAATATAGTGACACATATAGTGCCATAATATTGATGGCTTGGGGTGGGGATGTCCATGAAGAGGCGATGGATGGCCGCGGGCGTTGTCGCGGCGTTGGCCGCGGGCGGCACTTGGGGGTATCAGGCGAACAAATATCGTCTGCCCGGCATCGTGCAGGACTGGCGCGATCCGGTGGCGCCGCACCGCGCGGTGCGCTGGCAGCAAGGGCCGGTCAAGACGCCCGCCGGCCCACGGCCGCCGAACATCATCCTGATCGTCGCCGACGATCTGGGGTATAATGATATCAGCCTGAATGGCGGCGGCGTCGCGGGCGGGATCGTCCAGACCCCGAATATCGATGCACTGGCGCGCGAAGGGGTCAATTTCACCACCGCCTACGCGGCCAACGCGACCTGCTCGCCCTCGCGTGCGGCGATGATGACCGGGCGTTATCCGACGCGCTTCGGCTTTGAATTTACCGCGGTGCCGGTGGAGTTCGCCGAAAATCTGGCGCATGGTGAGGGCGTCGGGCCGCATCGGGCGATTTTCCATCGCGAACGGATCACGCCCGACATTCCCGATTATCCCGCCATGGGTGTCCCGGCGAGCGAGGTGACGATTGCCGAAGCGGTTAAGGCGGCGGGGTATCATACGCTGCACATCGGCAAATGGCATTTGGGCGAGGCGCCCGCGCTGCAACCGCATACCCAAGGATTCGACGAGAGTCTCGCTATTCTGGCGGGCGGCGCGATGTTCATGGCCGAGGATGATCCGGGCGTCGTCAACGCAAAGCTGCCCTGGGATCCGATCGATCGCTTCCTGTGGGCGAATTTGCGCCACGCGGTGACCTTCAACGGCGGCCAGCGCTTTGGTCCGCGCGGCCATATGACCGACTATTTTGCCGACGAAGCGATCCGCGCAATCGAGGCCAATCGCAATCGGCCGTTCTTCCTGTATCTTGCGTTCAACGCGCCGCACACGCCTTTGCAAGCGACCAAAGCGGACTATGACAAGCTGCCGCAGATCAAGGATCACAAGACGCGCGTCTATGGCGCTATGATCGCGCAGCTCGACCGGCGCCTCGGTGATGTGATGGCGAAGTTGAAAGAGCAAGGGATCGACGACAATACGCTGGTCATCTTCACCAGCGACAATGGCGGCGCGTGGTACAATGGCATCGAAAATCTGAACGCGCCCTTCCGCGGCTGGAAAGCAACGTTCTTTGAAGGCGGGATCCGCACGCCGCTGTTCATGCGCTGGCCGGGCGGGATTGCGCCGGGGACGCAGCGCGCCGACGTCACCGGGCATCTCGACATCTTTGCGACGATCGCGGCGGCGGCGGGGGCGGCGGTGCCGCAGGACCGGACAATCGACAGCGAAAACATCCTCGCCGGCCCGGCAAAGCGTCCGGCGATGTTCTGGCGATCGGGCGATTATCGGGCGGTGCGCGCGGGCGACTGGAAACTGCAGCTGACCAAGCGGCCCCAACAGGCGCGTCTCTACAATCTTTCGGCCGACCCGACCGAGCACCGCGACCTCGCGGCCGCCGACCCTGCGCGCGTCGCGGCGCTCCGCGCGATGATCGACGCGCAGAACAAGGGGATGGCCAGACCGATCTGGCCGGGGCTGGTCGAAGGGCCGGTGCGGATCGACGTCCCGCTGAATGCCGCGTGGCGGGACGGGCAGGACTATATCTATTGGACGAACTGACCCGGGCCTGCCGCTAGTCCCTTGTGAAACATCGGCGCGGCGCGTTAAGGGGCAGGGATGGCAAGTGGCACCGGTTCCCATGGCGGCGGCAACGCGCGACCGACGATGGCGGATATCGCGAAGGAACTGGGCATTGCAAAGATTACCGTTTCGCGCGCGCTGTCGAACCAGTCGACGGTCAAGGACAGCACGCGGACGCTGATCCGCGAGACTGCCGAGCGCATGGGTTATCGGCTCAACGTGTCGGCGCGCAATTTGCGGCAACAGCGGACGCGGACGATTGCGGTGGTCATCGAGATGACGCCGTCGCACGAACGGTTGATGAGCGAGCCTTATCCCTTGCTGTTGCTCGGCGGCATCCTGCAGGAACTGACCGCGGCGGGGCAGAATATGGTGCTGACCACGATTGACCTGTTTTCGCAGGCGCCGCCCTCGGCCGACGGCGTGATCCTGTTGGGGCAGGGGGTGCATGACGATGCTGCGGCGGTGATCGAGGCGACGGGGCTGCCTTATGTAGTCTGGGGCGCCGAACATGGGCCGCCCGAACGCATCGTCGTCGGCAGCGACAATCGCGAGGGAGGGCGGCTTGCGGCCGAATATCTGATCGGGCGCGGACGGCGGCGGCTGTTGTTCCTGGGCGATGCCGGGCATGGCGAGGCCGAGGACCGGCTGAACGGCTTTCGCGCCGGGCTCGCCGGATCGGATGCCGCCATCGTCGCCAATATCCCCTGCGCCTTCACCGTTGCTGCGGGGCGCGAGGCGGTGGCGCCGTTGCTCGATGGCACGGCGCCAGCCTTCGACGGCATTTTTGCGAGCAGCGACGCGATTGCAATGGGGGCGATCGAGGCGTTGCGGGCGCAGGGGCATGATGTCCCCGATGCGGTGTCGGTCGTCGGCTTCGACGATTCGCCGGGAGCGGGATTGTTTTCGCCGCCGCTGACCAGCATCCGTCAGGATTGGGGCGTGGGCGGCGAGTTGCTGGCGCAAAAGGTGCTCGACCTGGTGGCCGGAAAAGCCGTGGATTCGCGGGCGATGCCGGTCGAACTGATCATCCGCGAGAGTTAGCCGGAAGGGGGCGAGAGTGCCGCGTAGCATGACATGAAAGACAAAATGGTATCGATACCTTGACATCGATACCATTTTGCAGGAAAGCGTATTCCAGAGCGGGGGCCGAGCAGCCCGCGCCGGGATGAGGATGCGGTGGCGATTTCCGAACACACTCCAGACGTCATGCCGTCGGCGCAGTCCGGCGTCGATACGATGACGCTGATCCGGCGCGGTGCTGACGCGACCGGGGCGCAGGCGGCGGCGCTGTTCGCGCTGGCGAACGGGCTGGTCGGCGTCGAAGGGGGGATCGACGAACTGGCGTCGGCGCCGTCGGCCTATCTGCCCGACGCCTATGTCCGCCGCCCGATCGACTATCACGAGAGCTTCCCGGGCTATGCGACCGCGACCGATACGCGGATTGCGTGCCCCAGCCCGGTGCTGCTCCGCTTGCAAATCGACGGCGCGCCGGTCGATTTCGGCGCCGCCGAAGCTATCGACACCGAAACCGCACTCGATCTTGCCACCGGCATGTTGCGCCGCGTGACACGCTGGCGGTTGGCCGATGGGCGCAGGCTGGAGATTGCCGCCGAGCGCATCGTGCCGCTGGCGGGCGCGGCGTGCGTCGCGTCGCGTATCCACATCCGGCCGCTTGATTTCGGCGGCGCTGTGGCCGCGACGCTGACCTATGGCACCGACAGCGCCGTGCCGAGCGGCGCCGAAGCCGATGACCCGCGCATTTCGGCGCGGCTGCGCCCGGCGTGGACGACCCTTTCCCCTCTGCCGGGCGACCCGTCATCGGTCACCCGGTTCGCGCAGGACGCCGTCGAGCTTGCCTATGCCCAGCATGTAACCTGTCCCGCCGCGCCGGTCGCCGCGGTGGAGGCAGGACATGTCGTGCGGTGCGAGCTGGTCGCCGGCGGCGTCCTGACGATCGACCGGGTGGTCGCGCTAGCCAGCTCGCGCGGCGGCCCTGTCGATCTCGCCGCGCTGGACGGCGTTGCGACGAGTTTCGATGCCATCGCCGAGCGCCAGCGCGCGGCGGCCGGGCAGCTGTGGGACAATGCCGCGCTCGCGATTGTTGGCGACGAGCCGCTGGCGGCGGCGCTCCGCTTCAACCTGTTCCAGCTCCACCAGTCGGCGAGCCGCGATCCGCACCACAGCATCGGCGCCAAGGGGCTGACCGGCGAGGGCTATGAAGGCCATTATTTCTGGGACGCCGAAACCTTCATGCTGCCGGTGCTGGCCTTGCAGGCGCCCGCGAAGGCGCGCATCGTGCTGGCGTATCGCATTGGTAAGCTCGACCGGGCGCGGGCGCACGCCAAAGCACTGGGGCACAGGCGCGGCGCACTCTATCCGTGGCGGACGATCGGCGGCGACGAATGTTCGTCGCACTATCCGACAGGGTCGGCGCAATATCATATCAACGGCGACATCGCCTATGCGCTGGCGCTGTATGTCGCGGCGACGGGCGACGATGATTTTCGCAGACAAGCGGCGGCGATGCTGTTCGACACCGCGCGCATCTGGATGGAGATCGGCGCGTTTGATCCGCGGCGCGGCGGCGCCTTTTGCATCCATGGGGTGACCGGGCCCGACGAATATTCGGCGCTGGTCGACAATGATTTTTATACCAACGCGATCGCCCGTCGCCATCTGGCTTATGCCGCCGACACCGCGGACTGGCTGCGTAGCGGTGGGGGCGCCCGGTCGGCCGCCGCCGATCTCGACGACGCCGAAGTGGCTGAATGGCGCCACGCGGCGGCGGCGATGTGGCTGCCGGTCGATGCCGAACTGGGCGTCAATCCGCAGGACGATGCGTTTCTGGGCCGTCCCAGATTGCCGGAGCTGGCGGGTGGCGATGGGCATGGGCCGCTCCTGATGCGCTATCACCCGATGATCCTGTTCCGCCATCAGGTCGCGAAGCAGGGCAATGTCGTTCAGGCGATGGCGATGGACCTGACCGCGATGCCGCTGTCGCGGCAGCGGCGCAATTTCGACTATTATGCGCAGGTCACCACGCATGATTCGACGCTGTCGTCGGTGTCGTTCGCGATTGCGGCGGCGCGGCTGGGCGACGAGGCGGCGGCGCTCGCTTTCCTGCGCGAATGTGCCTTTGTCGATCTGGAGGATCGCCACGGTAACACGTCGCACGGGCTGCACATGGCGGCGCTGGCGGGGAGCTGGCTGGTGTTGGCGCAGGGCTGGGGCGGGTTGCGCCTCGACGGCGCGGTGCCGTCGTTCCGGCCGCAGCTGCCCGCGGCATGGACCGGCTATCGCTTTCGCCTGCAATGGCGCGGCAGCACGATCGAGCTCGCAGTCGACAACACCGGCTGCACCTATAGTCTGCTGGCGGGCGCCCCGATCGACGTCCTCGATCATGGCCGTCTGCTGTCTGTAGGCAGCGATCCGGTCACCATGGCGCGCTCGGCGCTGAAGGGCGTGATCTTCGACCTTGACGGGGTGCTGACCGACACCGCCGAGGATCATTATCAGGCGTGGCAGGCGCTCGCCGACCGGCATGGCTTTGCCTTCGATCGCGAGGCGAACCATGCGCTGAAAGGCGTCGATCGCGCCGGGTCGCTGCGGCTGATCCTGGGGCGGGCCGCGGCCGATGTCGCGCCCGATAAGTTCGATGCGATGCTGGCCGAAAAAAATGCAGCGTATCGCGCGCGGCTGGCCGATTATTCGCCCGCCAGCCTGTTCGCCGGGGTGACCGAGTTGTTCGGCGCGCTGCGCGCCGCGGGGCTGAAGATCGGGCTGGCGTCGGCGAGCCGCAACGCGGGCGACGTCGTGCGCCTGCTGGGCATCGCCGACGAGTTTGATTTCATCGCGGACGCGGGGACGGTGCCGAACGCCAAGCCGGCGCCCGACATTTTCCTGGCCTGTGCCGCCGGCATGGGCCTGTCTCCCCAAGATTGTATCGGCGTCGAAGACGCACGCGCCGGAATAGCGGCCATCCATGCGGCGGGCATGGTGGCCATTGGCATCGGGTCAGAAGAGGCGCTGCCCGATGCCGACCTGAACATCCCCGCCATCGGCGATCTTTCGCTCGGCCAGATCCTGTCAGCAGAACAGGCAGCGGCGGGGCGGGGAAACCGATCAACCAGAACAGGTAAAGTGGAGGATATGCCATGTTGAAGAGGACTTATCTGCTGTCGTCGATCGCGCTGCTGGCGCTGCCGACCACGGCTTTCGCCCAGGAAACGCCTCAGCCCGACGACGCGGCGGCGGCCAATGAGGAAATCATCGTCACCGGCACCGCCGGCGGCGGCATCAACCGCCAGGACGCGGCGTTCGCGATCACCAGCATCAATGCCGAGGCGATCGATCGCGCGGCGCCGAACAGCACCGCCGACCTGTTCAAGGTCATCCCCGGCGTGTCGGCCGAAAGTTCGGGCGGCCAGAATGGCGCGAACATCTTCGTGCGCGGCTACCCGTCGGGCGGCGACGCCGAATTCGTCACGCTGACGGTGCAGGGCGTGCCCTTTTTCTCGCCGCCGACGCTGTCGTTCCTGGAGAACACCCAACTGATCCGCATCGACGAGACGATCGAGCGGGTCGAGGCGGTGCGCGGCGGCACCGGCGCGCTGTTCGGCAACGGCCAGCCGGGCCTGACCGTCAACTTTGTCCAGAAAGAAGGCGGCCGTGATTTTGAGGGCCTGGTAAAGGCCAGCATCACCGATTATGGCGACCTGCGCGGCGACATGCTGCTCTCCGGCCCGCTCGGCGAGAACACCAGCTTCATGGTCGGCGGCTATTATGCCAGCGGTAACGGCATTCGCGACCCCCGCTTTACCGCCGAAAAGGGCGGCCAGATCACGGGCAATATCCGCCACGACCTCGACAAGGGCTCGATCCTGGTCTTTGCCCGCTACCTGAATGATCGCGGCCAGTGGTTGCTGCCGATCCCGGTGATCCGCGACGGCGACAAGGTCCGCCAGTTCGGCAATATCGACCTGGGTTCGGGCGTGCTCGCCGGCCCCGAAACGCGGCTGAGCACGCTGCCCGACGGGACGCGCGCCAATCTGGCCGACGGCCGCGGCGCCAAGCTGATCAACCTTGGCACCAATTTCGACTATGAGGTCGGTGACGGGTTGCAGCTGCGCTACCGTGCCAGTTACCTGAAGGGCGACGCCGACACGACCGGGCTGGTCCCCGCGAGCACCGCCACGACCGCCGATGCCTATGCCGCCTCGCTGGGCAGCACGGTCGGCAGCCTGACCTATGTCAATGGCGGCCAGGCGGTGGCGGGAACGCAACAGGTCATCCGCGCCGGCACCTGGATCGTCCGCAAGCAGATCGAGAATTTCACCAACGATCTGGCGGTCGAATGGGAAAGTGGCAGCAACAAGCTGACCGTCGGCGCCTATTTTGCCGATTTTTCATCGAATGATCAGTGGAATCTGGGCAATGTCCATCTGCTGACCGCCGAGAATAACGCGCGGCTGCTCAACCTGACGCTGGCGAACGGCCAGATCGCGACCGATCGCGGCTTTACCCAGGGGTCGTTCTTTAACGTCAATGCCGCCTATGACGGCCGCGAATATGCCTTTTATGCGACCGACGAATATCAGATCACCCCGGAACTGCGCTTCGACGCCGGGGTGCGCTACCAGAATTACAAGGCGAGCGGGACGCTCGAGAACAACAATTTCGGGGTCGATACCGACAACAACCCGAACACACTGTACAACAATGGCACCGCGGTGCTGAACGGCACCTTCCGCAACATCGCGTACAAAAAAGGTGCCTGGTCGTGGACCGCGGGGCTGAATTACGACATTTCGTCGTCGGTCGGCGCCTATGTCCGTTATAACCGCGGCAACACCAATCCCTTCTTCGACAATCTGCGCGACGGGATTTTCGTGTCGCCGCGGGTCGACAATTTCGAGGGGGGGGTGAAGGTGCGCACCGATCCGGTGTCGCTCTATGCCACTTTGTTCCACACCAAATTTACCGGGCTGGTGACGACGGTGATCCAGAATGGCGCGCCGGTCGCCGACATCGGCGGCGCACGCAGCACCGGGATCGAGCTGGAAGGGCAATTGCGCCCGGTCGATAATTTCACCATCGCCTTTTCGGGAACCTGGCTGAACGCCAAATATCGCGATTTCTTTGCGGGCGGCGGGACGATCGACCTCAGCGGCAATCGGGTGCAGCGCCAGCCGAAGTGGCAATGGCGGGTGACGCCGTCCTATGACATCGAATTCGGCGGTGGCAGCAAGGTCTCGCTCTATTCGACCTTCAGCTATGTCGGCGACCGTTTCTCCGACACCGCGAACACCCAGTCGCTACCGCATTATTTCAAGCTCGACGCCGGGGTCAGTTTCGACGTCAACGATGCGCTGCAATTCGCGGTGACCGCCGACAATCTGACCGACAAGGCCGGCCTGACCGAGGGCGATCCGCGCACGCTGGGGCAGACCGGCGGGCAGGTGGTCAACGCGCGGCCGATCCTGGGCCGGTCGTTCCGGTTCAGCGCTGCGTACAAATTCTAGGATCTCCCCCTACTGGGTGGCCGCGGCCTCTTCGCGGCCACCCCTTCTTTTTCTGCTAAGGACAAGGTCATGGCCCGCACCCGACTGATCGCCGCGCTGATCCTGACCTATGTCGCCTTTGCGATGCTGCTGAACAGCGTCGGGACGGTCATTTTGCAGTCGATTGCGAGTTTCGACGTCACCAAGCCCGAGGCGAGCACGCTGGAGGGATTCAAGGACATCACCATCGCGGTCGTGTCATTCGCCACCGCCAGTTACTTGCCGCGGTTCGGGCTGCGCAACGCGCTGCTCGCGGCGCTCGTCCTTGCCATATTGGCCTGCCTCGTCATGCCGCTGCTCGGCAGTTTCGGCGCGGCGCAGCTGCATTTCGCGATGGTCGGCGCCGCCTTTGCGGTCGCCAAGGTCGTCGTCTATTCGCTGATCGGCCTGGTCACCGCCGACGCGCGGCAGCACGCCAGCCTGACCAGCCTGATCGAGGGCATGTTCATGGTCGGGGTACTGTCGTCCTATTGGGTGTTCAGCGCCTTTATCGACCCCGCCGGGCTGCGCTGGCTGAACGCCTATTGGGTGCTGGCGGGGGTGTGCGGGCTGGCGCTGTTGCTGCTGCTCACCGCGCGCGTCGATGAAGCGCCTGTCGTCGATGGCGATGCCGCGGCGCAGGTCGAGGGGGCACCCTTTATCGCGATGCTGCGGCTTGCTGCATTGCCGCTCGTCCTTGTTTTTGTCTTTTGCGCCTTTGTCTTCGTGCTGATCGAGCAGGGGATTGCGACCTGGCTGCCGACTTTCAATAACGAGGTGCTGCACCTGCCGCACCAGATGAGCGTGCAGGCGGCGAGCCTGTTTGCGGCGTCGCTGGCGATCGGACGTTTCGGCGCGGGCGCGGTAATGACGCGGTTCGACTGGTATCCGGTGCTGAACATCTGCCTCGCGGTGCTCGCGGCGCTGATCGTCGTTGTGCTGCCGATGGCCGAGGGGGTGGTGCCGGGCAGAATCGACGGCTGGGCCGATGCGCCCGCCGCGGCCTTTCTGTTCCCGTTGATCGGCATTGCGCTGGCGCCCGTCTATCCGACGATCATTTCGGTGATGCTGAGCGCGATGCCAAAACGCAATCATCCGCCGCTGATGGGGCTGGTGGTGGTGTTTTCGGCGCTGGGCGGCACAACGGGGTCGGTCATCACCGGCGCGATCTTTGCCAATCTCGACGGGCGGACGGCGTTCACGCTGATGCTGGTGCCGACCGCGATCCTGGCGGCGGGGCTGTTCCTGCTGCGCCGCCGGATTGCCGCCGGGGCCGCCGCACCGGCCTGACCCAGCGGTCCGGCGCCCATCCGCGACACCCCCCTCAGCCTCTGGTGGCCGCGCGATGAAGGGCCGAGGTCAGGTCATGGCGAAGGGCTCGAAAATGCCGGTCGCGTTATTTCCGATAAAAGAAGGCCAGCGAAGAGGCGGAACCGAGACAAGGATATATCCCGGTTCCGCCGACCGGAAATGTCTCGGATCGTGGGTCGCAGTGACCGGAGACAAGTCGGAGTCGCAATTTCGATACGCAACGCTTTTCGATGATCGCCATTTGACACACCGAAGCTGCAACACGGTCGCGAAGCGCAGCGAGCAATCGGCCGATTGATACCGTTGCAGGCCGCAGCGGTTCAACCCAAGTTTTATTGGGGTTAACCCAGCGGCCCCGGCTGGGTTCGGAGATGCGCGATCGGGCCCGTCCACATGCCCGCCGCGTGTTAACTTTTGCCATAAAGCGATTTGACTTTAGGGTCGCAGGTCACGAAACACTCAGTCCCATGTCGACATGGCGATGGCTTTTTGTTGTTTTGATCGCGGTATTTACCACTAGCTGGCCCGCTTCAGTTTTTGCTGAGCCCATTCCCGTCTTGAAATTGAATGCGGGCGCGGATGCGCCGCCGCTTGCCCCGATGGTGCGGTTTGGAACCGGACTGACGGATATCGAAAAGCTGGATGCGGCCAGGCTTCTTGCTGCCGCATCGCGGCAGCGCGTGAATGGCCCCGACATCCATTTCGGTCCGCCGGGGAAAAAGACGACGGCGCTTGTCCGTGTCCGCAACGCCGGCACGACGCAAGGGAGCTGGATTTTTACGACGGGTCGCGGTTCGCTCAAATATTTCAGAATGTATGAATTGAACGGCGGTGGCTTGCAAACTCTCGTTGACGGTTCAGACCCGGAAGCCGCCAGCGACAACCTTTTAACCTATCAGGCATTCAGCAGCGAACTGGTGCTCGATCCCGGCCAGGAGAAATTGCTCGTCATCGATTTTGTGTCGGAAAACTCGACATATTTGCCGCTCAAGATCCAGACTTACGGCACCTTCTTCAAGGACCGGCGCGTCAACATCGCGATGGTGTCTGCGGTCGTGTTTGGGGCGATTGTCCTGATTTTCCTGAATATGCTTTTCTTTTCCATCAGCGGGCATCGCGAGTTTGTCTGGCTCGCGATCGCGCAGGCCTTTTTCGCGGTGAACACGATCCATTCGGAAGGCTATTTAACGATCTTCTTTCTGTCGAACCATCCGCTGACAAGCGTAGCGTTGGAGGATTTCTTCAAATGCGGGTTCGCTGCGGCGATGGCTCAGTTCGGCCGGAGCTTCGTCAAGACGCGCGCATATTTCCCGCACCGCGACGCGGCCTTGCGGCTGTTGATCGCCGCGGCGCTCGCCATCATGCTGGTTCAGCCCGCCCTGTCGCTCTATCCGTCCGGGCTGCGACAGTTTCTCCATGCCGGCGCCTGGCTGGTTGCGGTTAGCGTTGCCCTGTTTCTACCGTTTGTGGGCTATGCCGCGATGCAGTTGCACGGGCGCCAATTGTGGCCGCTGTTTGTGGGTTGGGCCAGCCTGGCGATTTTCATCGTCTATGCGGCGATTGCGTCGATGGGCATCTTCGAATGGCTGCCCATCAACTGGCACCTCGCGGGTCCGGTCGGCCTGTTCGAAGCGCTGATGGTTACCGTAGCACTGGGGCTACACCTTCGGAAAATCCAGGCCGACAAGCTCGCCGGCGATGCGCGATATGCGCAGTCGATGGCGGAGCGCGTGCGGATGAGCGAGGCGGCGGCGCGGCTCGCCGAAGAGAAGGCGACCGCGCTGGCGACCGTCAACAGCCAGAATGCGCTGCTGCACGCCTCGGGCCATGACAGCAAACAGGTTATCCTTGCTCTCAACAGCGCCATCGAAGTGCTCGGTCGCGACGACGATGGGCGACACGCCGACACCCGCAAAATGCTGCAAAGCTCAGCAGAATATCTGGGCCAGATCGTCTCAACGACGATCTCCGGCGCGACGATCGGCGGCGAAGCAGGATTTTTGGCGCTCAGTGCTTTTCGCGGGGCGGCGCTAGTCGATCCGCTTGTGATGATGTTCAAAACGACTTTTGGCCAAAAGAAGCTGACCTTGACATCGACGCTCGCCGGCGACCTGATCCTCCTGTCCGATCGCCCGTTGTTAACGCGGGCGCTCGCGAACCTGTTGAGCAACGCCTATCAGTACAGCGACACGGGAGGAGCGCATATTGCACTGAACCTGGAGGATGGCCGCGCCATCATCGATGTCGTCGATACCGGGGTGGGAATGCCCGCAAATCTGGTTCAGGCACTGAGCCGCGAAGGATCGAGCCGTCCGCGCGCAGGCAGCGAAATTCGCGGCAGCGGATCGGGCTACCGCGCGGCCCGACAGATCGTTGCGGCGCTTGGCGGCTCGCTCAAAATCCTGTCCTCCGGTCCCGACGGCACGCATATCCGCGCGACACTTCCGAACGCGCTCGAATGTGTGACGCCTTGTACGGTGCGCGAATTGCAGATGCTGCTGCCCGGTTGGGAGCTTCTGGATTTCGACAATCGGGTGGCCTTTGAAACGGCGATTGTCGCGTCGGACAATCCGCGACGCTGGATTGCGGCCATCACCTATGACGATACGACGATCACGCGAGGTCGGTTAAGCAGCGAGGTCGGGATGATGTTGCTCAAACCGCTTGCGTTGGAATTTCGGGACCATCCGCTGCTTCAGGTCCGCTCAGAGCAGTCCTAATTCCTGTGCACATTCGATGATCTTGCGATTGCTGGGGGCATCAAGCTTACGGCGGAGCTCTGCAATGTGGAAGGACACGGTGGGCTGAGCGATCGCCAGCCGATAAGCGATTTCCTTGTTGCTTTCACCCTGTGCGAGATAGTGAAGGATCGCCATTTGCCGCGATGACAGGCTGACCGGCGGCTGACGAAATCGTCCCAGCGCCTCTTGCATCAGCGGCGCGATGTAAATGTCACCCGCCAGCGCGGCGTCGCAAGCCGCCAGAATCTCCGACGGTGGATCGGCCTTGCTGACGATGGCGCGTGCCCCAAGTTTGAGGGCATATTCGATTTCGGCGCATTGGGTCTCGCCGGTCAGGATGATCACCGTCATGTCCCGCGAACCGACGATGTCGGCCAGGATATTGATGCCCCTGACATCGGGTATATTGAGATCGAGAATGACGATATCGACCGGCTCGGCGTGCAGAAAGGCGGCGACGGTGGCGCCGCGGTCCAGCGCGCCGACGATGCGAAATCGTTCATGCCCCGCGAACAGCAGGCGAAGTCCCGATTGGACGATCGGGTGGTCATCGACGATCAGGATGTGATGCTGCACCGGCACCGACGCTTTCGATTAACGGCTGACAGCCAAGAGGCTCGCCTGCGGTGGCCATGCCCATCGCGCCGATCGCGTGCAACCCGAAATTAACTTTGGTCGTCGCGCTGGATGAACATCATCACCCCAAACAAATTCGGGGTTGTCTTCAAGGCGATGCTCCGCGACACGGGCGGCATGTAAAAATCTGCGTGTCGAATCTCGACGGCAGAGCCGGTCGCGGCGTTGGCGCCGGTTTGGCGATAGCAGGATAGCGCGATGGACCCGCCGTGACAATCGAGCGGGCGAGCTTTGGCGTGCCTAAATTTCAAGTAATTCTCTCATTGTATCAAGTATCCAGAAAAGAATTTTTGCGCATCTTGGCCGACAGTGCAGCGTCAGGTCAGCTTAACAGGCAAAAAGTTGAGTCTTCATCTGAAATTTTGCTGATTTGTGAGGCTGGGTCCGATTCCGGCTGTCACCTATTTGTAATCTGACGGAAACCTGTACTAGATTGAGACATGCGACGAACCGAGTGATTCTGGGGGTTTCCAATTAAACTAAACTAACTATTAACTTTTAACGAGTCGCAGAGACCCCGACCTGGGGAGGTTGGGGATATAGATGTGTTTGCATTGACCTGGGGGAGGTTGCGTGACTCGTATTTTCGAGATTTTGGCCATCGGCGCGGCAGCGACGTCGCTGAGTTCTGCAGCATTTGCGCAGGATCTGGTGCACGAACCCGTCAGTCCGACCTTCGGCGGCAACCCGTTCAACTCCAACCACATCCTGGGCACCGCCAACGCGCAGAATGATTATCGCGATCCACGCGCGACCAGTTCATCGTCGCAAGCCGACATCTTTGCGCGGCAGCTACAATCGAGGTTGTTGTCGTCGCTGTCCTCGCAGATCGTTGATGCTATTTTTGGTGATAACCCGCAGGAAAGCGGCGTCATCAGTTTCGGCGGCCAGACGATTGAATTCTTCCGGTCGCTCGATTCGGTCACGCTTATCATTCGCAACGACGACACTGGCGAAGAAACGCGGATTGTGGTCCCGCTTTTCGTCGAGGTGAATTGATGCGGCGCCTTTCGAAATTGGCGCTCGTCGCGCTCTGCGCCTCGTCGCTCAGCGGGTGCATGTCGGTGGCCAAAAGCGGCCGCGACACGTTCGCCGAGGACACGAGCCTCGCTTATTTTCCGAAGAAGACGCAGACGCAACTGCTCTTAAACGACCTGCCGACGCCGCAGCGCCAAGTCGCGGTTGCGGTGTATGGCTTCACCGACCAGACCGGCCAGTTCAAACCCACCGAGGCCGGGCAGACGCTCTCACGCGCCGTCACCCAAGGCGCGAGTTCGATGCTCGTCAAGGCCTTGCAGGATGCGGGTCGCCGCTCCTGGTTCACGATCGTCGAACGCGAGCGGCTCGATAATCTGCTCAAAGAGCGCCAGATCATCACCGAGATGCGCAAGCGCTATCTTGGCGAGGAAGAGCCGGATCGCAAGGCGCTTCCTGCGTTGCTGTTTGCCGGGGTGTTGCTTGAGGGCGGGATCGTCGGATATGATACCAATACCGTGACCGGTGGGGCCGGCGCAGCCTTTCTGGGGATCGGTGCCCGCACCGAATATCGGCAGGACACGGTGACCGTCTATTTGCGCGCGGTTTCGGTCCGCACGGGCGAGGTGTTGACCACCGTCACGGCGTCGAAAACCATTGCCTCGCAGGCAATCGGCGCCAGCGCGTATCGCTTCGTTGCCTTCAAGGAACTGCTCGAAGCCGAATGGGGCATCACGAGCAACGAGCCCGATCAGGTCGCGCTGCAGCAGGCGATCGAAAAAGCGGTCTATGGCCTGGTGATGGAAGGGGTCGAACTCGACCTGTGGAAATTCCAGGACATGGCTGCCGCTGGTCCGCTGCTGGGTTTGTACCGCAACGAACGTGATGGCGTTTACGAAGCGCGCGATGTCCAGGAAGCCGTTGAAAAAGCGGGTTCGCTGTCAGCGCTCAAAATAAAGGAAAATAGAAAAAAGGAGGATCGAGGCTCTTGATCTGCCAAATATCAACTGGGACTTGCGACATCTCCAGGCAGGTTCCGAAACAATAAGTCGTTGGGGAAAAAGCACGCAAAGAAGCTGTCACTTCGATGCGCGCGAGTATAGGCTGCGATAACCTGAAATCGCCCGGCGTCTTCTGCGTCGTGGCGCGTTCGTTATCGCCTTTTTGAAAAGGTGATGCAACATGAAAACCATTCTACTGACCGCCGTTTCCGCGGCAGCCCTGGCTGTCTCGGCTCCGGCCATCGCGCAATCGACCTCGACGGTCGATCAGTCGGGCCTTGGCAACGGTGCCACCGTTACCCAGGTCGGATCGAGCACGAGTGATGTCGACCAGATCGGCGAAAACAACATGACGACGGTCGGCCAGACTGGTGCCGGCAACACATCGACCGTCGATCAGAACGCACTCGGTGCCGGCGCGTTCGTGACGCAGACGGGTGACGGCAACGATTCGACGATCGAGCAGGACGATGCTTCGACCAACAACACGATCAACCTGCCCGAAGATCCTGAAGCAACCGTGATCCAGAATGGCAACGACAACATGTCGAACGTCACGCAGGCCTCGGTCGCGCCGAGCTTCAACCTCGTGGGCAACGTCACGCAGAATGGCGAACTCAACGACAGCAACATCGAGCAATATGCGAATGGCCCCGGCTTCACCGGATCGATGCGCACGCTTGTCACGCAGTCGGATGCTTCGATCTCCGATGTGATCCAGACGGCGACTGGCAGCCCGGCGTTCAACATGTTCGCAACCGTCAACCAGAGCGCGTCGACGTCGACCGTGAACCAAACCGCCACCGGCAATCAGGCCGTCGGCGTGACCGCGGTTGTCAATCAGGAAGCTGGATCGACATCGACCATCGACCAGACGATCGACGCCAACAATGCTGGCAACCTGCTCGCCAATGTTCGCCAGGACAACGGCGCCACCTCGACCGTCGCACAGAACGCCTTGGGCGACGGATCGAACAACGCCGACGCCATTGTCGTTCAGGACGGCGCCAGCACTTCGGCGATCACCCAGACCTTCGAAAACCTGGGCACGAACAGCTTTGCCGCCAATGTCGATCAGACCGGCGACGGTCATCAGTCGACGATCACGCAGGACGACAAGGCGCCGGTCAGCCAGGCCGATGCCAATCTGACGGCCACCGTCATCCAGACCGGGGCCGACAATGTGTCGTTCATCGATCAGGACAACAAGGGCGCGAACACGCTGGTAACCCAGACCGGTCTCGACAACTTCTCGGACGTTGCTCAGGACGGTGCAGGCCTGGACGCCGACGTGTTCCAGTCGGGCGACAGCAATGACTCGTTCGTGACCCAGGTCGGCGCGCTCAATTCGAGCGTCGATGTCGACCAGCTCGGCGACGGCGGCCTGTCGACCGTCAACCAGCTGGCCAACGCCCGCAACGACAGCGCATCGCTGACGCAGCTGGCGGGTTCGTCGGGCAACATCTCGACGATCACGCAGACTGGCGCGGTTCCGAGCGAGCAGGCCTTCAACGTCGCCACCGTCGAACAGGGCGGCACCACGAACGAATCGACGCTGACCCAGTCGGGTCTCGATAACGATGCGTTCGTCGGCCAATATGGCGTGGGCAACGAAAGCACCGTCACCCAGGTCGGTCTGGACGGCGGCAACATCGCGACCGTCAACCAGTATTCGGACGGCAACATCTCGACCGTGAACCAGAATGGTGCAGGCAACAGCACTGTCGTCACGCAGGGCGCCGGTCCGGTCAACTGAGCCATTGCAAGGGGCCGGGCATCGCCCGGCCCCTTCATTGCCGGTTCCGACAACCCCGAATTAACAGGAAGACCTTCATCATGAAAAAGATCATTCTTGCGTCGGTGTCGACGGTGGCGCTTGCCATCGCGGCGCCCGCTTACGCCCAAACCAACACCAGCGACGTCGATCAGAACGGCCTGTCGAACGCAGCGCTCGTGACCCAGACAGGGTCGCTCAACGATTCCGAAATCGATCAGACCAACCAGTTCAACAGCGCCGAAGTTTCGCAGAGCGGCAGCGGTGGCATTTCGAACGTCACCCAGAGCGGCGACGGCACCAGCGACGAGCGCAAAAACGAAATCCTCGTCGAGCAGACCGGCATCGGCGCCGAATCGGACGTGGTCCAGAGCGGCAGCGATCGCAACGAAGCCGAAGTGGTGCAGGACGGCGACAGCTATTCCTACGTCTCGCAGAACGGCACGTCGCAGGAAGCCGAAGCGCGCCAGAGCGGCGACGGCAACAACTCGTTCATCTATCAGAACGGCAACAGCAATCAGGTCGGCAACGCCCTCAACACGTCGTCGGCCGGCGCGATCCAGATCGGCGATCGCAATTTTTCGGCGATCGACCAGGATCCGGCCAGCTTTGCGACCGCCAACGTCCTGCAGACCGGCGACGACAATATTTCCGACGTCCAGCAACAAGTCGCCGGCGGCGCCGGCGTGAACCGGAGCGAGGCGCGGGTCATCCAGACCGGCAGCGCCAACGATTCGGACGTGAACCAGGTCAGCGGGGTCAGCCCCGCGCGGCTGGATGCCATGGTGACCCAAAACGGCACCGCCAATCTGTCGGACGTGAACCAAAGTGGCCAGGACAATGAAGCCGACGTCTTTCAGGACGGCAGCGGCAATGACTCGACCGTGACCCAACAGGGCAATCTGGCGACCGCCACGATTTCGCAGACCGGCCAGGGCAACCTCTCGACGGCAACCCAAGGTTCGCCGAACCGTCTGACCGACTCGCAGACGCTCGCGGTCACGCAGAATGGCGACGACAATGAATCGACCGCAACGCAGTTCGGGTCGCTGGGTTCGGCGGTGGTCAACCAGACGGGCACCGGCAACTTTTCGAGCGTTGCGCAGGGCGGGTTCGACAACGACGCTGCCAATATCGACCAGATCGGCAACAACAACGACAGCTTTGTCGTGCAGAGCGCCAATTTCGGTCTCGCCGATATCGATCAGGTTGGCGACAATCTGACCAGCAGCGTGACGCAGTCGGGCCGCACCAACAACTCGGTCGCGTCGGTCAGCCAAGAGGGCGCCTTCAACAACAGCGACATCCTCCAGACGGCTGGCAACGCGGCGGCCGGCGGCCCCGGCCGTGTGCAGACAGCCACGGTGATCCAGGCCAATTCGGGCAACGACAGCGACATTTTCCAGACCAACACCCAGGGCGATCCCGCGGTTTCGGAAAATGACGCGCTGGTCAGCCAGACGGGGTTCGACAACGACTCGATCCTTTCGCAGGACGGCCACCTCAACAGTGCCGAAGTGTATCAGACCGGCACCGGCAATCTCAGCGAACTCGCACAGACCGGCGACAGCAACGCCGCCAGCGTGACGCAGGGCGGCCTCGGCGACCAGTCGTTCGTCAATCAGGCGGGCACTGGCAACAATGCGACCGTCGTCCAGAACGGCGGCGCCCCGACCGCCAACTAATCGCGGCGGCCGACGCTTTCCTTGCGGCAGGCGTCGGCCCCGCCTTTCAGTTTCTCCCCGATATCGTGCGTGACCATGCTATGGGGGCAACAGGAGATTGACGATGCGCAATCGATCACGGATGATCAAAGGCGGCCTGGCCGCGCTTTTCTGCGCATCGCTCGCTCCTCCCGCGGCGGCGGTGCAATCATCGTCGCCCGACATCGCGCCAGCGTTCGAAAGCGGCGCCTATATCGCGCAGATCGGCGATGCCAATGCCGCGACGATCGAGCAGGACGGTTCCGACATGCGGGCGCGCATCGCGCAGGATGGTGACGACAATCGCGCCCATATTCGGCAATCGGGGGCCGGACCGCATCAGGCGGTGATCGGGCAGTCGGGCGATGCCAATGTTGCGGCTGCGGTCCAGGCGGGCACGGGCGCCAATCTGGTGGCGCTGATCCAGACCGGGCAAGGCAATGAAGCCTCAATCAGCCAGCGCAACGACGGGTCGATTTTCAACGCTGCGGCGATCACCCAGCAGGGGCGGGACAATCTGCTTTCGCTGGTCCAGGATGGTCAGGACAACCAGGTCGATCTGGCGCAGAACGGTGATGGCAACGCAATGACCGCGGTTCAGACCGGCGATGCCAACCGTCTTGCGTGGACGCAGGATGGCAACGGCCTGTCCAATCTTCAGATCGAACAGCAGGGCGGCGCGGCGATCCAGATCGTCCAGACCAACGGTCCCGGGTGACCCATGCGAAAGGTGACGCGATGTCTGCTGTGCTGTTGAGCCTCTTGCTGCTGGCTGAGCCGGTCTCGGTGTCGATGGATCAGTTGGCGGCGGATTCGACGGCCTCGGCAGACCCGATCGAGCAAGTCATGCGCGGGGCGGATTCGGCCTATGTCGAAGGCAACGCGGGTGCGGCGTCGGATCGCGCCGATGATGGCGTGGTCCAGCTGTCGGTCGCGGACAATGAAATTACGCTCGGCCGCGTCGAGGGAATCGACCGCTGCAGCGCCGAACTTCTTTCCGCGGTGGAGGCCGATTATTGCAGTCGGCGGATTGAGACACGTTCGGCCGATTTCCGTTCCGACCTTTCGGCGCCGTTCAGCCTGGAGCAGAAGCTCGTCAGCGAACGTCTGGCACCGCTTGGGGGCATCGACAACGCATCGCGCATGGTCGGCGTCAGCGCGTCGGCAAAAGACGACGACGTCCAGGCGCTCGCCTCAATTACGCTCGGTCCGAATATGCCCGATGCACCCGACGATTCCGAAATCAGCCGACCGGGCGATCTTTCAACCGAAACCCAGGCACTGATCGAAGCGATCGTTTCCCGACTTGCAAATCCGGGCGGCAACTGACGTGTTTTCGGGGGTCATCCTGCCGTTGAGTTTGATGTCCGCGCAGGACACCGGCGCAGCGCAAGCCCTGCAGCTTGAGGTCAAGCGCGACGACAAAAATATCGAAGTCCAAGTCATCGGCTTTTCGCCCCTGACCCAGCAAGTGCGCTATTCGCTGGAATTGCGCGGCAGTTCGGTCAGCCGCCATCGGGCGACGGTCGGGCTTTCCGGCAACATCAGGCAAACGCTTTCGACGATGCGTATGACCGCGGACGCGCCATGGTGCGTCATCCTGACGGTCATCGAGGCGACCGGCCAACAATATGAGGTGTCGGAAGGGGCTTGCGCTGCGGCGATCCCATAGGGCGATGCCAAGGCCGCTTCGCGCGCCTTTCTCCCGGATGCCACCTGCCCGCTTGCGGCCAAATCTCGCCGTGACCTGACCTCTGTCTTTCACCGAGTGGCCGCCAGAGTCCGAGGAGTGGTGTCGAGAATAGGCGCCGGTGTGGTGGAGAAAATGGGGGTCACGTCCGATTGGATCGACACAGCCTGCGCGACGCCGAAACGCGGGCCTGTCGAGCCAACCGATGAATCCTGCCAATTTTTGAAGTCCCAGTGGACTCTATGGTGCGGTCGAGAAGACTCGAACTTCCACGGCCTTTCGGCCACAACGACCTCAACGTTGCGCGTCTACCAGTTCCGCCACGACCGCACATCATGATGGGGCCGAACGGGTCCGGCTCCGGGTAGGAGCGGGCGCCTAGCAAAGGTTTTGGGGCGATGCAAGCGAGCTTCGTCGCATTTATTATCGCAAGTGCGAAGGGCCGGTGCCGCGTCCGCCCCGCCGCCGGGGCGCCTGTCATCGACCGGACTCAAAAGAGTCACTCAAATGTCACGGCTCTGGCGTCAGACCGTCATCGAATCACCCTAGTGGCGACGTCACCGGGGGCGAAATTTCGCTTGCCGGTGATTTTTCATCAGGGGCGTCGCTCGACCGATTTGGGGGCGCACACCGGGAACGGAGATTTTCATGGCGGCTTTCGCACGCGTTCGTATGGTCATGCTCAGCGGCGTGGCCTGTTCTATTCTGGCCGCTTGCGGTGCCGATGGTGTTGCCTCGCCGGGTGAAGGCGTGATCGTCATTCCCGCGCCGACCCCGGCCCCGGCGCCGACGCCAACCC
>CAZCUW010000032.1:0-28054 GCA_964502035.1 uncultured Sphingopyxis sp. | reverse complement strand
CTGAATCAGGATCGGCGCTTCACTGCAAGAGGGACTTTTTCAACAGCATCGGCCGATTGCGGACTCAAGCAATCCTCCCCAAAAGCGGCCATCCGCCGCAAAAAAAAACGCTGTCCTACAATATTCCGCTGTGCCAGCCTTGGTGTCAGCTCTTTCAATTTGTCGGAAAAAGTGATCGCCGCCCGGATTCTGGATACGATCAAGAACCAGCCGCCATCTGTCCGCCGAGCGCGAGAGATTCCGTGCTGCACTAGGCTGAACTTTACTGAACTTTGGCGCGATAACCGAAAACGGCAATGGCAGCTCGCCACCCCAAAGCTGCCATCCGATTCCAGTCAGACCTTAATTCTGGCTCGTCGGGCTCACCGTCGCGACGACCGGTTTCGGCACCAGTGCCTCGGCAGCGACGACACGCTTCGAGGCGCTCGACGAAATCGTCTTTTCCAGCGCGGCGACCTGCGGGCATTTGTCGCCGCACACGCGCTGCGCTTCGGCCAGCTTCTCGCGTGCCAGTTCGAGCGCGCCCTTGTCGGCCAGCGCTTCGCCCTGCCCGGTCAGCGCGACGATGTCATTGGGTTCGAGCACCAATGCTTCGCGATACAGGCTGATCGCCTTGCCCGGCAGCCCTTGCGCCCGGGCGACCTGCGCCAGCGCGATGATCGCCGAACGGTTGCGCGGATCGGCGGCGAGCGCCGATTCATAGAGGTCGATCGCCAGGTTCAGATCGCCCGATTCCTGGGCCTTTTGCCCGTCCTGCTGGAGCGCGACCGAGCGCGGGAAGATGTCGTTGTCGGCGCGCTGGGCATCGGATGCCGTGGGCAAACTGGCGAGGACAACCCCCGCGGCAAGAGCCAGAAAACCGACGCGCATCGCATTCTCCCATCTTTTCATTGGCAGGATGCTAACATGGCGCCGTCAGTCGCGCGAGAAAAAATCCGTCGCAGCGGTCATGCCCCGGGGTGAGCAGAAAACCGGCCCCCGCGGCGCGGCCGACGCCGTCCGGCAGATAGTCGGTATCGGCGGTCCAGCCGCGATGCTTGCCCAGAAAATCATCCACCTGTGCGCGCCCTTCGCGAGCGATGATCGAACACACCGCATAGAGGATTTTGCCCCCGGGCACCACCAGCGCCGCGCCGATGTGGAGCAGTTTTGCCTGATCGGCGACATGCCGGTCGAGCCGGGCGGGGGTCGAGCGCCAGCGCAGTTCGGGGCTGCGCCGCCAGGTGCCGCTGCCCGAACAGGGGGCATCGACGATGACGCGGTCGGCCTTGCCCATCCGGTCGGCGAGCATCGTCCGTTCCTGCCCCGGATTGAGCAGCAGCGTTTCGATCGCCGTTGCCCCGGCGCGGTGCGCGCGCGGCGCCAATTGTTGCAGCCGCGCGCGGTTGGTGTCGCAGGCGAGGATCGCGGCTTCGTCGTTCGTCGCCGAAGCGATGGCGAGCGTCTTGCCGCCCGCGCCCGCGCACAAATCGATGACGACCTGCCCGGCTTCGGCGCCAAGCGCGGCCGCCGCATATTGGCTCGCCGCGTCCTGGACCTCGAATTGCCCCTCGGCGTAGGCCGAATGCTGGACCGCGGCGGTTTCGCCCGGCAGGCGCCAGCCGTCGGCGAGACCGTCGATCGCTTCGCCGTCGGGAAAGATCATCGCCAGTTCGTCGCGGCTCGAGCGCAGGCGATTGGCGCGCAGGTCGAGCGGTGCGCGCACCAGCATCGCGTCGCGCTCGGCCTTGCCGACCAGCGGGTCGAACAATTTCATCAGCGCGGGGGTGGCGAGCCCGGTTTCGGCGCGCGGTTCATCGGCGCCGATCGCGGCCGGGCCATAGGCGTCGCCGTCGAACAGCGCGGCCAGCGCCGGATCGGCGTCGGCGAGCGCGAGCATCGCGGCGCGGCCCGATGCGGGCACCGAGCGCACGCGGCGGATCGCATCATAGACGAGGCCGCGGATCGCGCGGCGGTCCTTTGACCCGGCATAGCGGCGGGCGCGCATCGCCTCGGCAAAGATCGCGTCGGCGGGGGCGCCGCCGTCGCGGGCCGATTGGGCGATAATGTCGAGGATCTCGATCGCGGTCTGGACGCGGGCAGCGGGGGTCATATTTACGGCTTCTTTCTAATCGTCATTGCGAGCGCAGCGAAGCAATCTCCAGCTGCCGAGAGAGCCTGAGGTCGAGGGCTGGAGATTGCTTCGTCGCTTTGCTCCTCGCAATGACGAAGCAGAATCCTCAACCCGCCGGATAATTCGGTGCCTCGCGCGTGATCGACACGTCGTGAACATGGCTTTCGCGCAAACCCGCGTTGGTGATGCGCACAAATTTGGCGCGGTCGCGGAAATCGGCGAGGGTGCGGCTGCCGGTATAGCCCATCGCGGCCTTCACCCCGCCAACCATCTGATGAATGACGTCCTTGGCCGGCCCCTTGAACGGCACCTGGCCCTCGATCCCTTCGGGAACGAGTTTCATCTGGTCCTTGATGTCCTGCTGGAAATAGCGGTCGGCGCTGCCGCGCGCCATCGCGCCGACGCTGCCCATGCCGCGATAGCTTTTATAGGTGCGGCCCTGGAACAGGAAGGTCTCGCCCGGCGCCTCGGCGGTTCCCGCGAGCAGCGAGCCGACCATCACGCACGATGCGCCCGCCGCGAGCGCCTTGGCGATGTCGCCCGAGGTGCGCAGGCCGCCATCGGCGATGACCGGGATATTCTGCATGGCGGCCTGCTCGACGCTGTCGAGGATCGCGGTGAGCTGCGGCACGCCAACCCCGGCGACGATGCGGGTCGTGCAGATCGATCCGGGACCGATACCGACCTTTACCCCATCGGCGCCCGCGTCGATCAGCGCGCGGGTTGCATCGCCCGTCGCGACATTGCCCGCCAGGATCTGGACGCGGTTCGACAGCTTCTTGATGCGTTCGACGGTCTGAGCGACCAGCTTGCTGTGGCCATGCGCGGTGTCGACAACGATCAGGTCGCACTCGGCCTCGAGCAGCGCCTCGGCGCGCTCGATCCCCGAATCGCCGGTGTTGGTCGCCGCCGCGACGCGCAGGCGGCCGCTACCGTCCTTGGTCGCGTCGGGGAAATTGACCGCCTTTTCCATATCCTTGACGGTGATCAGCCCGATGCAGCGATAATCATCGTCGACGACCAGCAGCTTTTCGATGCGGCGCTGGTGCAGCAATTTGCGCGCCTCGTCCTGCCCGACGCCGGGGCGCACGGTGGCCAGGTTTTCGGCGGTCATCAGCTCGCGCACCGGCTGCCCCGGATTGTCGGCAAAGCGCACGTCGCGGTGGGTCAGGATGCCGACCAGCTTGCCGCCGGTTTCGACGACCGGGATACCCGAAATCCTGTGCTGGTCCATCAGCGCGGTGGCATAGGACAGCGGCGCGTCGGGGGTGATGGTGATCGGATTGACGATCATCCCGCTTTCAAAGCGCTTCACCTGCCGCACCGCGGCGGCCTGTTCCTCGATCGTCAGATTACGGTGCAGCACGCCGATGCCGCCGATCTGTGCCATCAGGATCGCCATATCGGCCTCGGTCACCGTGTCCATCGCCGACGACAGGATCGGGATGTTCAGGCTGATCTCGCTGGTCAGCCGCGTCGAAAGGATCGCGTCGCTGGGCAGGATTTCGGATGGGCCGGGCACCAGCAACACATCGTCAAAGGTCAGACCGGTCGTGATTTCCATCGGGGCCACTTTCTGGTGCGGGCGGCGCCTGTCCCGCATTTCGGGGCGGCACGCGCGATTCGTTTGGTGGCGGCCCATGTAACCAGTCGGCCCCGCGCGCGCCAGTGGGCGGCGAATGATTATTTCGCGGCGCGAATTGCGGCGGGGGTCGGATGGTACAAGCGGCGCGGCGTCCGCACCGCCCGCTTCGCTATGTAACCGGTTGCATTGGTTCCGGGGTCCCGTTAGACCTTTGGCATAACATAAGAATGGCGTAGAGGATATCAGGATGGACGCACCCAGCCAGACGTCCGCCAGCAGTGGCGGACGATCGAATGTGATGGCGACGCCGATTGCGCGCCTCAGCCCGGCAACCTCTATCTTTCCGGCGCCGACGATCATCGTTGTCGGCGCGACGGTCCACTGACGGCGATAACGGGGGGATGATTTAAGCCATGGCGGGACTGTCGATCCGTG
This sequence comes from uncultured Sphingopyxis sp., assembly GCA_964502035.1. GTDB lineage: Bacteria > Pseudomonadota > Alphaproteobacteria > Sphingomonadales > Sphingomonadaceae > Sphingopyxis. The sequence continues at coordinate 23,921 of CAZCUW010000032.1, read as the reverse complement.
ACGCGCGCAAGAGCTTTGGCGAGACCGAGGTGCTGAAGGGCGTATCGATCGACGTCGCCGACGGCGAGTTTACGGTGATCGTCGGGCCGTCGGGGTGCGGCAAGTCGACCTTGCTGCGCGCGGTCGCCGGGCTGGAAGAGCTGACGAACGGCCGCATCCGCATCGGCGACCGCGACGTCACCGACCTGCCACCATCGGAGCGCGGCATCGCGATGGTGTTCCAATCCTACGCGCTTTACCCGCACCTGACCGTCCGCGAGAATATGGCGTTCGGGCTCAAGATCGCCAAGGCATCGAAGACCGAGATCGATGACACGGTGCGCCGCGCCGCCGCGATCCTGCACATCGAGCCGCTGCTCGATCGCAAGCCGGCGGCCTTGTCGGGCGGTCAGCGCCAGCGCGTCGCGATCGGCCGCGCGATCGTCCGCCAGCCGCAGATTTTCCTGTTCGACGAGCCATTGTCGAACCTCGATGCCGATTTGCGCGTGCGGATGCGGTATGAATTCGCCAGCCTGCACCGCCAGCTCGGCACCACGACGCTGTATGTCACGCACGATCAGGTCGAGGCGATGACGCTCGCCGACCGGATCATCGTGCTGCGCGATGGCGTCATCGAACAGGTCGGCAGCCCGCGCGCGCTTTACGAAAGTCCCGCCAACATCTTCGTCGCCCAGTTTCTTGGCACCCCGCGCATGAACATTCTGGCGGCGGTCGTTGCCGATGATGGATCGGCCCAGTTGATCGATGGCGGCCGCGTCGCCCTGCCCCCGCTTGCGGTGCCGCTCGCGCCGGGCACGCCGGTGTCGGTCGGCAGCCGGCCCGAGGATATCGAGATCGGCACGGCGGCTGGCGCATTGCCCTTTACCATCACCTTCGTCGAGCGGCTCGGCGGCTTGGCGACCGTGCATCTGCAGGCCGGCGGCGGCGATCCCATCGCGTGTCAGCGGCGCGACGATGGCAGCCTGCGCGAGGGCGACCAGGTCGTAGCGCTGTTGCCACCGGACCAGCTGCACCTGTTCGACGCCAAAGGCGCCGCGATCCCCCGGGAGGCGCGCAAATGACCTTGCAATTTGTTTCTGTAACCGGTTACCAACTAGCTGTTCCGTGTCCGCTATCCACCATCAGAACGGCGTCGCAGCGGCGGGGCGGGACCATCGGACAATGAGGGGGCGAGCAGCATGACCACGTTGAGGGATGTCGCCCGCGAGGCGGGAGTTTCGGTCGCCACGGCATCACGCGCGATCAATGGCCACAGCAATGTCACCGCCCCGACCAAGGCCGCGGTGCTGGCGGCGGTCAAGAAGCTCAACTTCGTACCGCACAGCGGCGCGCGCAGCCTGACCCGGCGCAAAACCGATACCGTCGGCGTCATCCTGCCCGACCTGTTCGGCGAATTCTTCTCGGAAATCATTCGCGGCATCGATCTGGTCGCGCATGAATCGGGTATGCATCTGCTGCTGGGCAACATGCACGGCAGCACGCACGAAACCGCCGCCGCCATCGCCGCAATGCGCGGGCGCGTTGACGGGTTGCTGGTGATGCCGCCCGACGTGAAGCCCGAATTGCTGTCGGGCTATCTCGACCCGGCGCTGCCGACGGTGCTGCTCAATTACGACGCGGGATCGCTCGACCTGCCCTTCGTCGCGGTCGACAATTATCATGGCGCCTATGCGATGACCGAAGCGCTGCTCGAACGCGGCGCGCGGCAGGTCGTCCATATCGCCGGTCCAAAGCACAACCGCGACGCGCGCGACCGCCAGCGCGGTTTCGCCGACGCGATGGCCAAAATCGCCAAGGTGCGGAGCCCCGCAATCCTGCCCGGCGATTTTTCCGAGGAAAGCGGCGCCCAAGCGGCGCGGCTGCTGGTGCAGGGGCGGCTCCCCGCCGACGCGGTCTTTGCCGCCAATGACCAGATGGCGGTCGGGCTGATCGCCGAACTCGCCGGATCGGGCGTGTCGGTGCCCGGCGACATCATGGTCGCGGGGTTCGACGACATCCCCCTCGCCCGCCACCTCAACCCCTCGCTGTCGACGATGCAGGTCAAGATCGACCGGCTGGGGTCGACCGCGATGATGATGCTGCTGCGCATCCTGCGCGGCGAAACGCTGGGCGCGACAAGCGCAACGATCCTGACCCCGACGCTGGTCGCCCGCGGCACGACCGGCGGCGCCGTTGGCGTTGCGGCCAACGAGAAAACGCCGGTGGTCGGCGCACGCCCATGATCGACGGCGGCGCCCGATGCAGGTGACGCGGCGCCAGATGACGGGCGCGCTGGCGGCGCTGCCTCTGCTGCCGCTGCTCGGCGGCTGCGGCGGGCGCGGCGGCGACGGGTTGACGATCTGGGCAATGGGCAATGAGGCGGCGAGCCTGCCCGCGTTGCTGGCAAGCCTGGGGCGTCCCGGCAACGCGCCCAAGGTGACGGTACAGCCGCTACCGTGGACCGCGGCGCACGAAAAGTTGCTCACCGGGTTCGCCGGCAATTCGCTGCCCGCGATCGGGCAGGTCGGGAATAGCTGGATCGCCGAAATGGCCGCGATCGGCGCCATCGCCCCCGTCCCCGCATCGGCGCGCGGCTTGCTGGACGACCAGTTCGCCGCTGTCGTCGATACCAACCGCATCGCGGGCCGGACTTGGGCCGTCCCCTGGTATGTCGACACGCGGCTGCAATTTTACCGCAAGGACATGTTCGCGCGCGCCGGTTACGCCGCGCCGCCGCTCGACTGGGCTGGGTGGAAAGCGGCGCTGCACAAGATCAAGGCGTTGGCAGGCGACGGCAATTATGCCGTGCTGCTGCCGGTCAACGAGTTCGAGCAGCTGCTGACCATCGCGCTGTCGGCGGGCGCCCGATTGCTGCGCGACCAGGGCGCCCGCGGCGCCTTTTCCGATCCCGAATTCAAGGCGGCGCTCGCCTTTTACAAGTCCTTGTTCGACGAGAAACTGGCGCCGGTCGCGTCGGCGACGCAGATTTCGAACATCTGGAACGAATTTGCGCGCGGATTTTTCAGCATTTTTCTGTCGGGGCCGTGGACGATCGGCGACATGAAGAGCCGCCTGCCCACCGCGATGCAGGCGCAATGGGGGACCGCTCCCAATCCCGGCCCGAACGGCATCGGATCGTCAGCGCCAGGCGGATCGAGCCTGGTCGTGTTCACGGGCAGCGAAGATCCCGCTGCGGCATGGGACGTCGTCACACGCCTGCTCGCCCCATCGGCCCAGCTTAAATTTCACCAGCTGACCGGCGACCTTCCGGCGCGGCGCTCGGTGTGGCGGGACGCGGGGCTGAGCAGCGACCCGGTGGTCGCCCCCTTCGCCACCCAGCTCGAGCGCGCCACCGCGCTGCCCAAGGTGCCCGAATGGGAACGCATCGTCACCGAAATGCAGGTCGTCGCCGAACGCATGGTGCGCGGCCAGTACAGCGTCGATGAAGCCGCCGCCGAGATCGACCGCCGCGCCGACCGCCTGCTCGAAAAGCGGCGCTGGATGCTGGACAAGGGCGTGGCACTATGAGCGCCGCGCGGCGCGTCAGCGAGGCTCGTGCCGGCTGGGCGATGTCGTCGCCAGCGCTCGCCGCGATCACTTTGTTCTTTGTGTTTCCGGCGATCGCGTCGCTGTTCCTCAGCTTCACCGATTTCGACATCTACGCGCTCGCCAACCTCGACAATCTGCGCTTCGTCGGGTTTCAGAACTATGCGCGGCTGATCGAAAACCCACTGTTCTGGAAAGCGATGATGAACACCTTGCTGTTCGTGGCGCTCGGGGTGCCATTTATCGTTGCGCTGTCGCTGTTCGCCGCGATGCTGGTCAATTCGCGCTGGCTGGCGTGGCGCCCGGTGTGGCGCGTTGCGCTGTTCGCGCCCTATGTGACGACGCTGGTCGCCACTGCCGTCGTGTGGCGATACCTGCTCCACACCCGCTATGGCCTGGTCAATTATCTGCTGTCGCTGGTCGGGATCGCGCCGATCGACTGGCTGGGCAGCCCCAACGCCTCGCTGCCCGCGATCCTGATCTTTGTCGGGTGGAAGACCTTTGGCTATAATATGATCATCTTTCTCGCGGCGCTGCAGACCGTCCCGCGCGAACTCGACGAGGCGGCGCGGATCGACGGCGCGGGTTGGTGGACGCGGCTGCGCCACGTCACCCTGCCCGCGATCGCGCCGACCGTGCTGCTGGTGTCGGTGCTGACCGTCGCGGGCATGTTTCAGCTGTTCGCCGAACCCTATGTGATGACGCAGGGCGGCCCCGCCCAGTCGACCGTCACGGTCCTCTATTTCATGTACGAGGAAGGCTTCAAATGGTGGAATCTGGGGTCGGGTGCAGCGGTCGCCTTCCTCCTCTTCCTGTGCATCCTGGCGCTGACGCTCGTGCAGCTGCAGCTTGCCAAGCGGAGCGGCGCGATATGAGCCTGCGTCGCTGGTCCGTCACCCTGCTCGCGGCATTCGTCGCGCTGCTCACCACCGCGCCGCTGTTGTGGATGGTGTCGGTCAGCTTCATGGCGCCGGGCGAGGCGGCGCAATTTCCGCCGCCGCTGCTGCCCGCCGATCCGACCATGGCAAATTATCACACCTTGTTCGGCAGCTTTGGCATCGGACGCTTCCTCGCCAACAGCCTGCTCGTATCGACGCTCGCGACGATCCTCGCGCTGATCTTTACCATCCCCGCGGGCTACGCCTTTGCCAAATTGCGCTTCAGGGGCCGCGACGCGACCTTTCGCCTGCTCGTCGCGGCGCTCGTCGTGCCGGGTCAGATCGGGATGCTGCCGTTGTTCCTCGAACTCAAGGCGATGGGCCTGGTCAACAGCTATGCCGGTGCGCTCGTGCCATGGCTCGCGGGCATTTTTGGTATTTTCCTCGTCCGCCAATATTGCCTGTCGATCCCCGACGAAATGCTCGAGGCGGCGCGGATCGACGGCGCCAGCGAGGGCCAGATTTTGCGCCGCATCGTGCTGCCGATCCTGACCCCGATCATCGTCACGCTGGCACTGTTCGTGTTCCTTGGCAGCTGGAACGATTTCATGTGGCCGCTTATCATCCTCGCCGACCAGAATCTCTATACGCTCCCCGTGGCGCTCGCCGCGATGAGCCGCGAGCATGTCCAGGACAATGAGCTGATGATGGCGGGCGCAGTCGTGACGACGCTGCCGGTGCTGATCCTCTTCCTCGCGCTCCAGCGCTTCTATCTGAGCGGCTTGCTCACCGGGAGCGTCAAGGGATGACCCTATCAACCAAGGACAATCGAATGAGATATTGGACCGCGGCGCTGCTGGGCCTTGCCCTTGCCGCCGCCCCCGCGCACGCAAGGACGAAAATGCCCCCCATGGTCGAGGGGCAGACGCCCCAGCTGCCGATCGAACCCGGCAGCTATCCCTTTCAGCTGTTCCTGCCGAAGGGTTATCTGGCCGACAAGGACAAGGCCTGGCCGCTGCTCATTTTCCTGCACGGGTCGGGCGAGCGCGGCGACGATGTCGCCAAGGTCAAGGTCCACGGCCCGCCCAAGGTTGCCGACCGCGATCCCGCCTTTCCGTTCCTCACCGTCTCGCCGCTGCTCGGCGCCGATCAGGATTGGGAGATCGACCGGCTCGACCGGCTGGTCGACCATATCGCCAAAACCTATCGCATCGATCCGGCGCGCGTCTATCTGACCGGGCTCAGCCGCGGCGGCCATGCGAGCTGGCGCTGGGCGATTGCCCAGCCGCGGCGCTTTGCCGCGGTCGCGCCGGTCGCCGGGCGCGGCGATCCCGGCGGTGCGTGCCGATTGATGGACCTGCCCGTCTGGGCCTTTCACGGCGACCGCGACGATGTCGTCATTCCCGAAGGCAGCTTTACCATGGCGCGCGCGATCCGCGGCTGCGGCCGCCGCAAGGTCCGCCTGACCATCTATCCAGACCTGGGCCATAACGCCTGGGATCCCGCCTATGACGACCCGGCGCTCTACGCCTGGCTGCTCGAACACCGCCTCCCCACCCCGATGCCTACCAAGGACAAGAAATGACCCAGACTGTTTTCCCCGACAATTTCCTGTGGGGCGCGGCAACCGCCGCCTATCAGATCGAGGGATCGCCGCTCGCCGACGGTGCGGGCGCCAGCATCTGGCAGCGGTTCAGTCACGATCCGCGGCTGATGGCGGTCAAGGGCGACACCGGCGATATCGCCTGCGATCATTATAACCGGATGCCCGCCGACGTCGCGCTGATGAAAGAACTGGGGCTGAAGGCCTATCGTTTCAGCGTCAATTGGGGCCGTGTGCTGCCCGAAGGGATCGGGCAGGTGAACGAACCCGGGCTCGATTTTTATGAGCGGCTCGTCGATGAATTGCTGAAGAACGATATCGAACCGCTGCTGACCCTCCATCATTGGGATTTGCCCGCCGCGCTCGATGACAAGGGCGGCTGGCTCAACCGCGACAGCGCCGACTGGTTCGCGGAGTACGGCTCGGTGATGTACCGCCGCCTCGACGGCCGCGTAAAGAAATGGGTGACGCTGAACGAACCATGGGTGATCACCGACGGCGGCTATCTCCACGGCGCGCTTGCCCCCGGTCACCGCAACCTTTTTGAAACCCCGATCGCCAGCCACAATCTGATGCGCGCGCATGGTCGGGCGGTGCAGGCCTATCGCAGCGAGGGCGCGCACGAAATCGGGCTGGTCGTCAACATCGAGCCCAAATATCCGGCGAGCGACAGCGCCGAGGACATCGCCGCGACCGCCCGCGCCCACGCCTATATGAACCGCCAATATCTCGACCCGGCGCTGAAGGGGTCGTACCCTGAAGAACTCGCCGAGGTGTTCGGCGAAGCCTGGCAGGATTGGTCTGCCGACGATCTGAAAGACATCTGCCAGCCGGTCGATTTCATCGGGATCAACTATTATACCCGCAACGTGGTGAAGGCCGACCCGAACCAGTGGCCGGTCGGCGCCTCGCCGGTCAAACAGGTCGCGACCCACACCACGACCGACTGGGAGGTTTATCCCCCCGCGCTGACCGACATGCTGGTCTGGTTCCGCGACACCTATGGCAATATCCCCGTATATATCACCGAAAATGGCGCCGCATTTTACGACCCGCCGACCGCCGGCCCCGATGGCATCGACGATCCGCTGCGCTGCGATTATTTGCGCACCCATATCGCGGCGATCGGCGATGCGATCAAACAGGGCGTCGATGTGCGCGGCTATATGGCGTGGTCGCTGCTCGACAATCTCGAATGGTCGCTGGGCTTTTCCAAGCGTTTCGGCATCGTCCATGTCGATTATCAAACGCAGGTTCGCACCCCCAAGCGCAGCGCGCGATTCTATAGCAATGTCATCGCAACCAACGGCGGCAACCTCGGATGAGGCTCCTGCTGATCCTGCTGGCGGCACTGTTCGCGCTGCCAGCGGCGGCGAAGGACCGCGCCGACCGCTACAGCGCGATGACGTATAATATCCGGCTCGACATCGCGTCGGACGGCGACAACGCCTGGCCGCACCGGCGGAGCGCGCTGACCGGTCTGATCGCCTATTACGCCCCTGATCTGGTCGGGATGCAGGAGGTGTTGCTGCACCAGAAACAGGCGGTCGAGGCCGACCTGCCCGGCTATCAATTCGTCGGGGTCGCGCGCGATGACGGCCGGGACAAAGGCGAGTTTTCACCGCTCGGTTTCCGCCGCGACCGTTTCGCGCTGGTCGCGTCGGGCACCTTCTGGCTGTCGCCGACGCCCGAGGTTCCCGGCAAAGGCTGGGATGCCGCTTACCCGCGCGTCGCAAGCTGGGCGCGGCTCAGGGACAAGGCCGCGAAGCGCCACCTGCTCGTCGTGAACACGCATATGGACCATGTCGGCACCATCGCACGGCTGGAAGCAGCGCGGCAAATCCGCCGCTGGATCGCCAGCCAGCGCCAACCCGGCGAGACATTGATGCTGATGGGCGATTTCAACAGCCCGACCGACAGTCTCGCTTATGCAGCGATCGTCGAACCCGGCGCGGGGGCGCTGCGTGATACGCTGACGATCAGCCGCACGCCGCATTTCGGCCCGCTCGGCACCTTTACCGCGTTCAAGATCGACCAGGTCGCGCCCAGCCCGATCGACCATATTTTCGTGAGTGACGACGTCGCGGTGCTGCGCCACGCGACGCTGACCCAACAAATCGGCGGCAAGCTGCCGTCGGACCATTATCCGGTGCTGACCGACCTGTGCGTCGGCAAGGGTTGCTGATTATTCGGCTGCCGTTTCGAGCCAGCCGCCGGTAAAGCCGATGCGTTTCAGACCGCGGACGATGTGCGGGTTCTTGCGCATCACCGTCCACACAAAACCGCTGCGATGATTTTCCATCATCGCCAGGATCGGCCCCTGATCGATGCCCAGATGATCGCCCGCGACCCAGCCATGAACCGGGTCGACAGTGCCGCTGCGCGACGCTGCATCGGTAAAGGTAAAGCTGGGGTTGAACGCATCCTTGAAACCGTAACGCGTATAGAGCCTGGCCCCATATTGGCTCCGCATCGCCATCAGCGCCGGAATCGTCACCTCGGGCGCGAAGGGGATCGAGCCGCCCGCCGCGGTCGGAACAATCGTCCCGTCATCGACGACCCGGATCGCACTGGCGCCGCGCGCCATATAGCCGTTGAAGTCGCGCGCCGTGCCATTCACGCTATATTTGCCCTGCGCATATCCTGGCCCGTCCGACGCGGTCCAGCCCCAGATGTCGGCGCTATACCCAACCCATTTGTTCGGATTGGCGGCGCCATAGGCGCGCTGCGCCAGCGTCGCGCGGCGGCTGTTCTCGAAATAATCGATGCCCTTGCCGCGCATGAAGGCGTCGCGGATGCCGCGGAAGTCGATCCACACATGGCTGTATTGGTGCCCGAACAACGGCTCGAACTGCAAATGCTCCTGCCCGTAATAGGTGCCCCAGTCCTTTTCGAGATGAGCGGCCCAGCCCTTGTCCCACGCGTCCTTGCCCACAGGGTGCGTCGGCGATCCGAGCGCCAGCACATAGACCAGCATACCCTCGTTATACCCGACCCAGTCGTGCGTCTCGAAACCCTTCTCGGGCTTCCAGCCCATGGTGATGCCATGCGACCCCGCCAGGTTGCGCGCGTATGTCCCGGTGTTCGTGCGCTGGACAAAGGTCCAATCGACGCGGGTGTAGATTTTCTCGGCCAGATCGCGAATCTCGGCCTCGACCGGATCATTGCGGTCGTAATAGCTTTGCGCGAACAGCGCGCCGCCCAGGAACAGGCTGGTGTCGACCGTCGACAGCTCGTTGGTCTTGTACCGCGTGCCGTCGTCATTCTTCAGGAAATGATAGAAAAAGCCCTTGTAGCCCGTGTTGCCCGCGGCCTCCGGCCCCTGCGGCGCAGCCCAGTAAAAGCGCAGGCAATCGCGCGTCCGCAACGCCGCCTCGGCGCGCGTCACATAGCCCCGTTCGGCGCCGATGCCATAGGCTGTCAGCGCAAAGCCGGTCGCGGCGATCGACGAAAAGGGATTGCTGGGCCAACGATCGGGCGCCAGGCAGCGCCGGGTGTCGGTGGTGTCCCAGAAATAGCGGAAGGTCCGCTCGGTCAATTCTTCCGAAAACGCCGCTTCGCTGATCGGCGCCAGCGCGGGCGGCGACGCCGCAACCGTGGTGGGCGCGGGGGTGGCGGTGCAGGCGGCGGTCAGCGCCACCAACGGCAGGGCAAGCGCCCCGATCCGGAACGACATTCGATACTCCAAAAAATTAGGCGCCCGGCCCACGGGAGGGGGGTGCGGGCCGGACGCCTAGTTCAGCCGGTCAGAAAGAGAACCCGGCCGATACCTTTACCGTGCGCGGCGTGTTGCCGCCAACCCCGATGCCCGAAATCTCCAGATAACGGAGCGAGCTGGGGTCGTTGTTATAATCGACATAGTTGCGGTCGTTGAACAGGTTCAGGATGTCGACGCGCAGCCGCAGCCGCGATTCGTCGGTGATGAACCGGACCGGGATATATTTGGTGATTGCGATATCCATCTGGCGGAAACCCCAGCGATCGCCGTTGCCGTCGGCTTCGTTCGAGACAATATTGCGACTCGGGTTCGCGCCGCCCTGGTTGATGAACGCCTTGAGATAAGGCGGCGAGGCGATCTGGAACTTGCCCGACAGCGTCATCCCGATCGGCAGATCGACCGATCCGGTGGCGACGAGGCGATGCTTGCGCACCCCGCTCGACCGCGTGACTGGATAATCGTCGATCGACGGGAAATCGAGACTGAAGGTCTCGCCGAACTGCCGGTTTTCCTCGGCTTCGGTATAGGTGTAGGTGGCCGAGAAGCTCCACGGCGAAGCCAGGGTGTAGTTTTTCACCAGCTTCAAATAGGCAGTGTCGGCGCTCGTTTCGATCCCGTTGGTGCCGATGATGATCGACCCGAATCCCGGCGGGGCAAAACCGAAGGGCGAGTTGGGCGCCGCCGGTGCCGGCGGGAAGAAGGTGCCGTCGGGGCGGCGGTTGCCGAGCAGATAGGCAAAGCCGTCCTTGCTCTCGACATGGCTATAGCCGACCTCGGCTTCGAACAGCGGGGTGACGCGGGCGCGGAAACCGATGCTGGCCTGATCCGAATAGGGGACTTTCAGGTCGTTATCGATGAAGCGCAGCTCGCGGCCACCGCCCGGCCCGGCGCCCGCCAGCAGCTGCTGGCGACCCGCTTCGGTCAGGAAGATCGGGTTGAATGCGACGCAGGTCGGCCCGGCGACGCAGGTGTTGTTCGGATCGCCGGTCTGGAAGTTGAAGGTCCGGGTCGTATAGGATCCGACACTGATTTCCTGCTGCAGGAAGTCGAACTGGTTGCGGTCGTATGACCGACCGATGCCGCCGAACAGGACATAACGCCCCTCGTCATCCAGCTCGTAGCTGAACCCGATCCGCGGCTGCCAGGCGCCCATGAACGCCTTGCGCTCACTGCCCGTTGAGATGAAGTCGCCAATGTCATAGTCGGCGTTGACCAGGTTCGGATAATTGGTCGGCGACACCGCGTTGACCGCATCGGCGGGGTGGACGAAATTGAGGAAGGCGGGTGTCCGCTCATAATCCCAGCGCACGCCGAGGTTCAGCGTCAGCCGGTCGGTGACTTCCCAATCATCCTGCACATAAATACCGAACTGGAAATTATTTGAATTGATGATCGGGCTGCCATTGCCGGTCGAGGCGCCGAACTGGACGCGGTCGGGAACATCGTCGTTGAACGTCCCGCCGCCCGGGTTGAACGCGGGGTTATAGGTATAGACGGGATTGAAGGCGTTGAGCTGAAGCGAATTGAGCTCGACCCATTTCGCCTTGGCGCCAACCTTGATCGTATGGCCTTCCAGTCCGGTCCAAGTGAAGTCGTTCTGAACGCCCCAGCCCTTCTGGCCCTTTTCCTGATAGTTGCTGCCGCCGCCGATGCGCAGGATGTCGCCGCGAACGACGACCCCCGGCTGCGGGTTGGTCGGCGACGGTCCGGCATAGGCAAACAGGAAACCGTTGCCGAACTCGAACGGCGTCGGCGCCCATTTGACGTCCTCATAGGTGACCTTGAAATCGTTGATCCAGTTTTCGGCGGTATGTTCCCATCGCGCGGTGCCGCGGATTTCTTCGACATCCTGCGAGCTGATCGTACTGCGCGCGTTGATGCCGCTGCCCAGGAACTCGCCGGTTTCCTTGCGGTACTTGCCCGACAATTCAATGAGATCGCTGTTCGACGGCTGAAAGCTGAGCTTGCCGAAATACAGATCTTCGTTGAACGTCGCGTTGGTCGGCCCGAACACGCTCTGATATTCCGACGGGAAATAGGTGACCGGCAGGCTGAGCCCCGGGGTCACATCGACCGGATTCTGCTGACGCTTGCCTTCATAGGTCACGAAGAAGTGCAGCATGTCCTTGATGATCGGGCCGCCGAGCGCGCCGCCAAACTGGAAATCCTTCGTTTTGATCTTGGTCCCGGTCAGCTCGTTCGGTCGGCGGTCACGAAAGCTCTGATCGGTGTAGTCGATGAACGCTTCGCCGTGGAACTCGTTGGTCCCCGACTTGGTCACCGCGGTGATCGCCACCGAGCTGACCTGATCGAATTCGGCCTTATAGTTGGACGAGATGACCCGATATTCGCCGACCGCAAGCTGCGGGAAGGGATTGCCCTGGGTCGAATCCTGGCCGGTGATGCCGTTTTTCAGGACATAGTCCTTTTGCCCGACGCCATCGATGAAGATGTTGACGCTGCGGCTGTCCTGCGCGCCGCCTTGCAGGCGCGACTGGCCATTGCCGCCGGTCACGAACTGGACCCCAGGCGCCAAGTCGGCAAAGGCCAGGAAGTTGCGGTTGTTCTGCGGCAGCACCTCGATCTGGCGCTGGGTGATGTTCGAACCGACCTCGCCGCCCTCCATCGAGCGGATTCGGGTGCCGGTGACGATGATCGCGTCGCCCGCGCCCTCGGCGATGTCGGGCTGCGAAAAGTCGAAATCGAGCACAGCGTTCTGGCCGACCGACAGGGTGAATTCGTCGGTGTTGCGCACCCCGCCGGGGGTCGTGATTTCAAGGCGATAGGTGCCGACCGGCAGCGACGCGATATTATAGCTGCCGCTCTCGCCGACCGCGACGCTGCGCGTCAGGCCGGTGTTCACGTTGATCGCGGTGACCTGCGACACCCCGCCTTCGGCCTTTACCGTGCCGCGCAGCGATGCGTTCGACACCTGGGCATAGGCGGGGGTGGCAACCGCGACCGCGAGCGCCGCACCCGCGCTGCTCCACGCCAGCGCCGCAGCAACGGCCTTGGCGCGCGACCGGCGCGCGGAATTGATCGAGATTTCACGCTGAAACTTCACGGCATCCTCCCTTTTTGTGCCCCGACATTTCCCGCTTTCGCCTCGTTTGCTGACCGGCCTTGCCACCGGACAGCGACGAATCGCGGGAAATCGCGTCGTTGTTTTTTTGATTTGTAACCGGTTTCACGATAGCTGTATAGGGGGAAGCGACACGGGAAGATGCGACCGGGGACCAGCCGGTTTTTGGCCGAATTTCGGCCAATCTGCGTGAAAATGTATAAGTAGAATGAACTGGGAAGGACGAATCATGCCGCCGATTTCGCGCAACCTGACACGCCTGACGCTGGCCACGCTGTTGCTGGCCGGGCCCCTGTCCCCCGCCCCGCTGCTCGCCAAACCAGCGACGAGCGCGAGTGCGAAGGCACCGGTCGATGCCGCGGGCTGGATGCGCGCCGATCCGAAGATGGACCGCTTCATCGCCGACCTGATGGCCAAGATGACGCTCGATGAAAAGATCGGCCAGCTGACCCTGCTCACCAGCAATTGGGAATCGACCGGTCCGACGATGCGCGAGGGCTATAAGGACGACATCCGCGCCGGCCGCGTCGGTGCGATCTTCAACGCCTACACCGCCAAATATACGCGCGAACTACAGGCGCTCGCGGTCGAAGGCACGCGGCTCAAGATTCCGCTGATCTTTGGCTATGACGTCATCCACGGCCACCGCACCATCTTTCCGATTTCGCTGGGGGAGGCCGCCAGCTGGGATCTTCAGGCAATTGAAAAAGCGGCCCGAATTTCGGCGATCGAGGCATCGGCCGAGGGGATTCACTGGACCTTTTCGCCGATGGTCGACATCGCGCGCGATCCGCGCTGGGGGCGCATTTCCGAAGGCGCGGGCGAGGATGTCTATCTGGGCAGCCTGATCGCCAAGGCGCGGGTGCGCGGCTATCAGGGCGACGATCTGTCGCGCCCCGACACGATCCTGGCCACCGCCAAACATTTTGCCGCCTATGGCGCGGCGCAGGCCGGACGCGATTATCACACCGTCGACATCTCCGAACGCACCCTGCGCGACATTTATTTGCCGCCGTTCAAGGCGGCGGCCGACGCCGGCGCCGCGACCTTCATGACCTCGTTCAACGAAGTCGATGGCGTTCCCGCATCGGGCAGCCGCTATCTGCTGACCGACATTTTGCGCGAAAAATGGGGCTTCAAGGGTTTCGTGGTAACCGATTACACGTCGATCAACGAAATGGTCCCGCACGGCTATTCGGCAGACCTGAAAGAGGCGGGCGAGCAGGCGATGAACGCCGGGGTCGACATGGACATGCAGGGCGCGGTCTATATGGAAAACCTCGCCAAATCGGTGGCCGAGGGCAAGGCCGATACCGCGCGCATTGACGCCGCGGTGAAATCGATCCTCGAGATGAAATATCGCCTCGGGCTGTTCGACGATCCCTATAGCTACGCCGACGAAAAACGCGAAAAGGCGACGATTTACAAACCCGAGTTCCTCGCCGCGGCGCGCGACGTTGCGCGCAAGTCGATCGTGCTGCTCAAGAACAAGGGCAATGTTCTTCCCCTCGCCGCCACCGCAAAATCGATCGCGGTGATCGGCCCGCTCGGCAACAGCAAGGACGATATGATCGGCAGCTGGTCGGCCGCCGGCGACCGCAAAACCCGCCCGATTACGCTATTCGAAGGCTTGCAGGCGGGGGCGCCGAAGGGAACCACCGTCGCCTATGCCAAGGGCGCCAGCTATGCCTTTGAGGATGCGGGCAAGCAGGACGGCTTTGCCGAGGCGCTGGCGCTGGCGGCCAAATCGGACGTCATCATCGCCGCGATGGGCGAACGCTGGGACATGACCGGCGAAGCGGCGAGCCGCACCTCGCTCGACCTGCCGGGCAACCAGCAGGCGTTGCTGGAGGAGCTAAAAAAGACCGGCAAGCCGGTCATTCTGGTGCTGATGAGCGGCCGTCCGAACAGCATCGAATGGGCCGACGCGAACGTCGATGCGATCCTGGAGGCCTGGTATCCGGGCACGATGGGCGGCCATGCGATCGCCGATGTGCTGTACGGCGACTATAATCCGTCGGCCAAATTGCCGGTCACCTTCCCGCGCAATGTCGGGCAGGTGCCGATCCATTACGACATGAAGAACACCGGCCGGCCGATCGAACTGGGCGCGCCGGGGGCGAAATATGTTTCGCGTTACCTGAACACCCCGAACACCCCGCTCTACCCCTTCGGCTTTGGCCTCAGCTACACCAGCTTCGCCTATTCACCGGTTATGCTGAACAAGGCGAAGATCCGCCCCGGCGAACCGCTGACCGCCAGCGTGACGGTGACCAACAGCGGCGCCCGCGACGGCGAAGAGGTGGTGCAGCTTTACGTCCGCGACCTCGTCGGGTCAGTGACCCGGCCGGTCAAGGAGTTGAAGGGTTTCGAGAAGGTCAGCCTCAAGCAGGGCGAAATGCAGACTATCCGTTTTACCCTGACCGACGCCGACCTGGCCTTTACGCGCCAGGACATGAGCTGGGGCAGCGAGCCCGGCCAGTACACGCTATGGATCGGCCCGTCGTCGGCGACCGGATCGGAAGCGAGTTTTGAACTGACCGAATAGGATCGCGCGTCGCCATGCACCGCCGGTCTTGTCCAGACCGGCGGGCAGGTTTACCGGCTGACGCGTGAGCCCCGACAAACCATCCCCGTCATCGTCCTTCGCGCCCTTTCGCTATCCGGCGTTTCGCGCGATCTGGATCGCCAATCTGGCGTCTAACATGGGATCGATGATCCAGGCGGTCGGCGCGGCGTGGCTGATGACCGAGCTTAGCAATTCGCACCTGCTGATCGCACTGGTGCAGGCCGGGGCGACGATCCCGATCCTGCTGCTCGGCATTTTCGCCGGCGCGATTGCCGACAATTACGACCGGCGCCGGGTGATGCTGGCAGCGCAAAGCGGCATGCTGATCGTGTCGGCGCTGTTGACGCTGATCACTTGGCTGGGGGCGATCACGCCGCTGACCTTGCTATTTTTCACCCTTGCCGTTGGCTGCGGCACCGCGCTGAACGGACCGGCGTGGCAGGCATCGGTGCGGTTGCAGGTTGGGCCGAAAGATTTGCCGCAAGCGATTACGCTCAACACGATCGCCTTCAACCTGGCCCGCAGCGTCGGCCCGGCGCTTGGCGGGCTGCTGATCTCGATCGTCGGCACCGCGGCCGCTTTTGGCCTGAACGCCTTGAGCTATGTCGCGCTGATCATCGTGCTGCTGCGCTGGCGGCCGGAAACCGTGCCGCCGCCGCGCCGGACGCCGATGCTCAGCGCCATCGCCGCGGGCATCCGGTTCTGCGCCCAGTCCGATCCGGTGCGCCGGGTCCTGATCCGCGGCTTTGCCTTTGGCTTTGGCGCAGCGGGGTTTCAGGCGCTGCTCCCCTCGCTCATCCGCGACCGGCTGCACGGCACCGAAATCACCTATGGCCTTGCCCTGGCCGCCTTTGGCGCCGGTTCGATCTTTGCCGCGTTGTGGGTCGGCCACGCCCGCCGCCGCTGGGGCAGCGACCGCGTCGTCACCGTGGCCGCGCTGATCTTTGCCGCCGCGATGGTGCCGGTGGCGTTTACCAGCAGCCTGGCGGCGGTGATGGCGGCCGGCTTCATCGCCGGCGGTGCCTGGGTATCGACCCTCACCACGCTCAACGTCGCGATGCAGCTGCGTTCCCCCGAGGCAATTCTGGGCCGCTGCCTGTCGATTTATCAGGCGGTCACCTTTGGTGCGATGGCGCTGGGCGCCTATGTTTTTGGTCTGGTCGCCGACCTGACCTCGCTTCCCTCGGCAATCCTGGCGTCGGGCGGCTGGCTGGCCCTGTCGGCGCTGATCCTGCGATTCATTGCACCGATGCCGCAGCGCGACGAGGGCCGGATCCTGCCCTGATCCTAAGGCGCGTCGTTTTCGGTCGTTTCGATCGTGAACCGGCTATTTTCGATTTGCAGCTCGTCGCCGCAATGGCTGCACGCGACCACCATATGAAGATCATGACCGCAGCGGCGATGCGTGAGCAGCACCGGCGGCCCGCGCTCGTCGGAGAACCAGCGGTCGCCCCATTGCAGCAGCGCCAGCAGCACCGGGTACAGATCGCGACCCTTTTCGGTCAGGCGATATTCGACGCGGTCGGCGTGCGCCGAATAGGGTATGGTCTTTAAAATCCCCTGCCGAACCAGGCGTTCGAGGCGTCCGGTCAGGATATTGGTCGCCATCAGCGTATCGCGCTGGATCTCGTCAAAGCGGTTGATGTGGGTGAACATCGCGCGGACGACGAGCGTCGCCCAGCGGTCGCCGAACAGCTCGATCATCGTGTCGACCAGCGGCCGCCCGCCCGGACGCCGGGTGCCGATGTCGCCGTTAAAGCGGCGGCGCTCATAATGCGGGACGACCTGCGCCAGTCCCGGTCCCTCGCGCCAGTCGACATCGCGCGGGTCGATCTCGCCGCGGCAATGCGCGCAGGTCGGCACCGGCTCGGTCGCGTGGCCGCAGCTCGCATGGTGCAGCCGGACCTGAAAATCGCGGCTGTCCGCCTCCCACTTATGCTGCCAGCGCAGCATCATCAGGCCGTTGGGAAACTGGTCGCGGCCCTTTTGGGTGAGCATATAGTGAAAGCCGCGGCCGCCCTTGCGCGGCACCTTGGCCAGGCAATCTTCATCGACCAGTTTTTTCAGCCGCCCGTTGACCACCGACCGCGCGAGGCCGGTGCGCGCGACAAATTCGTCGAAGCTGTGGATGCCGAGCAAGGCCTGTTCCATCAGCAGCAGCACCGGCACGTCGCCGACGACGTCGAGCGCGCGCCAGATCGAACAAGCCCTGATGGTGCGATCGTGTTTCAAGCCCAAGCCATTCCTTGCTCCCTCGCCGCCCTACCCCAGCGACCCGGCATCGACAAGGCAGCGGTCGGGGAGAGGGAGCGGTGCCCGCGCCCCCTCTTCCCTGGGGAGAGGCGGTTAAAAGCGTCCGGTCAATTGCACCGCGATCGTCCGCGGGCGATCGACGATGCCGTTATACGCATTGCCGGCGTTGCGCGTGATCGTCGTCGCCAGCGGCATCGCGCTCCCGGTTTGCAGGATGCGCTGGTTGGTCAGGTTGCGCCCGATCAGCGCCACTTCCCAGCGATTGTCGATCTGCGCCAGCGCCAGCCGCGCGCCGAGCTTCACATAAGCATCCTGAAACGTGCGCGGATCGAGGTTCGCTGCCGCGATATAGGAGGAGGAGAAGTCGGCGTTGATGTTGAACGCGACCTTCATGTCGCTGCTGACCGGGGTCGTATAATCGACGTTCAGATTGCCCGACCATTTCGGCGACAGCGCGTTGCGTAGCCCGGTATAGTCGCAGAACCCGCCCGGCCGCGGGGTTTGCAGATAAAAGCATTGGCCCGAGGTGAAATTGGTGAATTTGAAGTCGAGATAGGCGACCGCCCCGCTGACCGTCAGCCCGTCGGCGATCGCGGCGCGGAAGTCGGCTTCGACCCCCTGCGTCCGTGCGCCGGCGGCGTTGCGGACGTTGAAATTCAGCGTGCCGTCAAAGATGTTGACCTGCAAATCCTTGTAGGTGGTGCGATAGAGCGACAGGTTGAACGCGACATTGCGGCCCTTGTACTTCAGCCCCGCCTCATAATTATCGGCGCTTTCATCCTCGAACTGGAACGCCCCGGGGCGTGCGACGGTGGTCGATCCGGGCAAGGAGTTGGAACGGATATCGAAACCGCCCGCCTTGGTCCCGCGCGCAAACGAGGCGTAGAGCATCAGATCGTCAGTCGCGTCGAACTGGACATTGACCATCGGGTTGAAGCTGTCCTCGCTGAGTTTGCCCGATATGCTGTGCGCCTCGATATTGAGGGCGCGGAAGGTGCCTGCGACCACCAACGGATTGAAGGTGTTGAGCGGACCCTGGACGATCCGCAGGTCGCGGCTGCCGCTTTTCTTCTCATGGTTGAAGCGCGCGCCCGCGGTGATGCGGAACCGGTCGCTGACCGCCAGCTCGCCCTGCGCGAACACCGAGATCAGATCCGATTTCTGCGAATAGATGCGATCGTTGCGGGTGTCGCCCAACGCGTTGAACGGCGGCCCCAGCGCCAGGAAGGTCGAGTTGAACAGCACCTGATCATCGACGTTCAGCTTGGCGTTCTGATAATAGGCGCCGGCGATATAGTTAAAGGTTTCGCCCCCCGGCGATGCCAGCCGCAATTCCTGCGAAAACTGCCGATAATCTTCCTGCAAATTGGTGCCGTCGAGGAAGCTGATCCCCGAAAAGTCGACATCGACGATTTCGCGCGTCTTGTAATCGAGCAGCGAGCTGACCGAGGTCAGCGTATGCTCGCCGATTTCCAGATCGGCGTTGAGCGTCGCGCCGAACACCTTGTTGCGGCTTTCATAGCCATTGTCCTCGCGGACATAATCGGGGTTGGTGCTGACGAAAAACGGTCCCTGGAACACGGTGTTGTAATTGCCGACTGCGCCGAACACGTCGCGCGGCTGGCCCTTCATTTCAAAGTCCGCATATTCGAGCTTGAGCTCGGCAGCGAACGGCCCGCCGCGATCGAACTCCAGCTTGCCGCGGACATATTTCTCATCGACATTCGGCTCGTCGCGATCGAGCTTCTGGTTGTAGAAATAGCCGTCCATCTTGCGGTAATAGCCGACGACGCGCGCCTCGACGCCGTCGCTCAGCGGCCCCGACAAAACCCCGGTCAGCTGCAATTCCTTGTGATTGAACTCGTACAGGCCGCTGACCGACCCTTCAAATTCGTCGGTCGGGCTGCGCGTCGTGATGTTGACCGCCCCGGCGATCGCATTTTTGCCGAACAGGGTCGGCTGCGGCCCGCGCAGCACCTCGACCCGCTCCATGTCGACGAGGGGCAGGCGCGAGAGCTGGTCGCGGCCGTAATAGACGCCATCGACGAACATCGCGACCGACTGTTCAAAGCCCTTGTTGTCGCCCGACGCGATGCCGCGGATCGCGATGCGGTTGGCGATCGCGGTCTGGGTGATTTTCAGGTTCGGGACCGACGACGAAATCTGTTCGAGGTTGGTCTGGCCGTAATTTTCGACCTGCTTGCCGCTGATCGCCGAGATCGAGATCGGCACATCCGACAGACCCTCGGCACGTTTCTGGGCGGTGACGATGATTTCCTCGAGCCCGCCCTCATCCTGCGCGGCGTCGGCGACGGGCGTGGCGTCCTGCGCCCATGCGGCGGCGGGGCTGGCGAGCGCCGATACGGCGAGCAGCGCGGCGAATTGCTTTTTCATGATATGTCTCCCTCCCACCATCGTCGGGTTCGCCCCGCGATGTTTTTCTGGCCTTGCGACTCATATCGTCTTTAAGTATCGTTATGCAAGTCAGATAATTTGAGAGAGGACAGCAGTGCCGAAAAACGGCCTTCCACCCGCGCTGACGCGCAATTTGCGGTTGCCCGCGATCGCCGCGCCGATGTTCCTCGTCTCGGGACCGGAAATGGTGATCGCCGCATCGCGCGCCGGCGTGATCGGCAGCTTCCCTGCCCCCAACGCGCGAACCTCGGCCGATCTGGAGGATTGGGTCAGCCGAATCGACACGGCGCTGTCGCACGATCCCGACGCCGCGGCATGGGCGGTCAATCTGGTGGTCCATCCGTCGAACAGCCGATTGCCCGAAGACCTCGCCTGCGTCGTGCGCCACAAGGTGCCGCTCGTCATCACCGCGCTCGGCAGCCCGGCGCGGGTGGTCGAGGAAATCCACGCCTATGGCGGACTGGTGTTCGCCGATGTCAATTCGGTGGGCTTTGCGCGCAAGGCGGCCGCCGCCGGGGTCGACGGCCTCGTGCTCGTCGCCGCGGGCGCGGGCGGGCATACCGGCGCGACGGCGGGCTTCGCTTTTGTCGAGGAGGTCCGCCAGTTCTGGGACGGCCCGCTGGTGCTCGGCGGGGCGATCTCGACCGGGCATGCGGTGCGCGCGGCAGAGATTTTGGGCGCCGACCTCGCCTATCTCGGCACGTCGCTGATCGCCTGCGCCGAAAGCATGGCGGTGCCGGGGTACAAGGACATGATCGTCGCCGCGGGCGCCGAGGATATCGTGCCGTCGAAGGGAATTACCGGGGTGACGGCCAACTGGCTGAAGCCCAGCCTGATCGCCGCCGGATATGACCCCGCCAACATGCCCGAGGACAAGCGCCCCAATTTCTCGGACGCGCAGGACGATGCCAAGGCGTGGAAGAATGTCTGGTCCGCCGGACAAGGTGTCGGCGCGGTGCGCGGCGTCGAGCCCGTTGAGGCGATCGTCGACCGCCTCGTTTCCGAATATGATGCCGCCGCCGCAAGGCCGCGCTTTGCCGTTGCCGAAGGAGTCCCTGCATGACCGCCCAGCTTGTCGAGACGATCGAGACCACGATCCAGCCGAACGACCATCCTTATATGCAGGGCGCGTGGCGGCCCACCTATAACGAGTGGAACGCGATCTTCGCCAATGGCGATGCCGAGGTGATCGGCAATATCCCGACCGACATCGACGGGGTCTATGTCCGCACCGGCGAGAACCAGATTCACGAGCCGATCGGCCGCTATCACCCCTTCGACGGCGACGGGTTCATCCACGCGATTTCGTTCAAGGATGGTCGCGCCAGCTATCGCAGCCGCTTCGTCCGCACCAAGGGCTTTGCGGCCGAGAAGGAAGCCGGTCGCTCGCTGTGGGCCGGGCTGATGGAGCCGCCGCACAAGTCGACGCGCCACGGCTGGGGCGCCCAGGAGTGGCTCAAGGATTCATCCTCGACCGACGTCGCGATCCATGCGGGCAAGATCATCTCGACCTTCTATCAGTGCGGCGAGGCGTACCGGCTCGACCCGTTCACGCTGGAGCAGCATGGCACCGAAGCCTGGGTGCCGCTCGACGGCATTTCGGCGCATTGCAAAGTCGACCTGGCAACCGGCGAGCTGATGTTCTTCAACTATTCGAAGCACGCGCCCTATATGCACTACGGCGTCGTCGGGGCGGACAATAAGCTCAAACATTATATCCCGGTGCCGCTGCCCGGACCGCGCCTGCCGCACGACATGGCGTTCACTGAAAACTACACGATCCTCAACGACATGCCGCTCTATTGGAATGAGGAACTGCTCGAAAAGCGGCTGCATGTCGTCCAGTTTCACCCCGATGAAAAGACGCGCTTCGCAATCATCCCGCGCCACGGCCAGC
This sequence comes from uncultured Sphingopyxis sp., assembly GCA_964502035.1. GTDB lineage: Bacteria > Pseudomonadota > Alphaproteobacteria > Sphingomonadales > Sphingomonadaceae > Sphingopyxis. The sequence continues at coordinate 1,981 of CAZCUW010000032.1, read as the reverse complement.
CCGAGGACATCCGCTGGTTTACGGCCGAGCCGACCTATACGCTGCACTGGCTCAACGCGTGGGAGGAAGGCGACGAGATCATCCTCGACGGCTATTATCAGGAAGAGCCGATGCCGAAATCCTATCCGAACGCGCCCGACGGCTTGGAACGGATGATGGCCTATCTCGATCAGGGGCTGCTCAAGCCGCGGCTCCATCGCTGGCGCTTCAATCTGAAGACCGGCGCGACGGTCGAAGAACGGCTCGACGGCCGCGATCTCGAATTCGGCATGTTCAACCACCGCTATGCGGGCAAGCCGTACCGCTACGCCTATAGCGCGATCCCCGAGCCGGGCTGGTTCCTGTTCCGCGGGCTCGTCAAGCACGACCTCGAAAACCGCACGAGCGAGGAATATGAATTTGGTCCCGGTCGCTTCGGCAGCGAGGCCCCCTTCGCGCCGCGCATCGATGCGAAGGACGAGGACGATGGCTATCTCGTCTCCTTCATCGCCGACCTCGAAACCGATCGCTCCGAATGTGTCTTGATCGACGCGAAAAATATCGCGGCGGGGCCGGTGTGCCGGATCATCCTGCCCGAACGCATCTGCTCGGGGACCCATACCGTCTGGGCGAGCGGCGACGATATCGGGATGGGCGACAACCGCGTGCTGGCCGCCTGAGATGATCGCGGCGGGAGAGGACAAGAGACGGCAGCATCGGGCCGGCGGCTGGTGGGGCGATCAAACCTTCGCCGATCTGTTCGCGGCCAATGCAGCGGCGCATCCCGAGCGGCTAGCGCTGGTTGATGCGCCGAACCGCGGCGATTTCGCGTTCGGCGAGCCGCAGCGGCTGGTTTATACCGAGCTGGCGGCGGAGATCGACCGCCTCGCGGGCGCGCTGGTCACCGCCGGGATCGGCAAAGACGATGTGCTGCTCGTCCAGCTTCCCAATATCAGCGAATTCGTCGCGCTCTATTTCGCCGCGGCGAAGATCGGCGCAATCGTCAGCCCCGCGGCGGTGCAATATCGCAGCCACGAGTTGAAAGGCATGATCGGCGTGGTCGAACCCAAGGCCTTTGTCTGCGCGACGACGGTCAAGGGATGCGACCACGTCGGCGTCGCAAAACCGCTGTTATTGCAAGCCCCTCCCCTTCAGGGGAGGGGTTGGGGTGGGGTCTCGCAGCATAGCGCAAGGCCGATAGACCCCACCCCGCTGCGACTAGGCAGCAAGCTGCCAAGTCTCGCTGCCCCTCCCCTGAAGGAGAGGGGCGATTCCGTCTCGGCCGGAAATGGCATCCAACTCATGACGTTCGGCCCGAACCCGCCCGCCGACGCGCTGGACCTCTCGACCGCCAAAGGCGACGAAGCCGCCCTCGCCGCGCATGCCGCCGTGAACCCGGTCGATGCCGACGACATCTTCACCATCTGCTGGACCTCAGGCACCACCGGCGTGCCGAAGGGGGTGCCACGCAGCCATAACCACTGGATCGCGGTCGCGGGCGCCGGATATGAGGCGATGAAGGTCGGGCCGGGCGACGTTCTGCTCAACCCCTTCCCGCTCATCAACATGGCGAGCATCGGCGGCATCACCATGTGCTGGCTGACCAGCGCGGGGACGATGGTGCTGCACCATCCTTTCGATCCGGGGATCTACCTCAAACAGATTGCAACCGAGCGGCCCAGCCTGACGATCGCGCCGCCTGCGGTGCTCAATATGCTGCTCCAGAATGAGGCTTTGCTGGCATCCATCGACCTGTCGAGCCTGCGCGTCATCGCTTCGGGATCAGCGCCGCTCGCGCCCGCGATGGTGCGCGGCTTCCAGGAAAAGCTCGGCATCATCATCGTCAATGTCTTCGGGTCGAACGAGGGGATGAGCTTTATCACTGGCGAGGGCGACATGCCCGATCCTGACAAGCGCGCCAGCCTGTTCCCGCGCCGCGGCACCTATCAGCGGCCCTACGCCGAGGGCCGCGCCTATAATATCGAAAGCCGGTTGGTGCCGC
>CAZCUW010000031.1:0-28628 GCA_964502035.1 uncultured Sphingopyxis sp. | reverse complement strand
GCCCGCCTGGGTCGAAGTACACCCCCAAAATTACTTCGGCGCAGGCGGGCCTCCGCATCGCTGGCTGACCGCGATCGCGGCCTATGTGCCGCTGAGTTTCCATTCGGTCGGGCTGTCGCTGGGGTCGGCGGCGGGGGTCGATTTCGGTGAACTGGCGGCGCTGGCCGCGCTGTGCGACCGCTATCAACCGGCGATGGTTTCGGATCATTTGAGCTGGAGCAATGGGCCGGACGATCAATTCCCCGACCTGCTGCCCATCCCCTACAGCCATGCGGCGCTCGATCATTTTGTGCGCGAAGTCGGGCGCGTGCAGGACCGGTTGCGGCGGCCGATGCTGATCGAAAATCCGTCGCGCTACCTCAGCTATGCGCGCGACGATTGGGACGAGGTCGATTTCCTCCACGAATTATGCCGCCGCAGCGGTTGCGGCCTGCTGCTCGACATCAACAATGTCGAGGTGTCGGCGTTCAACCTGGGGCGCGATCCGGCGCCCTGGCTCGCCGCCTTTGATCCGGCGCTGGTCGGCGAAGTGCATGTCGCGGGACACAGCCGACAGGATGACGATATGGGCGGCACGATCGCGATCGATGACCATGGGTCGGCGGTGCGCGACAGTTGCTGGGATATGCTGGCGGCGTTCCTCTGCCGCGCCGGGCCAAAGCCGGTGCTCGTTGAATGGGATAGCGACGTTCCCGGTTATGCGGTGTTGATGGCCGACGTGGCCAAGGCCGACGCGCTGCTGGCGTGTGAGCCGGTCGATGCGTGAAGCGCAGACGGCGATCGTCACAACACTGCTCCGCGGTCCCGACCATTTGCCCGCCAGACTGTTTGCGGGCGACTGCGCCGCCGTGCTCCGCGGACTGCGCATTCATGCCAACACCATCTCGCACGCTCGGCTGGTCGCGCTCGAAGACACATTTCCGCGCACCCGCGCTCATCTCGGCGCCGCCGAGTTCAACCGTGTTTCGCGCGCCTTCATCGACGTCGGCGGTGCGCAGGGCCGGTCGCTGGCGCGGATCGGAGCGGTCTTCCCAGACTGGCTCGCCGATCCGGTCGCCGCCGACCTGGCGCGCGTCGAATGGATGTGGCTCGAAAGCTATCACGCCGCCGACGCCCCGGCGCTGACGCTTGCCGATCTGGCCGGGCTCGACGAAGCGGCTTTGCTCTATCTTGTCGTGCGGTGCCATCCGGCGATGCGCGTCGTGACTCTGTCGCGCGCCATCGCGCCACTAATCGACCCCCGATTTGCGCGCGACGCCCGGGCGCTGCTCATCGCGCGGCCCGAGGCAGAAGTGCGGCTATTTGCGATCACCGATGCCGATGTCGCCGCGCTCGCCATGGCGCGCGAATCTGCGCCGGTCGGTAACCTCATCGCGCATCTTGCCGAAATGCACCCCGAAGGCGGTGCCGCGGTCGCGGCGCTGATCGCCGCCGGGGCGTTCGAGAGGGTCTGAAAGATGACGCGGATAGTTGCATTTTACGATCGCGGCGTTGCGCTGGCGGCGGGCCGCATCCCCGAGGCGGCCGCGCTGCTGCTGCTGCGGATCGCACTCGCCGGGGTGTTCTGGCGATCGGGGCAGACCAAGGTGGTCGAGGGCGGGGTGCTGCAGATCGACCCGGCCCAATATGACCTGTTCGCATCGGAGTTTTCCGGCCTGCCGCTCGATCCGGTGATCGCGGTGCCGCTGACCGCTTATGCCGAACATCTGTTCCCGATCCTGCTCCTCTTCGGCCTGGCGACGCGATTGTCGGCGGGGGCGTTGCTGGTGATGACGCTGGTGATCCAGATCTTTGTGTTTCCCGACGCCTGGTGGCCGGTGCATTCATTATGGGCCGCGATGGCGGCGATATTGATCGTCTGCGGCGGCGGGCTGTTCTCGCTCGACGCGATCATTGCTAGACTGCGCCGCAGATGAGCATCGACGAACCTTCGCTGGCGCGATTGATGGCGGCATCGCAGTGCGGTGACCGCGCCGCCTATCGCGCGCTGCTGAACGATTCGCGCCGGTGGTTGGCGCGCTATTTCGCGCGCCGCATCGCGCCGCACCAGATCGACGATCTGGTGCAGGAAACGCTGGTTTCGATGCACCGCAAGCTCGCGACCTGGGACAACAGCCGGCCGTTCCTGCCCTGGCTGGCGGCGATCGCGCGCTATCGCTGGATCGACATGTTGCGCCGCCAGCGCGATGAGGTCGAACTGGGCGAGGGCGACGCGGCGGTCGGGGCTGAGGATGAGGTCGTCCACGCGCGCCTCAGCCTCGACCGCATGCTCACCCTGCTGCCCGCCGGACAGGCGCAGGCGATCACATTGGTCAAGATCGAAGGCGCCTCGATCGCCGAAGCATCGCAGATTTGCGGGCAGAGCGAGTCGCTGGTGAAGGTGAATATTCATCGCGGGCTGAAAAAGCTCGCGCAATTGATTGAAAGCGAATGACATGACCGACGCAGCGATCGACACCCTGATCGACGATCTGGCCGGCGAGCTTGAACCGGTGCGCCCGCGCCGCGTCGCGCGCGGGTCCTTGTGGGTGGCGGGCGGCTGGCTGGCGGGCGCCGGGCTGCTGTTGTGGCTGACCGGGATGCGGCACGACCTGGCGGACGGGACGATGATGCCGCCGCTGCCGCTGCTCGCGTTCTGGCTGATCGTTGCGCTGGGCTTTGCCGCGGCGTGGAGCGCGCTGCGGATGGGATTGCCGGGAGTCGGCCGCGACTATAGCGGCTGGCGCTGGGCCGGGCTGGCGGCGCTCGCCTTGCCCTTTTCGGCGCTGGTGATGGGGCTGGGTGACGGCCATGCGGCGATGGAAGCGGCGCGGCCCGAAAACGGACTGCGCTGCATGGTCGAAGGCGTGCTCGCGGGTCTTGGCGTCGGCGCGGCGCTGTTCGCGTGGCTGAAGCGCGGGGCGCCGACATCGCCGACGCGCGCCGGCTGGGTGATCGGCATCGCGGCGGGCGCCGCCGGGGCGACGATCGTGGCGCTGCACTGCGCGTCGAACGATATGATCCATATCGCGCTGTGGCACGGGCTGGCGGTCGTGCTGTCGGGGGTCGCGGGCCGGGTGCTGCTGGCGCCGCTGCTGCGCTGGTAGCATCCGCTGGACAGCGAATCTTCCGTGTGTTATGTGTGTAACACACAAAGGAGATTTGCGATGCGTAACTGGACGATGGCGGTGTTGCCGCTGGCCCTGGCGATGACCGTTACCGCGTGCAACGGCACCGACCGCAAGGATGGTGACCAGCCGGGCAAGAGCGAGCGGACGCCGTCCGCCGACGCGGGGCCGGTCACCACCAAAAGCTATGCGTTGACGGGTTTTACCGAGGTCAAGGTCGCCGGGCCGGACGACGTGACCATCCGCCAGGGCGATGCCTTTGCGATCAGCGCCAAGGGACCGCAAGCGATCCTCGACCGGCTTGAGATCGAAGTCGACGGTCCGACGCTGTCGATCGGGCGCAAGCGGGAAAATTTCAGCTTTTCGGGCCGCAACGATGATGATGTTGAAATCACGATCACCATGCCCCGCCTCAATGGGGTGCGGCTGACCGGGTCGGGAACGATCGACGCCGACAGCGTCGCTGGCGACGCGGTCGAGGCGGTGGTCACCGGCTCGGGCGATCTCAAGATCGCGAAACTGACCGGCAAGCGCGCCGACATCAGCGTATCGGGGTCGGGCGATATCGAGATCGGCGGCGGCACGGTTGGCGCGGGCGAGCATAGCGTCACCGGATCGGGCGACATCGACGCCGACGGACTTGTCGCCGAGACGCTTGACGCGTCGGTCACCGGATCGGGCAATATCGAGGCGCAGGCGACCGGCACCGCCGATGTCAGCATCCTGGGGTCGGGCGATGTGACGCTGGGCGGCGGCGCGAAATGTTCGTCGCGCCAGATGGGATCGGGGTCGGCGACCTGCAAATAAGGCAGCGCTGGTGCCGCCCGCCCGGACCGGGTAAGGTGGCACCATGACCTTTGTCCTCCGAAGCGCCGCGCTGGCGGCCGTCGCCCTGCTTGCCATCACCCCCGCTGCGGCCGCCGAAAAACGCTTTGGACTGACCAGCTTCGAGGCGATCGAGGTCAATGCCGATTATGCGATCGAGGTGACGACGCGCGCCCCGGTTGGCGCGGTCGCGACCGGGCCGCAGGACGCGCTTGACCGGCTGACGATCGAGGCGCGCGACGGGCGGCTGGTGATCGGTCAGCGCCAGTTCGCCGGCGATGCCGAACGCCGGACGCCGCGCGGCGCGGTGACGATCCGCGTCAACGCCGCGAACCTGCGGTCGGCGACGATGGGCGGCGCCGGATCGCTGCGGATCGACCGGATGAAAGGAACGCGCGTCAGCATCGGCCTGCGCGGCCCCGGCACGCTGGCGGTCGGGGCGATCGCGACCGACCGGCTGTCGGTCGTGATGATCGGTAACGGCACGATGACGCTGGGCGGCGCCGCAAAACAGGCGCAGATGACCTTGTCGGGCGCCGGAATGTTCGACGCGGGCGCGCTGGCGGTGGATATGCTGATCTTTGATAGCGAAGGCGCGGGCGACCATATGCTGCGCGCGGTTAAAACCGCCGCGGTGACCGCGCGCGGGGTCGGCAAGACGGTCGTGCTGGGCAAGCCCGTGTGCAAGGTACGCAACATCGGCAACGGATCGGTGCAATGCGGGACGGCGAAGAAATAGTTTATCGACTGACGTCGGAATGGCAGGAAGCGACCGGTAGTTGCCATAAAGTTCCTCCCCGGGACGGGGAGGGGGACCGCCGCGAAGCGGGGGTGGAAGGGCCGCGACGGTGCCATGGCGCGAGGTTTCGACCCCTCCGTCAGCCCTGCGGGCTGCCACCTCCCCGTTCCGGGGAGGATCAGGAAATGACAGCTTCCCACCCCAAAGCTGACCTCCGAGGGCGCGACGCTATTGCCCCGCCGTGCCCAGCCCGTCGACCTTCTTCGACTGGCGCATGATCAGCCCCGGGAACCAGCGCGCGAGGCGCGCCAGGCGCTTCGCCATCTTGCCGACCGTCACATGGACCTTGTCGCCGTGGACCGCCGCCCAGGCCGCCTCGGCGACGCGTTCGACCCGGACGATTTCAAACCCGCTTTGTGCCAGCCGATCGCGCGCCGGTGCGTTGCTGTCGGCGCTGACCTGATCGAGCAGCGGGGTGTCGATGAACCCCGGCATCAGCGAGCGGACCTTGATGCCATGTTTGGCGAACTCGATTTCGAGCGCCTCGGTCAGTCCGCGCACCGCGAATTTGGTCGCCGAATAGATGGCGAGCCCGGCGACGCCGTAGAATCCCGATGCCGATCCGGTGTTGAGGATCGCCGATCCCGGGGTCGCGCGCAGCAGGGGCAGCGCCGCATAAATACCATTGACGACGCCGCCGAAATTGATCGCGATCAGCCGGTCGGCTTCGGCGGGCGGCATGTCGGCGAACTGGCCGCCGGTGCCGATCCCGGCGTTGTTGAACAGCACGTCGAGGCGGCCGTCGCTTTGCAGGGCAAAGGCGTCGAGCGCCGCGGCCCACTGGTCGCGGTCGCGCACGTCCATGACGTGGCGCGACGACGCCCCATCGGGAAGCAGCGCCGCGGTTTCATCGATGCCGACGCGGTTGACGTCGGCGATGCCGACGAACCAGCCCTGGCCCGCAAAATGGCGCGCGACCGCGCGGCCGATGCCCGATCCGCCGCCGGTGATGAAGATCGCTTTCCGTGCCATAGGCCCGCTCCTGACATTCTTGTCAGTGCGACAAGATGCCAAGTTGACGTTTCCGTCAAGCGGCAATGACGGCTTGGCAAGGGGGCGGACTGCTGGCTAAGAGGGCGGCGATGACCCGCGGCCTCCGCTTGATCCTCCTGTCGCTGCTGATGCTGTGCGCGGGCCTCACCGCTCCGGCGCGCGCCGAGGTGGTCGTGAGTTTTTACAGCCATGATTTCGGCGACCGTTTTCCGCACGCCTTCATCGTGCTGAAGGGCAAGGTCGATGCGACGGGGGAGGCGATCGACGCCAATTACGGCTTCACCGCGACGTCGGTCAGCCCGGCGATCCTGTTCGGATCGGTGAAGGGCAAGGTGGAATCGTCCGAGCCCGACTATATTGCCAAAAGCGATCGCCAGTTCGACGTCATAGTCGATGACGCGACCTATGCGCGGGTGATGACCAAGGTCGCCGAATGGCGTGACCGCGAGCAGCCGAGCTACAGTCTGAACAAGCGCAATTGCGTGCATTTCGTCATGGAACTGGCCGAAATTGTCGGGCTGAAGGTCAATCGCAAGAGCAAATTGTTCAAGAAGCCGAAGAGTTTTTTGATCGAAGTGAAAGAGCTGAATCCGGATTTGGATTGAGGGCCGCTACCCGCCGCAGAACCGCGTTTCGTGACCAATCCGGACGCCGCCGCGGCCACGCCCCCACCCCCTAGACGCGACGCCGCTTTCACCCTATGTTCAGGAGACGGGGCGCAATATCTTGGCCTCCGGATGATAACAGGGGCGATTCTTGCGGTTATTGCTGACCCTTTTGGCATTGTTGACCGGTTTGGCGAGCGCCGACCGGGCCGTTGCCGCGCCTGCCGTTCCGGCGGCGATGGGGGCGCTGGTCCTGCTTGCCGAAACCGCTGGACAGGCGGAAACCAGCGATAGCGAACGCCGCCCGACCGCGACGACGCCGACCCGGCGCACCACCGGTGGCGGCACTGGCCGCAAACCGCGCAAAGCCCCGCCGCCGCATCTTCCCGGCCTGCTCACCGGCAGCGACCGCGCGCTCGAATAGAGCGGCGCTTTAGCGCCCGTTTCACGGCGCCGCCCCGCACCGGGGCATATGGCATATTCTTGCGGCCCGCGCGCCGCCCTTTCATCTATATCCCAAGGAATCCTCGATGTTTTCTGGCCTTGCCAAGAGCCTTTTCGGCTCGTCCAACGACCGCTATGTCGCCTCGATCCGCAAGATCGTCGACAAGATCAACGCCTTTGAACCCACCATGCAGGCGCTCGACGACGCGGCATTGCAGGCGCAGACGCAGACATTCCGCGACCGCCTGATCGCCGGCGAGACGCTCGACGACATCCTGCCCGAGGCCTTTGCGACGGTGCGCGAAGCCGCGGTCCGCACGCTGGGTATGCGCCATTTCGACGTCCAGATGATCGGCGGTATCGTCATGCACCGCGGCGAGATCGCCGAAATGGGTACCGGCGAAGGCAAGACGCTGGTTGCCACGCTCGCCGCCTATCTCAACGCGCTCGAGGGCAAGGGCGTGCATGTCGTGACGGTCAACGACTATCTGGCCCGCCGCGACGCCGAATGGATGGGGCAGGTCTATGGTTTTCTGGGGCTGACCACCGGGATCATCGTCCCCAACCTCAACGAATTGCAGCGCCGCGACGCTTATGGCAGCGACATCACCTATGCGACGAACAACGAGCTGGGGTTCGATTATCTTCGCGACAATATGAAGTTCGATCGCCAGCAGATGGTCCATCGGACGTTCAATTTCGCGATCGTCGATGAGGTCGATTCGATCCTGATCGACGAAGCGCGCACCCCGTTGATCATTTCCGGCCCGACCGACGACAAGTCCGAGCTGTATATTCGCGTCAACGAAATCGTCCTTCAGCTGGTCGAGGAGGATTTTGAGAAGGACGAAAAGTCCAAGTCGATCAATCTGACCGAGGATGGCACCGAGCATGTCGAAAGGCTGCTCGAGGATGCCGGACTGCTCCAGGGCAGCAACCTTTACGACATCGAGAACACCCAGGTCGTCCATCACGTCAATCAGGCGCTGAAGGCGATCCAGATGTTCCGCATCGACACCGACTATATCGTCAAGGACGGCAAGGTCGTGATCATCGACGAATTCACCGGCCGCATGATGGACGGGCGGCGCTGGTCCGACGGCCTGCATCAGGCGGTCGAGGCAAAGGAAGGCGTCCAGATCGAGCCCGAGAACCAGACGCTGGCATCGATCACCTTCCAGAATTATTTCCGCATGTACCCGAAATTGTCGGGGATGACCGGCACCGCGGCGACCGAAGCCGCCGAATTTTTCGACATTTACAAGATGAATGTCGTCAACATCCCGACCAACCGCCCGATCGCGCGCGTCGACGACGAGGATGAATTCTACAAGAATATCGCCGACAAGTTCGGCGCCATCGCCAAGACGATCCGCGCCGCGAACGAGCGCGGCCAGCCGGTGCTGGTCGGCACCGTGTCGATCGAAAAGTCCGAACTGCTGTCGTCCTATCTGAAAGAGGAAGGCGTCGCGCACAGCATCCTGAACGCGCGTTTCCACGAAAATGAGGCGCATATCGTCGCACAGGCCGGGCGCACCGGCGCGGTGACCATCGCGACCAACATGGCGGGCCGCGGCACCGACATCAAATTGGGCGGCAACGAAGAATTCCGCATCAACGACGAGCTGAACGACGTCCCGGAGGGCGCCGAGCGCGACGCCGCGATCGCGCGCATTACCGCCGAAGTCGCCGCCGAGCGCGAGGCGGTGAAGGCGGCCGGCGGACTGTTCGTGCTGGCGACCGAACGCCACGAAAGCCGCCGCATCGACAACCAGCTGCGCGGCCGTTCGGGGCGCCAGGGCGATCCCGGCCTGTCGAAATTCTACCTCTGCCTCGACGATGATCTGCTGCGCATCTTTGGCCCCGACACGCTGTTTTCCAAGATGATGAACAAGAATCTGGAGGATGGCGAGGCGATCGGGTCGAAATGGCTGTCGAAGGCGATCGAGACCGCGCAGAAAAAGGTCGAAGCGCGCAATTACGACATCCGCAAGCAGGTCGTCGAATATGACAACGTCATGAACGACCAGCGCAAGGTCATCTATGAACAGCGCGGCGAAATCATCGACAGCGAAACCGTCGACGAGGTGATGGTCGCGATGCGCGCCGAAACGGTCAATGCGATCATCGCCGATGCGTGCCCGCCGGGCAGCTATCCCGAACAATGGAATATCGAGCAGATGAAGGAGCGGACGCTGAACATCCTCGACCTGTCGCCGCCGATCGACGACTGGATGCAGGAAGATGCGGTCGACGCCGAAATCTTTGAGGAGCGCATCCAGGCGCAGGCCGATGCGGTCGCCGCCGAAAAGGCGGGTCAGGTCGATGCCGAAACGTGGAAGGGTATCGAAAAGTCGGTGCTGCTCCAGACTCTCGACCATCATTGGAAAGAGCATCTGGCGACGCTCGATGCGCTGCGTCAGGTCGTCTTTCTGCGCGCCTATGCCCAGAAACAGCCGATCAACGAATATAAGCAGGAAGCCTTTGCCCTGTTCGAGCGCATGTTGTCGAACATCCGCGAGGATGTGACGCGCACCATCGCCCGGATCGACCTGCGCTTTGAAGAGCCCGAGGCGATGCCGCTCCCCGACCTGCCGGACTTTCTGACGACGCACATCGATCCGTTCACCGGTGAGGATAACAGCGGCGACATCGATGGCGGCGAGCTGGGCGTCATCGCCAACACGCTGCCACCGATGCAGTCGCCGCGTCCCGACCTGCCGGAGGGGGACAATCCCTATGCGGCGCTCGACATCAGCCGCAACGCGCCCTGTCCTTGCGGTTCGGGCCGCAAGTATAAGCACTGCCACGGAGCGATTTGATCGGCTTGACCCCTGCCCTTCAGGGGAGGGGCAGCGAGACTAGGCAGCAGCGGGGTGGGGCCATCGGCCTTGCGCAACGCTGACAGACCCCACCCCAACCCCTCCCCTGAAGGGGAGGGGCTTAATGACCGCAACCCCTTGATGTTACCGTATCAATCGGCGTCACGAGGCCGCTTGCCATCGCGAGCGGGCGCGATTAGCATCGGGTGCATAAGCTCGGCGGCCACGTAGTCGGCGAACGACGCAGCAGCTGGAACAGAACGCGCCGCGCACCCCGACGACATCGGTCGCGGCAAAGGGTGGCATGTTGCGTGGAAAGGGCGGACGCATTTCCTTTTTTGATGAAATGAACAGCCAGGAGGGCGAAACCCGATCGCCCTATCGCGAATATTGCGGGTGGTTCGAGGCCGAGGATGTGGCGCGCATCCAGCACAAGGCGGTGCAGGCCGAGGCGCTGTTCCGCACCACCGGGATCACCTTCAACGTCTATGGCGCCGCCGACGGCGACGAGCGGCTGATCCCGTTCGATGTCGTGCCGCGGATCATTTCGGCCAGCGAATGGCGCCGCCTGTCGCGCGGCATCGAACAGCGCGTCCGCGCGCTCAACGCCTTTCTCTATGATATTTACCACCGGCAGGAGATTTTGCGCGCGGGCCGGGTGCCGACCGACCTGATTGCCGGCAATGTCGCATTTCTGCCGATGATGATGGGGCTCGATCCGCCCGGCGGCATTTATACCCACATCAGCGGCACCGACATCGTGCGCACCGGCGCCAATGAATTTTACGTGCTCGAGGATAATGCGCGCACCCCGTCGGGGGTGTCGTACATGCTCGAAAATCGCGAAACGATGCTCCAGATGTTCCCCGAACTGTTCGCGAAAGTGCCGGTGCGCGAAGTCAGCGATTATCCGATCAACCTGCTCAAATCGCTGGCCGCCTGTGCGCCGCCGGCGTGCGGCGGGACGCCGACGGTCGCGGTGCTGACCCCGGGGATCCACAACAGCGCTTATTATGAACATAGCTATCTGGCCGATCATATGGGTGCCGAGCTGGTCGAGGGGCATGACCTGCGCGTCATCGACGGGCGCGTCGCGATGCGCACCACGCAGGGCTATAAGGCGATCGACGTCCTCTACCGCCGCGTCGATGACGACTTCCTCGATCCGCTGAACTTTCGCCCCGACTCGATGCTCGGGGTGCCGGGCATCTGGGACGTCTATCGCGCCGGCGGCATCACCATCGCCAATGCGCCGGGCACCGGCATCGCTGACGACAAGGCGCTGTACAGCTACATGCCCGACATCATCGAATTTTATACCGGCGAAAAGGCGTTGCTGCCCAATGTGCCGACCTGGCGCTGTTCGGACCCCGACCATCTGCGCGAAGTGCTCGACCGCTTGCCCGAACTGGTGGTCAAGGAAGTCCATGGATCGGGCGGCTACGGAATGCTCGTCGGCCCCGCCGCGAGCAAGAAGGAACTCGCGGCGTTCCGCGCCAAGCTGGAGGCGAACCCGAGCAATTACATCGCGCAGCCGACGCTGTCGCTGTCGACCGTGCCGATCTTTACCAAAAAGGGGCTGGCGCCGCGCCACGTCGACCTGCGCCCCTTCGTGCTGATGTCGCCGCAGGGGATCACGATCACCCCCGGCGGGCTGACCCGCGTCGCGATGACCAGGGGATCGCTGGTGGTCAATTCGAGCCAGGGCGGCGGCACCAAAGATACCTGGGTATTGGAAGACTGATGCTGGGCAAGACCGCAGGCAGCCTCTTCTGGATGGCGCGCTACCTAGAGCGCAGTGAGAATAATGCGCGGCTGATCGACGCGGGGTTCCGCATCGCGCTCACCCGTTCATCGACTGCCGCGGCCGAATGGAAATCGGTGCTGGTAACCGCGGGGGTCAATCAGGCCTTCCAGACCGCCCATGGCGATTACAGCTCGGCGCGGGTGATCGATTTCCTGCTCCGCGACCCCGCCAACCCGTCGAGCATCTTGTCGGTGATCCGCCAGGCGCGCGACAATGCGCGCACCGCGCGCACCGCGTTGACCCGGGAGACGTGGGAGGCGGTCAACACCAGTTGGATGACGCTGACCGCGCTGCTCAAACGGCAGGTCCGCGAGGATGATCTGCCCGATGTGCTGACGACGATCCGCCAGCAGAGCGCGCAGGTGCGCGGCGCCCTCAACGGCACGATGCTGCGCAACGACGGCTATCATTTCGCGCTGCTCGGCACCTATCTCGAACGTGCCGACAACACCGCGCGCATCCTCGACGTCAAATATTATCTGCTGCTGCCCTCGGTCGCGCATATCGGCACCTCGATCGACAATGTGCAGTGGGAGACGATCCTGCGCTCGGTGTCGGCGCACCGCGCCTATCGCTGGCTGTACGGGGCCGAGATCAGCGCGCTGAAGATCGCGGAGTTCCTGATCCTCTATCGCCAGATGCCGCGCAGCCTGGCCTTTTGCAGCGAGCGGATGGAGCAGCATCTAACCCAGCTCCAGCGTCATTATGGCGAAGAGACCGAGGCGTGGCGGCTGGCGCATGCGCTGAGCCATGACAAGCTCAATGCGCCGATCCAGTCGATTTTCGACGGTGGCCTCCACCAATATGTCACCAGTTTCCTGCGCGACACCGCGGCGCTCGCGCGGCAGGTCGAGCGCGACTATCGGTTTGTCGAATGAAACTTCGCGTCGAACACATCACCCGCTATCACTATGATGCGCCGGTCAAATATGCGCTGCAGCAGCTGAAGCTGACGCCGAAGGACCGGCCGGGGCAGCAGCATATCGTTGATTGGGCGATCGACATCGAGGGCGGCGCGCAGCAACTCCACTACACCGATCATCACGGCAACGGTATCGACCTGATCGCGATCGATGGCGGGGTGACCGAATTGTCGATCCGCTGTCACGGCATTGTCGAGCTGGAAACGTGGGACGGGGTGATCGGGGCGCACCGCGGCGCGATGCCGCTATGGACCTTCCTGCGCCCGACTCCGCTGACGCGCGTCGGACGACAGGTGCGCGCGCTGACCGCGCAGCTGGGCCGCGACCATGCCAATGACATCGAACGCGCGCATGCGTTGTCGGCGCTGATCATCGACCGGCTGGCGTATCGGATCGGCGTGACCAACGCCGAAACGACCGCCGAACAGGCGCTGGGCAGCGAAGGCGGGGTGTGTCAGGACCACGCCCATATCTTCATCGCCGCGATGCGCCATCTGGGGCATCCGGCGCGCTATGTGTCGGGCTATCTGATGATGAACGACCGCACCCAGCAGGATGCGACGCACGCCTGGGCGGAGGCGCATTTCGATCATATCGGCTGGATCGGTTTTGACGTCAGCAACGGCCATTCGCCCGATCAGCGCTATATCCGCGTCGCCACCGGGCTCGATTATCGCGATGCCGCCCCGGTGCGCGGGATGCGTTATGGCGCGGCGCAGGAAAATCTGGTTGTTCAATTGCAGGTCCAGCAATAAGCGGACCGGGGGAACACAGGACTATCCGGGGCGGGGATATAGGATTCGATGACTTATTGCGTGGGCATGCGTTTAAACAAGGGGCTGGTGTTCATGTCGGACACCCGCACCAACGCCGGTGTCGACGACATCGCGCAGGTCCGCAAGATGCGCAGCTGGCACGTGCCGGGCGAGCGCGTCATCACCCTGATGTCGGCGGGCAATCTGGCGACGACGCAGGCGGTCGTCAGCCTGCTCGACGAACGCACCAAGGCGCCCGAAGACCGCCACCCGTCGATCCTGGCGGCGCCGTCGATGTTCCAGATCGCGACGATCGTCGGCGAAACGCTGCGCCAGATCGTGATGCGCCACAATGCCGAAGGACCGGCGGCGGCATCGCCCTTTCGGGCATCGCTGATCGTCGGCGGGCAGATTGCGGGCGCCGAACCGCGATTGTTTCTGGTCTATCCCGAGGGCAATTTCATCGAGGCGGGCGAGGACAATCCCTTTTTCCAGATCGGCGAAACCAAATATGGCCGCCCGATCATTGTCCGCTCCTATGACCCGGCGATGTCGTTCGAGGACGCGGTCAAGCTGCTCTGCGTCTCGTTCGATTCGACGATCCGCGCCAACGCCGGGGTCGACCTGCCGATCGACCTGAAGATCCACGAGCGCGACGATTATGTGGGCGTGCGCGAACGGCGGTTCGAGCGCGGCGACCCCTATTTCGACAGCGTCGCCAACGGCTGGGCCGAAGCGCTGGGGATCGCGCTGGCCGAGCTTCCCGACTTTCATTTCTAGCGCGCCGAACCGGACCAATTAAGCATGTGTCCCCGCGAAGGCGGGGGAACGGCTATAGTTTGCCGATTATATTCACCGGTTCTTCCGCCCTTCGATCAGCCCGTCGACCAGACTCGGATCGGCGAGCGTCGAGGTGTCGCCGAGCGCGCCGAAGTCATTCTCGGCGATCTTGCGCAGGATGCGGCGCATGATCTTGCCCGAGCGGGTCTTGGGCAGGCCGGGGGTGAGGTGGATATGGTCGGGGGTCGCGATCGGGCCGATTTCCTTGCGGACCTGCTGCCTCAGCGCCGCGGCGATCTCTTCGGTCGGTTCGACCCCGGCGTTGAGGGTGACATAGGCGTAGATGCCCTGACCTTTGATGTCGTGCGGGAAGCCGACAACCGCGGCCTCGGCGACCAGCTCGTGCAGCACCAGCGCGCTTTCGACCTCGGCGGTCCCCATGCGGTGGCCCGACACGTTGATCACATCATCGACCCGGCCGGTGATCCGCCAATAGCCGTCGGCGTCGCGGCGGCAGCCGTCGCCGGTGAAATATTTGCCCTTGTAGGTCGAAAAATAGGTCGCGGCGAAGCGGTCATGGTCGCCGTAGATCGTCCGCGCCTGTCCCGGCCAGCTGTGGGTGATGCACAGATTGCCTTCGGCTGCACCGCCACTCTGTTCATCGACCAGCACGCCGCCCTCGGCATCGACGAGCTGCGGGCGGATGCCGAAGAAGGGGCGGCCCGCGCTGCCCGGCTGCATCGGGTGCGCGCCCGGCAGGGTGGTGATCATGATCCCGCCGGTCTCGGTCTGCCACCAGGTGTCGATGACGGGAACGCGGCCCTTGCCGACGGTGTCGCTGTACCAGCGCCATGCTTCGGGATTGATCGGTTCGCCGACGCTGCCGAGCAGGCGAAGCGAGCTGAGGTCGTGGCGCGTCACATAATCGTCGCCCTCGCGCATCAGCGCGCGGATCGCGGTCGGCGCGGTGTAGAGGATGTTGACCCGATGCTTGTCGACGACCTGCCAGAACCGGTCGTGACCCGGATAGTTGGGCACGCCCTCGAACATCAGGGTCGTCGCGCCATTCTGGAGCGGTCCATAGACGACATAGGAGTGGCCGGTGACCCAGCCGATATCGGCGGTGCACCAGAACACTTCGCCGGGGCGATAGTCGAAGCCATAATGAAAGGTGCTGGCCGTCCACACGCTGTAGCCGCCGACCGTGTGGAGCACGCCCTTGGGCTTGCCGGTCGAGCCCGAGGTATAGAGGATGAACAGCGGATCCTCGGCACGCATCGGCTCGCACGGGCAGTCGGCACCGACGTCGGCGGAGAGCGCATCGTACCAATGGTCGCGGCCTTCCTGCATCGCGACATCGCCGCCGGTGTGGGCGATGACGAGCACCGCTTTGACATCGATGCGCTCCAGCGCCGTGTCGACATTGGCCTTGAGCGGCACCGTCTTGCCGCCGCGCCGCCCTTCTTCGGCGCAGATCACCCAGTCGCTGGCGCAATCCTCGATGCGGCCGTGGATCGCCTCGGGCGAGAAGCCGCCGAAGACGACGCTGTGCACCGCGCCGATCCGCGCGCAGGCGAGCATCGCGACCGCGCCCTCGGGTATCATCGGCATATAGATGGTGACGCGGTCGCCCTTGCGGACGCCCATTTTTTTCAGCGTATTGGCAAAGCGGATGACGTCGGCGAGCAGCGCGGCATAGCTGATCGTGCGCGTCTCGCCATCGGGGGCGTCGGGCTCGAAGATGATCGCGGTGCGCTCGCCATGCCCCGCGGCGACGTGGCGGTCGATCGCGTTGTGGCAGAGGTTGAGGACGCCATCCTCATACCATTGGATCGACACAGGGTCATAGGACCAGTTGGCGATCTTGGTCGGCGCGCGCGTCCAGTCGATCCGCTTCGCCTGTTCGGCCCAGAAGGCGTCGGGGTCTTCGATGCTTTGCGCGTAAAGGCGGTCGTAATCGGCGGCGGTGCAATGCGTGTGCGCGGCGGCATCGGCGCGAACGGGGACGAAAGGCTCGGACGGCGGCAATTCGGACACAGGCTTCTCTCCTCAATCGCCCCCTCTTAACCGTTCGCATCGAGCGAAGTCGAGATGCCCCGAAGATGAGCGCGATCGATGGGTGCCTCGACGACGCTCGACACGAGCGGGGAGGGGAGGGTAGACGCCGCGCAAGATTGGCATCGAAAGGATCGAAGATGGCCGGGATCGGCGAAGACGTCGGACAGTTGCTGGACGCGCTGGGTGTTGACCGCGCGGCATGGGCCGACGGGTCGATGCCGTCGGTGACGCCGCTGACCGGCGAGCGGCTGGGCATGGTGCAGGTCGTCGATGGCGGCGACATCGACGCGCGGCTCGATGCAGCGACGGCTGCGTTCCGCGCCTGGCGCCATGTACCGGCGCCGCGCCGCGGCGAACTGGTGCGATTGTGGGGTGAGGAATTGCGCGCCGCCAAGGACGATCTGGCCAGGCTGGTGACGATCGAGGCGGGCAAGATTCCGTCGGAGGGTGCGGGCGAAGTGCAGGAGATGATCGACATCTGCGACTTCGCGGTCGGGCTGTCGCGGCAATTATATGGCCTGACCATCGCGACCGAGCGGCCGGGGCACCGGATGATGGAGGTGTGGCATCCGCTGGGCGTCGTGGGCGTCATCTCGGCGTTCAATTTCCCGGTCGCGGTGTGGGCGTGGAATGCCGCGCTGGCGCTGGTGTGCGGCAACAGCGTGGTGTGGAAACCGTCCGAAAAGACGCCGCTCACCGCGCTGGCGACGCAGGCGATTTTCGCGCGCGCGGCGGCGCGCTTTGGCGATGCCCCCGCCGGGCTGGCGCAACTGCTGATCGGTGGGCGCGAGGCGGGCGAGGCGCTGGTCGACGACAAGCGGGTTGCGCTCGTTTCGGCGACCGGATCGACGCGGATGGGCCGCGCCGTGGCGCCGCGGCTGGCGGAGCGGTTCGCGCGCGCGATCCTCGAGCTTGGCGGCAACAATGGCGTGATCGTGGCGCCCTCGGCCGACCTCGATCTGGCGCTGCGCGGCGTCGCCTTCGGGGCGATGGGGACTGCGGGGCAGCGTTGCACGACGACGCGGCGCCTGTTCCTGCACGACAGCATTTACGACGGTTTCGTTGCCAAGCTGAAGGCGGCTTATGCCAGCGTCGGCGTCGGCAACCCGCTGGACGGCGATGTCCTCGTCGGGCCGCTGATCGACCGCGCGGCGTATGAGATGATGCAGGAGGCGCTGGCCGCCGCCGCCGCCGCCGGGGGCGTCATCCACGGCGGCGCGCGGGTCGGCGAGGGGGCGAGCTATTATGTAAAACCCGCGCTGGTCGAAATGCCGGGGCAGGTCGGGCCGGTGCTGGAGGAGACGTTCGCGCCGATCCTCTATGTGATGCGCTATTATGATTTGGGCGCGGTAATCGACCTGCACAATGATGTCGCGGCGGGGCTGTCGTCGGCGATCTTCACCACCGACATGCGCGAGGCCGAGCGGTTTCTGGTCGCCAGCGACTGCGGGATTGCGAACGTCAATCTGGGCACGTCAGGGGCAGAAATCGGCGGGGCGTTCGGGGGCGAGAAGGAAACCGGCGGCGGACGCGAGAGCGGATCGGACGCATGGCGCCAATATATGCGGCGGGCGACAAATACGGTGAATTATTCGGACGCGCTGCCGCTGGCGCAGGGGGTATCGTTCGAGATCTAGTTCCCCTCCCGCTCGCGGGAGGGGAGATCAGGCCGCGCGCCAGCCGAAGCCCTCTTTGAGGGCGACAACCTGTCCTTGGGTGCCTACCGGCTCCACCTCGCCATCGGTCAGAAACGCCAGCATCGCCGCGTCGTTCACATCGACATGCGCCAGCGTGCGCTTGTCGTCCGGGGTCCGCGCCACAACAACCCCGGCTTTCGGTGCGCTATCGCGGCCGTAAAATACCGTATAGCTTTCGATCGTCGCCGGCCCGGTATAATCTTCGGCCAGATCGGGCACCGCGCCGCGCCGCGCTTCGGCTTCGGCCTGATAATCGAAATCCTGCGGGAAGCTGGCCGCCGCGATCGGCTCGCGCCCCAGCACGATGCAATGATTGTCGGTGGCAAAACCGCCGTTGGCGAACAGAAAGCCATAGCGGCCCGCGGTGCGCAGCCGATCGACCATCGAGACGATCGCGTGGCTCATATAATTGGCGATCGGGCCGCCGCCAAAGGTCAGGCCGCCGAACACCGTGGCGGGGCGATCGACCGGCCAGCCGAGGATGCGCCGTGCCATTTTTGGCACGCAGGGGAAGCAGCTGTAGAGTTCGACCTGGTCGAAATCCTGCGCCGTCATGCCGTTGAGCGCGAGGGTGCGGGTGATCGATGTTGCCATGCTGACGCTGCCGTCATAGCGATCGCGGTGGAGGATGCTGGGCGGTTCCTTGGCCGCGGCGCCCATGCCGACGTAAATGAGGCGGTCTTCGGGGATGCCGCGCCGCCACGCTTCGGCGAGGCTGGCGACGATAAAGCCGGCGCCCTGATTGACCGACGAATTGGCGACCATCAGCTTGGAATAGGGGAAGGCGATCGGCCGGTTGCGCTCGTCGACGGTCAGGATGTCCGCAGTCGAGGCGGGCTTGCGGATCCACGCGCCGTCGTTCGCGGCGGCGACGTCGGAAAATCGCGACCAGATCGCGGCGCTCTCCGCCTGCGCGTCGGCCAGGCTCTGTCCCCACGCGGCGCGGGTTGCATTTTCGTAGAGCGGATAGACGTCGACCGGCGCGGCCAGCCCGTGCAGCTGGGCATAGTTGGGCTCGCGCCGCGTCGCGACTTTGCGGATCGCATTATAGCTTTTGTCCTCGCCGCTCGCGGCCTTGGCGGCGCGGCCCGCAGCGGTACGGAGCGCCTCGCCGCCGACCACCGCCGCCAGTTTGACCTCGCCCGCGCCGATGCGGTTCGCTGCCTCGTTGAGCAAGCGCACCGGGGTGTCGCCGTGCGGCGCGGCGGACTGGTAGTTGATCGCGGGGGTCGCGCCGATCGCGGCGGCCAGCGGTTCGCACAGTTTGCCCAGATGGTGGAAGCTGATCTGGTCGACGATCGCCAGGCTGTCGAGGTCGGCCAGCGGTACGTCTGCGTCTTCGGCGGCGACCCGGAGCGCCGCGACCATCAGCCCGAGCGAGTCGAGCCCGTCGTCAGGATCGGCGGGGCGGTCGTTGATCTGCCCGACGCCGATGATGACGGGGATGCGCTCGGGATCGGTCATCGTCATCTTAGCGCGCCTTCCATTCGGGTTTGCGCTTTTCGGCAAAGGCGCGCGGGCCTTCGCGCGCGTCTTCGCTGCGCATCAGCGCGGTGCGTTCGAGCGTGTTCGCTTCCCAAAAGGGCGCGTCGGCGGCGATGCGGCCGTCGTGGATGCCAAGCGCGACGCGCTTCGACGCCTGCACCGACAGCGGCGCGTTGGCGGCGATCTTTTCGGCGAGCGCGATCGCGGTGGGCATCAGGTCGGCGAGCGGCACGACATGGTTGACGAGGCCGAATTCGGCGGCGCGCGCGGCGGGGATCGGATCGCCGGTGAGCATATATTCCATCGCCAGCTTGCGCGGCAGTTGCTGCGCGAGGCGGAAGGCGCCGCCTGCCGCGGCGAACAGCCCGACCTTGACCTCGGGCAGCCCGAATTGCGCGTGATCGGCGGCGATGATGATGTCGCTCATCAGCGCGATTTCGCAGCCGCCGCCGAACGCGAAGCCGTTGACCGCGGCGATGATCGGTTTCGAGATCGGATGCGACACCATGCCGGCAAAACCCCACGCCTGCTGCGCCGGATCGTTGGGGTAGAGGCTTTCGCCGCGCGACAGCGCGACCAGATCGGCGCCCGCGCAGAAGCTCTTGTCGCCTGCGCCGGTAATGACGACGGCGCGGATTTCGGGGTCGGCTTCGGCGGTTTCGAGCGCGGTGCCGATGCCGATATGGACCGCGGCGTTGACCGCGTTGCGCGCTTCGGGGCGGTTGATCGTTATGATCAGGATGTGGCCCTGGCGTTCGGTGAGGATGGTGGTGTCGGTCATCGCGAATCTCTCCCTTTGGCGGGAGTATCGCGGTTGGTTGACGTTTACGTCAACTGGCAAAGGATGCAGCCGCTCTCGCCGTCGTTGCGAGCGGAGCGAAGCAATCTCCAGCTATCGACCTTGCGTAACGCCGATGGCTGGAGATTGCCGCGTCGCCTACGGCTCCTCGCAATGACGAGGATTAAATCGACTGGCCGGTCTTCGCCCAATCGGCGAGGAAGCCTTCGATGCCCTTTTCGGTCAGGATATGCTTGAACAGCCCCTTGATCACCGACGGCGGCGCGGTCATCACGTCGGCGCCGATCTTCGCAGCCTCGAGCACATGGATGCCGTGGCGGACGCTCGCGACGAGGATTTCGGTCTCATAGCCGTAATTGTCATAGATCAGCCGGATGTCGGAGATCAGCTGCATGCCGTCGAAGCCATTATCGTCGTGGCGGCCGACGAAGGGCGAGACGAAGGTCGCGCCAGCCTTGGCGGCGAGCAGCGCCTGCGCCGCCGAGAAGCAGAGCGTGACGTTGACCATCGTGCCGTCGCCGGTCAGCGCCTTGCACGTTTTCAGCCCGTCGATCGTCAGCGGCACCTTGATGCAAACGTTCGGCGCGATCTTGCGGAGGATTTCGGCCTCTTTCATCATCGTTGCATGATCGAGCGCGACGACTTCCGCCGAGACGGGGCCAGTGGTCAGCGCGCAGATTTCGCGGGTCACTTCCTTGAAATCGCGGCCCGACTTGGCGATCAGCGACGGGTTGGTAGTGACCCCGTCGAGCAGGCCGGTCGCGGCGAGTTCCTCGATGTCGGCGATTTCGGCGGTGTCGGCGAAGAATTTCATGGCGCGGGCTTTCTGTCGGAAGGGCGATTCGGGTGTTGCCGATCCCCTAAAGCCCTTTGTCCGTCATTGCGAGCGGAGCGAAGCAATCTCCAGCCATGGGCCTTGCGCAAGGTTGATGGCTGGAGATTGCCGCGTCGCCTTCGGCTCCTCGCAATGACGTGCAGGAAAGCACTGGCGTTCCATGTTTGTTCCGATTATGCGCCGATCATGGCCAAAGCAAAACGCCAATATGTCTGTCAGAATTGCGGCTCCGCCACCTATCGCTGGCAGGGGCAATGCGCCGATTGCGGCGAATGGAACACCTTGGTCGAGGAGGCAGGCGAGACCGTCTTTTCGGCCAAGCACGACCTGAGCAAAGGCGGGCGGACGATCGCGCTCGAAACGCTGAATGCCGCGAGCAAGATGCCCGAGCGGATGCTGTGCGGGATCGCCGAGTTCGACCGCGCGCTGGGCGGCGGCTTCGTCGCGGGGTCGGCGACGCTGATTGGCGGCGATCCGGGGATCGGCAAGTCGACCTTGCTGCTCCAGGCGGCGGGGCGGCTGGCGCAGGCGGGCAAGTCGGTCGTCTATATCAGCGGCGAGGAAGCCGCGGCGCAGGTCCGGCTGCGCGCGCAGCGGCTGGGGCTGGGCGATGCGCCGGTCGCGCTGGCGAGCGCGACGTCGGTGCGCGACATATTGGCGACGCTTGACCGGCAAACCGCCGATTTCGTCGTCATCGATTCGATCCAGACGATGCACAGCGACTTGATCGACAGCGCGCCGGGGACGGTGAGCCAGGTCCGCGCGTCGGCGCAGGAACTGATCCGCTATGCCAAGGACAGCGATGCGGCGATCGTGCTGGTCGGCCATGTCACCAAGGATGGCACCATCGCGGGGCCGCGCGTGCTCGAACATATGGTCGACACGGTGCTGGCGTTCGAGGGCGAGCGCAGCCATCAATATCGTATCCTGCGTGCGGTGAAGAACCGTTTCGGCGGCACCGACGAGATCGGGGTGTTCGCGATGGGCGAGGAAGGGCTGGGCGAAGTCAGCAACCCGTCGAGCCTGTTCCTGACCGACCGCAGCCGCGACGTACCGGGGTCGGTGGTGTTCCCGGCGCTCGAAGGCACCCGCCCGGTGCTGGTCGAGGTGCAGGCGCTGACCGTGCGACTGGCGAGCGGCGCGACGCCGCGCCGGGCCGTCGTCGGCTGGGACAGCGGGCGGCTGGCGATGGTGCTCGCGGTGCTGGAGGCGCGCTGCGGGCTGCAAATGGGCGCCGCCGAAGTCTATCTCAACATCGCGGGCGGCTACCGACTGACCGACCCCGCCGCCGACCTGGCGGTCGCCGCGGCGCTGATTTCGGCGTTCAGCGAGCGGCCGGTGCCCGCCGACGCGATCGTGTTCGGCGAATTGTCGCTGTCGGGCGAGGTGCGGCAGGTGTCGCACGACGGGCTGCGGCTGCGCGAAGCGGCAAAG
This sequence comes from uncultured Sphingopyxis sp., assembly GCA_964502035.1. Taxonomy (GTDB): domain Bacteria; phylum Pseudomonadota; class Alphaproteobacteria; order Sphingomonadales; family Sphingomonadaceae; genus Sphingopyxis. The sequence continues at coordinate 6,460 of CAZCUW010000031.1, read as the reverse complement.
CTGGGTTTTTCGCGCGGCTGGGGGCCGACGGGGATGAAGCCGGTCGGCGGAATAGCGGTGACCGGTTTCGCGCGGCTCGGCGAACTCGTTGACCTGATGCTCGGTCGCGACTAGCCACCCCTGAATGGGAAGTCTGACAGCTCTGGATATCCTCGTACTGACGCTCGTCGGCGGCAGCGCGGTGCTCGGTTTTTCGCGCGGCCTGGTACAGGAAGTGACGACGTTGCTCGCCTGGATTCTGGCGATCGCGGCGGTGCGCTTTTTTCACCCTGTCGTCACCGACCTGTTGACGGGCTGGGTCGGCAGCGGCGGCGCGGCGGCGATGCTGGCGTTCGTGCTGCTGTTCGGCGGCGTGTTTGCCTTTGCCAAATGGGGGTCGCGCGCGATGGGACAGCGCAGCCGCGCCTCGCTCGTCGGCGGTTTCGACCGCGGGCTGGGGGCGGGATTCGGCGCGGTGAAGGGGCTGATGATCGCGGCGCTGGGCTTCATGGTGCTGACGCTGCTCTACGACATCGGATACGGAAATGCGCAGCGCCCGACGTGGATGACCGACAGCCGCACCTATCCCGCGCTCAACGCGACAAGCCAGGCGCTGAGCAAGGTGATCGCCGAGCGCCGCGCCGAAGCGCGCGCGGCCGAAGCCGAAGCGCCAACGTCATGAGCGCGCCGCTGTATAACCGCGACATTTTGGCGCTGGCGGTGGCGACGTCCGAACATCTGCCCAATCCCGACGCGCGTTATCACGCCACCGCGCGGGCGCCGCTGTGCGGCAGCCGCATCCTGCTCGACCTCGACGCCGATGATATGGGGCGGGTGACCGGTATCGGCATGCATGTCGAAGCCTGCGCGCTGGGGCAGGCGGCGGCGACGCTGCTGGCGCGTCACGTCAAGGGGCGCAGCCGCGACGAGATCCGCGATGCGCGCGATGCGATCGCGGGCTGGTTCGCCGGCGCTGGCGACGTTCCCGACTGGCCGGGGTTCAATCTGCTCGCCCCGGCGCGCGACTATCCGGCGCGGCAGGGGGCGATCCTGCTGCCGTTCGACGCCGCGATCCTGGCGCTCGAGAAACAGGGGGCGCGGGTATGAGCCTGCTCGCGCTGACCGTGGCGGCAACCGAAGTCGCCGCCGAGCAGGCGAGCGACACGGCGCTGGTCGAAGGCGCGATCCTGCTGGGGGTCGCGACGCTGTTTGTCCTGCTGTTCCGCCGTCTCGGGCTGGGCGCGGTGCTCGGCTATCTGATCGCGGGGTCGCTGGTCGGCCCCTATGGCCTCGGCCTGGTCGGCGGCGGCGAGTCGAAGCTCGCCTTTGCTGAAATCGGTATCGCTTTCCTGCTCTTCCTCGTCGGGCTCGAACTGCATCCGCGGCGCTTGTGGGACATGCGCCGCGCGATTTTCGGGCTGGGTCTGGCGCAGGTCGTGGTGACCGGATTGATCCTGTCCGGCCTGATTTTCCTGACCCTGGGGTTCAGCTGGCAGGCGGCGCTGGCGCTCGGGCTGCCGCTGGCGCTGTCGTCGACCGCGCAGGTGCTGCCCAGCCTCAAAAGCTCGGGCCGGATCAATTCGCCCTTCGGTGAAAAGGCGTTCTCGATCCTGTTGTTCCAGGATCTGGCGATCGTGCCGATGATCACGATCGTCGCCGCGCTGTCGCGGGCGCCTGCCAATCCCGACGCCCCGCCGGGGTGGCAGACGGCATTTTTCACGGTGTGGGCGATCGTCGTGCTCGTCCTCGCGGGGCGCTTTGTCGTCAACCCCTTGCTGCGGATCATCGGCCGCTATGGCGAGCGCGAACTGTTCGTCGTCGTCGGGCTGCTCGTCGTCCTTGCCAGCGCCGCGTTCATGCACAGCCTGCACCTGTCCACCGCGCTCGGCGCGTTCATCGCCGGGGTGATGCTCGCCGATTCGCCGTACCGGCACGAGATCGAGGCCGATGTCGAACCGTTCCGCCTCGTGCTGCTCGGGCTGTTCTTTCTCGCGGTCGGCATGGTGCTCGACCTCAATGTCATTCGCGACGATCCGCTGCGCGTCGTCGCGCTCGCGGCCGGGCTGGTCGCGGTCAAGGTCGCGGTGCTGACCGTCATCGTCCGCCTGTTCGGCAAGCCGTGGAGCGTCGCGCTGGGGCTTGGCCTGTTGCTCAGCCAGGGCGGCGAATTCGGCTTTCTGCTGTTCACCCAGGCGACCGAGGCGCAACTGATCGCGCCCGAGGCCGCCAGCCTGTTCAGCGCCGTCGTCACATTGTCGATGGTGTCGACGCCGTTCCTGATGCTGTTCGCGCGCAACCTGGAATTCGCCCCGGAAAGCGTCGAGGCCGAACTCGACGATCCCGAACATGCCCCGCGCGGGTCGGCGATCGTCGTCGGGTACGGGCGGTTCGGGCAGATCGTCACGCAGATGCTGAACGCGGTCGATTGTTCGGTGACGCTGATCGACAAAAAGGCCAGCCAGATCGAAACGTCGGGGCGGTTCGACACGAAGGTTTATTATGGCGACGGGCTGAAGGTCGATGTGCTGCGCCGCGCCGATGCCGAACAGGCGCGGCTGATCATTTTCTGCACCGACGACCGCAATTTCGACGCCGCGGTGCTGGCGCCGATCGTCAAGGCGTTTCCGAACGCAAAGATCCTGACCCGGGTGTTCGACCGGCGCCAGCTGATGGCGATCGATGGCGCCGGGATCGACGGCGCGGTGCGCGAAACCTTTGAAAGCTCGATCGCGCTGGGGCTGCTGGCGCTCAAGCAGATCGACGTCGGCGAAGACGAGATCGCCGATGTCGAGCAGGCGCTGCGCCACCTTGATGCCGAACGTTTGCGTGCACAGATGAGCGAAGGCGATCTGACCGCCGGGATGGACCATCGGTTTGTCGCCGGCGGTGGGCGTCAGGCGGCGAGCGTGCTGGAAACGCTGCGCGAACGGCGGCAGGCGGCGAAGCTGGCAAAGGAAGAGGGCGAGGCGGCGGGGTAAATTTCGTCGCTATACCCTTTCTATCGTCATTGCGAGCGAAGCGAAGCAATCCAGAGCGGTGCAGTGCCGCCGCTGGATTGCTTCGCTTCGCTCGCAATGACGTGTTTGTTGAGTTCAGGCCGCGCCGTCCAGAAACGCCGCGACGACATCGAGTCCAAATTCATCGGTAACAAAGCTCTGCCCGATCCCGCGGGTCAGGATCAGCGGCAGCTTGCCGCCGCGCACCTTCTTGTCATGCGCCATATGGCCTGCGAGGGTCGCGCCGTCGGCATCGACCCCGGCGCTGGCCAGATCGTGCGGCAGGCCGGCCGCGGCGAGATGCGCGGCGACGCGGTCGGCGTCGGCGACCGAACACAGGCCTTGCGCCGCCGAGAAACGATGCGCCAGCGCCATGCCCGCGGCGACCGCTTCGCCGTGGAGCAGCTTGTCCGAATAGCCGGTCTCGGCCTCGAGCGCGTGGCCGAAGCTGTGCCCGAGGTTGAGCAGCGCGCGAATATCCTGCGTCTCGCGCTCGTCGGCGGCGACGATGCGGGCTTTGGCGGCGACGCTGTGCGCGATTGCGTGCGCCCGCGCGGCGCTGTCGCCTGCGAGCAGCGCGGCGCCTTCTGCCTCGCACCAGGCGAAGAAATCAGCGTCGTCGATCAGGCCATATTTGACGACCTCGGCATAGCCCGCGGCGAGATCGCGGCGCGGCAGGGTGGCGAGGGTTGCGGGGTCGATGACGACCAGCGCCGGCTGGTGAAAGGCGCCGATCATATTCTTGCCCGCCGCGACGTTGATCGCGGTCTTGCCGCCGACGCTGCTGTCGACCTGCGCCAACAGGGTGGTCGGCACCTGGACGAAATGGCAGCCGCGTTTGACGATGCTGCACGCGAAGCCGACGAGATCGCCGATGACGCCGCCGCCGAGCGCGATGACATGGTCGCTGCGTTCGATGCCTTCGCCGATCAACCAGTCGGTCAGCCGCGCCAGTCCGGCCCAGCTTTTGGTGGCTTCGCCAGGGTCGAGGACGAAGGAGGAGAAGGAGATATTCGCCATCGCCAGCGCGGTGCCAAGCGGCACCAGATAATGGTCGGCGACATGGGCGTCGGTGACGATCATCGTCCGCGGGCGCTTGAGCAGCGGCGCGACATGCTCGCCGATGCTGCGGATCAGCCCGTCGCCGATCAGGATCGGATAGCTGCGGGCGCCTAGGTCAACGGTCAGCTGTTCCATTGCGGATCTTCCCACTTTGCCAGGGCTTCCAATATTGCCCGCACCGTCTGGTCGTGCGGGGTGCTCGCCGAACTGACGCGCAGATGCGCCTCGGCATAGATCGGGTTGCGGACCGCCGCCAGCTCGCGCAGCACCTCGGCGGGGTCGCGGTTCTTGAGCAGCGGGCGGTGGCTGCGGCGCCCGACCCGCTCGACCAGCGTCGCGATGTCGGCGTCGAGCCAGACGCACAGGCTATCGCGGAGGATCAGCGCGCGGGTTTCGGCGTTGATAAAGGCGCCGCCGCCAGTCGCCAGCACCATCGGTTTGCCGGCCAGCAGCCGGGCGATCACCCGCCGCTCGCCATCGCGGAAATGCGCTTCACCAAAGCGTTCGAAAATATCGGAGATCGTCATGTCGGCGGCGCGTTCGATTTCGTCGTCGGCGTCGGCGAAGCGCATCCCCAGCCGACCCGCCAGGCGGCGGCCGACAGTCGATTTTCCCGACCCCATCAACCCGACGAGTACGATCGACCGGTCGCGGATCGCGGCGGGGATCGCGCTGGAACTGTTTGGCGCCGGGCTTTTCGGGTTTCGCGACATGGTGCGCGCGGCTATACCGCCCGGGACGCGCGGAACAACGGTTTTCGCCGATAAACGAAGGCCCGGCCCGCCGGGCGCGAAACATTGGGGTGGACGTGGCGGACAAGATTGCCGAAAGCGCAGCGTGATGACGAAAAAACTGCTGACGCTGACCCTGGGCCTGTCGGGCACCGCGCTCGCCGCCGCGCTGGTGTTGCCCGCGATCGCGCAGGAATCGCTGCTGCCTGAAGGTTTCGGCAATTCGCCCGAAACGCCGGCGCCGCGCCCGACGCCGACCCCGTCGCCCGGCACCGCGCCGACTTCGACCCCCAAAAACGGCACGATCCCGCCGCCGGTCACCGCGACCATCGGCGCCACCGATACCGCGGGGACGCCCGCCGAAGCCGCCGATGAAGAGGGCGAGGACGGCGAGGAGGTCGAACCCGGGACGCTGAAATACGACTTGCCGCCCGGGGCACGGCGCCTGCTCACCCGTATCGGGCCGCTGACCCCCGAAACTGGCGGGCTGGCCCCCGATGCCTTTGGGGTGCGCGGCCAATATGCCGCCGCGATCATGCGGCGGACGGGTGGCCAGTTCGCATCGCGCTGGGGCCAGATCCTGCTCCGCCGCTCGCTCGTGTCGGCGATCGATACCCCCGACACGATCAACGGCGCCGACCTGGCCGCCGAACGCGCGTCACTCCTGCTGCGGATGGGCGAATCGATTGCGGCGCGCTGGATCGTTCAGGCGGTCGATTATGACCGCGCCAGCCCGCGCCTGGTCGCTGCGGCGCAGCAGGCCTATCTCGCCAATGCCGATCCGGCGGGCATGTGCGCTTATGTGCCCGCGGGGCTGGCGCATGGCGACGAACAGGCGTGGCGGCTGGCGTCGGCGATCTGTTCGGCGCTGTCGGGCGAGGCGGGGCCGGCGGGCTGGGCGATCGGCCGGGTGCGGTCGAGCGGCAAGATTTCCAATTTCGACATATTGCTCGCCGAGCGCGTGCTGGGCGCGACGGGCAGCGGCCGCCGGTCGACGACGATCGAATGGGACAATATCGACCGGCTGACCAGCTGGCGGTTCGGCATGGCGACGGCGACCGCGGTTCCCGTTCCCGAGGCGCTGCGCACCGCCGCGCCCGCCAATATCAAGGGCTGGACGGTGCTCGCGCCGATGACCGACATGGCAAGCCGGGTCGCCGCCGCGCCCGAAGCGGCGGCGCGCGGGGTGCTGTCGAGCGAGGCCTATGTGTCGTTGCTGAGCGCGGCTGCGAGCGAGGAGGAGCCGAGCGAAGCCCTCGCGGCCCAGACCGAGCAACTGCGCGGCGCCTTTCGCCTCGCGACCGGGGCCGACCGCTATGCCGCGATGGAGGGTATCTGGGGCGCCGGGACAACCCCGGTGCAACGCTATGCCGCGATGGTGTCGACGGCGCGCGCCGCCGCCGCGCTGCCGGTCCGCACCGACGTCGGCGGCGATCCGTGGCAGCTGCTGGGATCGATGCTGGCGGGCGGGTTTGACGAGAATGCAGTCGCCTGGGTGCCGAGGGTAACCGTGGGCAGCCGCGCCTGGGGGGTGCTCGCGGTCGGATCGCCGCGGCCGCTGACCGGCACCACCGCGGGCGCGGTCGGACAGTTTGCGGGCGATGACGACAGCGCCGACACGCTACGCTCGAAATTCCTGCTCGCCGGTTTGGCCGGGCTGGGACGGATCGATGCCGACGCCGCGGCGTCGGC
>CAZCUW010000030.1:3970-29130 GCA_964502035.1 uncultured Sphingopyxis sp. | reverse complement strand
CCGGTCAGATTGTCGAAGCGCGCCATCTTGGCGATCTGTTCGGCGGTGGCGCGCTGTTCGGTGACGTCCGAGCCGACGCCGCGGAAACCGAGGAACTTGCCCGCCTCGTCGAGGCGGGGCGAGGCCGACAATTCCCACCAGCGCGGCGCGCCGCCGATCGTGACCGGCACGATGAGATTTGAGAAGCTCTCGCGCCGCTTCATCCGTTCGGCCATTTCGTGCAGGCTTTTCGGGAACAGCCCGGTGTCCCAGGCATCGCCCGACAGCGCCTGCAACAAGGGCACATTTTCGAGCGTCTCGGCGGTGGCGCCGAGCGCATAGGCGAGGCGCGGCGAGACATGGACCAGACGGCGGCTGTTGTCGGTCTGCCACAGCCAGTCGGCCGATGTTTCTTCAAATTCGCGCAGCAGCAAGCTGACCGTTTCGGTCTTTTCGTGCAGCGTTTCTTCGGCGCGGCGATAGCGGATATAGCTTTGGCCAAAGCGAACGCAGAAACTGCACAGCAGCAGGCCGGCGACCAGCGCGACCGCGGCGAGTTGCGGCGCCCCGGCGCGAACCAGCGCCGCGGCGGCCGACAGGGTGACCGGCGCGATGAACAGGATGCACGCCATCGGCACGCTGTGCGCGACGATCGCCAGCGTGACCATCATCAGCACCGCGATCGTCCACATCGACAGGACATGATCGAGCGGCGGCGTCAGCCCGTGGAGCCAGAACGGCACACCCCACAGCAGCGCCGAATAAAATCCATGGCGGTTGCACAACCGATATTCGGCGATCCCCGGCAATTTGGGGTCGCCCAGCGGCAGATTGCGAAATTTGCTGTAGGACCACAGGCTGAACAACAGGCTGCAACCGAGCCATCCGCCGGCGAGCGGCAACGGCACGCTGAGGACCATGGTGAACGCGGCGACCAGTGCCATGCCGATGCCCATGAACAGGCGCAGCGCCCCGCGGCCGCGCAGCGGCGCAAGCTGAAGCTGGCGGAGGTTGCCGATGTCCGCAGCGCGCGATCCCAGCCCCAACAGGGTCCGCGCAGGAATCTCTTCGGCAGCAATCTGGTCCAACGGGCTCTTCACCCGGCCTGTTTAGCGCGGGGGGGTTACCCGAAGGTAACCAGCACGCCCTTGCCAACGCTTTTTTGTCCGGCGATGGGACAAAAAATTGCAGGCAAGGTCAGCGGGTTGGCCAGGCTCTGGGGCTAAGCCGCCATCGCAAAAGGCTGAATTTCGCCGGCCAGATATTGCGCGCGCGCTTTCGACCGGCTGAGCTTGCCCGAACTGGTCCGCGGCAGGGTGCGCGGCGGGATCAGCTCGATCAGGCAATTCATGCCGGTGATGGCGCGGACGCGGTCGCGAATCGTCTCGCGCAGCGCCAGCCGTTCGGCATCGTCGCTGGTGCGGCACTGGACGAGCACCGCGGGGGTTTCCTCACCCCCCGGCGCGGTGATCGCGAACGCCGCGATGTCGCCCGATTTGAACCCCGGCAATTGTTCGACCGCCCATTCGATGTCCTGCGGCCAGTGATTCTTGCCGTTGATGATGATCATGTCCTTGGCGCGGCCGACGATATAGATGTAACCGTCTGACAAATAACCCATATCGCCGGTGTCGAGCCAGCCGTCGACCAGGCATGCGGCGGTCGATTCGGGGTCGCGATAATAGCCGGTCATCAGCGACGGGCCGCTGCACCACACTTTGCCGACGGTCTGGTCGGGCAGGACGCCACCCAGTTCGTCGCGGACCTCGATCACCATGTCGCGCGCGGCGCGGCCGCAGTTGACGATGGCGCGATAGCGCGTCGGGCGGCCGGCATCATTGGCGGCGCCCGACAGTTCGGTTTCCTCGACCAGTTCGACGACGATGCCTTCGCCGGGCGGCATGATGCTGACCGCCAGCGTCGCTTCGGCCAGGCCATAGCTCGGCAGGAAGGCGCTGGCGCTGAACCCGGCGTCGGCAAAGGCATCGACAAAGCTCTGCATCACGTCGGGGCGAATCATGTCGGCGCCATTGCCGGCGACGCGCCAGCGCGACAGGTCGAAGCGGTCGGCGACATGCGTCTGGCTCGACACGCGGCGCGCGCAGATGTCGTAGCCAAAGGTCGGCGAATAGCTGAGCGTCGTGCCGGTGTTGCGGCTGACCAGGTCGAGCCAGGCGAGCGGGCGGCGCGCAAAATCCTCGGTCTTCAAATAGTCGACCGACACCTGATTGGCGACCGGCGACAACAGACAACCGACCAGGCCCATGTCGTGATACCAGGGCAGCCACGACACGCAGCGGTCGCTGTCGCGCACTTCCATGCCATGGCTGTGCGCGGCCAGATTGTTGAGCAGCGCGGCGTGGGTAACCGCAACCCCGTGCGGGAACCGCGTCGAACCGCTGCTATATTGCAGATAGCAGGTTTCGCCCGATTGCTGGGGCGGCAGGTCGGTGACCGGGGCCGGCTTGGCGGCAAATTCGCTCCAGTCGACCGGTAGCACATGCTGCGATTCGGCCGCCTCGATCGCCATCGCCGCAATTTCGGGCGGGAAGAACAGCATCGTCGGGTCGCAGCTGGTGAGCTGGACGACAAGCTGGCCGACATAGCTGTCGCGGCCGCCAAAGCTGGTCGGCAGCGGCAACGGCACCGGCCAGGCACCGGCGTAGATGGTGCCAAAGAACAAGGCGGCGAATTCGGCGCCGGTCTCGGCGATCAGCGCGATGCGGTCCCCGGGCTTCACCCCCGCGGCGATCAGCCGATAGGCGGTGAGGACGGCGTCGTCCTTCAGCTCGCGATACGGATAGGGGCGCACCAGCTTGCCGCGCGGGTCATGGAAATTGAGCCCGCGACTGCCGGTCGCCGCATAGTCGAGCGCTTCGCCGACGGTGGCGAAATCCGAAAAGCGGCGCGGCTGGGCGCACAGGGTCGGCGTCGGCTGAAGCTCGTCCGCCGGATTAGCGTTTTGATCGGTCATAAGGGGTGCGACATCCCGCGAAATGGGGCGCGCGGCAACAAGCATGTCATCTTTCTGTGTCATGGTGGCCTGCGCGATCCCTAAACAGTTGGAACAAAATCGCCCGTTTTCGGGCTATCTTGCCCGATATGGCGGCGCTGATCGTTCTCAATCAGGCCCGACTGTGGCATAAACATGGCACATGCCCAAGCAGCGCGCGCCATATGACCGTTCAAAAAAGCCCCTCGGCGCGGCGCGGCTCGACGAACTGGCCTTGGCCTATGTGGCGCGATTCGCCACCAGCCGCGCCAAGCTGACGCGCTATCTGTCTCGAAAAATTCGCGAATCCGACTGGACCGACGATATCGACGCGGCGGCGGCGTGCGCGGCGGTGGCCGACCGGATGGAGCGATTACAGTTCCTGAACGACCGCCAATATGCCGTCATGCGCGCGGGGGCGATGACGCGGCGCGGGCTGGGGGTGCAGCGGGTCAAGGCGCAGCTTTATGTCGACGGCATCGCGCCGGCGGACAGCGGCGAGGCGATCGAGACCGCTGAAGGCGCGGCGCTGGCGGCGGCGCTCGGCTTTGCGCGGCGGCGGCGATTCGGGCCGTTCGGGGCGGCGGCGGTCGCCGATCCCAAGCTGCGCGAGCGGCAGGTCGCGGCGTTTCTGCGCGCCGGGCACGCGATGGCGCTGACGCGGCGCATCCTGGCGATCGCGCCGGGCGACGAAGCGGCGCTGGCGGCGCTGGACGACGAAGCGGGGCTCGATTAGGGCGGGGCGAGAATATCGGGATAAGGATCTGCCATGCGTGCCCTGTTGACCGCCCTTGCCCTGTCGCTGGCCGTGCCGATCGCGGGGTGCAGCCCGGACGCCAGCGAGGCGGAACGCGCCCAGACGATCCCGGTCACGATTGCTGCCAAGGGCCAGGCGCACCGCTTTAACGTCGAGGTTGCGCGCACCGATGCCGAGCAGGACCAGGGGCTGATGTTCCGCACCAGCCTGCCCGCCGACGGCGGCATGTTGTTTCCGTTCAAAAAACCGCGGATCGGCATTTTCTGGATGAAGAACACGCTGATTCCGCTCGATATGATCTTCATCCGCGCCGACGGCAGCATCGACCGGATCGCCGAGAACACCATCCCCGAATCGCTCGAACCGGTGGTCAGCGGCGGCGAGGTCAGCGCGGTGCTGGAACTTGCCGGCGGCACCGCGGCGCGGCTGAACATCGACGAGACCGGCAAGGTGACGTGGTCGGACAAATGATCGAATGGCAACCGTAGCCCTGAGCCTGTCGAAGGGCGCTTCGCGGATAAGCGCCCTTCGACAGGCTCAGGGCTACGGTTTTATCCGCACCGACCGGTCAAACGGTTCGTTTGACGCTTGCGAAGCGGCGGGGCTTGCCTGTAAACGCCTCGCCATGAGCATCCTCGGCAAGATTTTCACCTGGTGGGACGGCGCGACCGTCGGCACATTGCTGAACAGCTGGAAAACCGGCGAAAAGGTCGGCGAGGACAGCCTGGGCAACCGCTATTTCCGCGCCAAAAAGGGCGATCGCCGCTGGGTGATTTATAATGGTTCGAACGACGCCAGCCGGGTGCCGCCCGAATGGCACGGCTGGCTGCACCGCACCTTCGACGAATTGCCGACCGACATGCTGCCCGCGCCGCGCGCGTGGGAACAGGCGCCGAGTGCGAACCTGACCGGCAGCACCGGCGCCTATCGCCCTGCCGGGGCGCTCGAACGCGGCGGCCAGCGCGCGGCGGCGACCGGCGATTACGAGGCCTGGCGGCCCGGCGAATAATGTCACGGCGAACGACGACCGCGCTGATCGCGCTGCTGACCGCGACCGCGCTCGCCGCCTGCGACCGGTCGCCGTCGCAGGGCAATGGCAGCGCGACGGTGCCGACCGTCGCCAAATCCGAGCGCGTCCCGCAGGAAGTCGGCGGCATCGAGGGCGCGACCCCGATGGCCGAGCGCGTCGCGGTGGTCGGCCTGCTCAACAAACGCAACGGGCTGGTCCGCGAGCTGGAGATGAAGCCGGGCGATGTGGTGCGCGTCGGCCGGGCGATCGTCCGGCTGCGCGCGTGCGAGCAAACCGCGCCGTGGGAAGACCCGCCCGAAACCGGGGCGTTCGTCCAGTTGACGGTGCAGGATCAGCGCGACGACACATGGCGGCGGGTGTTTTCGGGCTGGATTTTCCGCGAACGGCCCGACCGCAATATCGTCCAGCACCCGATTTACGACGTGTTCGTCAAAAGCTGTGCGATGACATATCCCGGCGGCGAGCCGGTTGCGCCCGCGGCGCCGAAATCGGGCGCGGCCGCGGCGCCCAAGGCATCGAGCGCGCCCCAGTCGCCCGCGACGAACGGCGGCGAAGGCACCGAAACGCCCGCCGCTCCGGCCGCCGCGCCCAAAGCGCCGTCGCCGTCGCCGCCCGCCAACACCGAATAAAGCCGCGCCAGATAGTCGGCCTGGCGGATTTCGATCGCGCCCAGGCTGGCAAGATGCGGGGTGATGAACTGGCAATCGAGCAATTTCCACCCGCCGGCGATGAGCCGCGCGACGAGGTGCGCCAGCGCGACCTTTGACGCATCGCGGGCGCGGCTGACCATCGATTCGCCGAAAAAGGCGCGCCCGAGCGAGACGCCGTACAGCCCGCCGACCAGCTCGCCCGCGTGCCAGCATTCGACGCTGTGGGCATGGCCGATCTGGAACAGCCGGTCGTAACTCGCCTTGATCACGGGGTTGATCCACGTCGTCGGCCGGTCGCCCGCGGGCTCGGCGCACAGCGCGACCATGTCGGCAAAGACGGTGTCGGTGGTGACGCGGAAACGGTCCGCGACAAGCGTCTTTTTCAAACTGTGTGAAAGACGAAAACCATCGAGCGGCAGGATCGCGCGCAGCCGCGGTTCGACCCAATGGACCGACGGGTCATCCGCCCCGTCGGCCATCGGGAAAATACCCTGCGCATAAGCACTCAGCAGCAGCGCAGGGTCGATGGATTCAAAATGCTTCAGGACGCGGGCTTCACGAACTTCAGCGTCATGCGGTCCGATTCGCCGATCGCGACATATTTGGCGCGATCCGTATCGCCTTCGGCCAGGCTCGGCGGCAGGGTCCAGACGCCTTTGGGATAATCCTTGGTGTCCTTGGGATTGGCGTTGATTTCGCTGCGGCCGGCCAGCTTGAAGCCCGCCGCCTCGGCAAAGGCGATGATCGAGCTTTCCTTCATATAGCCCGATTTTTCTTCCTTCGCGGCATCGTCGCTCTCGTTCAGCCGGTGATCGACGACCCCCAGCGTGCCGCCGGGTTTCAGCATCGCAAAAATCTGCTGGAAGGCCGCGGCGGTCTTGTCGGCGCCGCCGCCGCGCCAGCTATGGACATTGCGAAAGGTCAGCACGACGTCGGCGCTGGCGTCGGGGACTTTGGGATTGGTCCCGGCGTGGGGAAATTCGGCGAGCTTGATGCCGCCATAGAGGTCGGCGTTCGCGCCCTGCCATTCCTTGATGCGGTTGAGACCGCGTTCCCAGGGCGCCGCGGCATAGAGCGTGCCGCCGCCCGACTTGGTCAGCGGCGCGAGGATTTCGGTGTACCAGCCGCCGCCGGGCCACAACTCGACCACCGTGTCGCCGGGCTTGACGCCAAAGAAGGCGAGCGTTTCGGCGGGATGGCGATATTGGTCGCGCGCGGTGTTGGCGGGGGTGCGGGTCGGGGCTGCGACCGCCGCGGCGATCCCCTCTTGGCCCTTATGAGCGGCATGACCGCCGCCATGATGGTCGGCAAAGGCCGCTGTGGGGACGATGAGGGCGAGGGCAGTACTTGCAACAATCAATAACGGACGCATATGGGCAACCTCTCTCTTGGGGGACGTTCCCCTGTTTGCGAAGGTGCGCGCGTCAATGCAAGGGTCGATGCTGATTGTCAGTGCCGCGGGCGCCGCGGTCGCGGTCGCCGCCGAGGTCGCCGACTATCGCCGCCGCAACCGCCGCGACGTCGATGCGGTCGGATTCATGCCGTGGCGGGGGATCGCGCTGATCGGGGTGGCGGTCGCGATATTCGCGGCCGCCTTTGCGTTGAAGCCTTAGAGTCTTTCCGATTTAGATTGAACCAGCCCTCGTTTCCGCTCGACACGAACGGGTTGGGAGGAAGGTGATTCCATCAAAATCGGAATGACGCTAGCATCTCGTCATTGCGAGGAGCGTAGCGAAGCAATCTCCAGCTATCGGCCTTGCGCAAGGCCGATAGCTGGAGATTGCTTCGCTACGCTCGCAATGACGGGAAATATTACAGGCAAGCCTCCAGATACGGCTGATCAAACCCATATTGCCGCGCTTTTTCGAGCGTATAGGGGCGCAGGCCCATCGCGCGATATTCGCCGACGATCTTGCCGTCCTTGTCCTCGTCGAGATATTCGAACTTGAACAATTCCTGGGTGACGATGACGTCGCCTTCCATGCCGATCACTTCGGTGACGTTGGTGACGCGGCGCGAGCCGTCGCGCAGGCGCTTGATCTGGACGATCAGGTCGACCGAGTCGGCGATCTGTTTCGAGATCGCTTCCTTCGGAATCTTGATGTCGCCCATCAAAACCATGTTTTCCATACGGCCCAGACATTCGCGCGGGCTGTTGCTGTGCAGCGTACACATCGACCCGTCGTGGCCGGTGTTCATCGCGGCGAGAAGGTCGAAACATTCGGCGCCGCGAACCTCGCCCATGATGATGCGGTCGGGACGCATACGCAGCGCGTTCTTGACGAGATCGCCCATGTGGATCGCGCCATTGCCCTCGAGGTTCGCGGGGCGCGTTTCGAGCGGTAGCCAGTGCGGCTGTTGCAAGCGGAGTTCGGCGGCATCCTCGATGGTCAGCACGCGCTCGCCAGGATCGATCATTTTCGACAGCGCATTGAGCATTGTCGTTTTACCCGACCCGGTACCGCCCGAGATGACGATGTTGAAGCGGCTGGCGCCCGCGATTTTCAGCGCGGTGCACATCTTCTGGCTCATCGCGCCCCATTGGCAGAGCATGTCGAGGGTGATCGGCTTGGCCGAGAATTTACGAATCGAGATCGCGGTGCCGCGCAAGCTGAGCGGCGGCACGATGACGTTCACGCGGCTGCCGTCCTTCAGGCGGGCGTCCGCGAGCGGGGTGGTCTGATCGACGCGGCGGCCAACGAGGTTGCAGATACGCTGCGCGATCTGGAACAGATGCTGTTCGTCGCGAAACTGGATCGGGGCGATCATCAGCTGGCCCTTTTTTTCGATATAGGTCTGGTACGGGCCGTTGACCATGATGTCCGAAATATCGGGATCGGCGAGCAATTCTTCGAGCGGGCCAAAGCCGAGCAACTCGTCGACCAGCACCTTTTCGAGCGCGAACTGCTCGCGGCGATTGAGCGTGATGCGCAGCTCGGCGAGCACTTCGAGGATGATCGGGCGGAACTCTTCGGTCAGCTCGTCCTTCGACAGCGTCGCCGCGGCTTCGGGATCGACGCGTTCGAGCAGGCGCGGCAGCACCTGTTCCTTGATCTTGTGGACGCTGGCTTCAAACCCTTGCGCCTTTTCGGGCTCGGCCATATCGGCGGTCGAGCGCTGGTTCAGCCGCTCCATCGCCTCTTCTTCGGGCGACAGGTTCGACGGCATTTGCGGAATGTCGATCGCGGGCGGCGTGTCGATCGACGGGAATTGGGTGCCGCCGGGCACGCCTGATCCACCCTGCATCGGCTTGGCCACGCCAAAGGCGGGGCGGCCAGCGGTTCCGGGTCGGCGTCCGAATGCACTCATTCGCTTTGTCCTGCTTTCCAAATCCTGTCGGAGGCATCGCCGCGTATCGCTGACGCACCCCCATCCGACACGGTGAATAAAGTGGAAACTTTGACATTGTCCTAATGCGCAGGATCGATTGCCGTGCGGACACAAAAAAGCCCGCATCCGATGGGGATGCGGGCTTTGAATCGCCGTGGACGGGCGAAATTATCAGCCGACGATATGCTCGGCGAGGACGGTCAGGCCGGCTTCGTTGACTTCGGCGAAGCCGCCTTCGACTTCGATCACTTCGGGCGCGGCGCCCTGCGTGGCGTAAATGGTCAGCGGCGCGTTGCGCAGCGTCGCCATGAACGGCGCATGGCCTTCGAGCACCGAAAAATCGCCCTCGCTGCCGGGGACGGTGACCATGTAAACCTCGATCGACCGCTCAAGGCGGGCCGGGGTGACGAGTTCGAACTTCAGAGCCATCTTCTATTCCTTTTCCCCTCTCCTTCAGGGGAGGGGCAGTGAGACTTGGCAGCTTGCTGCCTAGTCGCAGCGGGGTGGGCCTCTCGACCTGCGTTATGGTGCAAGCCCCACCCCAACCCCTCCCCTAAAGGGGAGGGGCTTAGGCAGGTTTACGCGTCTTCGGCGAGCTTCGCGGCCTTGGCGACCGCTTCGTCGATGCCGCCGACCATGTAGAAGGCTGCTTCGGGCAGATGGTCATATTCGCCGTCGACCACCGCCTTGAACGATTTCACCGTGTCTTCGATCGCCACGAACTTGCCGGGGATGTTGGTGAAGACTTCGGCGACGTGGAACGGCTGCGACAGGAAGCGCTGGAGCTTGCGGGCGCGGGCCACGGTCAGCTTATCTTCTTCGCTGAGCTCGTCCATGCCGAGAATCGCGATGATGTCCTGCAGCGACTTGTACTTTTGCAGCGTTTCCTGAACGCGGCGGGCGGTTTCATAATGCTCCTGGCCGACGATCGCGGCGGTCAGCACGCGGCTGGTCGAATCGAGCGGATCGACCGCCGGATAGATGCCGAGTTCCGAAATCGCGCGGTTCAGCGTCGTCGTCGCGTCCAAGTGGGCGAACGAGGTGGCCGGGGCAGGGTCGGTCAAGTCATCCGCGGGAACGTAGATGGCCTGCACCGAGGTGATCGAGCCCTTGTTGGTCGAGGTGATGCGTTCCTGCAGCGCGCCCATGTCGGTCGACAGCGTCGGCTGATAGCCCACGGCCGAGGGAATACGGCCGAGCAGCGCCGACACTTCCGAACCCGCCTGGGTAAAGCGGAAGATGTTGTCGACGAAGAACAGCACGTCCTGGCCTTCGACGTCGCGGAAATATTCGGCGATCGTCAGACCCGAGAGCGCGACGCGGGCGCGGGCGCCCGGGGGTTCGTTCATCTGGCCGAACACCAGCGCAACCTTTGACCCTTCGGGGGTCGGGTTGCCGTCCTTGTCCTTGGCGATAACCCCGGCGTCGAGGAATTCGTGATAGAGATCATTGCCTTCGCGGGTGCGTTCACCGACGCCCGCGAACACCGAGGTGCCGCCATGGCCCTTGGCGATGTTGTTGATCAGTTCCTGAATAAGCACCGTCTTGCCGACGCCGGCGCCGCCGAACAGGCCGATCTTGCCGCCCTTGGCATAAGGCGCGATCAGGTCGATGACCTTGATCCCGGTGACGAGGATGCTCGATTCGGTCGACTGGTCGACAAATTCGGGGGCCTTGGCGTGGATCGGCGCGCGGCTGGCGGCGTTCACCGGGCCGCGTTCGTCGATCGGCTCGCCGATGACGTTGAGGATGCGGCCGAGCGTCTGCGGGCCGACCGGCACGGTGATCTGCGCGCCGGTGTCGGTGACCGGCTGGCCGCGGGTCAGGCCGTCGGTGGCGTCCATCGCGATGGTGCGGACGGTGTTTTCACCGAGGTGCTGCGCGACTTCGAGAACCAGGCGATTGCCATTGTTCTCGGTTTCCAGCGCGTTCAGAATCGCGGGCAGGGTGCCGGTGAACTGGACGTCGACGACGGCGCCGATGACCTGTGCGATGCGGCCGGTGGCGACAGCGGTGCTGGCGGCCTTGGGTGCAGCGGCCTTCTTCGGCGCAGCAGCCTTGGGCGCGGCGGCCTTTTTGGCGGGGGCCTTCTTCTCGGCAGTGGGTGCGGTTGCCATGGTCTTCTTCCTTGCTTGGATAGCTTACAGCGCTTCGGCGCCAGCGTCTTGGTGGTGCTACAGCGCTTCCGCGCCAGCAATGATTTCAATCAGTTCGGTGGTGATCGCCGCCTGACGCGTGCGGTTGTAGATGATGGTCAGCTTGTTGATCAGGTCGCCCGCGTTGCGCGTCGCATTGTCCATCGCGGTCATCGATGCGCCCTGTTCGGACGCGGCGTTTTCCAGCAGACCCTTGAAAATCTGGATCGTGATGTTGCGCGGCAACAGATCGGCGAGGATCGCTTCCTCGTCGGGTTCATATTCGACCGCGGCGCCGCCGGATGCCGGAACCTGGGCGGGGGCGGGAACCGGGATCAGCTGCTGGCCGGTCGCTTCCTGGAGCAGCGCCGAACGGAACTTTGAATAAAAGAGGTGCGCGACGTCGAACGCCCCGGCCTCGTAAAGCTCCATGACCTTGGCCGAAATGTCGTGTGCCTGTTCAAAGCCGATGTCGCGGATGCCGGTCGTTTCATATTGCTCGGTGATCTGGCCGGCGAACAGGCGCGCGATGACCGGGCGGCCCTTGCGGCCGACGAGGTAGAAGAGGACCTTCTTGCCCTCGGCCTGCAGCTCGAGCGCCTTGTCGCGCGCCGCCTTGACGATGTTCGAGTTGAACGCGCCGGCGAGGCCGCGGTCGCTGTTGAGCACGACGAGCAGGTGGGTGTCGCTCTTGCCGGTGCCGGCGAGCAGCTGCGGTGCCGAATCCGACCCGCCGACCTTCGACGCCAGGCTGGCCACGACGCCTTCGAGGCGCTCAGCGTAAGGACGCGCGGCTTCGGCCGCGGCCTGTGCCTTGCGCAGCTTGGCGGCGGCGACCATTTTTTTGGCCTTGGTGATCTTCTGGGTCGATTTGACCGAGACGATGCGACCTTTGAGTTCCTTCAGACTGGCCATAAGTCCCGTCTTTTACCTTTGTTTCGTCATCGCGGCGCAGGCCGGGATCTCACCGTCGAGACCCCGGCCTGCGCCGGGGTGACGAGGTGGGTGGGTTACGCGAAAATCTTGCCGAACGCTTCGAGCGCGGCAACCAGACCCTTTTTGGCGTCGTCGCCCAGATCCTTGGTGTCGCGGATCGTCTTGAGCACGCCGGCGTGGTCGCTGCGCAGATAGGCGAGCATCGCCTGTTCGTAACGCGACACGTCGGTCGTCGCGACATTGTCGAGATAGCCGTTGGTACCGGCAAAGATCGACGCGGTCTGTTCCTCGAACGGCATCGGCTGGAACTGCGGCTGCTTGAGCAGCTGGGTCAGGCGCGAGCCGCGGTTGAGCAGCTTTTGCGTCGAGGCATCGAGATCCGAACCGAACTGCGCAAAGGCTTCCATTTCGCGATATTGCGCGAGCTCGAGCTTGATCGAGCCCGACACCTTTTTCATCGCCTTGGTCTGTGCGGCCGAACCGACGCGGCTCACCGACAGGCCGACGTTGATCGCCGGGCGGATACCCGCGTTGAACAGGCCGGTTTCGAGGAAGATCTGGCCGTCGGTGATCGAAATCACGTTGGTCGGAATGTACGCCGAAACGTCGCCCGCCTGCGTTTCGATGATCGGCAGCGCGGTGAGCGAACCCGAACCATTGTCGCTGTTCATCTTCGCGGCGCGCTCGAGCAGGCGGCTGTGCAGATAGAACACGTCGCCCGGATAGGCTTCGCGGCCCGGCGGGCGGCGCAGCAGCAGCGACATCTGGCGGTAAGCGACGGCCTGCTTCGACAGATCGTCATAAACGATCACGGCGTGCATGCCGTTGTCGCGGAAAAATTCGCCCATCGTGCAGCCGGTGTAAGGCGCGAGGAACTGCAGCGGCGCGGGTTCCGACGCGGTCGCGGCGACGACGATCGAATATTCCATCGCGCCATTTTCTTCGAGCTGGCGGACGATCTGGGCGACGGTCGAACGCTTCTGGCCGACCGCGACATAGATGCAATACAGCTTCTTCGATTCGTCGGTGCCGGAATTGGCTTCCTTCTGGTTGATGAAGGTGTCGATCGCGACCGCGGTCTTGCCGGTCTGGCGATCGCCGATGATCAGTTCGCGCTGGCCGCGGCCGACGGGGACGAGGGCGTCGAGCGCCTTCAGGCCGGTCTGGACGGGTTCGTGGACCGAGGTGCGCGGGATGATGCCCGGCGCCTTCACTTCGACGCGCATCCGCTTGTCGGCCTTGATCGGGCCTTTGCCATCGATCGGATTGCCGAGGCCATCGACGACGCGGCCGAGCAGGCCCTTGCCGACGGGGACGTCGACGATCGTGCCGGTACGCTTGACCTGGTCGCCTTCCTTGATCTCGGCGTCGCTGCCGAAAATCACGATGCCGACGTTGTCGGCTTCGAGGTTCAGGGCCATGCCCTGCACGCCGTTGGCGAATTCGACCATTTCACCGGCCTGGACATTGTCGAGGCCGTGGACGCGGGCGATGCCGTCGCCGACCGACAGCACCTGACCGATTTCGCTGACCGTGGCGTCGGTGCCGAAATTGGCGATCTGGTCCTTGATGACCTTGCTGATTTCAGCGGCGCGGATTTCCATTGTTTAGCCTTTCATCGGGGCATTTGGGCGTCGGGCTTTTCAGCCCTTCATCGCCTGGGCGAAACTGTTGAGACGGGTACGGATGCTGCCGTCGATCAGCTGGCTGCCCAGCTGGACGACGAGGCCGCCGAGGATGGCGGGATCGACGGTCGTCGCGACGGAAACGTCGCGCCCGACACGGGATTTGAGGTTCGCGGTCAGCTCTTTGAGCTGGTCGGCGGACAGCGGATGCGCGCTGGTGACCTTGGCGGTCACTTCGCCGCGATGATCGGCGACGATCGCATCGAACGCGTCGATCATCTTGGGCAGGTCGGCGAGGCGGCGATTCTCGGCGAGCACGCCAAGGAATTTGGCGGTCAGCGAATCGAGCTTCATCGCCTTGGCCACCGCGCCCACCGCGTTCGCGGCATCGGTGCGCCCGACGACCGGGCTGGCGATCAGCGCCGACAGGTCGGCCGATTCGGCCAGGCCTGCGCGCAGGTCGCTCAGGCTCTTGGCGACCGCGTCGATCGCGTTCGATTCGCGCGCCAGATCGAACAAAGCGACCGCATAGCGGCCCGCGAGGCCCGCCGTGATGTTGCCTTGAATGCCGCCGGAATTCTCCACGCGTGAAAGTCCTTTGCTACGATCCCGTGGGGGATGGGTCGCGCGGGTCTATGCGGATATTCGAGAGAACATCCCCCGCAGCGAAGTCGCGGCGCGCCTAGCAACGATTCTGCGGCAATGCAAGGCGGGGGTTAGACGCAGCCGTGCGAAGTGGAAGAGGCTTTAGAGACCTTGCCCGCACGGACCGCGGCGAGGGCGTCACGCGCAGAAGACATGGCTTTGTCGGGATCGCCATCGGCCTTGGCCATTTCCGCATTATACGCATCCTCAAGCGCCTTGGCTTCCTCGGCTTTACAGAGCGTCTTCTCGGGAAGGCGGAAGCGGGTCACGCTATACTCAAGGGCGATACAGAAACGGTCGTCGCCTTCGCCAAGGCAGTCGACGGTTGTCGAGATTGGGGCGCAGGCGGTCGCCGCGCCGCCGAGTTCTCCACCGTCTTTTGTCCTAAACGGCTCCGTTGCCGCCTTATAGTCCGTCCAGCACGGGGAATCATAGTCCTCGCCCTTGACGGACGAGCATTCGCAGGCTGCCGTGGCCTTTGCCGCCAAGGCGTCTATTTGGGCTTGCGTGATCGATCCCTGCGCGGCGGGTTTCGTCGAATCGGCGGGCTGGCCGGAGCAGCCGGAGAGTGCCCATGCGAACATTGTCGCGCTAATGATTGCGGTTCGCCATTGCATAGCGCGATTGGTTGCACTCATCATGACAGCGATCAAGCGGAGAAGGTGCAAGATGGGCGAGATGATTCGGATGACGATGGACGATGGCGCCGAGATCGCGGTCTATCATGCCCAGCCAATCGGCGACCGCCGCGCCGGGCTGGTGCTGGTGCAGGAAATTTTCGGGGTCACCGACCATATCCGCGAGCTGTGCGACGACTTTGCCGCCGACGGCTATGAGGTGTTGTCGCCCGCATTGTTCGACCGCGAGCATCCGGGGTTCGAGAGCGATTATTCGGGGCCGCAGTTCGAGCGCGCGGTGCAACTGGCGCGCGAGTTGCACCCGTTCGAGCAGAGCCTGACGGATGTCCAGACGTGCATCGACGCGCTGAAAACGAAAGGTCCGGTCTTCATCACCGGCTATTGTTACGGCGGGTCGGTCGCGTGGCGGATGGCGCAGATCAGCCCCGATGTCGCCGCGGCCAGCGCTTATTATGGCAGTCTGGTGCCGACGATGTTCAAGGACGAGGCGCCCGCCTGCGCGACCATCGCCCATTTCGGCCGCTTCGACGGCGGCATCCCGATGGAGGGCGTCGAGGCGCTGATCGCCAAGGATCATCCGACCGCGCAGATCTTCGTCTATGAGGCGGGCCACGGTTTCAACAGCGACCGCCGCAAGGATTATCACGAACCGTCGAGCGAACTGGCGAAAGAGCGGACGCTGATGCTGTTCAAGGCGTGTGGGGGGTGAGCCTTCCCAGGCTCGCGCTGCTCCTCCTTCTTTTCGTCGTGGCGGCGACGGCGCTGCTTTACACCCAGCAGCGGCGGCTGATCTTTCCCGCACCAGCCCAATATTCGCAGGCGCCACCGCCCGGTTTCCGGCTGGTGTACACGCAAACCGATGACGGCCTGCGCCTCGTCGCCCTCCATCGCGCCGCGCAGCCGGGCCAGCGCACCATCCTGTTCTTCCACGGCAATGGCGACAATCTGCTCGGCGCGATCGAGGCGACGCGCGGCCCGGCGGCGAACGGTACCGGGCTGCTACTCGTCGAATATCGCGGCTATGGCGGCAACCCCGGATCGCCGGGGGAGGCGGGGCTGTACCGCGATGGCGACGCGGCGATGCGCTGGCTGGCGGCACAAGGGATCGCGCCGCGCGACGTCATTGTCGTCGGCAATTCGATCGGATCGGGACCGGCGACCGAAATGGCGCGGCGCCACGATGTTGCGGCGCTGATCCTCGTGTCGGGATTCTCCAGCCTGCCCGATGTTGTGGGCGAGGCGATGCCGCTGGTGCCGCGCTGGCTGGTGCGCGACCGCTTCGACAATGTCGGCAAGCTGGCGCGGGTGCGGGCGCCGGTGTTTCTGATGCACGGTGATGCCGACACGCTGGTGCGGCCCGCCAATCTGGCGCGGCTGCGGCGCGCGGCGCCCGATGCGACGGCTGTGCTGGTGGCGGGGGCGGGGCATGAGCTGGCGTACAGCGCGGCGGCGCAGCGGGTCCTGGTCGGCTGGGTCAACGGGTTGGCGGACCGTCCGCCGCCATCGGGCGATTAGTTACTGGCGCCGCCGCCCGCCGCGGGCTGGCAGCGATAGACCAGCCGTTCGTTGGGGCTGGCGGGCAGCGCGCTGCGGATCGCGTCCTGCTGCGCCGCGAATCCGGCGAGCGCGTCGGGGTCGGCGGTGCAGCTTTTCAGGCTGACGCCGGCGCGGATTTCGCGGGCCTTCGTCATCGTTTCGGCGTCGAGCAGATAGCGGTCGACCCGGTAATCGCGTCCCGTCGCGTCGATCGACGCGACGGTGACCGTCGCCTCGTCGTTCGGCACCAGAATCCGTTGCCAGCGACCGTCGGCCCCTTGTGCATATTGGGTGCGGTCGTTGACGCAGCCGCCGGCGCCGATCGTCACCGGGACATCGGTGGTTGCCGACACGGTGATGCGGCTGCGATCGGTGCGGATCGTGCACAGGAAATTGCCCGACGCCAATTTGGGTTCGCCTGCGGCGGCCACCGGCGCCGTTTCCGCCGCAATTTCGGCGCGCGCATCGGGGCGGGTGACGAACAGGATCGCGGCGCCAAGCATCAGCACCGCGCCTGCGCCGCCCGCGATCTTTGCGTTGCGCATATTCTTTTGGCTGTAAAAGAGCAGCCCGGCGCCCGCCGCCAGCGCGCCGATCACGAACAACACTCCCGCCAGCGCGATGCGGTTTTCGCGCGACGCCAGCGCTTCTTCTTCGGCGCGCGCCTGTTTCAGGTCGCGGTCGAGCTGCGCCGCGGCGTCCTTGGCAGCATCGGCCTCGGCGCTGGCGCGCTGCTCGGCGTCGCGTGCGGCGCGGTCGCGCGCGTCGGCTTCGGCCAGCGACAGGCAGGGGGTGCCGATGCTGGCGTAGGATTGGCCCGCGTCGGTCAGGAAACGGGTCAGTTCGCGCCCGGCGATCGCAAAGGCAAAGGGCGAATCGCCGTCGTCGGCGCGGGTGATCGCGGTGTTGATGCCGGTGATGCGGCCGCACCCGTCGACCAGCGGTCCACCCGAATTGCCGCGCGAGATTTTCGCGGTGTGGATCAGCATCGCGACGCCATCGACGCTTTGGGTGTTCGACAGATTGCCTTCGCTGCGGGTCGGGGTGCGCGGGGTGATATAGTCGTTGGCGCTGCGCGCGGTCGCGAGGTCAACATTGCCCGGATAGCCGAGCGCGACAATATCGGCGCCCGATTCGAGCGGGCCGGTATAGATCGCGGCGGCGGGCAGGCGTGCCTCGGTGATCTCGATCAGCGCGAGGTCGCGCGCGGTATCGATCGCGATCAGCTTGGCGGCATAGCTTTTCTGCCCCTCCGACGGGACGACGCCGAGCGCGACATTGTTCGGATATTTGGCCGCCGATTCGACGACATGCGCGTTGGTGACGATCCGCGTCGGCGAAATCGCGATGCCGCTGCCATGGCCGAACCCGACAACCTCGCCGTCGACCATCGCGACAGTGACGACGCGCACGACGCTGCGCGACGCGGCGCTGATGTCGTCGGCGGCATGTGCGGGCAGGATGAGGGCAAAGAGGGCGGTGAGCAGGGGGAGCAGGCGCGTCATGGCGCGGAACCTAGCCGCTCGGGCTGCGAAGGCAAGCGGGCTGGAGTATGGCTGAAACGAATTAATTTATGTTCCGTTCGTGTCGAGCGAAGTCGAGACACCCATCGTCGGCGCGCGCCTTAGGGGCATCTCGACTTCGCTCGATGCGAACGGGTATATTTAAGCGCAGCCTAGATATACGGACCCCACATCACCATCCACGCCCCGGCGCTGCCGCCCAGGATGATGACACCGCTGATCACCAGCAGCGCCGCGACACCCTGACGCGCCGCGGGGGTGCCGCGGGCCGACGCACGCAGATAGAGTTCGGCGATCGCCAGCGGGAGCAGCGAATTGCCAAACGCCAGGACCATGTCGAACGGCCCGTCCATCGCCCGGCCGATCCCGGCGCCGCCGGTTGCCAGCCCCCACGCCATATAGCCGACGCGCATGAACCACACCGCGCTGGCGACCGCGAACAGGCGGATCGCCCAGCGGCGGTGATCGACGAAGCGGCGCGCCCGCGCGGTCCGCCACGCCAGCGCGACAAAGGCGAGGATCAGCAGCGCGTCGAGGGTGATGCCGAACGCGCCAACAAGGTTGAGCCAGCTACCGCGCCCCCACGTCATCCACAATCCGCCGAGCGCGAGGGTCAGCGCGCTGACCAGATACAGCCGCCCGTTCCAGCGGTGGAGCGCGGGCCAGCGATTGCGGATCGCGGGGAGCAGCTGGACCAGCCCGCCAAAGGTCAGCACCGCCGCCATCAGCACATGGACGGCAAAGAAGAGATTGCCCGCGCGGTCGCCCGCGACGAAGCCGGTGATGATCGGCTTGTCGTTCCATTCGGCAAAATTGCCGCTCAGCGTCGGCGGATAATAATGGAGCAGGATGAAGGCGACGAACAGCAGCTGCCCCGCGGCAATGGCCAGATAGCAAAAGGTCGCGGCGCGGCCGAGCCAGTCGGTGCGCCGCGCCGGTTTTGCGGAGGTGATTGATGCGTCGATGGTCGCCATGGCGGGACTCCCCAAATTCGAGGCGCAGAATGGGCTGCGTTCGGAGGTGAGTCAATGATATAATACAGTAACACACTATGGCGCGATGTTTTGAGCGCAAGCATCGGGACGCGGCGTGATCGGCGCCGTGGCATCTGATGCCGGTCAGCCAGAAAGGATGGTCCGATGACCTATATTGTTGAAGGGCTCAGCCCCGACCGCTTCGCCGCATTGTTTGCGATGAGCGATGCCGAACTCGCCGCGCGCAACGCGCGCCGTGTCACCGCCACCGCCGATCGCGGCTTTCCGTGCCGGATCAGTCTGGAGGATGCGCGCGCGGGGGAGGCGCTGATCCTGCTCCATCACACCAGCCACGATGTCGATACGCCCTATCGCAGCGCCTATGCGATCTATGTCCGGCCGGGCGTCGGCGCCGCGACCTATCGCGATGCCGTGCCGCCGGTGTTCGAGGGGCGGCCGATCGCGCTGCGCGCCTTTGATGCGGGCGGCATGTTGCAAAGCGCGCGGCTCGCCGGACCGGGCGAGGCCGATGGCGCGATCCGCGACCTGTTCGCCGACGCCGCCATATCCTATATCGATGCCCACAACGCCGCGCACGGCTGTTTCGCGGCGCGGATCGAAAGGGACGGGGTATGAGCGCCGCCGACATCATGACCGACGAGGCGCGCTGGGCGGCGGTGCTGCGCCGCGACCGCGCGCTCGACGGGCGCTTCGTCACCGGGGTGCTGACCACCGGCATCTATTGCCGGCCGAGCTGCGCCGCGCGTCACCCGCTGCGCGGCAATGTCCGCTTCTTTGCCGATGGCGCAGCCGCGCGCGCGACGGGCCTACGCCCGTGCAAGCGTTGCCTGCCCGACGATGTCGCGCGCGACGAGGGGGCGGTGCTCGCCGCGATCGGCGCGATCAAGGCGAGCGAGGAGCCGCTGGCGCTCGCCGATCTGGCGGGTCGCACCGGCTATTCGCCGACGCATTTCCAGCGCGTCTTTACCCGCCACACCGGGCTGTCGCCCGCCGCCTATGCCCGCGCGCTGCGCGACGAACGGGCGCGGCAGGCGCTCAGCGAGGGCGGCCGGGTGACCGACGCGATTTACGACGCAGGCTTTTCGGGGCCGTCGCGCTTCTACGACAATATGGAGGGGCGAATGGGGATGACGGCATCGGCGTGGGTCGGTGGCGGCAGGGGCGTGACGATCCACTGGGCGGTGGTCCCGACCAGCCTTGGCGACATGCTCGTCGCGGCGACCGACAAGGGCGTGTGCCGCCTGTCGTTCGCCGAGGGCCGTGAGGCCTTGCAGGAGCGCTTCCCCGCCGCCGATCTGGTCGAGGGCGGCGCCGAATTTGCGGCGCTGCTGAAGCAGGTGGTCGCCGCGGTCGAGGCGCCCGTCGACGGTTTCGACCATATCCCGATCGACGTGAAGGGCACCGCGTTCCAGGAAGCGGTGTGGCGCGAATTGCGCCGGATTCCGGCGGGCGAGACGCGCAGCTATGCCGACATCGCCGCCGCGGTCGGCAAACCCAAGGCGGTGCGCGCCGCGGGCAGCGCCAATGGCGCCAACAATGTCGCGGTGCTGATCCCGTGCCACCGGGTGGTGCGCAGCGACGGGACGCTTGGCGGCTATGCTTATGGCCTGCCGATCAAGGCAGAATTGCTCAAGCGGGAGACTTTTTGATGTCCGACAAAATTGCTGAATTTCGCGCGCTCCACATTCCCGGCGACCCGCTGATCCTCGTCAACATCTGGGATGCGGGGAGCGCCAAGGCGGTCGCCGCGGCGGGCGCGAAAGCGATCGCGACGGGCAGCTTTGGCGTCGCGGGCGCGCAGGGTCGCGCCGACGGCGAGGATTTCCCGCTCGCCGATGTGTTCGAGAATCTGGACCGCATCCTGGCGGTCACCGACCTGCCGGTCACCATCGACATGGAGGCGGGCTATGGCGCCGATCCGGCGGCGGTCGGTGCCTCGGTCGCCCGCGCGGTGGCGGCGGGCGCGGCGGGGATCAATATGGAGGACCGGCTGCCCGGCCAAGCGGACCTGCTGCCGATCGCCGCCGCTGCGGCGCGTTTCCGTGCCGCGACCGCCACCGGCATCTTCGTCAACGCGCGCTGCGATACGTTCCGCGGGCAAGACCCGGCGCAGGACGGCGACGCGCTGGTCGCCGCGACGCTCGAACGCGCCCGCGCTTATGCCGACGCCGGGGCCGGGTCGTTGTTCGTGCCGTTCCTGCTCGACCCCAAATGCATCGGGGCGATCTGTGACGGCTCGCCGCTGCCGGTCAACATCCTGCGCGGCAAGGGCGGGCCGACGCACCAGGCGCTTGCCGCACTGGGCGTCGCGCGGATCAGCCACGGGCATCAGCCGTGGGCGGCAGCGATGGCGTGGCTGACGGCGCAGGCCGGACAAGTTCTGGGCGGCACCGAACCCGATTATTGAAGCTAGTCGTCGGCGTCGCCGGCGACGGCTTCCTTGCCGGTGCCCGCGCGGCGGACCTTCATCGCCTCGAGCCGCGCGAGCATCGCCTCGCCTTGGCCATTGTCGTGCGGATCGAAAGCCACCGTTCGCGCCAGCCTTACCGCGCGCTCAAACTCGCCCTGATTCGCGAGCGCGAAGGCATAGGCGACCCGCATCTCGATATTTTCGGGGGTGAGGATGAAGGCGCGCTCGAGCGCCTTGATCGCCATCTCGCTCGGCCGTTTGCCTTCGGCCAGAAAACTGTCGAAATAGGCGTAGAGCGGCACGGGGTCGTTGGGGTCGGTGCGGTTGGCGAGCTGGATCGGCTTGCGTGCCTCGCGCCATGCCACCGCGTCATCCTCTCCCTTTTCGCGCAGTTGATACAGATTGAGTCGGCCGAGCAGGACATTGGCGCGGACATGGTCGGGCTTGGCCGCGAGCACCTTACCCAGCGCGGCCTGCATCGCCGCTAGGTCGCGCTTGTCGCGGTCGATGTCCCATTCGGCCGCCGCGAGTTCGAACTGGACATCGGCGTTGGCGGGCTGCGAGGCGGCGAGTTTGCGCAGCGTGTCGCGCGCTTTCGTCAGGCGTGCCGCGTCGCCGCGCGCGTTCAGCCGCTCGAGCCGCGCCATGATCACGGCATCTTCGTTCGCCGTCAGCGGCGCGATCGTGATATTGGCCGAGACGGGAACGGCATCGCGCGTCGTGCGGTAGCTGAGTCTGCCCTCGATATAGCTGTTCAGATCCTTGTCGAGCAGCTTAAGGTCGCCAAAGGCGTCGGTCGCCGCCTGTTTGGGGTCG
Organism: uncultured Sphingopyxis sp.; assembly: GCA_964502035.1. GTDB lineage: Bacteria > Pseudomonadota > Alphaproteobacteria > Sphingomonadales > Sphingomonadaceae > Sphingopyxis. The sequence continues at coordinate 7,133 of CAZCUW010000030.1, read as the reverse complement.
GTCCCGGCGTTAATCGCATTCGTATAGGTGTTGATCTGGTCCCCCCGCGCGGCGCTGTGGAACAGCATGTGGGTGAGCACCCAGGCGCGGCCGTAATAGACGTCGGTCTGTCCGCTGTTCCGCATCGCGCCGGGCTGTTCAAACAACAGCCTCTCTGCCGGAATTTTCGGCATCGCGAGCAGGCCATAGGCGCGGCGGTAGACCGGATGGCCAATCATCGCGCGGCCTTGCTTGTCGAAATCGACAGTCGAATAATATTCGGCGAAGCCTTCGATCAGCCAAGACGGAAAGGCGGCGCGCAGGTGGCGCTTCATGAAATGGTGGCTGTATTCGTGGAACAGCACCTGCTGCGAGGCCGATGTGCCGGTGACGTTGCTGCCGCTGTTCTGGCGAAAGGACATCGCGAAGCTGCCGTCGCGGTCCTGCCGGTAAAAGCCCGCGATCGACGCGCTGCGCGATCCGGTCGCCAATTCGGCGACATCATTCGCGGCGGGCACCAGATAGATCGGCAGCTTGCTTTCCTCGCCGGGCGTTTCGACCTTGAAGAGCAGGCGCAGCGTGGTGTCGAACCGCTGCAGATTCTGCGCGAATTCGCGGAGCGATTTCTCGCTACTCTCGCTATAGATGATGAAACTGTCGGTGTCGGCGCGCAGCCATTTGGCGTCGGCGGCCCCCGCCATCCCGATCGCCGCGATCCCGGCCAGCACGCCCAAGCCGATTCTCTTCATTCTGCGCCCCCGCATCATAACCGTTGGGCGATGCTGCCAGCGCGCCAGGTTACAGTAAAGCTCTGTTTCGCCTAAACAAAGCTATAGGGATCGATATCGATCGCGAGGCGCGCTTTCGTGGGCCAGTCGATGCTGGCGATCCAGTTGCGTATCGTACCTTGCAGGTCGAAGCTGCGCGGGGCGTGGAGCAGCAGGCGAAAGCGGTGGCGACCGCGCAGCATCGCGAGCGGGGCGGGGGCGGGGCCATAGACCGCGAGCCCTTCGGCGACCGGCGCCTTGGCGCCCAGCCGCTGCGCGACGCCGCGCGCGACATCGATGTCCTCCGACGAAATGACCAGTGCAGCAAAGCGGCCATAAGGCGGCGCGCCGGCGTGCTTTCGCGATGCGGCCTCGGCGGCATAGAAGCCGTCGCGGTCGTTGGCGACCAGCGCCGCCATCACCGGCGCGTCGGGAACGCGCGTCTGGATCAATACCTCGCCGGGTTTCACCCCGCGCCCGGCGCGCCCTGCGACCTGCGCGATCTGTTGAAAGGTGCGCTCGGAGGCGCGCAGGTCGCCGCCGTCGAGGCCAAGGTCGGCATCGACGACGCCGACAAGCGTGAGGTTGGGGAAATGATAGCCCTTGGTCACCAGCTGGGTGCCGATGATGATGTCGACCAGCCCGCCCTCGACATTGTCGACGAACTCGGCGGCCTTCGCGGGCGACCACAACGTATCCGACGTGACGATCGCCACGCGCGTTTCGGGAAAGCGCAGCGCAATCTCGTCGGCGACGCGCTCCACGCCAGGCCCGCAGGCGACGAGGCTGTCCTCGTCCTCGCATTCGGGGCATAGCCGCGGCGGCGGCATGACATGGCCGCAATGGTGGCAGGCGAGGCGGTGGACGAGGCGGTGCTCGACCATCCATGCGGTGCAGTTCGGGCACTGGATGCGGTGGCCGCAGGTGCGGCACAAAGTCAGCGGCGCAAAGCCGCGGCGGTTGAGGAAGAGCAGGCTCTGCTCGCCCTTGTGCAGTCGGTCGGCGAGCGCGTCGACGAGCGGCGGGGCGAGCCAGCGGCCGCGGTCGGGCGGGTCGCGGCGCATGTCGATCGCGGCGAGATCGGGCAGGGTGGCGCCGCCGAAGCGCGCGGGCAGGACGATATGGCGATAGCGCCCTGCCTCGACCATCGCGAGGCTTTCGAGCGCCGGGGTCGCGCTGGCGAGCACCACCGGCAGCCCCTCGAAATGCCCGCGCATCACCGCGACGTCGCGCGCGTGATAATGGACGCCGTCTTCCTGTTTGAAGCTCGTCTCATGCGCCTCGTCGACAACGATGACGCCGAGCCGGGCATAGGGGAGGAACAGGGCCGAGCGCGCGCCGACGACAATCTTCGCCTCGCCGCTGGCGATCGCGTGCCAGGCGCGGCGGCGTTCGGCCGAGCGCAGCCCGCTGTGCCAGGCGACGGGTTCGCAGCCGAAGCGCGCGGCAAAGCGCGTCAGCATCGGTTCGGTCAGCGCGATTTCGGGGAGCAGGACGAGCGCCTGGTTTCCGGCCGTGATCGCGGCGGCAATCGCCTCCATATAGACTTCGGTCTTGCCCGACCCGGTGACCCCGTCGAGCAGCAATGTCGCGAATTTCGCGGCGGCGACGGCATCGGTCAGTTGCGCCGCGGCGGCGGTCTGTTCGGCGGACAGGTCGGGCGGCGCAAAGGCGGGATCGGGGCGCGGATAGGGCGCGTCGGCCGACACGGTCACGGCTTCGAGCGCGCCGGTATTGACCAGCCCGCGGATCACCGCATCGCTGACCTCGGCCAGCGCGGCGAGTTCGCGCACCATGCCTTGCCGGTCGCCGATCTTCTCCAGCGCGACGGTGCGTTGCGGCGTCATGCGGGCGGGCAGTTCGCCGGTGGCGCGATATTCGACGATCGGACGCTTCGCATCGGCAAAGGCGACCCCGGGCAGCACCATCCGCAGCACCGACCCCGGGGGGCTGAGATAATAGTCGCTGGTCCATTCGACGAGGCGGCGCAGCGGCGCCGCGACCGGGGGGACGGCCACGACTTCGTAAAGATTGCGCAGGCGATTGTCGCCGACCGCCTCGGGCGCGCCAAAACTCGCATCCTCCCACACCACGCCGCCCATCCGCCGCGGGCCGAGCGGGGCGATGACGACGCTGCCGAGCGGCGCCTCGCTGCCCTGCGGGACACGATAGTCGAGCGGGCCGAGGGCGGCGGTGAGGAGAAGGACGCGGGCGCGGGTCATGGGTGGGAGAGGATATAGGTTGCACGAGCAAATAGGAAAGCGGCGCTTACAATCCGTCGCCCCCGCGAAGGCGGGGGCCGCCATCGGCCTAGCGCAAGGTTGCCAGCGGCCCCCGCCTTCGCGGGGGCGACGGGTTAACTCGTCGCCAACGCCGCCGCCTGCACCACCCGCTTTGCCGCTTTCGGTCGGCGGAAC
>CAZCUW010000030.1:0-3870 GCA_964502035.1 uncultured Sphingopyxis sp. | reverse complement strand
CGTCGCCAACGCCGCCGCCTGCACCACCCGCTTTGCCGCTTTCGGTCGGCGGAACCAGAAGGTCCACAGCGTCAGGCTGCCCAGCAACGCCAGAACCAGCCCCGACACGGTCATCAGCAGGCGATAGGGCAGCCCGCCGACCTTGGCGGCGTGGAGCGGATAGGCCATGTTGAACGCTTGTGCCCCCGGCGGCATCGCCAGCGCGTCGCGTGCGCCCAGCAATTTCCCCGTCTCGGCATCGAACCACAGGGTTGAGCGCCCGTTGGGCAGCCATTCGCCGGGCTGTTTCATCCGCAGGCTGATCGGGTCGCCGGGCTTGCGCGGCTTGCTGAGGATGCGGAACTCGGCATCGGGGAAACGCGCGCGGGCGGTGGTCAGCATCGCGGTCCAGTCGGGATCGGCCGCCAGCGGTCCGCCCTTGTATTTCGGTGGTTCGAGCGCTTTCGCGGTCTCGGCGACCGGCCCGAACGGCGCGACGACGATCGCGGCAAAGGGGCGGAAGATCATCATCGTCCCGGTGACCACCGACAGCAGGAGGAGCGGCGCGACGACGATGCCCAGATCGCGGTGCTGGGTGACGATCGCCGGGCGCGTCATCCGTTTCGGCCACAGGCGCAATTTGAAGGTCTTGCGGGTGCGCCACCACAGGATCACCCCGGAGATGACAAAGAACAATCCGGCCAGCCCCGCGATGCCGATCACCCATTCGCCCGCGTCGCCGGTGAACAGGTGGTGGTGGAAATCGAACAGCCAGATTTCGGGGCGTTCCCACTGGCTGGCCCAGCGCGCGACGACCTCGCCCGACTGGCTGGCGTAGAGCCCCGCGCCCTCCTCGAACCGCAGCTGATGCAGCCCGAGGCGTTGGCTGGCGTAAATGATGCCTTGCGCATCGCCAGGCATCGCCATCAGTTTTTCGGTCGTTGCGGCGACGGTGGCGAGGTCGGTGACCTGCGCGTCGGTTGCGTGCGGCAGGCCGATCCACTCTTCCTTATGGACCAGGATCGCCCCCGACAGGCCGAGCAGCGCCAGCACGAGGCCGATCAGCCCCCCGGTCCAGCGGTGCAGCGTGTCGAGCAGCTTCATCATTTAAAACCGATAATCCCAACCAAGCGTGAAGGAGCGCCCGCGGCCGGCGAAGTTGAAGAAATTGTCGGTCGGTCGCTGGGTGTCGCTCGCGTAGCTCAGATATTGTTTGTCGAACAGATTCTGCACCGCCAGACTGATCCCGCCGATCCCGGTCTGGTAACGGACGATCGCGTCGGTCAGATTATAGCCGCCGAAATCGTTGCGCGGATCGCGGCCCGGCCCTTCAAAGCTGCGCGACAGATAAAATTGCGTCTGCACCCGCGCTGAAAACGCACCCTTGGCATATGCGGCGGCCAGGTTCAGGCGGTCGGGCGAGATGTTCGCGCCGTCGAGGTCGGTTTCGACGACATCATTGCCGTCGTCGTCAAACTGACCGACGATATGGGCATAGCCCGCCGACAGCGTCAGCCCGTCGATCGGCATCTTGACCGCCAGATTGATTTCCAGCCCCTCGATCTCGACGCGCTGGCGCACCACGTCGAAAATCCCGTCGGGGCGCGCGATGAGCAATTGGCCCTTGGTGCTCGACGACCAGAAATAGGTCGCGCTCGCATCGAGCGGGCCGCGTTTCACCTCCAGCCCCAATTCGCGATTGTTGGAAATGATCGGCGAGATGTCGAGGAAATCGTCGATGTCGATCCCGGGGGTCCGCACCGCGCGGGTGATGCGGCCGACGTCGGGGACGGTATAGCCCTCGGCATAGCTGGCGTAGGCGCGGATGCCCTTGATCGGCTCGACGATCACGCCGCCATTCAGCAAGATATCGTCAAAGGTCGGGCTGCCCCCCGCGACGAACGTGCTGCCCGACGAGGCGAGCGTCGTAAAATCGTCGATTATGATCTTCACATTTTCATAGCGCGCGCCGCCGGCGAGGCGGACGATACCGCCCGCCAGCTTCAGGTTCGCCTGAGCAAAGGGTGCGAGGCTGCGGAAATCGGTCGGCGGCACCCAGGTGCGGTCGGTCGCGATCAACCGTTGTTCGGTCGTGTCCCACAGCGCGTCGAACCCGGCGATCAGCGTCAGCGCCTCGAACCCCGGAACTTCGCGTTCGTAGGTGAGTTTGCCGCCGATCTTGCGGCTGCGGTTCTGCGACTGGTCGAACAAGGTGCCGACCGGCGCGATCGCCGCGTCCTGAAAGGTCGCGATCGGATTGGGCTCGCCGCCAAAGGTGTCGCGGCTGCGGTTCCAGAAAATCTGGCTGACAAAATTGCCGCCGCCCAGCTCGGGATCGGTCAGCGACAGCGCGACGCTTTCGGTGCGCCCGGTTGCGGGAACCCCCGGCGGGGTGCCGCGGCGCTGGCTGGTCGGCAGGCCGGTCGCACGGCTGCCCGCGACGACGATATAATCGCCGTCGCCCTCCAGCTCGAAGCGGCTGGCGATCAGGTCGAGCCGCATCGTATCGGTCACCGCATAGCCGAAACGGCTGAACAGCGAGAGCGTCTTGCTATCCTGCGTTTCGCCCTGCGTCAGGTTGATCCCGACCGGACGCCCCTCGCCATCGCGAAAGATCCCGCGCACTTCATAAGTGGCGCCGACACTCGCGTCGAAGCGCCCGGCTTTGTACTGGATCAGCCCCGCGAGCTTGCCGCCCATGCCCGCCCTGGAAAAATCATTGTCGGCGGTGCCCTGCACCAATGTGCGGCCGCTAAGCCCCTCTTCGCTCGGCGCGCCAACCGTGACCTGGTTGACGATGCCGCCGGTGCCGCCGATCCCCTGCAAGGCGTTCGAGCCGAAGATCAACTCGACGCGGTCGACAAAAAAGCCGTCGATGGTGAAACCGTCGCGGCTGCCGTCGCGCAGCGGGGTCGATTGCGGGATGCCGTTGATCGCATAGAGCGGCGAGCGCCCACGCAGCGTCTCGCCCGCGCCCGACAATTTCTGCCGCGTCGGCGAAAAGCTGGGGGTCAGGTTGGCGACCGCGTCGGTGACCGACCCCGCCATCGCGAGCTGCTGGTCGAGCGCGTCCTTGCCGATGATGTCGATGGTCAGCGGCAGCGCGCTCGGCGGCAGGATGGTCCGCGCCGCGGTGACGATGATAGTGTCTTCGCCGGTGGCGGTGTCGTCGGCGGCGTCCTGCGCAAAGGCGGGGGCGGATAGCGCGGTGGAGGCCAGCGCGGCGACGAGCAATTTGCGAATCATTCTTAACTCCTGTTCGGAGCGCCGCTAATGCGAGCGATTTGCAGATGCAAGACCTTTCGCGCCTGGGCTCTCAGCAATCGGCGTCAGTCAAAGGTGCTTTCCAACCCCGTTCGTGTCGAGCGAAGTCGAGACACGTGAGGCCATGCACGAACGCAGCGTGTCTCGACTTCGCTCGACACGAACGGAAATTGAGGGTGACGTTTTTACTGCCAGACGGACCACTCGGCGGAGAGGGTGACGCCGCGCCCCAAACCGCGCTACACCCTGTCTCATGCGGGAAAAGGAACTGCGCTTCGCCCTAATTTGCTACGGCGGCATCAGCCTCGCCGTCTATATGCACGGCATCACCAAGGAGGTGTGGCGCCTCGCCGCCGCGTCGCGCGCCTATCATGACGGCGCCGCATCGACCGGCGCGGGCGCGGTCTATGCCGATTTGCTCGCCGATCTGGCGGTGCGCAGCAATATCCGGCTGCGCGTCCTTGCCGACATCGTCGCGGGGGCCAGCGCGGGCGGGATCAACGGCATTTTCCTCGCGCGCGCGCTCGCGACCGGGCAGTCGCTCGATCCGCTCACCGACCTGTGGCTGGACAGCGCCGACGTCGACAGACTGATCGATCCCGACGCCCGGCCCTTGTCGGCAGCGAC
>CAZCUW010000029.1:0-30058 GCA_964502035.1 uncultured Sphingopyxis sp. | reverse complement strand
CTGCTCAATCATTTCAAGGGCAACGCGCTGCTCCCACCGCCGCGCCCGGGCGCGGTCGAACCGCCGCGGCGCATGGCCGATCTGGCGCAGGTCAAGGGGCAGGAGGTCGCCAAACGCGGGCTCGAAATCGCGGCCGCGGGCGGGCATAATCTGTTGATGGTCGGGCCGCCGGGGGCGGGCAAGTCGCTGATGGCGGCATGCCTGCCCGGCATCCTGCCCGACCTCGACCCGGCCGAGGCGCTCGAGGTGTCGATGATCGCGTCGGTCGCGGGCGGGCTGGAGGGCGGACGGCTGGTTCGGGCGCGGCCGTTCCGCTCGCCGCACCACAGCGCCTCGATGCCCGCGCTCGTCGGCGGCGGCTTGCGCGTCCGCCCCGGCGAAGTCAGCCTGGCGCATCTGGGGGTGCTGTTCCTCGACGAGCTGCCCGAATTTCAGCGTAGCGTCCTCGATTCGCTGCGCCAGCCGCTAGAGACCGGCGAGGTCAGCGTCGCGCGCGCCAACGCGCATGTCACCTTTCCGGCGCGGGTGCAGATGGTCGCGGCGATGAACCCGTGCCGCTGCGGTCATCTCGGCGACCCGGCGCTGGCGTGCAGCCGCGCCCCGCGCTGCGCCGCCGATTATCAGGCGAAGGTCTCCGGCCCGCTGCTCGACCGCATCGACCTGCATGTCGAGGTGCAGGCGGTCAGCGCCGCCGACCTTGTCCTGCCGCCGCCCGCCGAGGGCAGCGCCGAAGTCGCGGCCCGCGTCGCGGCGGCGCGGGCGCGCCAGACCGCGCGCTACGCCGATCACACGGCGCGCACCAACGCTGAAATCGACGGCGAATTGATGGAGGCGGTGGCGACCCCCGACGATGCCGGGCGGGGGCTGCTGGCGCAGGCGGCCGAGGTGATGCGGCTGTCGGCGCGCGGCTATACGCGCATCCTGCGCGTCGCGCGCACCGTCGCCGACCTTGCGGGGGCCGACGATATCGGCCGCATCCACATCGCCGAGGCGCTGAGCTATCGGCGGCAGGCGCCGCGCAATTGATGCTGACCTTTGACGCCGAGATTATCGAATGGCGCGGGCCGCCGCCCTATCTGTTCGCCGCGGTGCCCGATGATCTGGTCGGTGAGCTGCGCTACGCCGCGCGCGAGGCAAGCTATGGCTGGGGCATGGTGCCGGTGACGGCGCAGATCGGGGCGAGCGCGTTCACGACCTCGCTGTTCCGGCGCGGCGACACCTATGTCGTGCCGATCAAGGTGGCGGTGCAGCGCGCCGAGGGCGTCGGGCTGGGCGACCGGGTCGCGATCACGCTGCAGGTCAGCCGGATCATCCGCCGCTGAGTTCGCTGCCCAGTTTCAGCACCTCGCGCCCGTCGATCATTTCGATCAGATAGGCGGGGTTGGCGGGCGATCCGTTGCGCACGATGCGCGCCCCCTTGATCACGCGTTCGACGCGCTGCTCGAAGCGTTCGGCAATGCGGCCATGGGCTTCGCCGCGGCCCCAGGTCCAGTGGACGTGGGCGTCGATGTCGAATTGGGGCGCGGTCATAGCGTCCCGGCGCGGGGCACGATCAGATGCCCAGCGCCGACTTGTTCTCGACCACTTCCAGCGGCGGCGGCGCTTTCGCGGCCATCGCGCCGTGGCGGCGGTGCGACAGCTTGCCGTCGACCTTGCCGCCATTTTCGATGGTAATGGTTTCGTAGGTCACGTCGCCGGTGATCCGCGCGGTGGCGTGGACGATCAGCGTCTTGGCCTCGATCGACCCGTCGAGCAGTCCGGCAATCTTCGCGGTCTCGGCGGTGACGGCGCCCTTGATCTCGCTCGCCTCGCCTTGGACCAGATTGGCGCATTTCAAATCGCCTTCGATCTTGCCGTCGACGTGCAGGTCGACGCTGGCGGCAACATTGCCGGTGACGACGACGTCCGATCCCAGGATCGAAAAAGTCGTATGACGCGCGCCGGTCGCCATCTTAGCGGGCACCCCGGGCAGTGATGGCACCGACTCGTTGTCGGGCGTCGTCTTTGGCTTCGAGAACATCGGCTTTGGCCTCCAGGAAGCGGCGCGGATTGACCGCGACGCCGTTCAGACGGACTTCGAAATGTAGGTGGCTGCCGGTCGAACGGCCGGTCGAGCCCATTTTGGCGATTTGCTGGCCAGCGGCGACCTGCGCCCCGACCTTTGAGGTAAAGCCCGACAAGTGGGCGTAGCGGGTCATGATGCCCTGGCCATGATCGACCTCGACGACATTGCCATAACCCGATTTGGTACCAACGAAGCTGACGCGGCCGGGGGCGGCGGCGAGGATCGCCGTGCCAATCGGGCCGCGGAAATCGAGCCCGGCGTGCATGGCGCCGGCGCCGGTGAACGGATCGCTGCGATAGCCAAAGCCCGACGACATCATCAGCACATCGGCGGGGTTGCCCGAGGGGACGGCGACGAGGGTGCGTTCGAGCACCTCCATGCGGAACAGCGCGCCTTCGAGCGCGGCGAACGATGCGCCGAGCGCCTTTGCCTTGCCCATGCGGCCCTGGTACGGGATGAACGGACCACCGCGGCCGGTTGCGGCGCCGCGAATGATCGCGGTGGGATTGAGCCCGAGCTGCGCCACGGCCGTTTCGGCATTGGCGGCGCGTTCATTGACCGCTGCGAGCAGCCGCGTGGACAGCGCTTCCTGGCGCGCGGCGACGCGCGCGAGCGCCTGTGCCTCGGGCGGCAGGCTTGGGTCGATGGCACTGGTTTTGAGCGCAGGCTGGGCGGTTTCACCGTTCGTCGCGTTCACGCCCTCGGCAATCGCCGCGGGTTCGGAACCGAAATATGTTTTCTGCCACTCTTCCAGCTGGTTCTGCCGCTCCTCGAGATCAGCGGCGGTTTCGGCGACGCGGTCGCGATATTGTGCGATGCGCTTTTCCGATTCCGCTGCAGCCGCCGATTGCTGTGCCACGGCAGCGCGTTCGTCGGCGCTGAGCAGCTGGTTGACCAGCACGGCGAGCGTTGCGCCAGCCCAGGCGAGCAGCACGACACCGGCGATCAGCGCGACGCGCTTTTGCCAGACAGCGCTGATTCGCAGGAAGCGGACATGGCCGTGCGTGCGAACGAAGATTTCATGGTCCTGAAACAGCGCAGAGAAGCGCTGGCGCCAATGGCGCAGGCCCGTCGATTTCGATGACAAGTGGCGACCCCATCTTGTTGTTATAAGGAGCCCTCCGCCCCGATTGATGGGCGCCTTAACAGGCCGATTGCCGCGGCGCGAATCTTTGCACCGCGACTCGCGCCGAGTCGAACTCAACCTGCGGTGAACGGTGTCAAACCGCGGGAACGCTGTCATTTTGGCAGGAAATTCGCCGCGAATCGTAAGGGTCGGAACCCCTTAATTGCGCGTTCGAGGTTTGAGGCGATTTTGCTCAGGGCGAGGAGGAAAGGCGCCGGGATATGTCGATATCTCCAGACTTTCCGACGACGCCATGGGCAAAATCGGTCAAATCCCGCAGGGACGCCGAAATGGCTCGATCTCAGGTCCGCGCGGCCTTGCGGGTAGCGATGCTACCCGCTGCACCCGCCCGAACCCGATATCTTCGCCATTTCGGCGCCTCGAACGCGCAATTAAGGGGTTCTGACCCTGAATAATGTTGACGGCTTGCTTACCAAATTTTGCTAGGGCCAAGCCGATGAATCCCATGGCCAAAACCGAACCGTCCGGCAATGCCGACACATCAGTGCTGCCGCAGCCGGGCAACGCCGCACGCCCGCGTTCGGCGGTCAGCGCCGGGGTCGGCATCGTCGGGCTGGCGGGGCTGGTCGGCTATTTGCTGCTCGCGCGCTATGCGCCCGATATCGCGGCATACTTGGGCATCGACTGGGGAACGCGCGGGCCGATGAGCGGGCCAAACTCGGCGATTGCCAGCGTGCTGGCGTGCGGCGTGCCGATGGTGCTGTGGTCGGTTTTCGTCGACAAGGTGCACCGCAATCCATCGACCGGGATCGACTGGGTCCAGCGGCGGCCCTGGCGCGAGACGGTCGATATCAGCCTGACCAAGCTCGCCGGATTATGGGCGACCTGGGGGCTGATCGCGCTGATCTATGCGACGATGCGCTATTATTGGCAGGGCCAATATGCCTTTTCGATGGACCTGCTCGAACGGGTGGCGCCGTGGCTGTTGTTGGTGTCGGTGCCCTATATGTTGTGGCTCGACCGCCGCATGATCGAGCCGCGCGACGGCTGTTATCAATTCGGCCACTGGCTGATTGCGCCGGGTCAGCCGGTCGATGGCCGCGCGATCGGCCATCATCTGCGCGCCTGGGCGGTGAAGGGGTTTTTCACCGCCTTCATGCTGTCGATCGTGCCGGGCAATTTTTCGGCGCTGGTCACCGTGCCGCTGAGCGAGGTGCTCGCCAACCCCTATATGACCGGGCTGTGGGCGCTCAATTTCCTCTATCTGATCGATGTCCATATCGCGACGGTCGGCTATATCCTGACCTTGAAACCACTCGACGCGCATATCCGCACCGCCAACCCCTATGGCATGGCGTGGGTCGCGGCGCTGGTGTGCTACCCGCCCTTCATCCTGATGAGCGGCGGGCCGCTCGACTATCAGGTGAATGGTGCCGATTGGGGGCATTGGCTGGCGGGGCACGAGACGCTGCTGATCATCTGGGCGGTCACCCTGGCGGGGCTCACCGCGATTTACAGCTGGGCGACGATGGCGTTCGGCATCCGCTTTTCCAACCTGACCCACCGCGGCATCATCACGCACGGCCCCTATGTCTTCTCCCGGCACCCCGCCTATGTGTCGAAGAATCTGAGCTGGTGGGTCGGCGCGATGCCCTTTCTCGCGGTCAGCGGCGGCTGGACCGAAGGCGCGCGCAATGTGGCGCTGCTCGCGCTGGTCAGCGGCGTCTATTATTGGCGCGCCAAGACCGAGGAGAAGCACCTCCTCGCCGATCCCGCCTATGTCGCTTACTGGAACTGGGCGCAGCATAATGCGCTGGTGCCGCGCCTGTTCGCGCGGTTGACCGGGCGGCCGCGCCCGCTGATCCGGCTCGAACCCGATGAGCGGGTTGGTCCGGTTGCTTAATCCTGCAGCGCGTCGGCGGTCGCGCTAGCTTCCACGGCGCGGCGGGCCTGCAACGCGGCATAACCGTCGGCGATGATGCGCCAGGCACGGTCGCAGCGGCGCTGGTCGGAGCGCAGCTTGCTGCTGCAAACCTCTTCGAGCCGCTGCAGCAACCATTTGCGCTCGTCGGCGCGGGTGCGCGGATAAATGCTGGCGGCGTTGCCATAGGCGTTGGCGCCGATACTGGCGGCCGAGTTTACGTCGGTGGCCATTGCCGCGCCCGCGCTGGAAAGCAGTGCCACGGCGATCAGGGTGACGGTCAAACGGGACATCATCGGCTCCCAAATGGTTGCAGCGCAATGATATCATAGAAATATTTGGAAACAAGGACCGATCCGCGCGGAGGCAAGCTCCGCGCGGATCGAAGGCCGTTTAGAATTTATAGCCCGCCTCGATGCCCCAGATGCGGGGTTCGTTGACGAAGCCGGTCAGGTTGTTGAAGTCGATCGCGCCGACCGCCGACACATCGTTGGTGATGTTGCGGGCAAAGGCGGCGATGTCATAGCGGTCGGTCTTGTACCCGATGCGAAGGCCACCCTCGAGCATGTGATCGTCGTTGAACTCGGCCGATTCATAGAGGAAAAAATTGACCTTTGAGCGGTACGCCCAGTCGGTGAAGACATAGACTTCGCCGTCGCCCACCGGCACGCCATAACCCGCGGTCCAGTTGAGCGACCATTTGGGCGCCTGCGGCAGCTGGTTGCCGTCGATCGAATAGATGCCGGGCGAACCGGGGCGCACCGGATCGGTGACGGTGCAGCCGCCGCCGCAACCGGTGATGAAGGCGTTGGGATCGTCGATCCTGGCGTTGTTGTAGCTGATCCCCGCGGTCAGCGTCATATTGTCGACCGGACGCGCGTCGAGCTCGGCCTCGAAGCCATAGCCATGGACATTGTCGACATTGATCAGCCGCGCCGCGTTGCTGGCGCCGCCGACCGCGGTCAGCTGCGCGTTTTTGAGGTCGTAGACAAAGCCCGACAGGTTGAAGCGGACGCGGCGGTTGAACTCGGTCTTGATCCCCGCCTCATACGACATGATCGTTTCGCTGTCGGCGGTGCTGATCGCATCCTGTACCGTCGTGAACACGAACAGCGCGCGGCCCTGAATGCTCGGGGCGCGATACCCTTTGGCGACGCGGGCATAGACGTTGACGCTGTCCGAAGCTTCGTAGCGCGCCGACAGGTCCCAGGTCAGATTTTCGTCGTCGACGCTGGCGCTGCCGGTGCCGATGGCGCCGAAAAAGCCGGTGCGGTTGACGACCATGTCGCGCTTGTCATTGTTGTAGCGCGCGCCGGCGGTCAGCTTGAACTGTTCGGTGACCGGCACGGTGACCGACCCGAACACCCCCCATGCGCGCGATTCCTGACGCTGGAGCGCGACGACGCTGGGGGTGGTGTCGGTCGGATTGTCATAGTTGATCGACCCGATGTCGATGTCCTCGTCGAAGTAGAACAGGCCGGCCTGGTAATCGATCGCGCCGTCGTTCGATGCGATGCGGATTTCTTGGCTGAACTGGTCGAGGCTGGGCACCTGATCCTGCGACTGTGCCGGGAAGGGGATGATCCCCGGACCCGAATTGGGCAGGAAGGCCGCGCCAAAACCGCCGTCGATGTCGCCGCGGCTGTCATAATTGCCGTTCCAGTAAGCGGTGACCGAGGTGATGGTGACCGGACCAAGGTCGTAATCCATCGTCGCCGCGGCGTTGTACAGCTCGAGCTTCTGGTAATTGATGCCGTCGGTGCGCACGACATTGCGGTCGAAATCGACCGGCGCGGCGGGGGCCTGGCCGGGGTTCTGGACCCCGGGGTAGAAGATCAGGTCGTTGCTGCCGGGGCGGAAGATGTTGGCGCGGAACACGCGCGCGGTGCCGTCGAAATTGCGATATTGGCCGGTCAGGCGCAGCTTGAACGCATCACTGGGTTCGAACTGGATCTGGCCGCGGATCGCGACATCCTCATAGCCTTCGAGATCGTTCTTGTCCGGGGTCGCGAGATTGTCGACCCAGTCGCTGCGCCGCTGATACATTGCCGACAGGCGCGCCGATACGGTGTCGGACAGTTGGCCGCCCGCTGCACCTTCGATATTGATCGAATTAAAGCGGCCATAGCTGCCCTTGATGTAACCGCCATCGCGGTCGGGGCGGACGCTGTCGAACTTGACGATGCCGGCGGGGGTGTTGCGGCCGAACAAAGTGCCCTGCGGTCCGCGCAGCACTTCGACGCGGTCGATGTCGAAGATCGGGAAACCCTTCAGGATCGGGTTTTCGAGCACGACATCGTCATAGACAAGGCTGACCGGCTGCGACGCATTGAGGTCGAAATCGGTGTTGCCGAGGCCGCGGATGTAAAAGCGCGGAAAGGTGCGCCCGAACGAGGATTCGATGTTGAGGCTGGGGACGCGGCCGGCCAGGGCGCGAATGTCGCCGCCGCCCGAATTGATCGCGTCGAGCTTGGCGCCGCTGACGACATCGACCGAAACCGGAATGTCCTGCAGATTTTCCTCGCGGCGCTGCGCGGTGACGATGATTTCGCCCAGCGTGCCGTCGTCGGCAGCGGGGGTGGTCGGCGTATCCTGCGCGGCGGCGGGGGCAGCCCAGCCGGCCGAAGCGAGAACGAGCGCTATAGCGGTAGCGGAAGGAAAATGGCGCATGGCGAGCTTCCTGAAACAGGGTGGATGATGGGAGAGGCGAAAAACCGCGCCCTCTTTGGCGTCGTGAATGCGTGCGATCAATCGCGGATGCGCGCGCCGCTGACGTTCGTGTCAGCAGTGTTGCGGATTTGCTGCACTTTTGAGCGGTGGCGGGGGCGGCGACAAACGATCGGACGGCGCTGCTCCCCGGCGGAGGCCGGGGTCCAGAGCGTTGGAGAGCGAGCGTTGCCCTGTTGCGCCCTGGACCCCGGCCTTCGCCCGGGGAACAGAAAGCAGTGTAACCCCCCTCGCCGCGCCCAAAGTCGCGGCAGACGGCGTGGCAGCTTTTTTAGAAGCTGAGTTCGTCGTAGATTTTCGACAGATCGCCGCCCCACGGCCCTTCGTAGCGGTCGAGCAGGTCGTGCGCGGGGGATTTGCCGCTTTTGGCGATGCGGCGGAGTGGTTCGAGGAAACCGACTTCATTGTCGCCCATCGAATTGACTTCGCCGCGCGCGGCAAGCCCGGCCGCCGCGATGTCGAGGACCCGGTGCGCGAGGTCGCCCACCGTGCCGCCGCCGGGGGCCGGCGCGTCGAGGCCTTCGCCCGGCACCGCGTTGCGCAGGATCTGCTGCTCCTCGATGCTCCAGCCCTTGACGAGATCCCACGCCGCGTCGAGCGCGCCCTGATCATAAAGCAGACCGACCCACAGCGCGGGGAGCGCGCAGATGCGGTTCCACGGCCCGCCGTCGGCGCCGCGCATTTCGAGGAAGCTCTTGAGCCGCACCTCGGGAAAGGCGGTCGAGAGATGATCGTTCCAGTCGGAGAGGCGCGGCTTTTCGCCGGGCAGCGCGGGCAGCTCGCCCTTCAGAAAGTCGCGGAAACTCTGGCCCGCGGCGTCGA
This sequence comes from uncultured Sphingopyxis sp., assembly GCA_964502035.1. Classification (GTDB taxonomy): domain Bacteria; phylum Pseudomonadota; class Alphaproteobacteria; order Sphingomonadales; family Sphingomonadaceae; genus Sphingopyxis. Next base: position 21,436 of record CAZCUW010000029.1, on the reverse strand, counting down.
TATATTGGCCGTCGCGGAAGACGAAATACATCGGCACGTCGAGCATATAGTCGACATAGCGTTCATAGCCGAACCCCTGCTCGAACACGAAGGGCAGCATCCCGGTGCGCGCGGGGTCGGTATCGGTCCAGATATGGCTGCGGTACGACATGAAGCCGTTGGGTTTGCCTTCGGTGAACGGCGACGAGGCGAACAGCGCGGTCGCGATCGGTTGCAACGCCAGCGAAACGCGGAATTTCTGCACCATGTCGGCCTCGCTCGCATAATCGAGGTTGGTCTGGATGGTGCAGGTGCGCAGCATCATGTCGAGGCCCATCGAGCCGACGCGCGGCATATGGTCGAGCATGATCTTGTAGCGCCCCTTGGGCATGATCGGCAGTTCGGCGCGCGTCTTGTCGGGCCACATGCCGACCCCGAGGAAGCCGAGCCCGAGTTCGGCGCCGACTTCTTTCACCTGTTTCAAGTGGCGGCCGGTTTCGGCGCAGGTCTGGTGGAGATTTTCGAGCGGCGCGCCGGACAATTCCAATTGGCCCGCGGGTTCGAGGCTGACGGTGCCGTCGCTGCCGGCGAGCGCGATCACCTTGCCGCCCTCGATCACCGGCTTCCAGCCGAAGCGGGTGAGCGCCATGAGCAGGTCGTGGATGCCGCCCGGCTCGTCATAGCTCGGCGCACGATGGTCGGCGGTGCGATAGACGAATTTCTCATGCTCGGTGCCGATGCGCCAGCGGTCCTTGGGCTTCTCGCCCTTGGCCATGGGAACCGCAAGCTGGTCGCGGTTTTCGATGATGGGATCGTTGCTGTCCGAAGCGGTGCGCGTGCTCATATCGCGCATTTAGACTGTTCAGTATAGAATGCAATCGACTGTTGAATCAGGGCCGAAATCCCCCCCTATTCGACCAGTCCGCGCACGTTGATCGTAAAGCTCGATCCCGCCGCCATCGTGCCTTTGGGCCGGATCCGGACATGGGTGATGGCGGCATCGACGCCGTCGGCGTCGGCGGTTGGCACATAGGTCCAGCTGGCGCCGCCATTGTTCGAAAATTCCAGATCGTCGGTCGCGTTGGCCAGACTGGTGAAGCTGTAGGTCAGGCCGCTGCTGCCCGCGGTGAAGCGCACCGGGCCGGGGCCGGGGGCATAGGTGCCGACGAACAGGCCGAGATTGGTGGGCAGCGCGTCGGTGACGATGACGCTGTTGTTGGTTGGGCTGGTGCTGGCGGGCGCGGTGATGGTCAGCGTGTAATTCGCAAAACTGCCGGGGATCAGCTTGGGATTGATCAGACCGTTCACCGGGTCGCTGTAGGCGACCGACGTCTTGGCGATCGCCAACGGCACGACATAGTTGTTGGTAAAGGTGCAGGTGATCGCGGTGTCGGCGGGATTGACCGTCAAGATATTGCCCGCGAGCGCGGTGCCATTGCCGGTGCAGGCAAGCGCCTGACTATAGTTGGCGCCGCTGCCGACGGTGAAAGCCTCGCTCAGCGCCGCGCTTTCGGCGGCATAGACGGTCACCGCTGCGTTGCTGTCGGTCTCGTTCGCGCTGTTGGCGACCGACGACAGGCTGGCGTTGTTGATCAGGCCGCTGGTCGCGACGGTGACGGCGTTGGCCACCACCGCATTGACCCAGGTCTTGCGCACGACCAGCGTCGCCGACCGGCGGCTGTTGGTCCAGGTGCAGGTGAGCGAGGTGCCCGAGGGCATGACGACGGTGCGGCTGAGCCCGCTGCCCGCGGTCGAGACGACGACATTGTCGCTGTTGCGGCGGCATTCGATATTGCTGTTGTAATTCGCCGCCGCGCCCGCCGTGTAGGCTTCGGCCAGGGTGAGGGTGCTGCCGGGGATTGCCACCGCCGTTGCATTCGTCGCTGCGCCGCCAACGGTCGATGTTCCCGCACTGGCCGCAAAGCCGCCGGTGATGGCCAGGCTGACGGCATCGCCGACGATCCCGGTGACCCAGTTTTTGGTCAGCACGACCGGCGAATCGTTGTCGGTGATCGTGTAGGTGCTCGCGGTGCGCGCTGCGCCGCCGCAGCTCGACGTGCTCGACACGGTGTAGCCGGTGCCGGGGTTCAGCGCGATCTGGATCGTCTCGCTGCTCTCGTTTGCGGTGTCGTCGATAATCTGGATGCCGAGCGGGACGGCGGCGTTCTGGTAAGTGCCCGCGGGGATGGTCACGGTGAAGCTGGCGCCGCCGCCGGGGGTCGTATAATCGGTGCCGCGCACCGCGGTGCCGCCGGTGATGCTGACATTGACCGTCCGTGCCGCGAACAGCGTGCCGTTGACGGTCAGCGTCGGCAAATTGGCGGTCGCGAGCGATTCGACCCCTGCCGCCGATGCCGTCGACAGCTCGACAAAGGGATTGAGCGTGATCCGGATATCGTCGAGAAAATTTCCCAGGCTGCCCGGGTCGGTGGTCACGAACTGGACGCGCTGGATCCCCGATGCGCCGGTGTAGGTCGTGGTGCCGGTGTTGACGTTCCAGACATTGTTCACGATCGACGATTGCGTCGCCAGCGCCTGGATCATGGTACCGCCGCTGGTCGCGATCTGAAAGCGCGCGGTCTGCGTCGCCGGGCCGCCCGACCGGGCGCGATGGGCAAAGGTCCAGCCGATCGTCTCGCCATTGACCATGCAGATATTCTGATAGAGCGCGCCGGGGACATTGGCGTTCATTTCGGCGAAAACCGACCCCGCATAAGCGGGGACGCCCTGAAAATTGGTGTCCCACAGTTCGATCTCGCCCGACGCCGAGTCCCAGCCGATGACCGAGCCGTTGGCATAGATTTGGTAATTGGCGGCGCCCGGTCCCTGCGGGTCGTTCGATTCAAACGACGGGTTGACGATGACCCGCTGTGCCTGGACCGGCGTGGCAGTCGCCGCCAAGGCCGCGGCGGCCAGTAGCGCGCACGGCCGAAAGAAGCGATAGCCCGGAATCAATTGATCGTCACATCGAATGCGACGGCAAACCCGGTGCCGGGCGCCAGTGTCGGCGCGGTGGCCGCGACGGCGGTGCCGGTGATCGAGGCGCCGAAGGGATCGCTTTCGTCGCCGCCGCTGGCATTGTCGTCCTCGACCGTGGTGGCGCCCGCGCAGCTCGAACCGCTGCGCAGCGAGCCCGGAACGAAGGTCGTCGTGGCGGGCAGCGCGTCGGCGACGTTGATCGCGGTCGCGGTGCCGCTGCCATTGTTGGTGAGCAGAATGCAGTAACGCATCGTCGCGCCGGGGATCGCCTTGGGATCGGTGGTGCCATTGGTCGGGTCGCTGACAACGCTGCTGGTCTTGGCGATCGTCAGATTGGTGGTCGGGCGGCAAAAGCTGACATCGTGGATCGCGATCGCCTGTTGCCCCGGGTTGGCGGGGGCAAGGCTGTGGTTGCCATATTCGACGACGATCGTGTCGACCGGCGCGCTGAAGGTCACGACGACATTGCCGTTGGCGCTGGCATCGGCCGAGGTGCCGTCGCCATAGGCGCTGTTGCCGATGACATAGTTGCTGACCCCGTTGGTCAGCACCGGGGTGACTGGCGATCCGTTGAAGCTGCCGGTGACGGTCACCCGGTCGGCGAATTGCCCGCCCGCATAGTCGATGTCGATCAGACGGAACTGCGCCCCCGGCACCGCGGTTGGGAGCGTCATCGTCGTGGCGACGGTGCCTGACTGGCTGGTCATGTCGACCAGCTGGAAAATCGAAAATTGCGCGGGGGACAAGCCGCCGGTGACGACATTCTGCCGCGTCGGCGACTGGCCGCCATAGGTGGCGTTGGTCAGGAAAGTCCCGCCGCTGATCCCGATGTTGAAATTCATCGTCCCGATCGCGGTCAGCGGATAGCTGCCGCTGGTCGTCCCCGCCGCCCAGGTGACGCCGTCCCAATCATGGAGGGTCGAACCGACCGGGCAGACGAGGGTCGGCGGCGTCCCGGCGACGCGCGTGCCGACGACGGTGAAACTGGCGCTGTCATCATCATCCTCGCCCGCCGCGCCATTGCCGGGGGTCGAATCGAAATCGAACGCCGACGAGGCGCTGACTTCGGCGACGTTGGCGATGGTCGCGCCCGCGGTCGCGGTGACGGTGCCGGTGATCGTCAGGGTGCGCGTCGTGCCGGGCGGGATGCTGCCGACCGTCCAGACGCCGGTCGCGCTGTTGTAGCTGCCGAACCCCGATGCGCCGGTGAAGGCGAAGCCGGTCGGCAGGGTGTCCTGCACCGTCACCCCGGTCGCGGTCAGCGCCGAGCCGCTGGCGTTGGTGACGCTGAGGACATAGTTGATGCTGGCCCCGGCGGCGGGTGCCGCATTGCTGACCGACTTGGTCAGCGACAGATCGGCCGAGGGCGCCATCGGCACCGTCGTCAGCGTCAGGTCGGCGCGGGTGAAATTGCCGGCGTCGCCGTTCAGCGAGTCGCAGATCGTCAGCTGCCACGTTCCTGCCGAACCCTGGCCATTGAAACTCGCCAGCGCCGCCTCGGGGACAAACGTCCGCTGATAGGGCGGCGCGGCGGCGGTGTTGTCGTTCGTATTGTGGGTCGAAATATTGGTCGCGGCGCTGTCGTCGAACAGGACGTTCAGATTGTCCGCCCCCGTGCCGACATTGGTGATCAGATCGACGACGGCGCCGGTCGGGGAGACCAAAGTCGCGCGGATATCGCCGCGATAGCTATGACTGAATTGCACCCCGATATTGACGTCGGTGATCTGGGCGTTGGCGGCGACGGTGAAATTGCGCACCAGCGGCGTGGTGCACGGGGTCGCGGTCTCGCTTATCGTGCCGGTGGTGGTGTTGCTATAGGTCGTGGTGGTCTGTGCCGCGGCCGGATTGGCGGCGAGCGCCAGCGCCAGCCCGACGAGCATCAACAATGCTCGTACAAACTGCGCGTGCTGGCCCCCACGCCAGCAATATCGGCTCTGGTCCTGCCGTTGCATCGGGCCGCTATGCCCGCGCATAGCTAATATGCGGTTAAAATCGGGGGCTTGGCGCGAAAACTGTCCGGGAACGGAACAGCTTTGCGCGTTCAGGCGCCGCCGCCCCAATCGCCATGCTGCGCCATCCACAGGCTGGTCGCCGCGATCGCTGCGGATTCGGCGCGCAGAATGCGCGGGCCGAGCGCGAGGCGGCGGACCGCGGGGCTGGCGAGCAACAGGTCGCGCTCGCGCGGCGTAAAGCCGCCTTCGGGGCCGATAAGGATCGCGGCGGGAGCCGGGGCGGCGACGGTGGACAGCGGTACGCCGCCGGCTTCATCGGCGAACAGCAGCGCGCGGTCGGCGGGCCAGTCGGACAGCAATTGCGCCAATTTTACGGGCTCGCCCAGCGCGGGCAGCGCGGTGCGCCCGCATTGCTCGCACGCCTCGACGATCTGGGCCTCCAGCCGCTCGCGCTTGACGCGTTCGACGATCGTGCGTTCGGTGATCACCGGTTGCAGCCGCGCGACGCCCAACTCGGTCGCCTTTTCGATGATCCAGTCGAGCCGTGCCTTCTTGACCGGCGCAAAGCACAGCCACAGGTCGGGCACCTGTTCGATCACGCGCGTCTGACGTTCGATGTGCAGCGTCAGCGATCGTTTGCCCGCATCGGCGATGCTCGCCAGCCATTCACCGCTGCGGTTGTCGAACAGCAGGATCGGCGCGCCGACCTTGAGCCGCATCACATTGAGCAGATAATGGGCGGCGGCGCCGTCGATCGTCGCCGCGGCGCCATCGGCGAGCGGCATATCGACGAACAAGCGGGGGGTGCTGGCGGGCGGCCAGGCGGGAGTCGCGGGCATGATGCGGGCGATAGCAGACGCCGGGAATTTGCGCATCTGCCGCGTGCGATGGGCCGATCTGTCCCGATCCGGGTCAAAATGGCGGTGCGAAGCGGTCGTCACGCCGCCGTGGATTAGGGGTTTGGTAAGCAGTTCCGCCCTAGTGCAAGGATGCCAGCCACGCATCTGTAGTGGGCCGCGTGTCTGGACCAAGAGGGGTTAGACCATGCGAGGGACCGTATTCACCCGCCTGCAGCAGGGCACCAAAAGGCTTTCGCGCGACAAGCGCGGCAATGCGATGTTCCTGACCGCGGCTGCCATCCTGCCGGTCATCGGGCTGTTGGGATCGGGTATCGACATCGGGCGCGCCTATATGGCGCAGCTGCGCCTGCAACAGGCGTGCGACGCCGGCGTGCTCGCCGGGCGCCGCGCCATGGCCGGCAGCACGTACACGACCGCGGCGCAGGCCGAAGCGGACAAGATGTTCAATTACAACTATGGCGCCAGCGCCTATGGCAGCAGCGCGGTGACCTTTGCCTCGCAGGCCGAAGGCGCGTCGAACGTCAAGGGAACCGCCACCGCGACGCTGCCCACCGCGTTGATGCAGATTTTCAACTATCAGAAATTCGACCTGGCGGTGAATTGCACCGCCAAGCTGGAAATCTCGAACGCCGACGTGATGATGGTGCTCGACGTTACCGGATCGATGGCGCAGACCAATTCGGGCGACTCGGTCAATCGCATCACGGCGCTGAAATCGGCGACGATGGACTTTTTCGACACGCTGACTACCGCGGATGTCGGCGACGGCCGCCTACGGTTCGGCGTCGTGCCGTACAGCTCGTCCGCCAATGTCGGCACTATCCTGTACGCCAAGAATCCCTCGTGGCTGTCCGACAATGTGCTGCTGCCGTCGCGCACGCCGGTGTTCAAGGTGACCTGGGGCAATGCGACCAGCGAGCAGTCACAGGAATATACCGACGGCAACACCAGCTATGGCAATTATTCCAATGTCAGCACGGTAAACGGCCAGGACAGCTCGTCCTGCGGCAATCTGGAGCCGCCCGCCGATACGACGCCGACGCCCAGCGGGTCGCCCAATTCGAACCAGACGGCGCAATATGTCGATGGCAATGGCAATCGCATCACGACCTACGACACCAACCAGACCTATACCTATTATAACTACCGTTATCGCTGGGCGAACAACCGGTGCCGCCTGCAACGCCGCGTCGCGACCTTTACGCGCACCTACACGACTACGGTGACCGAAACGCCGACGCAGTCGTTCGACAATAAATATACCTATCAGGACCGGGTGTTCGACGTCAGCCAGGCCAAGGGCGGGTCGGCGATCGAGACCGACACCGGCGATTCGGGTGCGACCGTGTCGAACACGTGGGGCGGCTGCGTCATGGAACGCGGCACCGAACCGTTCGGTCCCACCGATCCGGCCCCGTCCGCTGCCTATGACATGGATGTCGATACCGCCCCGACGGGCGACGACGACACGAAATGGAAGGTGATGATCCCGCAAATCGCCTTTCCGCGTGCCAGCAGTCCGGGGGCCACGCCATCGACGACGGGGGCGATCAACGTCAACAGCAGCAGCGTGTCGAGCAACAGCAGCACCAACGGCAGCTGGCAGAATTACTCGCGTTACTGGTCGAACGGTTGGGGCGTCTGCCCGGTCCCGGCGATGAAGCTGACGACGCAAACGGCAAGCGATCGGTCGACCTTCAACAGCTATATCCAGTCGCTCCAGCCGGTCGGCGGTACCTATCATGACGCCGGGATGGTGTGGGGCGTCCGCCTGCTGTCGCCCGACGGCATGTTCGCCGATGAAAATGCGACGGCGCCCAACACGCGCCCGATCAGCCGCCACATCGTCTTCATGACCGACGGCGAAATGGCGCCGAACATGGGCAATTTGTCGTTTCAGGGTTATGAGTGGTTGATGAAGCGGGTTGGCGGGACCAGCGACAGCAACCTGACGACGCGGCACAACAATCGCTTCCTGCAGCTTTGCGAAAAGGCCAAGGCGAAGAATATCACCGTGTGGGTGGTGGGCTTTGGCGTGGCGCTGAACAGCCAGCTCAACAGCTGCGCGAGCCCGGGCAAAGCCTATCAGGCGAGCAATGCCGCCCAGCTCAACGAAAACTTCCAGGCGATCGCCCGGCAGATTTCCAAACTGCGGTTGTCGCAATGACGCGCCGGCCTTTCCTGCGCCGGCTGCGTCGCAACGAAGCGGCCAATTCGGTCGTCGAATTTGCGCTGACCGCGCCGCTGTTCCTGATCATCCTGCTCGGGATTCTCGACTTTTCGTGGCAATTTTACGCCAAACTCGAGCTGCAGGGGGTGGTCAATGCCGCGGCGCGCGCCGCGACGCTGGAGGGCAATGCGCTCAGCCAGACGGCGCTCGACAGTGAAGTGCGCCGCAAGGTGCTGAACGTCTTTCCCCGCGGCGAAGTGACTTTTGTCCGCAAGGCGTATGACAGCTACAGCGAAGTCGGTGATCCCGAAGCCTTTACCGATGGCAATGGCAACGGTCGTTACGACAGCGGCGAATGTTTCGAGGATGTCAACGGCAACGCCAGCTGGGACGCCGATCGCGGCCAGACCGGCAATGGTGGCGCCGAAGACATCGTTCTCTACACCGCGTCGCTCAAGATGACGCGGGTGCTGCCGATCTGGAAATTTATGGGGCAGTCGGAACAAAGCACGCTGGTCGCGAGCACGGTGCTGCGCAATCAGCCGTACAATGCCGCGACATCGACGAAGCAGGTGATCTGCACATGACCAACTTTTTGAGCCGGGCCCTGGTGCGGGCCGCCCGGCGGACCCGGGCCGCCGCCCATCTGGCGCGCGATGTCAGCGCGGTGGTCATGATCGAAGTGGCGTTCTGCGTGCCGATCCTCGCGCTCATCGGTTTTGGCGGCATCGAATATGCCAATCTACTCCTGACCGGGACGCGCGTGAACCAGATCGGCCTGAGCGCGGCGGACAATGCGGCGCGGATCGCCTTTGGCAGCAATTTGTCGCAGCCGAGCGTGCGTGAGGTCGACATCAACGAGGTTTTTGCCGGCGTCGAGGAACAGGCCAAGGGCCTGAATTTCAAAACCAACGGTCGGGTCATCCTGTCGAGCATCGAACGCAATCCCGATGGCGGGCAATGGATCCACTGGCAGCGCTGTTATGGCGATCTGCCGATCGCTTCGGCTTATGGCCCGCAAGGCACCGGCGCCACGGGAACGAGCTTTGCCGGTGTCGGGGTCGATGCGGCGAGCGGCACTGCGATCATGCTGGTCGAGGTTACCTACGACTATAAATCCCTGGTCTGGGGCAAATGGTTCCAGACCAAGCGGATGCGTGAAACCGCCGCCTTCCTCATCCGCGAGGGACGCAATCTGCAGGGCGAGAACAACAGCGGCATCTTTAACCCCGCCCCGGCAGCGACGCCGTCGCTCTGCGCCTGATCGCGCGCCGCACGGTTCAATAACCGTTTATCATGGCCGCGGCGGCTGCTACACGCGCCGCTGCCGATGACCGCCGCCCATCCTCCCGACAGCCAATTGCGTGGTTTTGTGGCGCTCCTGCCCGCCGCGGCGCGGCCCTATGCGCTGCTCGCGCGGTTCGACCGCCCGATCGGCTGGTGGCTGCTGTTCTGGCCCTGCGCGTTCGGGGTGGCGCTCGGCGGCGGGGCGGTCAGCCATTGGCCATTGTTCCTGTGGCTGCTGCTCGGCGCGATCGCGATGCGCGGCGCGGGCTGCGTCTACAATGACATCGTCGACCGCGACCTCGACGCGCAGGTCGCGCGCACCGCCTCGCGCCCGATCGCGAGCGGTGCGGTGTCGGTGCGCAATGCCGCTTTATGGGCGCTGCTGCTGGCACTCGTGGGCTTGCTGGTGCTTCTCCAGTTGCCGTGGTCCGCGCAAATCGTCGCGCTTGCCAGCCTGATTCTGGTCGCCGGTTATCCGTTCATGAAACGCATCACCTGGTGGCCGCAGGCGTGGCTGGGGCTGGTGTTCAGCTGGGGCGCGCTCGTCGCCTGGGTTGCCGTCGGCGGCGGCGACGGCTTGGCGCTGCCCTTGCTCTATGCCGGCTGCATCGCGTGGGTGATCGGGTATGACACCATCTATGCGCTGCAGGATATCGAGGATGATATGCTGATCGGGGTCAAATCGAGCGCGCGCGCGATGGGGCGCCACGTGCAGGGCGGGGTCGCGCTCTGCTATGGCTTCGCGTTGGCCGGCTGGGGCGGCGCGCTGTGGGCGGTGCGCCCCGACCCGCTAGTGCTGATCGCGCTAGTACCTGCGGCTTTGCATTTCACGGGGCAGGTGGTGACGCTGGATCCCGCCAATGGCGAGGACGCGCTCGCCAAGTTCCGCAGCAATCGCTTTGCCGGGCTGCTGGTGTTTGCGGCGATGCTGGTGGTGGGGATGGCGCCCTGATTATTCCGCCGCGAGCAGTTCCTCGGCGGCGCCCAGATCGACCGACACCAGGCGGCTGATGCCCTTTTCGATCATGGTCACGCCGAACAGGCGATGCATGCGCGCCATCGTCACCGCATTGTGGGTGACGATCAGATAGCGGGTGTTGGTCTCGCGCGTCATGCGGTCGAGCAGGTCGCAGAAGCGTTCGATATTGGCGTCGTCCAATGGCGCATCGACTTCGTCGAGAACGCAGATCGGCGCGGGGTTGGTCAGGAACAGGCCAAAGATCAGCGCGACCGCGGTCAGCGCCTGTTCGCCGCCTGAGAGGAGAGTGAGGGTGCCGAGGCGCTTGCCCGGCGGCTGCGCCATGATTTCGAGCCCGGCATCGAGCGGATCGTCCGAATCGACGAGCTCAAGATGCGCCTGACCGCCGTCGAAAAGGGTCGTGAACAGCCGCTGGAAATGGCCGTTCACCGTCTCGAACGCGGCGAGCAGGCGGACGCGGCCTTCGCGGTTGAGATTGCCGATCGACCCGCGCAAGCGGTGGACGGCCTGGGTCAGTTCTTCGATCTCGGCGGCGCTTTTCTCGCGTTCGGTGTCGAGTTCGACCAGTTCGTCGGCGGCGACGAGGTTGACCGGGCCGAGCCGCTCGCGGTCGCCGATCAGGCGGTCGTGCTGCGCCGATTCAGCCCCGGCATCGCGGACGCTCTCGCCGTCGAACCCGGCCTTTTGCGGCAGCAGCGGCGGCGGACATTCAAAGCGTTCGCCCGACAGGCGGCCCATTTCGATCCGCCGGAGCTCGGCATTTTCGGAGCGCGCGATCGCTCCGGCGCGGGTTTCGCGCGCCGCGGCGACGCGCTCGCGGATGGCGTTGAGCGCCGTCTCGGCTTCGCGCAGCGCAGCCTCAGCGGCGCGTTCCTGCGCGTCGGCGGCCGCGACCTTGTCGCGCAGCGCCGCCTGTTGCGCTTCGGCGGCGGTGCGTTGTTCGGCAAGTTTCGCAGGCGCATCGGCGAGCTTGGCGGCCTCGGCGGCCAGCGCGTCGGCGCGCTTGTCCATTTCGGTGACGCGCCGCGCCGCTTCGCCCGCGCGGGCTTTCCAGCTCTTGATTTCGGCGCTCACCACCGCCTGCCGCTCGCTCAGCGCCGCGAGGGTGCGTTCGTGCGCGGCCAATGCGTCGCGGGCCGCATTGGCGCCGCCGCGTGCGCGTTCGGCGGCCTGCTCCTCGGCCTCCAGCGCCGCGCGGGCGATGCTGTCGTCGGGCAGGGCGGCGAGCGCGGCTTCCTGCGCTGCGAATTGCCCGGCGGCTTCGCTGGCCGCGTCGGCGATTTCGGCGAGGCGGCGGTCGAACAGCGCCGCAGCGTCGCGGTGGCGGTCGAGCGCGGCCTGTGCCTGGTCAGCGGCGCGCAGCGCGGTGCGGCGGGCCTCGTCGGCCTGGGCAAGCTGCTTGCGTGCTGCGGCGGCGGCGCCCGTCAGTTCGTTCGCCAACGCGGCGGCGGTGTCGCGGCGGCCGCGCAGGTCATGCACGCCCAGTTCGACCTGCGGGCGCTGCGCCGCCAGCGCGTCGAGCCGGTTCTGGCGTTGCAGGCGCTCGGTCGCGGTGGCGCCGTCGCCGCGCGAGGCGAAACCGTCCCAGCGGCGCATCAGCCCGTCGAGGGTGACGAGCCGCTGGCCGACCGCAAGCGGCTGGCCCGTGTCGCGGTCGGCAACCGCGACCTGCGTCAGGCGGCGCGCAAGCGCGCGCGGCGCTTTGACGAATTCGGCCAGTGGACGGGTGCCGCCGGGCAGCGCGGGGTCTTCCTGCGCTGGATCGGCGCCGCCCCAGCTGCGCGCGGCGTCCGTGTCGGTCCCGGCGTCGAGGTCGTCGCCGAGCGCCGCGGCGAGCGCGGCTTCATAGCCCGGCGTCACGCGCAGCTGATCGAGGATACGCCCGTCGTCGCTGCGCGCGGCGGCGAGGGCGCGTTCGAGCGTTGCCGCCTCGCCGTCGAGCGCGGCGAGCGCGGCGCGCGCTTCGGCAAGTCCCGCCTCGATCCCCGCAAGGTCGGTGGCGGTCGCTTCGCGGTCGGCCTCGGCATTTTGCAGCGCCGCTTCGGCGGCGGCGATCGCCGCTTCGGCGGCCTCGGCGGCGTTGACGCTGTCGCTATGGGTCGCGGCAAGCGCGGCGCGGTCGCCGAGCGCGGCGATGTCGGCATCGACACGCGCCCTGTCAGCGTCGATGCGGCGCACCGCCGCCGCGGCGCTGTCGAGCGCCGACACCGCGATGCGGCGGTCGGCGGCTTCGCTGGCGGCCTTCGCGCGCGCCTGCGCCAAAGCGACCTCGGCATCGCGCAGCCGCGCCTGCGCCGCCAGATGGGCGTCGGCGAGCGCCGTCTTGCTCGCGCCATGCCCGGCGATGTCATGTGCCAGCGCCTTGCTCTCGGCATCGAGCGCGGTCAGCGCGCCATGCGCCTCGCGCGCCAATTCGCCTTCGCGATTGCGGTCGTCGGCGAGGCGGGCCTGCTGCGCCGCCAGATCGTCGAGGCGCTGGCGCGCGGCGCGCTCTTCGCCGTGCAGGCGGACCTGGGTTGCGGTTGCCTCGGCGAGCGCATCGCGCTGGGCCTGCGCGTCTTGGCGCGCGGCGGCGACGCGGGTCGCGACCTCGGTCTGCGCGGCAGAGACGGTTTCCAGCTCGTGCTGCGCGGTCTTGACCGCGGCCTCGGCGGCGTCGCTGTCGCGGCGTGCCTGATCGGCGGCGGCGGCGGCGTCGCGCCAGCGCGCGTAGATCAGCCGGCCCTCGGCGACGCGGATTTCCTCGCTCAGCTTCTTGTATTTCTCCGCCGCGCGTGCCTGCCGGCGCAAAGCATTGGCGCGCACTTCCATGTCGGCGGTGATTTCGGACAGGCGCGTCAGGTTGGTTTCGGTGGCGCGCAATTTCTGTTCGGCATCCTTGCGGCGCACGTGCAGCCCGGCGATCCCGGCGGCTTCTTCCAGCATCGCGCGACGGTCGGTCGGCTTGGCGGCGATGACATTGGCGATTTTGCCCTGGCTGACCAGCGCCGGGCTGTGCGCGCCGGTCGCGGCGTCGGCAAAGATCAGCGCGACGTCCTTGGCGCGGACATCGCGGCCATTGGCGCGATAGGCGCTGCCCGCGCCGCGCTCGATGCGGCGGATGACCTCGAGATCGTCGCCGTCCTCGCCATCGGACAGGCCCGCGACGAGCGCGCCTTCGGTGTCGCAATGAAGCGCAACCTCGGCAAAATCGCGCGCCGGGCGCGACGCGGTCCCGGCAAAGATGACATCCTCCATGCCGCCGCCGCGCATCGATTTGGGGGAGGATTCGCCCATCACCCAGCGGATCGCTTCGAGCAGGTTCGACTTGCCGCAGCCATTGGGGCCGACGACGCCGGTCAGCCCGGGCTCGATGCGGAGTTCGGTGGGTTCGACGAAAGATTTGAAACCGGTCAGGCGCAGGCGTTTTATCTGCACGGAGCGTCCCCGTGCAGATCGTCGAATCGCGGATGTTGCAACCTTGGTGTCACATATCCCCCCAAGCAGTAGTCATGCCGCGCGGGCGGGGGAGTCGCAAGGGGGTAGGCTTGTTTAAGCCCCTCCCCTGAAGGGGAGGGGATATTATCAGCGGGCGCCCATCGTGCGCAGACGGTCGCGCAGCGGTCCCCACGACGAAATGCCCTCGGCGACCTGGCCGTTGATGACGAACGTCGGGGTGCCGGTGATCTGATATTTCTCGACCGCGTTGTTGGTGCCCTTTTCGATCGCCGAGACATTGTCGACCTTGCTCAGGCACGCCTGGATCGTCGCCGCCGGGACGCCGCGCTGCTGGTAAAATTGATCGATGCCCCAGCCCTTGGCGAGCGCGGTGAAGCGCTGTTCGGGGGGCAGCTGCATCGCCGCCTCGATCCCCGGCTGCGGCTTTTGCGCCCCGGCGATGAACGCTTCATGCTCAAGGAAGGTCGCGTCGGCGAGCGGGAAGAAGCGGTCGGGGCCGGTGCATTTGACGATCGCCCCGGCGATCGCATCGATCGGGTGCAGCATGAACGGGGTCAGCTTATACGACACGCGGCCCGTATCGACGAAGTCGCGCTTCAGCTCTTCGTGCGAATCTTTGGCGAACTGCGCGCAATGGCCGCAGGTGAAGGCGCCGAATTCCTCGAGTTTGATCGGGGCTTCGGGGTTGCCCATCACCACGCCGTCGCCGTCGATGCGGACGACCTGCGACCAGCTCTTGCCTGCGGGGGCGGCAACCTTGGCGACGGCATCCTGTTGCTTGGCGGTGTCACTGGCGCCGCCGCCGCAACCAGCGAGGGCGAGCGCGGCGAGCGAAGAGAGAAGGGTGATACGAAGCGATGCGGTCATGATGTGCTGTTCTCCGGAAACAAGATGGGCAGGCTTTTACGATCCCTTGATCGCGAGGTCGAGTTTCGATTTGAGCGCGGGCCACGCTGTCACGGCGGCGTTGCGGCCGTTGACGAAAAAAGTCGGGGTGCCGGCGACACGATCGGCGCCGCGCGCGATGTTGGTCATGCCGGTGAGTTCGGCCTGGGCGACCTCGCTGTCGAGCGCGGCGTCGAGCTGGGCCTGGGTATAGCCGCGGGCGCGCATCAGCGCGGCAAGCCCGGTGTCGGCGGCGATCTTGCGGGCGCGTTCGCCGGTGGTGCCTTCGAACCAGCCGGCTTTTTGCGCGTCGGTGGCCTTTGTCAGCTTGGCCATCCAGGTCGGAAAGGCGCCAAAAATGGCCTGATGGTTGCGCGCAAATGCGCCCGCGGCGCCGCAGCGTGCAAGCAACGCCGCGGTCATATCGACCGGGTCGCGAACCAGATTGCGATATTCGAACAGCACCAGCCCGCGGTCGATATACTGCGTTTTCAGCGGCGCCGACCCCAGCTTCGCGAAATCGGCGCAGACGTGGCAGGTGTAGCTGAAATATTCGACCAGCCGGACCTTGGCCGCGGGGTTGCCGACGACATGGGCGCCGATTGGACTGATCTCGACCTTTGACGACCAGAGGGCGGGCTTGGCGGGGGTCGCGGCGAGCAGGGTCAGCGCGGCGCCCGACAGCGCCAGCACCGCAGTGCGGCGATCGAAAAGCGGGTCATCAAAAGCGGACATCGTCGCTGGTCCTTCAACTGATCCGGGGGAGTTTGGGCGCCGCCGCCAGCCCCGACGCCATGCGTTCGAGCACGGTGCGCAGTTCCGGGTCGCCGATGTCGCGCAAACTGTCCCCCAGTTCGGCGGGTACGGGTTTCAGCATTGCCGCGGGCTGAACGGGCGCCGCGGGGGTGACCTGGCCATGCGTCATGCGGACGTGCGCGACCGCAGCATAGCCGAAGAAGCGGTTGACCGCGGCGACGATGTCGGGGGCGACATGTTGCAGCATCGGGGCGTGCGCGCCGCTGATCGTCAGGTGCAGCGTCCCGCCCGCCTTGGCGCCGACCGGAAAGCGGATCATCGCGGGCTGGGTGACGTCGGCGAGCCGGTCGCCGACGATCTCGCGCCAGCGGCTGACCACCGAGCTTTGGATGAAGCCGAATTTGCGAAAGGCGGCGCGGCCGATTTCGGGGACGAGGTCGGAAATCATGCGCGCCTCGCCGCCGCGCGGGCGTTCGTAAACGCGCGGCGCGGGCTTGGCGGGCTTTTTCGCCCCTGCCTTCGCTGCCACCTTTTTGGCGGGCGGGCCATCGCCGCTGTCTTTCGTCATCGTGGGTGCCATGCCATAGGCGGGGGGTGAGCGTCCAGACTTCCGACATTGATGAGGTTATCTCGACCGACTTCGCGCCGCGTTTGCTGGCGTGGTATGACCGCGCCGCGCGGGTGCTGGCGTGGCGGATCGCGCCGGGCAGCGACGCGGTGCCCGATCCCTATCGCATCTGGCTGGCCGAGGTCATGCTGCAACAGACGACGGTGGCGGCGGTCGCGGGCTATTTCGCGCGCTTCACCACCCGCTGGCCGACGGTCGCCGATCTGGCGGCGGCGGATGACGCCGACGTGATGGCCGCGTGGGCGGGGCTGGGCTATTACGCCCGCGCCCGCAATCTGCTGGCGTGCGCGCGGTCGGTCGTGCGCGATCATGGCGGGCGCTTTCCCGATAGCGAAGCCGCGCTGCGTGCGCTGCCGGGGGTCGGCGACTACACCGCGGCGTCGGTCGCAGCGATCGCCTTTGGCCGCCCGGCGGTCGTTGTCGATGCCAATATCGAACGGGTGATCGCGCGCCACCGCCTGATCGAAACGCCGCTGCCGCTGGCCAAGCGCGAGATTCGCGCTGCTTTGGCGCCATTGGTGCCGCCCGACCGCCCGGGCGATTTTGCGCAGGCGCTGATGGATCTGGGCGCGACCATCTGCACCCCGCGCGGCTCCGCTTGCGCGATCTGTCCGCTGATGGCCGATTGCCGCGCGCGCGGACGGCCCGACATCGATCGCCTGCCGGTCAAGCCGCCCAAAAAGGCGAAGCCGCACCGTCACGGGCTGGCGCACTGGATCGAACACGACGCGCGGGTCTGGTTGGTCCGCCGCCCCGCCAAAGGCATGCTCGGCGGGATGCGCGCGCTGCCGGGGGGCGACTGGACCGATGCGCGTCCATCCGAGTCGGGCATCGCCGAGGTCGATCATGGCTTCACCCATTTCGACCTGACGCTGAAGCTGGTTCACCGCGAAGCTCCGCCAGAAAACGGCGATGCCGCAGCGGAAGGCGAATGGTGGCCGATCTCGGACCTTGACGCGGCGGGGCTGCCGACGCTCTATCGCAAACTGGTCGACAGGATGCTGGAGAGAGACGGATGAACATGATGGTTTCGCGCCGCACGCTGCTCGGCGGCCTGGCGCTGGGCGGCGGCGCCGCGCTGCTCCCGCGCGCCGCGTTCGCGTGGAAGGACAGCGGGGCACAGCTTTATCCCGCGACCCACGCCTTCATCAAAGGCTTCGTCGATCGCCGCGAACTCGCCGGCACCCTCGCCGCGATCGGCAAGGGGCAGGATGCGGCCGAATTTTTCGGTGCCGGGGTGCAATCGCTGGGCGATGCGGTTCCCGTCGGCCCCGATACGTTGTGGCGGCTCTATTCGATGACCAAGCCGGTCACCGGCATCGCCGCGATGCTGCTGATCGAAGACGGCAAGATGAAGCTCGACCAGCCGATCGCCGATTTCCTGCCCGCTTTTGCCAAGATGCAGGTGCAGAATGTGCCCGACGGGTCGATCACCGACCTGCGCCCGGCGAAGACGCCGATCACGGTGCGTCATCTGCTCACCCACACCGCGGGGCTCGGCTATACGATCATCCAGAAAGGGCCGATCAAGAAAGCCTATGACGATGCCGGCATCGTCGGCGGGTCGGCCAGCCGCCTGCCGATCCCCGGCTTTGCGCCGGTCACGCCGGCGCCCAGTCTGGCGGCGATGGCCGACCGGCTCGCGGCGCTGCCGCTGGTGTACGAACCCGGCACCAAATGGAGCTATTCGATCAGCCTCGACCTGCTTGGCCGGGTGATCGAGGTCGTGTCGGGCCAGCCCTTCGACGCGTTTCTGAAGGCGCGGCTGTTCGATCCGCTGGGCATGACGAGCACCGGTTTCATGGTGGGCGCGAAGGATGTCGGGCGCTTTACCACCAACTATGCGCCCTATGGCGGGGCGCTGATCCCCTTCGATCCGGCGACCAGCTCGATCTACCTCGACCCGCCGCCCTATCCGTTCGGCGGCGGCGGGCTGGTGTCGAGCGCGCGCGATTACGACCGTTTCCTCGCGATGCTGCTGGGTGAAGGTGCGACCGGCGGCAAACGGGTTATGAAGGTCGAAACCGCGCGGCTGGCGATGTCGAACCTGCTGGCCGACAGCGTCGACCGCAAGGGGACTTTTGTCGATGGCGAGGGCTTTGGCGCCGGCGGCCGGGTGTCGCTGCCGACGTCGCCGGGCGGCGAGGGGATTTTCGGATGGGCGGGCGCCGCGGGGACGATCGGCTTCGTCCATCGCGGGCTCGGCTATCGCGCCGCGGCTTATGCGCAATATATGCCATCGGGCGCGCTGCCGTTTCAGGAAAAATTCGGCGAGACCTTCTTCAAGGACGTCATCGCCTGATGCCCTTGCCGCTGGGATTTACCGGGGCGTGGCTCGACCGCGCCGACCAGTTGCGCAGCGATGCGGCGGGTTTCGCCGCCGCGATGGCCGATCCGCGCGCGCGCTGCCTGACGCTCGACGGCATCGATTTTGTACCGGGCGAGGGTGGCGGGCTGCGCTGGGAGGTGCTCGACCCCGCCGACGACCGCGCGCCGCTGCTGCTCGGCCTCGACGAGGCCGGAATCCCGCATTTTGTCCGCGAAGCGGCGCCCGGGGCGCGGATCGATGGACGCTCGCGGACCGTCATGCGCTTGCTGCCGCTGCTGTCGGGACCAGAGGCGGCGCTCTATGGCGGGGCGCGCAGCCTGGTCGACTGGCACGCGCGGCACCGGTTTTGCGCGGTGTGCGGCACGCCGACGGCGGTGTTCCGCGCCGGTTGGGGGCGCCGCTGCGGCAGTTGTCACACCGAACATTTCCCGCGCGTCGACCCGGTCGTCATCATGCTCGCCGAATGCGACGGGCGGGTGCTGGTCGGGCGCCAGGGCGGGTTTCCGCCGGGCTTTTTTTCGGCGCTGGCGGGGTTTGTCGAACCCGGCGAATCGCTGGAGGAAGCGGTGGCGCGCGAATTGTTCGAGGAGGCGGGCATCCGCGTGTCGAACGTGACCTATGTCGCGAGCCAGCCGTGGCCCTTTCCGTCGTCGCTGATGATCGGGTGCCGCGCGGTCACCACCGACCCGGCGCTGACCCTCGATACGACCGAGATCGAGGCGGCGATGTGGGTCGACAAGGCCGAGGTGCGCGCCGCGCTGGCGGGCGACATGGGCGCGCCGTTCCTGGCGCCGCCGCCGCTGGCGATCGCGCGCTATTTGCTCGAGGATTGGGCGGGGTAAATACGCCTGCCGAGGAAATCGCGATTCCCGCTCGTCCGGTCATGCTGAGCTTGTCGAAGCACTGCACTTCTAGTCTGCAGAGTGGAGAAAAGGACGGCCCTTCGACAAGCTCAGGGCGAACGGTTCAAACCAGATCCGTGATTTCGATTAAATCCGCCGCCCGGTAATCCGGCTGATTTCCTTGGCGACCATCGCCTCGACCAGCTGCGGCAGATTGCTGTCGAGCCAGTCTTTCAGCATCGGACGCAGCGCGTCGAGCACGACATCTTCCATCGACCGCCCGCCGACGGCGGGTGCCGCGACGGTTGCGGCGGCCACGGCGGGCGCCACGGCGGCGGTCAGCGCTTCGAGCGACTGGCGCGCGGCGTCGGCGCTCGCTTCCGAGACCAATTCTTCGGCTTCGGGCGCGGTTTCGCTGGCGGCGTCGTCTTCGTCGTGCAGGTCGAGAATGTCTTCGGCGATGGCGGGCGTGATTTCGCGCGCCGCGCCGGGGGCTTCATCGCGTGCGATGACGCGCCTGATCGACGACAAGATATCTTCCATCGACGGTTCCCGCGACATATCGCCCATAACCAACCCCCTAAACCATCGCGATTACCGGATGGTTAACTGTCCTCTTACCGATTTGGGGCGAGTTTTGCCAAGCCTTATTGTCGCGGCAGCGCAGGCGGCCCAACCGGAACGCTGGCGGTTGCCGCGGGGACCGCGCGCGTGTCGGTCGCCTGCTGCTGCGGCGCCGGATCGTCGGCCCAGTCCCAGATCTGGCCCTTGACGCGGTTGTAATTGACCTCCGGATCATAGAGCGCGCCGCCCTCGATCCCCAGATCGCGCGCTTCGGCCTTGCCCATTGCGGCGAGCACCGAGAACGCCGCGACATAGGAGTTGCGCTGCGCCGACACCAGCTGGACCTGGGTGTTCAGATATTCCTGTTCGGCGTTCAAAATGTCGAGGATCGATCGCGTGCCGACGCTGTTTTCGGCGCGCACGCCCTCCAGCGACAGGCCGTTGGCGTTCACCGCCTGCTGCGTCGCGGCGATGATTCGCTCGTTTGCCTGCCACGCGGCATAGGCGCCGCGGGTCTGGGCGATGACGCTGCGTTCAACCTCGACATATTTTTCGATCGCCTGGCTGGTGCGCGACTGCGCCTGGCGCACTTGCGCCGACGGGCGCCCGCCCTGAAAGATCGGGATCGTCAGCGACAGCCCGGCCCGGGCGCTGGTCGTGACATTCTCCGACGTGGTGTTCGCCGGCGGGATCGAATTCAGATTGTTGTTATAACCGGCGGCGCTGGTGGCCGACAGTTTGGGCAGCCGACCGGCGCGCGCGACGCCGATGTCGGCGCGGCTGGCGCTGACCAACTGGTTTGCGGCCTCGATGTCGGGGTTGCTGGTCAGCGCGATCGCGACTGCCTCGTCGGGCGAGGTCGGCAGATTCGGCAGCTGCGGCGGCTGTTCCAGATCGACCGGCGCGTCGCCGACGAGGCGCGTATAGGATTCGCGGCTGGCGATCAGATTGGCCGCGGCAGTCTGCAAATTTCCCTCGGCGAGCGCAAGCCGTGCCTGTGACTGGGCGACGTCGGTGCGGGTCAGGTCGCCGATCTCGAACCGATCGCTTGTGGCCTGCAAATTGGTGCGAAGCACTGACACATTCTTTTGGTTGAACTGGACGATCGCCTGATCGCGAATGACGTCCATATACGCGCCGACGGTTTGCGCGAAGATGCTTGCTTCGGTCGCGCGCAAATTGGCCTGGCCTGATTCGACGCGAAATTTGGCCGCCTTGACCGCGTTGCGCACCGCGCCGCCCTGATAGATTGGCACCGACACCTGGCCGCCGACGCTGACGAAGCGTTTGGGCGAGAAAAAGCTGTTGCCGGGCAGCACCAGATTTTCCTGAAAATCGACCCCGACGCCGATGTTCGGCAGCCCGCCCGATTTCTGGATCGGGACATTTTCGTCGTTCGCGCGCTGACCGGCGCGCGCCGCGGTCAGCGTCGGGTTGTTTTCATAGGCTTTCGCCAGCGCATCCTGCAGCGTTTCGGCATGCGCCGCCGACGACAGCGTCAAGGCGCCAAACGCCAGACCGGCAAGCCAGCGGGCGCGGGGGAGAGGCCGTTTCTTATCGGTATCGAGCATCGTCATGTCAGCCTGAAACAAGGAGGGGATTGGCTTTAGAACTGGAAACCCGCCGGGGCGGCAAAGCCGGGTAGCGGGGCGGCGTCCATGTCGGCAAAGCTGCGCAGCGGCACCTCGCCGCCGGCCTTCACCCCCTGGACCAGCCGCGTCACCGCGCCTTCGCGGCGCGCCGCGACCAGTCGGCCGCCCTCGGCCAGCTGCGCGGCCAATGCGG
>CAZCUW010000028.1:0-30992 GCA_964502035.1 uncultured Sphingopyxis sp. | reverse complement strand
CAAGTTCGGCCAGGATCGCATCGCTATGCTCGCCAACCTGCGGCGCGCGCGCCGCTGCCACCTTCGCGCTGTCCGACAGGGTAATCGGCGCCCGAATGACCGGCGCGTCGATCGAAGTGCCCGGATAGGAGGCGGGTTCGACCAGCCCCATCGCGGCGACCTGTGGCTGCGCCAGCGCCTCGCCCGCGCGCAGCACCGGCGCGGCGGGAACGCGCGCGGCGCCCAGTTCGGCGATCGCATCGGCGCTGCTGCGTTCGCCGCACCATCGCTGCATGATGACGCTCAACCCTTCGCCATTGTCGCCCCGCAATATATCGCTGGCGTAAAGCGGGTCGTCGATCAGCTCGGGGCGCCCGACCAGATTGGCCCAGCGGGCAAAAATGCCGCCGCCGACGATCTGGGTCACGATCCACCCGTCGCGGGTGCGAAAAATGTCGGTCGGCGCCGAGCTGTAACTGCGGTTGCCGATCGGCTGGCGTTCGATACCGTTGAGCGCATGGTCGATCGCCAGCGCGTTCGAGAAGGCGAGCGCAGTGCCGAGCAGCGACCCCGACACGCATTGCCCCTTGCCCGTCGTCTCGCGCTCGCGCAGCGCCAGCATGACCCCGAAAGCGGTGTGCAGCGCGGTGCCGAAATCGACATAATTGACCTGCGCCCGATACGGCTGATCGGGCGTCCCGGTCAGGTGCACCGCGCCCGACATCGCCTGCCCGACCGCATCGAAGCCGACGTTCTGCGCCAGCGGTCCCTGGCTGCCAAAGGCCGAAGCGGTGGCCAGAATGACGCGCGGGTTGATCGCCGACAGGCTGGCATAATCCAGCCCCAGCTTGGTCAGCGCATCGTGCGGCAGGTTGGCGACGACGACATCGGCGGTTTCGACCAACTGCCGCACGATGATGCGGCCTTCCGGGCTGCCCGGTTTCAGCGTCAGGCAGCGTTTGCCGCGGTTCATCTGCATGAACATCGCGCCCGATCCGTCGTCGGCGACCGGCACCGTGTAGCGATCGTCATTGCCGCCCGGCGCTTCGATGCGGATCACGTCGGCGCCATAATCGGCGAGCAGCGCCGCACAATAGGGGCCGGCAATATAGCGACCGAAATCGAGGACTCTTATTCCTTTGAGCGGCACGCTTTGCTCTCCCGATATTATCTTTGCTGCGGGCTAGCAGCCGCCTGTCGAGCGTGCCAGCGCCTTCGTCGAAACCTGTCGCTTGCATGTTCGTTACAGGGTCATATGGTCGGCACATAATTTCAAACGGGGATAATATCATGGCGCGCTTCGCTCTCGCCCTTGCGGCGACTTTGGCTTGTTCAACCTCGGCTTGGGCGCAGGACGCGCCCGCCGCATCGACCGCCGACGAGAAGAAACCCGAAAAATGGGACGTCAACGCGCCTCCCGGCATGACGACGCGCAAGGTGCCGATCGCGGTCGACGAGGGCAGCTGGATGAACGTCGACGTGTCGCCAGACGGCCGCACCCTCGCCTTCGACCTGCTCGGCGACATTTACACGATGCCGATCGAGGGCAGCACCCCGACGCGCATCGCCGAAGGGTTGGCGTTCGAGCATCAGCCGCGCTTTTCGCCCGACGGCAAGCGCATCGCATTCGTGTCCGACCGCGCGGGCGGCGACAATATCTGGCTGATGAACCGCGACGGCAGCGGCAAGGTGCAACTGAGCAAGGAAGATTTCCGCCTGCTCAACCAGCCGAGCTGGAGCCCCGACGGGCAGTTCATCGTCGCCAAAAAGCATTTCACCACCGGCCGCTCGCTCGGCACCGGCGAGGTGTGGATGTACCATGTGTCGGGCGGCGCCGGCGTGCCGCTGGTCAAGAAACCCAACGAACGCCATCAAAAGGAGCTCGGCGAGCCGATCTTCGCCGCCGACGGCAAGAGCGTCTTCTATACGCGCAACGTCACCCCCGGCCCGATCTTTGAATATGCGCAGGACAGCAATACCGACCTGTTCCACATCGAACGCTATGATCTGCAGGATGGCAAGGTCAGCACCGCGGCGTCGGGCGCTGGCGGCGCGGTGCGCCCCACCCCCTCGCCCGACGGCAAGCGGCTGGCGTTCGTGCGCCGCGAAGGCACCCAGTCGAAGCTGTATGTCAAGGACCTGACCTCGGGCACCGAGCGCAAGCTGTACGACGCGCTCGACCAGGATGTGCAGGAAACCTGGGCGGTCACCGGCGTCTATCCGAATATGGCCTGGACCCCCGACAGCGGCGACATCCTCTTCTGGGCGGGCGGCAAGCTGCGCCGCGTCGGCAGCAATGGCGGCGACGCGCGCATCATCCCGTTCAGCATCAATGACGACCGCGTCATCGTCGACGCCACCCATCCCGCGGTCGAGGTGGCGCCCGACAGCTTCACGACGCAAATGCCGCGCTGGGCCGAAGTATCGCCCGATGGCCGCAGCGTCGTGTTCGAAACGCTGGGCAAGCTCTATATCAAGCCCGCCACCGGCGGCACCGCGCGTCGGCTGACCGCGGCCAAGGACGATGCGGTCGAGGCGTGGCCAAGCTGGTCGCGCGACAGCAAGTCGCTGGTCTTTGTGCGCTGGACCGACACCGGCCTTGGCGAAATCCATGTCGTCGGCGCGGGCGGCGGCACGTCGCGCAAGGTGACCGGCGTTCCCGGCCATTATGCCGAGCCGCGCTTCTCGCCCGACGGCAAGACGATTGCGTTTGAACGGCGCGGCAGCGGCGGGCTGACCTCGGCGCGCTGGAGCGAAGACGCCGGCGTCTATCGCATCGCCGCGACGGGCGGCACCGCCGAGCGGGTCAGCAGCGACGGCGCCAAGCCGCAGTTCGGCGCCGCCAGCGACCGCATCTTCATGGTCACCGCGGGCGACGGCAAGAGCCAGCTGGTCAGCACCGATCTGAGCGGCCAAGACAAACGCACCCACGCCAACGGCGAACTGGTCAGCGACTATGAAATCTCGCCCGACGGCGGCACGCTGGCCTTCCGCCAGAATTACGATGCCTATGTCACCCCGCTGATGCCGGGCGGACAGGATGTATCGCTCGGCACCAAGAGCGGCGCGCTGCCGGTCACCCGGGTCAGCGGCAGCGGCGCCGAATATATCCACTGGTCCGACGGCGGCCGCCGCCTGCACTGGAGCCGCGGCGCGACATTGTTCAGCGCCGATCTCGCCAGCCTGTTCACCAACGCGCCGGCGGACGAGAAAGCGCCCAAATTCACCCCGCCGACCGACGGTGTCTCGCTCGCGATGACGCAGGCGGCGGCGAAGCGCCGCGGCACCGTCGTCATCACCGGCGCGCGGATCGTCACGATGGCCGGAGCGGACGGCGGCATCATCGACAATGGCGCGATCGTCATCGAAGGCGACCGCATCACCGCGGTCGGTCCGCTCGCGTCGATCAGCGTTCCGGCGGGCGCGATCATAGTCGATGCGACCGGCAAGACGATCGTCCCCGGCTTCGTCGACGCCCATGCACACGGCAGCCATGGCGACGACGAGCTGATCCCGCAGCAGAACTGGTCCGAAATCGTCAATCTCGCGATGGGGACGACGACCAGCCACAACCCATCGTCGCGCGCCTCGGAAATCTTTGTTTCGTCCGAAATGCAGCGCGCCGGGCTGATCCTCGCACCGCGCATCTTTTCGACCGGCGAGATCATCTATGGCGCCAAGGCGGCGGGGGTCTATGCCGAGATCAACGGCTATGACGACGCGCTGGCCCATGTCCGGCGGCTGAAGGCGCAGGGCGCGCACAGCGTCAAAAACTACAACCAGCCGCGCCGTGACCAGCGGCAGATGGTCGTCAAGGCGGCGCAGGCCGAGAATATGCTCGTCGTGCCCGAGGGCGGCTCGCTCTACACGATGGACGTATCCCTGATCCAGGACGGCAATTCGACCGTCGAGCACAACATCCCGCTCCATACCTTCTACAAGGATCTGGTGCAGCTGTGGGGGCAGACCAAGACCGATTACACCCCCACCCTCGTCGTCACCTATGGCGGCCCGGCGGGCGACCCCTATTGGCGCGCCCACACCAATGTGTGGGAGCATCCGATCCTGACCAAACATATCCCGCCGACCGAGCTCGCCGCGAACAACAAGCGGCGCACGATTGCGCCCGAAGGCGATTATGTCGACGATGATTCGGCGCGCGAGGCGGGCAAGATCGCCGCGGCGGGACGGATGGTGTCGATCGGCGCGCACGGCCAGCAATCGGGGCTGGGGGCGCATTGGGAGATTTGGTCGTTCGTGCGCGGCGGGTGGTCCAATATAGACGCGCTGCGCGCCGCGACGATCATGCCCGCGACCTCGCTGGGCTATGGCAAGGACGTGGGATCGCTCGAGGCGGGCAAGCTCGCCGACCTGCTGATCCTCGACGCCGATCCGACGCAGGATATTCGCAACACCGAACGCATCCATCGCGTCATGCTGGGCGGGCGGCTCTACGATCCGCTGACGATGAACGAGGTGGCGACGGGGACACGCAAGCGCGCCGCCTATTGGTGGGAAGCGGAAAAGCCCTAATTCGCAGCGCGGTTCGTCGCTTTTGTGACTAGAGGGTTGCAAGCGCGACGGACCGCCGCTAGGGGCGTCACCTCTCAGCGAGGAGAGTTGGCTGAGTGGTCGAAAGCGTCGCACTCGAAATGCGAAGTGCCGGCAACGGTACCGAGGGTTCGAATCCCTCACTCTCCTCCATTTTTCCCCATGATCGACCACATGCCGCCCCGCGCTGGCGGGAGGCGCGGATCAACTCGCCCTTGAACGGTCGTCGAATCGTCATAGATTGTCAGGATGATGACCGAATCCTCCCCTGAGCATCCTGCGCCCGTCACCACACCGTTGATCGGCGCCGCGAGCTTTGCGCCGGGCGACATCGTGCGCCACCGCATGTTCGATTTTCGCGGCGTCGTGTTCGACATCGACCCGGTGTTCGCCAACAGCGATGAATGGTATGAAGCGATCCCGGAGGAAATCCGTCCGGCGAAAGAGCAGCCCTATTATCATCTGCTCGCCGAAAACGGCGATTCATCCTATATCGCCTATGTCAGCCAGCAGAATCTGGTGCCCGACGCCGAAGGCGGGCCGATCGACCATCCGCAGATCGAGGCGATGTTCGAGGGATTGGACGACGGCCGCTACCGCGTCCGCGCCATCCACCGCCACTAGGGGCCGACGCTGGGTGCGGTCAGGCTTTGAGCTTCCAGCCCGACGCGAGCAGGCGATAGGTTAGCAGCGCCAAGGCGATATTGACCCCGACTAGCACCAGGATCGCGGTCAGCACCGGATTGGCGATCGTCGAATCCACCGTGCCGATGAAGCCGTAACGAAAGCCCATGATCGCATAATAGACCGGATTGCCGTGCGCGACGGTCTGGAACCACGGCGCCAACCGATCGACCGAGTAGAACGTTCCCGAGAGCAGCGCGAGCGGGGTGACGACAAAGTTGGTCACCGCCGCGGCATGGTCGAATTTCTCGGCCCAGACCGAGGTGATGAGGCCAAGAAAGCCGAGCATCGACGCGCCAAGCACGCCAAACACCGCGACCGCCCACAGATGGTCGGGCAGCACGCTGACCCCCGGCCAGAGCGACATCGCCAGCCACAGCGCCAAACCGACGAGGATGGCACGGGTGATCGCGGCGCCGACCAGCGCGATGATCAGTTCACCGACCGCGAGCGGCGGCATCAGATAATCGACGATCGTCCCCTGAATCTTGCCGACGAGCAGCGAAAAGCTGGAATTGGCAAAGCTGTTCTGCAGCATCGCCATCATGATCAGCCCCGGCGCGATGAAATCGGCGAACGGAACCCCGATGACGGTGCGCCCCGCGCCGCCCAGCGCGACGGTGAAAATGACGAGGAACAGGAGGGTGGTGATCGCCGGTGCCCAGATTGTTTGCAGCTGGACCTTGAAAAACCGCCGCACCTCCTTGACATATAGCGCCTGCATCCCGGGCACGTTGAGCGTCCGGATATGCGGCACCCCCGGTTCCGCAAAGGGCGGGGTTGCCGCGAATTTGCTCGAGTCGGGTCGCGAAATTTGGGGCTGGTCGTTCATGGCGTTCTCGCCTATCGCCTCCCCGATCTTACCGCAAGCTGGGCAGTGGCGCCGGTCCGAAAGGATCGCATCGATAACCGCGACATAGCCCGCGGCGTGGAATGATAAGGAATAGAATATGTCATGGACCGATGAGCGCATCGAAAGCCTGCGCACCATGTGGGAAAAAGGGCTGACCGCCAGCCAGATCGCCGATGAACTGGGCGGCGTGAGCCGCAATGCGGTGATCGGCAAGGCGCATCGCCTGGGCCTGAAATCGCGCCCGTCGCCGGTAAAGGCGACCGACAAGGCCAAGCCCGTCAAGGCGGCTGCCCCCGCGCCCAGGCCCGCCGCCCCTGCGGCGGCGCCGCGCGCCGCTGCCCCGGTCGCGCCCCGCCCGGTCAACACCGCGCCGCCAAAGGCCGAAGCGCGCCCGACGGTCGATACGCCGACCGCCGACGGTTCGGTGGGCGAACAAATCCCGAAGGCGGATCAGCCGCGCATCGTGTCGATCGGCCCCGGCGGCTTTATCCGCCAGGGTCCGGGCGACCAGCAGGCGCCGATCCCGCCCGCACCGCCGCGCCGCCTGGTGCCCGCCAAGCCGAGCCCCGAGATCGCCGACAAGACGACCTTGCTCGACCTGAACGACCGCATCTGCCGCTGGCCGATGGGGCATCCGGGTGAACCCGACTTCCATTTCTGTGGTCAGGCGGTCAATCCCGGCTTCCCTTATTGTGTCGAGCATTGCGGCCGCGCCTATCAGGCCCAGCTGCCGCGCGGGACGCGCCGCCCGCCGCCGCCGCCGCCGTTCGGGGGTCCCCGAGTGCGTTAGGGCGCGTTCGGTGAAGCCGTTCGCGCAGGAGTTTGAATTCGCGCGCGCGCTCGGCCTGCAAATGGTCGAGCGCGGCGACGGGCGTTGCGTCATGGCGATCGACGTCGAGCGCGAGCGGCATTTCAGCCCGCAGGGCGCCGCGCATGGCGGCGTCGCCTACTCGCTCGCCGACACCGCGATGGGCGGGGCGCTGACCAGCCTGCTGAGCGCCGATCAATGGTGCGCAACGCTGGAAATCAAGTTCAACTATCATGTTCGCGTCGGCGAAGGCCGGCTGACCTGCGAAGCCGCGGTCCTGCACCGCGGCAAGCGCGTCGCCAATATCGACGCCAAACTGTATCAGGACGGTCGCCTGGTCAGCAGCGCCAACGGAAATTTCGCGATTTTCGCGGCCCCGACCGCCCAATAGCCAAAAGGCGCCGGATCTTGCGATCCGACGCCTTTCGATGTTATTTTTCAAGCACTTAGAATCGGAAGCTCAGCGTCCCGCGCACGCTGTGGGTGCGGAAATTGTCGCTGCTGCGCTTCATATCGGTTCCGCCACCGTTCAGCAGGAACGGGTTGGTCGGCGGCGCAGTACCCGGGCCGACATTGACGACAAAATCATTGTCCTTGATGTCGGTGTAGAGATATTCGAGGCCGACCGCGATATTGTTGGTCACCATCACTTCGGCGCCGCCACCCGCGGTATAGCCCCAGCCGTTGGTCTTGCCATTGTCGGCAAAGCTGTTGGCGCCGTTGCTCGTCGAGAAACGGTTGTCGAGGCGCGCATAAGCGCCGCCACCGGTCACATAGAACAGGGCGCCGCCGCCGGGGGTGTAACCGGCACGCAGGCGGGCATTGGCCTGATAATCGGCTTCACGGCTGAAGGTGTAGCTCGCCGGAGTCGTCGAGAAGGCGGTGACGCTGTCCCGCGCGACGCTGCGACCACCCTCGACAACAGCGCCAAGGACAAAATTGCCCGTCCGCTTGTCGAAACCCAGACGACCGAAATATTCGGGACCATCCTTGTCGTTGCGACAGTTGATGTTGGCACTGCTGGTCGCCGCGCCGTTACAGAAACCGGTCGAGAAGGCGTTGGCGCCGCCAACGGTGGTCACCTGATCACCATAGGTGCCGTCGCGGTTGGTATCGAACACGACGGTTTCGCCGCGGTCGTTGCCTTGCAGCGTGCCGCCGCCGCCGATGCTGATATAGGGCCCGTCGAAATCACCGGACGTATCGCGGTCTTGCGCAAAGGCGGGAACGGCAACGGCGCTGGCCGCCAGAACGGCGAGGAGAGAGAGAGTTTTCATTTTATACTCCGCTTTTTGAACGACTTTTTCGTCAACCGCCAAACCCCCGCCGCTTTGCCAAAGTTCCGTCGAAGACATAAAAAGGGATGAAATGAGTGGTCGTCCGGCCGTCGGATCCTGCTCAAAACCCCGCTTGCCAGCGGCCTTTGCCGCCCCCTATAGCCATAACATGAGTCACGATTTGTTCGACGCCGCGACCCCGGCCACCGACAGCTATAATGCTTCGCAGATCGAGGTGCTGGAGGGGCTGGAACCCGTCCGGCGGCGCCCCGGCATGTATATCGGCGGCACCGACGAACGCGCGCTGCATCACCTCGCCGCCGAAGTCATCGACAACAGCATGGACGAGGCGGTTGCCGGCCATGCCAACCGCATCGAAGTGACGCTCGATGCCGGCAACCGGCTGACCGTTACCGACAATGGCCGCGGCATTCCGATCGACCCGCATCCCAAATTCCCCGGCAAATCGGCGCTCGAGGTCATCATGACCACCCTCCATTCGGGCGGCAAGTTCGAGGGCAAGGCCTATGCGACCTCGGGCGGTCTGCACGGTGTCGGGATCAGCGTTGTCAACGCGCTGTCAATCGACACCGAGATCGAGGTAGCGCGCAGCAGACTTCTTTATCGCCAGCGTTTCGCGCGCGGCACCCCCGTCGGCGGGCTCGAAGAACTTGGCCCCACGCCCAACCGCCGCGGCACCAGCGTGTCGTTCGTCCCCGACCCCGAAATCTTTGGCGATCATGGCCGCTTCAAGCCGCAGCGCCTTTATCGCATGGCGCGGTCAAAGGCCTATTTGTTCGCGGGCGTCGAAATCCGATGGAAATGCGCCCCCGAACTGATCGGCGACGACACCCCGGCCGAGGCGAGCTTCCAGTTTCCCGGCGGCCTCGCCGACCATCTGAAGGAACAGATCGGCACCCGCGAGTGCGCCACGGCCGAACCATTTATCGGCCGCCAGGATTTCCCGGGCGATCAGGGCCGCGCCGAATGGGCGATCGCCTGGCCCTTGTGGTCCGATGGCAGCTATAGCTGGTATTGCAACACCATCCCGACCCCCGCTGGCGGCACCCATGAGGCCGGGCTGCGTTCGGCGCTGACCAAGGGCTTGCGCGGTTTCGGCGAGTTGATCGGGCAAAAAAAGGCCGCACAGATCACCGCCGAGGATGTCTTCAACGGCGGCGAGATGATGCTGTCAGTGTTTATCCGCGACCCGCAGTTTCAGAGCCAGACCAAGGACCGTCTGTCGAGCCCCGAAGCCACCCGTTTCGTCGAGAATGCGGTGCGCGACCATTTCGACCATTTTCTGTCGGACAATATGGACCGCGGCCGCGCGTTGCTCGGCCTGATCCTCGACCGCATGGACGAGCGGCTGAAGCGCAAGGCCGAGCGCGAAGTCAAACGCAAGACCGCGACCAGCGGCCGCAAGCTGCGCTTGCCCGGCAAGCTCACAGACTGTGCGAACCACGGCCCCGAAGGCACGGAATTGTTTATCGTTGAAGGTGACAGCGCCGGCGGTAGCGCCAAACAGGCGCGCGACCGCAAGACGCAGGCGATCCTGCCGATCCGCGGCAAGATTTTGAACGTCGCGAGCGCCAGCAATGACAAGATCCGCGCCAATCAGGAGATCGCCGATCTTGCGCTCGCCTTGGGCTGCGGGATGCGCAAGGATTGCGATGCCGACCGGCTGCGCTACGAAAAAATCGTCATCATGACCGACGCCGACGTCGACGGGGCGCATATCGCGACCTTGCTGATGACCTTTTTCTTTCAGGAAATGCCCGACATTGTGCGCCGCGGGCATGTCTATCTGGCGCAGCCGCCGCTTTACCGCCTGACCGCGGGCAGCACGTCGGCCTATGCACGCGACGATACCCACCGTGCCGAGCTCGAAGCAACGCAGTTCAAGGGCAAGAAGGTCGATGTCGGCCGTTTCAAGGGGCTGGGCGAGATGAACCCGAACCAGCTCAAGGAAACGACGATGGACCCGGCGACGCGCTCGATGCTGCGCGTCACCTTGCCGCAGGAATATGAGGAGCGGCATCTGGTCAAAGATCTGGTCGACCGGCTGATGGGCAAGCATCCCGAACACCGCTTCCAGTTCATCCAGGCCAACGCCGCGACGCTCGACGAGGCGGCGATCGACGCTTAGCGCGCGGGTTGCCTGATCGAAAGGGTTTCGATGATCCGCAAATCCGCCCTCGCCGCGCTTTTGATCGGCCTTTTGCTACCGACGGCGACCGCCACCGCACAATCACCCGAACCAGCGGCGGCAACGACGACGGCGTTCGAGCGGCGCGCGGCGCAGCTCGTCGATGTGCTCGGCGGCAAAATCGCCTTTGCCGATTATTTCGATCCGATTTTTCAGGCGGCGGTGCCCGAGGCACAATTCAAGACAATGACGACCAGCCTGATCGCGCAATATGGTCAGCCGATTGCGGTCGAAAAGCCGGTTTCGCCCGACGGTCGCTCCGGATCGCTGTCGCTGCGGTTCGAAAAGGGCGCGGTCGCGGTGCTGCTCGACGTCGCCGCGGGCGCCGATGGCCGGGTCATCGGCCTGCGCCTGACCGGGTTCGAGGCGGCGGACGACAGTTTCGCCAAGGTGGCCGCCGAAATCGCCGCCTTGCCGGGTACGACCGGATTTCTGGTCGCCGAGATCGACGGCGCGACGATCCGCCCGCTCGCGGCGGCGAACCCCGATCGCCAGTTTGCGGTCGGTTCGACCTTCAAACTCTATATCCTCGACGAACTGGCAGCCCAGGTCGCGGCAAAGAAGCGCCGCTGGTCGGACGTCGTGCCGCTGTCGCACCTCAGTTTTTCGTCGGCGGGCACTGCGAACTGGCCGAAGGACACACCGGTGACCTTGCAAAGCCTGGCCAACTGGATGATTTCGGTCAGCGACAACAGCGCGACCGACACGCTGATCCATCTGCTCGGCCGCGACGCGATCGAGGCGCGGATGCGCGCGGCGGGGCACAGCGATCCGTCGCGCAACACTCCCTTCCTGACCACGGTCGAGGCGTTCGCGCTGAAGGGCAATAATTTCGCCGCCGAGCGCGCAGCGTTTATCGCGGGCGATGACGTGGCCCAGCGCAAGCTGCTCGACGCCAACCGCGAGCGGCTGATCCTGCGCAATGTTGACGGCGTCAGCTTTGCCGGCGGACCGCGCTTTATCGACAGCCTGGAATGGTTTGCCAGCCCGAACGACGTGGCGCGGGCGATGGTCGACCTGCGCAACCGGAAATCGGACGCCGCACTGTCGGCGATGGCGATCAACCCCGGGGTCGGTCCCGGCGCCACGCGGGACTGGTCATGGCTCGGCTATAAGGGCGGGTCCGAACTCGGGGTGATTTCGATGAGCCTGCTCGGCCAGCGCAAATCCGACGGCAAATGGTTCGTCGTCACCGCGAGCTGGAACAATCCCGCGGCGCCGGTTGCCACCGAAACGCTCGTCGGGCTGGCCACGCGCTTGCTGGCGCTGGCGGCGAAATAGCCGCCTGCGCCGCGATGTTTACGCCGTCAGTGCGGCGACCAGCGCCTTGACCTTCGCCTGCCGCCATTGCGGGGTTGGGGCGACCAGCCAGTAACCGCGCTTCACCGCCACCGCATCGCCGATCTGGCGCACGCGCCCCGATGCTATGTCGGCTTCGGCCAGCATTGCGGGGACGTTCGCATGGCCCAGCCCGTTGGCCGCAGCGTCGATCGCCAGGCCGGCATCGCCCAGCCGCAGCGCGGGTTCGCCGTCGGCGACCGGGCAACCGGGCCAGGCAATCCGTGTGTCGCTGGCGCTGCCCGGACCGGCGACGGTCACCATCAGCGCGTCGGCGAGCGGCACGCCTTCATGCTCGCCGACGCCGTCGGACCAGAAAATCGCGAGGTCCAGATTGGCTTCGGTAAAGTCGATGCCGCTGTCGGCCGACACCAGGGTAAAGCGCACATCGGGCGCCTGCTGGCTGTAGCGCGCCAGCCGCGGGGCGAGCCATTTGGCGGTCAGGTCGCGCGGCGCCGCGATCGTCAGCGACTGCGACGATTGCCCCGCCTGCATCGCGCGCACCGATTCCTCGAATTGCAGGAAGCCCTGGCGCAAGGCGTCGAGCCCGGCCTCGGCCTCGCCGGTAAGCTCCAGCCCCTTGGGCGTGCGACGAAACAGCACGACGCCGAGCATGTCTTCGAGCGCGCGGATCTGTTGCCCGACCGCGGCGGGGGTCACCGCCAGCTCGTCGGCGGCGCGGGTGAAGCTGAGGTGCCGGGCCGCGGCGTCGAACACGCGCAAGGCGTTCAGCGGCAGATGGGTGCGCTTCATGCCGCGGTCGCAGGTGCCACGAGCGGGAAATGGGGGATCGCGATCAACATCTGCGACCCATCGCCGACTTCCATCGTGTAGCTGCCGACCATCGATCCTTCGGGGGTCGGGAGCGGGCATCCCGAGACATAGTCGTAAGCGCCGCCGGGCGCGATCAGCGGCTGTTCGCCGACGACGCCCTCACCTTCGACTTCGCTGATCTGGCCGCGCCCGTCGCTGATCCGCCAGTGGCGGCTGATCAGCTGGACCGCGACATCGCCATGGTTCTCGATCCGGACATGATAGGCCCAGAACCAGCGCCCGAGCGCCGGATGCGACTGTTCGGGCAGATAGCTGACCGACACGCGCACGGTGACGGGTCCGGTGGTCGCCGCGAAGGGGAAGAAGGAGTCGATCATCACGCGGCCAAGGTCGCTCAAAGCCCGACCCTGGTCAATGCCTGGTCCAGATCGGCGATCAGGTCGCGCGGATCTTCGAGCCCGATGTTGATTCGCAACATCCCCTCGACCACCCCCATATCGGCGCGCGCTTCGGCGCTGACGCTATAGTGAGTCGTCGATGCGGGGTGGCAGCACAGGCTGCGCGAATCGCCGATATTGTTTGAAATATCGACGAGCTCGAGCGCGTTGAGCAACGCCATCGCCTGTTTGCGGTCTTCGAGGATGAACGAAAAGATCGGCCCGCACGCCTCCATCTGGCTCATCGCCAGATTATGCTGCGGATGGCTGGCGAGGCCGGGATGCAGCATCTTGGGCACCCGCTTTTCGACGAACTTGCCGACCGCCAGCGCGTTTTCCGATTGCCGCCGCGCGCGCAGATCAAGCGTTTCGAGGCCTTTCAGCACCACCCAGGCGTTGAATGGCGACAGGTTCGGGCCGGTGTTGCGCTGAAACGGCAACAGCACGTCGTTGATGAATTTCTCGGTCCCGCAGACCGCGCCGGCGAGGACGCGCCCCTGCCCTTCCATCAGCTTGGTCGCCGAGTAAGCGACGACGTCGGCGCCATAATCCATCGGCCGCTGCAGCACCGCGGTCGCGAACGCATTGTCGACGACCGAGGTGATGCCATGCGCGCGGGCGACGCCGCAGACATGCTTCATGTCGACGATGTCCATCGTCGGGTTTGCCGGGGTCTCGAAGAAAAATACCTTGGTGTTCGGCTGGATCGCGCGATCCCACGCGTCATTGTCGCGCCCGTCAATCACCGTCGTTTCGATCCCGAAGCGCGGACACAGCTGGTCAACCAGCCAGCGGCACGAGCCGAACGCTGCCTTGGCCGCGACGATATGATCGCCCGCCGACAGCTGGCACAGCAAAGCGGTGGTCATCGCCGCCATCCCGGTCGCCTGTGTCCGGCACGCCTCGGCGCCCTCCATCAGCGCGATGCGTTCCTCCAGCATCGCCACGGTCGGGTTCTGGAGCCGCGAATAGGTCATGCCCTGCGCTTCGCCGGCAAAGCGCGCCGCGACCGTCTCGGCATCGTCATAGGTATAGCCGGAGGTCAGGAACAGCGCCTCCGACGTCTCGCCATGCTCGCTGCGCCAAGTGCCGCCGCGCACTGCCTGGGTCGCGGGGTGCCAGTGGCGGGTGGTGTTGCGATCGAAACCTGTGGTCTTTTTCATGCTCTCGATTTCCAATTTATCGCCCGTATCCCCGAGCGAAGACGAGGGGCTCGTTCGAGCGACGCGAGAACTGCAACCTTGCCGCCTCGCCTTCGCTCGGCGTAGTCCCTCGTCTTCGCTCGGGAAAACGGAACGTGGATGGCGATTGTGGCATCTACCCGCTAGTGCTTCAAAGCCGAAACGACCGCATCGCCCAGCGCCGCCGTTCGCATTGTCCCGCCCAGATCGGCGCCGCGGCATCCATCGGCCAGCACCTTGGCCACCGCCGCCTCGATCCGCGCCGCGCTCGCTTCGTCGCCGCCCGAATGGCGTAGCAGCATCGCCAGCGACAGGATCATCGCGAGTGGGTTGGCGACGCCCTGCCCGGCAATATCGGGGGCGCTGCCATGGATCGGCTCGTACAGTCCCTGTTTGCCTTCGCTCAGCGATGCTGAGGCGAGCAGGCCGATCGACCCGACGCACATCGACGCCTGATCGGACAATATGTCGCCGAACAGATTGCCGGTCACGACGACATCGAACTGGCCGGGGTTACGGACCAGCTGCATCGCGGCATTATCGACATACATATGGGTCAGGGCGACGTCGGGATAATCCTTCGCCACCTCGATCACCACGTCGCGCCACAGCTGCGACGTTTCCAGCACATTGGCTTTGTCGACCGAACACAGCCGCCCGCGCCGCCCCTGTGCGGCACGGAACGCGACATGGGCGATACGCCGCACTTCGCTTTCGCTATACGCCATGATGTCATAGCCTTCGCGCTGGCCATCAGCGGTGGTGCGGGTGCCCTTTTCGCCGAAATAGACGTCGCCGTTGAGCTCGCGGACGATCAACAGGTCGATCGCCGACGCGACTTCGGGGCGCAGCGCCGAGCTGTCTTCCAGCCCAGCGAACATCTTCGCGGGGCGCAGATTGGCGAACAGGCCGAGTTCGGCGCGCAGCCCCAATATCGCCTGTTCGGGGCGCAAAGGACGCTCGACATTGTCAAAGCGCGGATCGCCGACGGCGCCGAACAGGATCGCATCGGCCGCCTTCGCCTTCGCCAGCGTCTCGGGCGGCAGCGGATGGCCGGTCGCCGCATAGGCCGCGCCGCCAACCAGCGCGCGGTCGAGCGTCACCGGCAGCGCGAGCGCGGCCAGCACCTTCTCGGCCTCCACCATGATCTCCGGACCGATACCGTCGCCAGCCAGCAGCAGGATTTTCAACGCGTCGCCCTTTCGTGTCTCGCCCGCCGCTTAGACAGCGGCGGCGCGTCACGCAACCGCCCTGCCCAGCCGATCGAGCAATCTTTCCCTTACGGACAGCAAGTCGCGGTTGCGCCCGTCGAGCAGGTCGCGATCGAGGAAGTGGCCGGTGATCGCCAGTCCGTCGATCACATCGGGCAAGGACGGGTTCGCATCCGCACCATGCAGGAACAACGGCAGGCGCATCAGCCGCGCTTCATAGCCTGCCGCGGCGGCCGCGCTCACCGCGCCCCCCGATTTCGGGCTGACAAACCCCAGGTCCTGGGTCGAGCCTGTCACGACGCATTCGTCGAGGTTTATTCCGAACCCCAGTTCGGCAAGCAGCAATTGCTCGTACCGGGCCAGCGCACCTGCCCATTGCCGCGCCGACGATGCAACGCCGATCGCATCGAGCAACCCCGACAGGGCCGAAAAAAGCGCCGGATAGGGTTGGCTTTCGGGCAGGATCGATGCGGTGACGCTCGTCACCCAGTCGATCGCCGCCGCCGCCAGCGGTTCGGCGAGCAGCGGCGCCCGGCTCGCGAGCAATTCGGCGGTCGCGCTCGCCAATTGCTCCTCGGTGCGCGCGCGCAGTTCGAGCGCGACCAGATTGCCGGCGATCAAGATCGGGCGCAGCCGCGTCGACCGCCCGCCGCGCACATAACCCGCGACCAGCCCCGCCTCCTCGGTCAGCGCGCGCAATATCGCCCCATGTTCGCCATGCGCGCGCACCGCACAGACGATGGCGGGGGCGGTCAGGCTGGCCAAAGCACCAGCTGCGTCTGCGTCACCAGCGCGACATCGGCGCCGTCTTCGGTCGCGATGCGTGTCTGCCACACCGACACGCGCTTGCCGATTTTCACCGGGGTCGCTTCGCCGACCAGCAGCGATCCGACCGGCCCGGCGCCGAGGAAATTGGTCTTGCTTTCGATCGTCGTCGTGCCGCTCGCCCCCTCTGGCAAGGTCAGAAACGCCCCGACCGCGCCGAGGCAATCGGCAAAGGCCATAATCGCGCCGCCATGGACGATCCCCCCCGCGGTGCAGATGTCGGCGCGCACGGGCAGCTTGCCCGCGACGCGGTCCTTGCCGCCTTCGTGAATCGTCACCCCGAGCGTGGCGGCCAGAGGCATCATTGCGGCGAAATCCATAGGCTTTCCTTTCCCTCTTCGAACCCCTCCCCTTCAGGGGAGGGGCGGCGAGACTTGCCAGCTTGCTGGCTAGTCGCAGCGGGGTGGGCCGCTCAGCCTCGCGCTATCCTGCGACCCCCACCCCAACCCCTCCCCTGAAGGGGAGGGGCTAAAACTATCCACGCCCCGCATGATAGAAATCATGCACCGCCTGCGCCACCGCCGCGCTCACCCCCGGTGCCTTTTGCAGATCCTCCAGGCTCGCGCCGCGCACTGCGCGCGCGGTGCCGAAGTGCATCAGCAGCGCCTTTTTGCGCGACGGGCCGATCCCCGGCACCTCGTCGAGCGGCGACGCCCCCATCGCCTTCGACCGCTTGGCCCGATGCGCGCCGATCGCAAAGCGGTGCGCCTCATCGCGCAGCCGCTGGATATAGAAGAGCGCGGCATTGTTCGGCGGCAGCGTGAATTCGCGCCCGTCGGGCCAGTAAAACGTCTCGCGCCCGGCATTGCGGTCGGGCCCCTTGGCGACCCCGACAAAGGGCAGATCGTCGATCCCCAGCTCGGCGAAGACCCCCGCGACCGCCGACACCTGCCCCTTGCCGCCGTCGATCAGCACCAGATCGGGCCATTCGCCCTTGGTGCGCTCGGGGTCTTCCTCGATCGCGCGCGCAAAGCGGCGCTGGAACACCTCGCGCATCATCGCGAAATCGTCGCCCGGCATCGTCTCGGCGCGCTTGATGTTGAACTTGCGGTAAGCGCCCTTGATCCACCCCTCCGGCCCCGCGACGACCATTGCGCCCAGCGCGTTGGCGCCCTGAATATGGCTGTTGTCGTAAATCTCGATCCGCTGCGGCGGGTTTTCCAGATCGAACAGTTCGGCCAGGTCGCGGCCCAGCTTGGCTTGGCTGCTGCTCTCGGCGAGCCGCCGGTCGAGCTCCTCGCCCGCATTGCGCACCGCCTGTTCGAGCAGGCGGCGCCGGTTGCCGCGCTGCGGCACGCTGATCTCGACCTTGCGTTCGGCAACTTCGCCCAGCGCCTCGGCGAGCAATTCGCACTCGTCGGGCTCGCGGTCGACGAGGATCAGCTTCGGTGGCGGCACGCCTTCGTAAAATTGCATCAGGAAGCTCGCCATCACCTCCGCTTCGGGAACCCCCGACACATGCGCCGGGAAAAAGCTGCGATGCCCCCAATTCTGGCCGCCGCGGATAAAGAAGCCC
Organism: uncultured Sphingopyxis sp.; assembly: GCA_964502035.1. Taxonomy (GTDB): domain Bacteria; phylum Pseudomonadota; class Alphaproteobacteria; order Sphingomonadales; family Sphingomonadaceae; genus Sphingopyxis. The sequence goes on along the minus strand of CAZCUW010000028.1, from coordinate 13,349 downwards.
GCGACGCACAGCTGGCCGCCCTTCGCCGCCAGCGCGAAGACATCGGCGTCACCCAGCCCGTCGGCGTGGACCGACTGGCTGCCTTGAATGAAGGTCAGCGATTTCAGCCGGTCGCGCAGCACCGCCGCCTGCTCGAAATCCATCGCCTCGGCCGATTTGGTCATCGCATCGCCAAGGCGTTTCTGCACTGCGGTCGAGCGGCCCTCCAGAAAATCCTGCGCGTCGCTGACCAGCCCGGCATATTCGTCGGTGCCGATCCGCCCGACGCACGGCGCGCTGCACCGCTTGATCTGATAGAGCAGGCACGGCCGCGAGCGGTTGGCGAAAAAGCTGTCGGTGCAGCTGCGCAGCAAGAACGTCTTTTGCAGCGCGTTCAGCGTTTTGGCGACCGACCCGGCGCTCGCGAACGGCCCGTAATAACGTCCCTTGGCGCGCCGCGCGCCGCGATGTTTCTGCACCCGCGGAAAATCATGATCCATCCGCAGCAGGATGAAGGGAAAACTTTTGTCGTCGCGCAGCAGGACATTATACGGCGGGCGGTAGCGCTTGATCAGCTGCGCCTCGAGCAACAGCGCCTCGGCCTCGCTCGTCGTCGTGACAATCTCCATCGCGCGCGTTTGCGACACCATGCGCTGCAACCGCTGCGGCAGCCGCGCGACCTGGGTGTAATTGGTTACCCGGTTCTTGAGCGCCCGCGCCTTGCCGACGTACAGCACGTCGCCGCGCGCATCGAGCATCCGATAGACGCCCGGGCGCGTCGGCAATTTGCGCACGACGCTGCGGATCGCCTCGGCGCCGCGCTCCAGGTCGGGCTTGTCGCCCGCCTCGCCGCTGCCGCGGATAACATAGGTGGCCTTCTCTTCGTTGAATCGGTCGGGAGCGTTCGGGCGAGCCATGATTTTGCATGTAGGCGATGGCGATGCGAGCCGCCATAGTGTCGCGGGTAAAACAGACATCGGAGGGGTCGGATGGACGTAAGAGGAAAATTGGCGCTGGTCACCGGCGGCAGCGACGGGATCGGCCGCGAGATCGCGCTGCAGTTGCAGGCGGCGGGCGCGGAGATGATCGTCACCGGGCGCTCGGCCGAAAAATTGCAGGCGATGGCGGCGCTGGGGTTCGGAACGATTGCGGGCGATTTGTCGACCGCGGCGGGGATCGATGCCGTCGTGCATGGCGTCGCGGGCAGGCCGCTGGCCGTCTTGGTCAACAACGCGGGGGTTGGCAGCAGCTACGAACCGGATGACGTCGCAACGCTGGATAGCGCGGCGCTGTGCATCCGGACCAACCTCGATGCGCCGATCGCGCTGTGCACCCGCCTGCTGCCGACGCTGCGCGCCCAGCCCGAAGCAGCGATCGTCAATGTCACATCGGGCCTCGCCATCGCGCCGCGGGCGGGCGGGTCGATCTATTGCGCGACCAAGGCGGGGCTGCGCAGCTATACGCAGGCGATCCGCTATCTGCTCAAGGACAGCAATGTCCGGGTGATCGAGGCACTGCCGCCCGTCGTCGAAACCAACATGACCGCGGGCCGCGCGGGCAAGAAGATGAGCGCGCACGACTGCGCCGCCGAAATCGTCCACGGCATCCGCACCGGCAAAAGCGAGGTCAATGTCGGCATGGTCAAGATGCTCCAATTCGTCCACAGCCTCTCGCCGGCACTGGCCCGGCGGATCATGATCAAATATTGAGGCAGGGTGGCGTTTGCAGAAATGCCGCGGCTGGTGTGCCGAATGTCGGCTTTGGGGTGGAGCGGACATTTCCGCCTTTGCTTATCCCGGGCCGGGGCCGCGATCCGGTCGGCGCCTGCACCGGGCCATCGTGCCAAAGTTCAGTAAAGTTCAGCCTATTGCGGCGCCGTATTTGTCGTGCTCGGCGGACAGATGGCGGCCGTATCCGGAATCGGGGCGGCGACCGCTTTTGCCTGCAAATTGAAAGAGCTGAGATGAAGGCTGGCACAGCGGAACAATGTAGGACAGTGTTTTTTTGAGCGGCGGATGGCGGTTTTGGGGTGGGGAGCAGACGTAGCGACATCTGAAAACGCCGCATCCCCGAGCGAAGACGAGGGGCTCGTTCGAGCGGAGCGAGAACCGCGCAACCCTCGCTGCCTCGACTTCGCTCGGCGTGGCCCCTCGTCTTCGCTCGGGGATGCGGTTTTCCTTATATTTGCCTTCCAGCCTATGTCCACTTCCGGTAATTAACCGACATCGCCATTACCCCACAGCAAAACGCCCGCGGAAATCCGCGGGCGCTCTGTGTTTCAGCGATGGCGAAGCGCGTCAGCCCTTTGCGACGCCCGCAATCGCCTGATCGACCAGCGCCTTGTCGGCGGCGGCGTCGTGCTTTTTGGCAATCAGCGCCGCCGCGGCGGCGGTCGCCGCCTTGGCCGTCGCGGCACGGACTTCGCTCAGCGCCGTCGCTTCGGCGGCGGCGATGCGGTCTTCGGCCATCTGCTTGCGGCGACCGATCAGCGCGGTGGCGTCGGCTTTCGCCTTGGCGACCAGCGTGTCGGCTTCGTTGGCGGCGCGGGCGCGCATGTCGTCGGCTTCCTTCGCCGCCGCGGCGAGCTTTGCCTCATATTCGGCCTTCAGCGATTCGGCGTCGAGCCGCAGCTGCTCGGCTTCCTTGAGCTGCTTGGATATCTCGGCGATCCGCTTGTCGAGCATCGCGGCAATCGCCCCCGGCACGCCCTTCCAGACTAGGATGCCGAGGAACACGAGCATCGCGATCGACACCCACACCGTGGCATCCATGCCGAACGCGGTCGGCGGGGCGGACGCTTCGCCTGCCGCTTCCACCATCATGAGACCGAAATTAGCCATGGAGCACCGCCTTTACCGCCGCCTTGGCGTCTGCCGCGCCGATTTTCACGCCCGACAGCTTGGCGACCAAGTCGCCCGCCGCTTCGGCCGCGACCGATTCAATCTCAGCCATCGCCGACTTGCGCGCCGCCGCGACATCGGCTTCGGCCGCTGCCAGCTTGTCGCCCAGTTCGGCATCGACCTTGGCCAGACGCTTTTCGGCGTCCTTGGCGGCCTTGTCCTTGGCTTCGGCAACCGCCTTTTGCGCGGCGACGCGGCTCGCGTCGCTCTGCTGGCGATAGCTTTCCTCAAGTCCATCGGCGGCAGCATGCGCCGCCTTGGCCGCCGCCAGATCGTCGGCCACCTTGCGGTCGCGCGCGTCGACGGTCGCTTCGATCTTTGGCAACATGCCGCGGCCGATCACCAGGTAAATCCCGGCGAAGACGACCAGCAGCCAGAACAGCTGCGAGGCAAGATACCAATTGTCAGCGGTGAGCTGGGCTATTTGAGGCATGAAAGGCGAACCTTAACTTACTGAAAAACCTGCCACGAAGCCGATCCCGCCGGGACCGGCCTCGCATATCATCGCCGAATTAGACGACGAAGAGCAGGATCATCGCAACGACGAACGCCAGCAGGCCGAGAAGTTCGGCAGCGGCGAAGCCGATGAACAAGCGACCCTGCTGGCCGTCGGCGGCTGCCGGGTTGCGCAGCGCGCTTTCGAGGAAGCTGCCGAACACATTACCCACGCCGATGGCGGCCATGCCGGCACCGATAGCGGCCAGACCGGCACCGATCAGCTTTGCTGCTTCTGCGTCCATTATAAATACTCCTTGGTGTAATCGTTTGAAAGTAAACGTAACTTAGTGAAGGTTGACCGCGTCGTTGATATACAGCGAGGTCAACAGGGCGAAAACATAGGCCTGGATGCCGGCAACCAGCAGCTCGAGCGCGCTGATCCCGATCATCAGGATGAAGCTGAGCACCGACACGATCGACCCGAGCCAGAGCGTTTCGGCGTTGAAGCCGTTGATCACAAAGCCCGACAGAACTTTCAGCAGCACGTGCCCCGCGGTCATCGCGACAAACAGACGCAGACCGAGGCTGAACGGGCGGACCATGAACGACACGAACTCGATCGGCGCGATGATCGGGATCATCGGCAGCGGTGTACCGTGCGGCACGAACAGCGAGAAGAAGTGCAGGCCGTGGCGCCAGAAACCGACGATCAGGACGATTGCAAAGCTGATCAGCGCCAATACGCCGGTGATCGCGATGTGGCTGGTGACGGTGAAGGGGTGAAGCCCCAGCACGCCCAGCGGCAACATGCCAAGCAGGTTGCAGAACAGGATGAACATGAACAGCGAAAAGACATAGGGCGTATATTTGCGGCCTTCGCTGCCGATATTCGCCATCATCATGCTGGAGATGAAGCCGGTGAAGCCTTCGACCGCGGCCTGCCAGCGGCCCGGCACCAGCTGGCGGCGCATCCCGCCCCACATGAACAGGCCGAGCGCAATCGCCGCGATCACCATCCACAGCGCGCTGTTAGTGAACAGGATGTCGTGCCCGCCCAGGTTGAAACCGCCGCCGAGCGGGGTCACCTCGAACTGGTGCATCGGGTCGATCTTGCCGGATTCCGCCGCCACTCTTCACTCCACGCGTCTGGCGAGGCGGCTGGTTCGCCGTCTCGCTGAAAATATCTTTTGCGCCCCGCTAGTTGCGCGGCGTCTTGGACAGCCGAATGATGTTCCGGAAGGCCACGATTATGCCCATGAACAACATCACCAACAAACCCCAGGGCGACGTTCCCGCGAACCGGTCGATCAGCCAGCCGAACAAGGCACCGCCGATCAATCCGCCCAGCAGTTCGGCCAGAACACGGTTGCCGAGCCGGTAATTGGCATCGGATTCCGGTCCGGCGTTCACCGCGGTCCGTTTCGCTTCTGCGGTTTCGGCCCGGTCCAATCGCTTTTCAAGCGAGACCAGGCGCGAATCCTCTGAAGTTGGTTCCGGATCGCTGCCGTTCCCCGTCATTTTCCGCCATCCTCCTGAAACAGAACCGGAAAGCCCCGATTCCGCCTGCGAAAAAAGGCCCGAAAATTCGGGGGACCCCTAAGGCGCGGTCCGTTTAGGAATGCCGCCCGATTAAGTCAATGCCCGCGCGCAAGCGCAACAGCACACGATTGCGGCGACGCACAAAAATGCCGCCGCGTTTAGGGGCGCGGCGGCATGTGGCGCCCGCGGGCGCCCTTGAACGATCGTTCGGGTTACGGACAGCTGGCGTTGCGCACCGGCGGGCTGGCGTCGCGGGTCAGCCAGCGGCCGTCGGGCGCCTGATATTTCTCGCCCGGCCTGGTGTTCGCAATCAGGTTGCATCCGCTAGTGAAAGCGAATTGCTCGACCGTGCTGCCCGTCGCCTGCGCGCGTTCGGTATAGGCGGCCTTGCGCTTGATGTTCAGATCCTGGACCAGCGCGCGGATCGCCGGGGTCGGCGTCGTGGCAAAGCCCAGATAGCCGTCGGGCTGCTCGCCGATCTGGCCCGCGGCGCGCGCCGCCGCATAGGCGGGGTCGCGCTGCGCCATCGCCGACGGCACCGCGAACGCAACGGCAGCCGTCACCGCAATCGCGGCAAGAGCCAATCCGGTCGGTTTCCACATCTTAAAACGCATCTTATCAATCCCTGTGTTCAGAATATCTCACTATTCTGTTCGATGAGCTTCTTGGCGTCGCCATCCAGCCTGTACACCACTTCCTGACGAATGTTGATGTTCAGGTTGATTTCGATCGGCTTGTCAGGCGTCTCGATCTGCACGCAGCCAGTCAGGGCTGTCGCGCCGATCAGGACCACCAGACCGCGACCGACCATCGTTCGCCTCCTTGCTCCAGTCCTGGGTATCGTCATCGCATGGGCTCGCTTTCTGGAGGCTGAACGGGGGCGGATGGACCTTTTGCCGCGGCTTCGGCTTCTTCTTGCGCGCGGATCAGCGCGGGCAGATTCTGTTCGATCAGCAGCGTCGGGTCGTAGAACCCCTTCGCCGAGGTCAACAGCTGGCGGAACGGCGCCTTGATCTTGACGTTAAAGACCAGCGGGATCTTGGCGATCTGGTTGGTCAGGAAATTGCGCGACGCGCCCTCGCCCTGCCCCACGCCGCCAAAGCGGATGTCGGTCACCATTTCGCCGTCCAGATCCCCGTTCAAAATGATCGTCAGATCATCATATTTCAGGCTGCGGAGTGCGCCAAAGGCAAAATTCGCGATCGCGCCCAGATTGCGGTTCGACAATTCGCCGACATAGGCGAGCGTGCCGCCACCGGCGCGCGAATCGATGCGGCCGCCGACGATCCGCCCGCCCAGCCCGCTGAACTCGACCGGCAATGTTCCGTCGAATTTGCCCGTCGCGTTGATATTGTCGAACCCGAAACTTTGCAGGAACACCGCGGCGTCGATCCCGACGATATCGAACGACAGCCGCCGCGTCTGCTCGGCGCCGAAATCGAGTGTTGTCGGATGGAGCAGCAATTGCCCGCCGGCAAAAGGCCAGCTGCCGCCCTCGACCCGCACGCGGTTGTCGCCCAGCAGCCGATATTCGATTTCGCCGTCGAGCACCGGGATGCCGGGGTTGATCTCCTTGATCCTGGCGGTCTGGCCGGGCGCCGAGCGCAGACCGATCAGGTCGTCGAAGGTCAGCGTGGTGGTCAGCCCGGTCACCGGGCCAAAGGCGGCGGCCAGATTGGCATCGGCGGTCGCAAAGGTGCCGCGGCTGGTCACCCCCGCGGCGGTCCACTCGATGCGCCCGTCGCCGACGACCGACCCCTGCACATTGGCGACGACGCCGAGCGCCAGGCTGGTCAGCTGGTCGGGCTGGAACCGATCGTCGAACCGCAGCTCGCGGACCATCAGGTCGGCCGAACCGCTGCTGTCGGCGAACCGGTGCCGGATGACGGTGTCGAGAATCTTGGTACCGGTCTTTTGCTCGTTGAACGCCGCTTTGGCGTCGATCACCCCATCGGCGAAGCGCAGCGTCGCATTGGTGCTGGCCAGCGGCGCAAAGCGCGCTTCGGGCGCCGCATCGGTGAGCAGGAGCCCGCCATCGAGCGTCAGCGCGCCGCCCGCCCAGCGCCATTCGCCGCCGATTTCGCTCATGGTCAACGGCACCGCGCCGATCTTGCCGCTGGCCTCGCGCAGCTCGCCGGCCATGCCCTGCGCGGTGGCGCGCCCGGTTACGCTCTCGGCGCCGAAGCGGGTGACGCTCTCGCCCTCCCCCAGCCGGAAATCGGCGAGCGCGAGCGACCAGCGCATGGCGGTCAGATCGATGTTCGCCGGCCCGCTGGTCACCGCGAACGGCGAACGGCCGCTGGTGCCGCGCAGATTGACGCCGGGGATGCGAATCTGGCCGCGGAGCCCGCCCGGCCCCGCGCTGAGCAACGGCGCGCCGGGGCGGCTGCACAGGTCGATCGCGCTTTGGCCGATCCGGAATCCCGACACGCTGATGCGCGCCGCGCTCACCCGGCTGCACCCACCGTCCAGCGCCAGCGCACCGGTGGGCGCGAGGAAGCCGTTGATCGGGACGCTGAGCCGTTCAACCCGCCCGCCCGCCAATGGCCCCGACAGGTCGGCGCGCGTCGCAAAGCGCAGCAAGCCGTTGCGGTCGCCCGAAAAACGCACCGGCGCCAGCACCAGCGCGGCGCCGCCAGCCCGATAGGGATCGAGGTTCGCCAGCCCACTGATCGATCCGTCACCGCGGCGATCGAGGCTGACCGAGCCTGTCGGCAGGTCGCCGCCGCCAAAGGCCCAGCGCCCCGAAGCCAATATCGCGGGCTGCGCGGCGCCGTACAGATAGCCGATGCGGCTGTCAGCACTCCCGGTGAAGCGCGCGCCGCTCGCGCTCGCCAGTTGCGGCGCGATCAGGTCGAGACGCGCCGAGCGCCCTTCGCCGACCAGCGCGAAATCGGCGCTGCCGCCGACGTCGGCCAGCATCCGGCTGAGCGCCGCACTCGCCTTGGCCGCCAGCGGTCCGACCGGTGTGTTGGTCAGGCCACCAACATTGTCGACCAACGCCCGCCGCAGCGCCGCGCTGCCGCTCGCCCGCGCAAAGCGGATCCGGCCGTCGAGTTTCGGCGCTGTCCGGCCGACGACGCCCTGGGCATCGACGCTGACCGTCTCGGCGGCGAAATCGGCGCCGCGCACCCGCGCCATATCGGCATCGATGTCGAGCTTTGTCGCCGCCGCGGTGCCATCGAACCGCGCCAGTACGCCCAGCCGATCGGCCTGAACCGGCCCGGCGACCAGCTGCGCGATGCTGGCGTCGGCCTCGCCCGTCCAGCTTTGCAGGTCTTCGGACAGCGATACGTCGAGCGCGATTTGCGGCGAGGCCGCGGTCACGCCGCCATCGGCGCACGACAGGCTGCGCCCCCGCAACGGGCCGACAAGTTGCGGGCGGACATTGCGGACGAGCAGCGTGCCGTAAAAGCTGATGTCGCGCCCGCGGCACCCGACGGCGTCCACGCTGGGCGCGATCAGCGCGAGCTTGCCCGTGAAGTCGCGGCGTAAATTGCCGCCCCCGTTCAACGCCGCGCCGACATTCCCCCACGGCGTTTCGACCCGTGCCCGGGCGTCGCGCAGCACGACCGCCAGATCGGGCAAGGCGAACGGGTCGGTACTGGTCGGGTCGCGAAACTTGTCGAGCGCCCCGAACGACAGGCGGTCATCGATGAAGCGGCCATAGAGCCTAACGCCCTCGGCACGAATTTCGGTCACATATGGCCCCGACCAGCCATAGCCGAGGAGTATCTCGACCCTATTCGCGGTCAGGTCAGGGTTCGCAGGATCGCCGATCACGACATTCGACAGCCGTTCGCTGCGAAAGCCGATCGCGTCGATCTGATAGCGCGCCGCGACCCCGCGGCTGCCCAGTTGATCGGTGATGAAGCGGTCGGCGATCGGCTCGCGCGCGATCCACAAGCCGGCGACAACGACGATCACGGCGCCGGCGGTCAGCCAGCGTTTCTTGAACAACAGCGTCCGGTGTCGCCACTTCGGTCGTGACGCAGTCTCGCCGTCAGCCATAGCGCGGCCGCGATGCGCCAAATATCATGATGGACTGGAGGGCGGCAGATCGCGCCATTGCTTCAATTCGTCCCTCGAACCGCCGGTGTTCATGGGGAGCAACGCCGGAAATCCCTTTTCGCTGCAACAAATTGGTCCGGATTGCCATCCTGTGTTTCCTATGACCGTTGAGTGCGGCTCACAAGGCGGTTATTCGGGGACGATGGCCGATGCCGACATGCCCGCCCCTTCCCCCAACCCTGCCCCCGATCATGCGGGCCACCGCGCCCGGCTGCGCGGGCGGCTGCTTGGCGGCGACGTCGATGGCATGGCGGATTATGAACTGGTCGAATATCTGCTCGCCCTCGCCATCCCGCGCCGCGACACCAAGCCGCTGGCGAAGGCCTTGCTGCGCGAATTCGGCTCGCTGGCCCAATTGGTCAGCGCCGACCCCGAATCGCTGCGCCGCGTCGATGGGCTGGGCGATACCGCAATTGCGGCGCTGAAAATCGTTCAGGCCGCCAGTTTGCGGCTGCTCAAGGGCGAATTTCGCGACAAGCCCTTGCTGTCCAGCTGGGACGCGCTGCTCGACTGGCTGCGCGCCGACATGGGGCCGATCGATGTCGAGCGCGTCCGCGTCCTCTATCTCAATTCGCGCAACATGCTGATCCGCGACGAACTGGCGAGCGAGGGGTCGATCGACCAGTCGGCGATCTATGTCCGCGAAATCGTCAAACGCGCGCTCGAGCTTGGCGCGTCGGCGATCATTCTGGTCCACAACCACCCCAGCGGCAGCCCAGAACCCAGCCGCCAGGACATCGCGATCACCCGCGACATCGCCGATGCCGCGAGCCGGCTGGGGATTGCGCTGCACGACCATATCGTCGTCGGCGGGTCGGAGTATCGCAGCTTTCGGGCGATGGGTCTGTTGTAGCGCATAAACGGATGCAGCCGCCGGATCGCTCCGACGGCTGCACCACCCCGCGGGAAGCCGTTTAGGCGCCGCGCGAAAGAAATCCGGTCAGTTCGGTCTTGTTGACCGCGCCCGACTTGTCGCCATCGGCGGCGGCAAAGGCCTGGCCGATCCACGCCTTCACCTCGGCCGACTCAGGGTCGACGCCGGGCTCGGTCGCGGCGCGCAGTTTCTTCATCCACGCGGCGAATTCCATATCGTTCAGATCGCCATTGGCATCGACGTCATAGGTCGGAAATTCCTTTTCGACGATCTGCGCGATCTGGGTCGGGGTTGCCGCCGTTCCCGCAGCCGGGGCGGGTTCGGTCGCTGCCGGAGGCGCCGAAGCGTCCGGCGCAGGCGCAGGCGCCGGCGTCGTCGCCGGGTCGGTCGGCATCGTCGAATCCGGCATCGGGGCCGGTTCGGCGGCGGTTGTCGGAGCGGCCGGATCGGCGGCAGGGGCGGTCGTCTGCGCCAGCGCCGGGAAACTCATGGCCGCGGCACCGATCAAAAGCATCTGTTTCAACATGAAAATTCTCCTTTCGTGGCGACTTATCGCGGGCTTGCGACCCGTCGCCTTATTGATGGGGTATCAAAGCAACCCACCATGTTCAGCCATGGTTGCCGCACCGCGGCATTTGGCGAAACGCCCCGTCCCTGCTACGGGGCGGCCCGGCGCGGATCCGCAGGGATTCCGCGATGGAGCGCCCTAAAAGGAAGGAAATTCAATGGTTCCGCGTTACGCCAGGCCGGAAATGACCGCGATCTGGTCGGCCGAGAATCGGTTTCGCATCTGGTTCGAGATCGAGGCGCACGCCACCGATGCCCTCGCCGAGCTCGGAACCGTTCCAAAGTCCGCCGCGAAAGCCCTGTGGGACTGGTGGGCGACCAAGCCCGTCATCGATGTTGCCGCGATCGACGCGATCGAGGCGGTCACCAAGCATGACGTCATCGCCTTTCTGACCTGGGTGTCCGAAAATGTCGGCGAGGAAGCGCGCTTCATGCATCAGGGCATGACCAGCTCCGACGTCCTCGACACCTGTCTGGCGGTGCAACTGGCGCAGGCGGCCGACATATTGATCGCCGACCTCGACGCGCTGCTCGCCGCGATCAAGCGCCGCGCCTTTGAACATCGGCTGACCCCGACGATCGGGCGCAGCCATGGCATCCACGCCGAACCCGTCACCTTCGGGCTCAAACTGGCGCAGGCCTATGCCGAATTCGATCGCTGCAAGGCGCGCCTGATCGCCGCCCGCGCCGAAGTCGCCACCTGCGCGATCTCGGGCGCGGTCGGCACCTTCGCCAACATCGACCCGCGCGTCGAGGCGCATGTCGCCGCCAAGCTCGGCCTGTCGATCGAACCGGTGTCGACGCAGGTCATCCCACGCGACCGTCATGCGATGTTCTTTGCCACCCTCGGCGTCGTCGCCGGCTCGATCGAGCGCCTTGCCACCGAAGTCCGCCATTTGCAGCGCACCGAAGTGCTGGAGGCCGAGGAATATTTCTCGCCGGGGCAAAAGGGCAGCTCGGCGATGCCGCACAAGCGCAACCCGATCCTGACCGAAAACCTCACCGGCCTCGCGCGCATGGTCCGCAGCGCCGTCGTCCCCGCGCTCGAAAATGTCGCGCTGTGGCACGAACGCGACATCAGCCATTCGTCGGTCGAACGCTTCATCGGCCCCGATGCCACGATCACCCTCGATTTCGCGCTGGGGCGGCTGACCGGGGTGATCGACAAGCTGCTGATCTATCCCGAACGGATGCAGAAGAACCTCGACCGCATGGGCGGCCTTGTCCATTCGCAGCGCGTCCTGCTGGCGCTGACGCAGGCCGGTGCGAGCCGCGAGGACAGCTACCATCTGGTCCAGCGTAACGCGATGCGGGTATGGGAAAGCGACGGCCAATTGTCGCTGCTCGAACTGCTGAAAGCCGATGCCGATGTTACAGCGCGCCTGTCGGCCGAACAGCTGACGGAACTTTTCGACCTTGGCTATCATATGAAGCATGTCGACACGATCTTTGACCGGGTCTTCGGCGCGGCATAGGCTGGACTGGAAAGCCGCGCCAATCTGGCATAGGGTCCACCGACCGGACCAATGAGGAGCAAGCGATAGTGGGTATCCTGCGGACGATTATCTGGGTCTTGCTGACGGCAATTCTTGTCGCATTTGCGGCGATGAATTGGGATCCCGTTGATGTAAAGATTTGGCCGGCGACTGAGCCTGCCAATGTGCTCATCTGGAGCACCAAGCTCCCCGCTGTGATCTTGATTTCATTCCTTGTCGGTTTCCTGCCCACATGGTTCGCGCTGCGCACCACCCGCTGGTCGCTGAAACGCCGCCTCGACACGAGCGAACGCCAGCTCGCCGACATGCGGGCGCTGGCCAATCGTCCCGTGGAGCCTGCACCGGCGACCACCCCTGCCCCCACGCCCGGGACCGCGTCGCCCACCTTGCCACTGGATATCCCATGAGCTCGCCGCTTTATCTCGCCATCGATCATCCGCACCTCGACACCGCGGTTACGCTGGCGCAAAAGGTGCGGCATCATGTCGGCGGGCTAAAGCTCGGCCTCGAATTCTTCTGCGCCAACGGCCATCATGGCGTCCATGAAATGGCTAAGCTGGGCCTGCCGATCTTTCTCGACCTGAAGCTCCACGACATTCCCAACACGGTCGCCAAGGCGATTCAGGCGCTCCGCCCGCTCGAACCGGCCATTTTGACCGTGCATGCCGCGGGCGGCCGCGCGATGCTGGAGGAAGCCAAGGCGGTGGCGGGACTGAACACCAAAGTTGTCGCGGTGACCGTGCTGACCAGCCTCGACGCCCCCGACCTCGACGACATCGGCGTCGGCGGCACCCCGCACGATCAGGTCGTCCGCCTCGCCGCGCTGGCACGCCAAGCCGGGCTCGACGGCATCGTCTGCTCGGGTCAGGAAGTGAAGGCCGCGCGCAAGACGTGGCCAGGCGGCTTTTTCGTCGTCCCCGGCGTGCGTCCGTCTAACGGCAGCGCGGGCGACCAGAAACGTGTCGTCACTCCGGCCCAGGCGATGGCCGATGGCGCATCGATCCTGGTGGTCGGCCGCCCGATCAGCCAGTCGCCCGACCCCGACCTTGCCGCGCGCGAAATCGAAGCGACGCTGTAAGAAACATTATATTCGTCATCCCGTATCCGTCATTGCGAGGAGCGGAGCGACGAAGCAATCTCCATCCATCGCCCATGCGCCAGCCCGGTGGCTGGAGATTGCTTCGCTTCGCTCGCAATGACGCCAATTGAGGCTGTAACATGCCCCCCTTTGTAAAAATCTGCGGCCTGTCCACCCCCGAAACCGTCGATGCGGCCATCGAGCTGGGGGCAACGCACATCGGTCTGGTTCACTATGAGCCGAGTTCGCGTCACGTCGACCTGAAAACCGCCGCCGAATTGCGCAAGCGCGCCGGGCGCCATGTTCAGGTCGCGCTGCTGCTGGTCAACGCATCGCAGCAACTGACCGCCGACGCGCTTGCTGCGGTGCGGCCCGACATCATCCAGTTCCACGGCAACGAAACCCCC